>PGZE01000009.1:0-46480 GCA_002840015.1 Gammaproteobacteria bacterium HGW-Gammaproteobacteria-2 | reverse complement strand
ACCGCGCTTCCAGTGCGCTCACTTGCTCCAGACGCAACAGCGATAGTTCCGTCACCTCTTGCAATGCCTGGTCTGTGGCACTGAGCCGCGCGTCCAGCGTCGCCGAGCCTTCGCGACAACGGGACAGGGCGTCGGCCAAACCGGAAATCCAGTCCGCCTCTGCCACTGCGCTATCGACCACTGGCTTTTGCTCTGCGATTTGCATCCACGCCGATTCACCGCGCGCTTTATTCATGCACGCGGTATAGGTAGCTCTGGCTTCGAACGCGAGCATCCCCTTGGGATTATCAGTACCGCGCCTTTGATGATGCCGCTGCCCCGCATCGAGGAATGCGATCAACGCATCCCGGCAAACCGATGGCGACCTTGGCCAGGTGATCGCCAATGCAGCGCCGGCCGTCTGCAAGGTCTTCTCAGGGTCGGCAAGCAGGCTCGCATAATCGATCATGGCGCGCGGCCGCTGGCGCGTTGCGACCTCCGCTTCAACCAAGTGTTGCAACCACAACAGGCGGGCGTGCCCGGCAGCAATGCCATCACGAACGGCCAATGAAGCCGCGACCTCTTCGGGATCACGCACAACGAACAAAAATTTCGCGCGGACACCTAGCCTATCGAGCAACCGGCACCATAGTGGCAAAAATCGGATCATGCGCGGATCCTTCGCGCCCCACAATGGCAGCCCGCTGAATTCGTGATCGATCAACTCGGCCAATTCCGTCTCTGCACGTTTTGCCGGCTCGCAATCCAACCAGTTCTCGGGCAACGGCCGCACATCCTCCCAGGTGCGCCGTAACCCAGCCAGAAGTCGCTCATGAACCGTCACAATCTGCGCGTGCTCCCAGTAACCCAACGGGTTATCTGCCGCAGCAGGCACCATGCGCTCACCCAGCGGTACGCCCAGGATTGGCAGCGCCCCGGCCGTGGCCGAGGTGCCACTGCGGTGCATCCCGAGTATCAGAATACCGGTGCTCTCGGTTTTGGGTTCGGCTTTGACGCGCCGATTCGTTCTTTTTTGGGCCATAACCGCCAAGTCTACGTTCTATTCACTGCCGTGCAGTGCGTGTCAATCAGCCCAACGCGGCCTCAAGCTCGGCGCGCAGGTCAGCGACATCTTCCACTCCCACGCTCAGGCGCACCAGGTTGTCGGTAATGCCAAGTTTGGCGCGGGTTTGTGCCGGTACCGAGGCGTGGGTCATGATCGCCGGATGATTGACCAGGCTCTCGACCCCTCCCAGCGATTCGGCGCAGGCGAACAGCTCGGTGCGCTCCATGAACTGGCGGGCCGCCGGCAGCCCGCCCTTGAGCCAGACGCTGACCATACCGCCAAAGCCGTCCATCTGGCTTTTGGCCAGTGCGTGCTGCGGATGTGATGCAAGCCCGGGGTAGGCAACTTTCTCCACCGCCGGATGCTGTTCAAGCCACTGCGCCAATTCCAGTGCGTTGGCGCAATGCGCCTTCATCCGCAGGTGCAGGGTTTTCAGGCCGCGCAGGGCAAGAAAGCTGTCGAACGGGCCCTGGATGCCGCCCACCGCGTTTTGCAGGAAGGTGATCTGCTCGGCCAGTTCGGCATCCTCGCCGACCACCAACAAGCCGCCAACGATATCGGAATGGCCGTTGATGTATTTGGTTGCCGAGTGCATCACCAGGTGCGCACCGAGCTCGAGTGGCCGCTGCAGCGCCGGTGAACTGAAGGTGTTGTCCACCGCCAGGCGAATGCCACGCTTGCGCGCAAACTCGGCGAGCAGCGCAATATCGACGATCTTCAGCAGCGGATTGGTCGGGGTCTCGCACCAGATCAACCGGGTGTTGGGCTGTACTGCCGCTTCCAGCGCTGCCATGTCATTGAGATCGACGAAACTGAAATCGAGCCCGGCCGAACGCCGCCGCACCAGCTCGAACAAGCGATAGGTGCCGCCGTAAACGTCGTCCATGCAGATCACGTGGCTGCCGCTGTCGAGCGCGTCGAGTACGGTAGCGGTGGCGGCCAGCCCCGAAGCAAACGCGTAGCCGTGGCTGCCGCCTTCGAGCGATGCCACACAGCGCTCGTAGGCAAAGCGCGTGGGGTTGTGGCTGCGTGAATATTCAAAGCCCTGATGCACGCCCGGGCTTTTCTGGACATAGGTCGAGGTGGCATAAATCGGCGTCATCACCGCACCGGTGCTGGGGTCGGGTGATTGCCCGGCGTGGATGGCGCGGGTGCCGAAGCCGAGTTTGGAATCGTTTTTCATTGTGCGATGCCCAGGTAGTTGCGAATGAGGCAAAAAGCCGAAAATGCCGAGGAGTCCATAGTCGCTTTCCGGTCGCCCACAGGGTGGGCTCCTACAACGTCGCCCTGCCTGCAGGAGCGCACCCTGTGCGCGACTGTTATGTCAATTTTGCCGAGCCACATGAAGCGTTACGAGCGCAGCCCGTTTCGCCTTGTATGCAACATGCTACGTTGACAGCGACAACAGGGCCAGCGCGTCACGCAAGCTCTCTTCCAACTCCGCGACGGTTTCGCCCTGACTCATGATTTCCGGGTGATCCAGCAAACGCCCCAGCCAGTAATGCTCGCCCCGCCAGTAAACGATCTTCACGACGCGCCCATCCCAATACTCCTTTGACCACCGTTTGCATCGAGTCGGATTCTACGCCACCCGCCGTCGCAGATAATTGAGCAGATCGATGCGGGTGATCAGGCCGAGGAAACGCTCGCCCTCGGTGACGATGGCGACGTGGCCGCGATCGAAGATCGGCAGCAGCGCATCGATTGATGACTTCACATCGAGGTTCTGCAAACGGGTCACCATTGCGGTGGACACGGGGTCGAGAAAACGCTTCTCGTCGTCAAACACATGCAACAGCAAATCGCTTTCGTCGAGGATGCCGACGATGTGCTCGCCATCCATCACCGGCAACTGGCTTACGTCGTAGAGCTTCATGCGCTGGTAGGCGGTGGTCAGCAGATCGCCTGGGCCGATCACCACGGTATCGCGTTGCGCATAGGGCCGCACGATCAGGTCACGCAGATCGCCAAACTGCTCGCGGGCGATGAAGCCGTTGTCGAGCATCCAGTAATCGTTGTACATCTTGGACAGGTATTTGTTGCCGGTATCGCAGACAAACACCACCACGCGTTTTGGCGTGGTCTGCTCGCGGCAATAGCGCAGCGCTGCGGCCACCAAGGTGCCGGTGGATGAGCCGCCAAGGATGCCTTCGCGCGCCAGCAGTTCGCGGCCGGTGAGAAAGCTGTCCTTGTCGCTTACCGCATACGCTTTCTTGACCCGGCTGAAATCCGAGATCGATGGCAGAAAGTCCTCGCCGATTCCCTCCACCAACCACGAGCCGGACTTGTCGGACAGCGTCCCCTCGTTGATGTACTGCGCGAGGATCGAACCCACCGGATCGGCCAGCACCAACTCCACATGCGGCGCGGCTTTGGCGAAAAAGCGCGACAGCCCGGTCATGGTGCCCGACGAGCCGCAACCGAACACGATGGCGTCCATTTGCCCTTCCATCTGCGCCCAGATTTCCGGGCCGGTGTCTTCTTCGTGCGCGCGCGGGTTGTCGGGGTTGCCAAACTGGTTGATGAAATACGCGCCGGGCGTTTCACTGGCAATGCGCGCAGCCATATCCTGGTAATACTCGGGATGGCCCTTGGCCACATCCGAGCGGGTCAGAATCACCTCGGCACCCATCGCCTTGAGATTGAATATCTTCTCGCGGCTCATCTTGTCCGGCACTACCAGCTTGAGGCGATAGCCTTTTTGCTGCGCCACCAGTGCCAGGCCGATACCGGTGTTGCCGGCAGTGCCTTCCACCAGAGTGTCGCCGGGCTTGATTTTACCCGCTTGCTCTGCGGCTTCGATCATCTTCAGGCCGATCCGATCCTTGATCGAACCACCAGGATTGGCCGCCTCCAGCTTGAAGAACAGCTCGCAACATCCAGTATCCAGATGCTGCGCCTTGACCATGGGGGTGTTGCCGATGAGTTCGAGAACGCTTTGGTTGACCGTCATGTTTGTCTCGGCGTGCGCAGTGATTGCACACGGCTGGCGGGTGCAGGAAGAATGAGATTCTATCAGGGCGCGTCTGTGGCCGGCAGCGCGCGTACCCGCGTCGATGATCGTTGCGCCACGTCGCCCACAGGGTGGGCTGCCACAGGTGAGCGCTACTGCTTGTTTGCAGGAGATCACCCGGCAGGCGGCTTCCGGCATGCGCGCGCCTGCAACTCAAGAAGCTGCGAGCGGCGGTGGCCGACGAGGAGGGCCACCACCGTCCGCAGCGAGATGATGAATCAATCACGCGAGCAACGCGGTGTCACTGCGTGCGGTGCATTCAATGGGCGCTGTGCTCGGCAACCCATTGTGTCAAACGGTCCTTGGTCTGCAATTTTTCCTTTTTCATGCGCGCCAGGCGAACATCATCCAGTGGCAACACGCCCAACTCCGCGTCGAGCACTTGTTTGTCGAGTTGTTTGTGCCGGTTGTAGAGCCGACGAAACTCGACATTGCTGTTCATGAGTACTTCGACATCGGCGGTGGATTGACCTTCGAACATCGGTGACCTCCTTCTGGCAAATACACGAACGCCCCGTTCAAATGAAGCGGGGCGATGTCGTGTGTGGGGTTCGGTAACGCGCAGCGATAATCCCCGGCGGACGGGAACGCAACTCGCATGACAAGACGGCGCAATCCAGACGGTGAAGCAGGGGTGTCATGGGCCGATCCTGAAGCTGGACGAAGAATATCGCCAACCTCGACACTACGCCGGCAAAAACGCTGCCGCAAGTGCATCGGCAAACCCTTGGTTTGACGCGAGATTCTTGGGCCATCCCACACTGCTGGCAGCGGCAGCAGCCCGACCAACCAATTCCAGCCACTTGTTTTTTATGATTTTTTAACGACAATTTATTGCTTTATCAACAGCACCACTTCCACACGGCGATTTCGCGCCCGGCCCTGCTCAGTCGCGTTGCCTGCAACCGGCTGATTCTCACCCATGCCCACCGCTTGCAAGCGGGAGCCGTCCACGCCTTCCTCGATCAAGGCATTGCGTACCGCTTCTGCGCGCTTTTGCGACAACACCTGGTTGAGGTTGTCACTGCCACGATCATCGGTATGTCCTTCGATACGCACCGAAGCGGCCGGATTGCCCTGTACGAATGCCACCACCCGTGCCAGATTGGCGCGCGCTTCAGCGCGCAACGCGGCCTGACCCGGCGCGAACACATCACCAGACAAGGTCATCACCTCGCCGCGCGCATCTCGACGTGCGGTCAGTGATTCGAGCTGCATGCGCATGCTGTCGGCAGCGGCTGAAGCCAGCTCCGCCTCCTGCTTGGCGAGGTTGGCCTCAAGTGCCCGCGCACTGGCCAGTTGTCGCGATTGCTCGGCTTCGGCCAACGCAGCCTGCGCCGCCGCAGCGGACTGCTCACTCATCGACTGTGCCCGCTGCGCTTCTTCCACACGCGCCAGATTCTGTGAGCGCAGGCGCTCGGCCTCCTGTCGTGCCTGTTCCGCATCACGTCGGCTCGCCTCCAGCAGTATCTGGTCGCGCTCGCGTTCCAGGGCAAGCAGTTGCGTTCGCAACCCCGCAACCCTTGTCGCAGTTTCTGCAATTTCGGCGCGCTGTTCGGCAACAAACAGCAAATGCGCACGATTTTTGGCTTTGGGCTTGCTCGCAGCAAAGGCGCCGATCGCCTGCCGCGCCTGCAGGCGTTCCAGCCCCGCCACACCATTGCCCGCAGCATCGTCTTCGAGGGTTTCAAGCCGCCCTAGCAAGCGCAATACATCCGGGTCTGGGACATTTTCTGCGGCCATCGCCCCAGCGCTGGCCAACAACCCCGCGCAAAGCAATACCAGCAACCGTGCCGACGACATCATTTTTCACCCCGCAGACCCAACTGCCGGCGCAGTTGCCGGTTTTCTTCGGCCTTGGCACGCACCTGCTCGCGCAGGGCGGCCTCACGCGCACCCGCAATAGCCAAGTCAGCCAGCGCCAGCGATTCGGCTGCCAACTGCTGCGCCAGCACGTAATCCTTGCTGGCCATGGCCTCACGCGCAACTTGCGCAGTCGCCTCTGCTGCATCAAGGTCGGCGGGCACATAACGGGCAGCCCGTTGCTCGCGCGCCAAGGCAATGCGCGCCTCGGTCTCAGCCAACGCCGCACTCGGCGGTGGTACGCTTGCGCAACCAGTCAACAGCAATACGGTCAGGCAAGATTGGATTTTCAGCTGCGAAACTGTCATAAAAGCCACTCTAGGCTGCGTTACGAATAACAGCGTTGGGTTATTGTGGGCGTGCGCCGCTTGCATCTGCAAGCGGTAAACTGTAAATGATATGAAATCGGGGTTGAGGGGGTTTGCATGGACATCGGCTATTTCTTGAAGCTGATGACGGAAAAGAACGCATCGGATATGTTCCTGACCACAGGCGCACCGGTACACATCAAGGTTGAAGGCAAGTTGTATCCGCTTGGCTCCACCGGGCTGCCTGCCGGCATGGTCAAGAAAATTGCCTACTCGCTGATGGACGAAGGCCAGGTGCCGGCGTTCGAGCGCGATCTTGAGTTCAATATGGCTGTGGCGATCAAGGACGCCGGCCGTTTCCGCATCAATGTGTTCAAGCAACGCGGCGAAGTGGGCATGGTGATCCGCGCGATCAACAGCCATATTCCGTCTATCGAGCAACTCAAGCTGCCCGATATCCTCAAGGATATCGTGATGGAGGCACGCGGCCTGGTGCTTGTCGTTGGTTCTACCGGCTCGGGCAAGTCCACCACCCTGGCCGGCATGATTAATCATCGCAACAGCAACACCACCGGGCATATCCTCACCATCGAGGACCCGATCGAGTTTCTGCATCAGCACAAAAAATCGATCGTCAACCAGCGCGAGGTAGGGCTTGACACCCACGCCTTCCACAACGCGCTGAAAAACGCGATGCGCGAAGCGCCGGATGTCATCTTGATCGGCGAAATCCTTGACGCCACCACGATGGAAGCCGCAATCGCCTTTGCCGAAACCGGCCACCTGTGCCTGGCGACCCTGCATTCCAACAATGCCGACCAAACGCTTGAGCGCATCCTGAACTTCTTCCCGGAATCGGCACACAAAAACGTGCTGATGAACCTGTCGCTCAATCTCAAGTCGGTGGTATCGCAGCGCTTGGTGGTGGGCAAGGATGGCAAGCGCCTGCCCGCTGTCGAAATCCTGATCAACACACCCGTGATCCGCGACATGATCCGGCGTGGCGAGGTGCATTCAATCAAGGACGCCATGGACAAGTCGCTGCAGGACGGCATGCAGACCTTCGACCAGTCGCTGTATCGCCTGTTCAAGGACGGCAAGATCGACCTGGAAGAAGCCTTGCGCAAAGCCGATTCCCGCGACGGACTGGCGCTCAAGATCCGTCTGTCGGAAGGCAGCAAGGGTGAGCATGACCCTTACTCGGATGTGTTCGAAGGCGAAGGCGGACTGAACAGCTACTGACGGGCACCAACCGGCGCGATGGCAACGCGCGCCGGGACGGGTCAGGCAGTAGCCGTTGCGTCAGGCTGGGCTTCTGGCCGCGCCACATCAAATGCCGGCAATTGCAGGCACGCGGTGTTGATGCGCTCGATGGTTGGAAAAACAGCCATGTCCAGGCCGTACCGGTGCGCGTTATACACCTGCGGCACCAGGCAACAATCCGCCAGCGACGGCACATCGCCTTCGCAGAAAGAACCGGTGGCAGGGCTCTCAGCCAGCATCATCTCCAGTGCCTGAAACCCTTCGCGAATCCAATGCCGAATCCACTCGTCGCGCTCGGGCCGAGGCACCGCCCAGGTCTGTTCCAGAAAACGCAGCACACTGACATTGTTGAGCGGGTGGATATCGCAGGCTACCAACTGTGCAATCGCACGCACCCGCGCCCGATCACGCAAACTCACCGGCAACAATGGCGGTGACGGCCAGACTTCGTCCAGGTATTCAATTATCGCCAAGGATTGCCGCAAAACGCGGCTGCCATGCATCAATACTGGCACCCGCGACTGTGGATTGAGCTGGGCAAACTCGGGGCTGAACTGCTCGCCGCCATCACGCACCAGATGCACCGCAACGTTATCGTAGCTCAAACCCTTGAGGTTGAGCGCTATGCGCACTCGATAGGCGGCACTGGAACGCCAATAGCCATACAACCTGAGCACTTCGGCCACAACACACCTCCATTGCCACCGACATCCAGAGTGCAGGCTAACGCCGTTGGTGCCGCCTGTGAAGTGTGTTAGTCACCTTGCGCGGTACCGTCCATCCAAAACTCGCTCAACCAGCCGCTACGATCTGTTGTTCGATGGCACCAAAAACGCTCAGCCCTGCATCATCAAACATCTCGATCCGTAGCCGATCACCGAAACTCAAAAAACGGGTGCTCGGCTTGCCATCACGAATGATTTCCAGCATGCGCTTCTCGGCCAGGCACGATGCACCGCGCCCCTCATCGATATTTGCCACGGTACCCGAGCCGACAATTGCGCCGGCCGCCAGTGGCCTGGTTTTAGCGGCGTGGGCAATCAATTGCGCAAAATTGAACTGCATGTCCTCGCCCGCCTCTGGCGAGCCAAACCAGGCGCCATTGATGTGGCTGTGCAGCGGCAAATGCACCTTGCAGTCACGCCAGGCACCACCGAGCTCGTCGGGTGTGACCAGCACCGGGCTCAATGCTGAACGCGGTTTGGACTGCAAAAAACCAAAGCCCTTGGCGAGTTCGTCGGGTATCAGGTTGCGTAGCGAAACATCATTGATCAAGCCGATCAGCTGGATGTGAGCTTCCGCATCCGCTGCCGACACTGCCATCGGCACATCGTCGGTGAGCACCACCACCTCCGCCTCAAGATCGATACCGTACGCTTCCGAGCTGACCACCACTGGGTCACGCGGGCCAAGAAACCCGGCACTGACCGCCTGATACATCAGCGGGTCGGTGTAGAACGACTCCGGCACGCTGGCGCCACGCGCACGGCGTACGCGCTCGACATGCGGCAGATAGGCCGAGCCATCGACAAACTCGTAGGCGCGGGGCAACGGCGACGCCAGCGCAGTAATATCGAGAGCAAACGCACCCGCAGCACGGCCATCTTGCAGTTGTTCGTACAACGCGTTCAAGCGCGGCGCGGCACGCTGCCAATCATCAAGCGCCTGCTGCAAACTGGATGCGATGGCATCTGCGTGTACCGCCCGCGTCAGATCGCGTGAGACCACAATCAAGCTGCCGTCACGGCCACCTGCTTTCAACGATGCCAGTTTCATTGCCTTCCTCGCTGCATCTCGCCAAAGCGGGCATTGTAACGGAGCGATCGCGCTGGCTGCGGATGCATTGCCTGTGGGAGCGCGCCATGCGCGCGAAGCTTTCGCAAGGTTGTTCGCCGGCAGGCCGGCTCCCACAACAGCATGGTTCGGCACCAGCGGGCAACACCGCTGCTCCTAAAAGACGCGATCGGCGTGTTTTATTGCAGGAGCCCACCCTGCGAAGCGAAGGTGTGGCGAGCGCAGCGAGCGTCGCGCAGCGACCGACCGAGCGAAGCGTCGGGGTTATGCGCATGAGGCCGAGCCATCGCCGTCTGCCGCAGACGCGATGGATGCCGGATCGGCACAGGCGGCGCTCAGCACCTGCTTCATTTCTTCACGCAATGCGCGCTTTTCCGGTTCATCCAGTGGCCGGCCCAGGCGTATCTTGCCGGTGCGCAACAACAACGCATCGAGTGGACGCGGCAATGCGCCGTGGGGCGACAGCGTGGTCACTTCATCGGCAGGGATCTGCGCGAATGCCGACGCCGCGATCTCGGCCAGTGGCACCTCTGCCAGCAAGGCGGCGTGGGCTTCGGCATCGACCAGTTCGGGCTCGGCAAAACTCGGCATCCGTGCAGTCGCGAACGCATGCACTACCTCATCGTCCCAGTGTTGCTTGCGATCCACCTCGGCGCGCAGAAACGGCGAGGTGGAATTGGCCGGCCCGAGCGAGAGCATGTGTACACGCATGCCCAAGCCTTGCGCGGCAATCACGCCCGGCGTGAGATCGGCATCGCCGGACACCACGATGGCACTGGCAATGGCGCGGCTCTGCGCCAGACTGACCAGATCGGCGATGATCAAGCCATCGACCGCTTTCTGGTCACCGTAAGTATTGCGCGTACCCAGGCGCAGCTTGAAGTCGTCCAGATCATCGATGGCGACATGGCTGTGCGCTTTGTGGCCGTAGGTGCCCGGGCCGTCGTACCAGTACACGCGCAACAACTCACCGCCGGCAAATTGCGCCGCCACCTCGGCCAGCAGTTTTTCACGCAGGGCCGCATAGTCAATTGCCACGCTGTCGCGCGCCTGCTTGCAACCATGCACCACCTGCGCAACCTGCACCCAGAAATAGCCCGCATCGACAAATACGCCGATTCGATTCATTGCCTTGCATCCTCATAAATAATGGCGTTTTTGGAACACCGGTGTAAAAATATTGTGCTGCGGCTACGTATCAACAACGCCTGCGCATTTGCCGCAACGCGTGATTGCTTTCACCTCACTGCGCAACGGGAATCTTGAAGCGCTCCTTGAAAAACGCATGCATCAGCGCATAGGCCTTTTCCGCCGAGGGTTCGTGATACACGCAATTGGGCGGACTGTTGGCATCGGCCTCGGCAAAACAGTGGCGCGCTCCGGGAAAGTTGACCAGCTTCCAATCGGCATCGGCAGCCTTCATTTCTTCGCCAAAGGCCGCAATGTCCTCAGCGCTGACGCTGGTATCGGCCTCGCCATTGAGCACCAGCACCGAGGTTCGGATATCACCCTTGGCTGCCGGCACCGGGGTACTCAAGCCGCCGTGAAAACTCACCACGCCTGAAACCGAGGTGCCCAAGCTGGCTTGCAGGGCACCGGCCCGGGCCAACTCCAGCACCGTGGAGCCGCCAAAACAGAAACCGATGGCACCCAGTTGCGAAAAATCGAGCGGCGCGATGCGGCCTTGCGCACGCAGGGCTTCCACCGCCCACACAATGCGCCCGCGCATCTGCTCTCGATCAGCATATACCGCCTGCGCCGCAGCGCGTGCTTCTTGCGCGTTGCTTGGGCGCACACCCTTGCCGTACATATCGACCAGCAGCACCACGTAGTCCTTGCCCGCGATCACTTTGGCCTTTTCGATCGCCGACTCGTTGACACCCATCCAGTTGGGCACCATCGCGATGCCGGGGCGAATCGCAGCGCTGTAGTCGTCATAGATGACGTAACCGCTGAACTCGGTGCCCTGATAACCCCACTCCAGCGGCTTCACCACTGGTTTGGCCAACACCGGGGCCGCGATCAGCAGGCCAATCACCGCGAATAATGCACGCATGGTTTATCTCCCGAATAAATACCGGAGTATATGCCGCATGCGTGGCTTGACATCAAGAACATCAGTTGCACAAGCGCGCACACAACCTTCGCGACTCAGGCAACCCCTAAACCGGCAATGGCACCAATGGCGTTGCTGTCAAAACCGGCGAGTTTGGCAAAATGGCGGCCACGCTCGGTGTAATCGGTATAGCGCGGGAAACTCGGCGCACCGGGCGAGAGCAGCAGCAGGCCCTCGTTGCCCAGCACGTGCTGCGCCTTGGCGACGGCAGCGGTGAGGTCCTCGGCGGCCAGCAGCGTCAGCCGCCCGGCGCGCGCCATCGGCTCGATGCGATCATGGATACGTGGCCCGTTCTGGCCCTGGGTAATCACCAGCAGCGGCGGCTTTGCACGGATGCGTTCAACGAACACGCTCCAGTCCAGGCCGCGATCAAAACCGCCAACAATGATCGCCATGCGGCGGCCGGCGAAACAATCCAGCGCGGCCACGCTGGCATGCGGCGTGGTGCTGATCGAGTCGTTGATGTACTCGATGCCATCGCGCACCCCGAGCCGCTGCAGACGATGCGGCAACGGCACAAAGCTGGCGGCATGGGCCGCCAACGCGACCGCATCCAGCCCCAGTGCTTCAATAGTGGCCAAGGCTGCGCACAAGTTCAATCCGTTGTGCCGGCCCGGCAGTGGCAGGCCGCGCAGATCCAGCACCTGGCGCTCGCCGCGAAACACCTTGTCGGCATGCAGGTGCCAGCCAGCGGCGTTGTCGAACCAGATACAGGCACCGGCGGCGGTGGCCACTGCCCGCAGCCGCGCGTCGCCGGCATTGAGCACCAGCGCGCGAGGATTGGCTTGGGTCACCAATGCCAGCTTGTCGGCGTAATAGCGTTCCTCGCTGCCGTGCCAGTCCAGATGCTCGGGAAACAGGTTCAGCACCACCGCCACATCGGGGTTCAGCGCTTCTCCGGTCTGGTAGCTCGACAATTCGATCACCCAATACGCTGGTTCGGGCGTGGCATCGAGCAGGCTCAGCAAGGGCAAGCCGATATTGCCGGCCAGCGCGGTGCGCTTGCCCGCCGCGCGCAGCAAATGCGCGATCAGGGCGGACACCGTGCTCTTGCCCTTGGTGCCGGTCACGCAAATCACCTGCCCTCGCGCTGCCTTGGCGGCGTGCTCGGCAAACCACAACGCACTGCCGCCGATAAAACGCGTGCCATGCAGCGCCGCACCGACCGCTGGCGCGGCGTACGGGCTGATCCCCGGCGACTTGATGACAATATCGAAGCGGGTCAACTCCGCCTCATCGACCGCGGTGCGGATATCGAGCCGATCATCCAATCGCGCGCGGGCACCCACCGCCTCGGCTTCGCTGCAAAACAGGGTCAGCGGCAATTTCGGCAATTGCTTGCGGATACTGTCCAGCGCGGCCTGGCCTTCACGGCCAAAGCCCCAGATCGCAACCCGCTGCCCCTCAAGCGCCGATATCTGCACGCACCACCTCGACCAATTCCGGGGCAATCCGCTGCGGCTCATACCAGCGCAGCAACGGCACCATGTCGGTATCTTCCGCTGCCAGTTGCGGCGCAATCTCTCCGGCAAAACGCGCCACTACCGCATCCTCGCGCCATGCCGGCGCCTTGCTCAGCGCGGCCAGCAGTGCCCGCGATTCGCGGCCTTCGCCTACGCATTCGAAGGGTTTGTGGTTCTGGTACTCGATCAACGCATCAAAACCGTCGAACTGCGCCGACTCATCGAGCAGATTGCGCCCGAAGATGCCGACCAATCGCGGCTTGGGCATGAACGCCGCCAGCGCCAGAAACACGAACCGGCACTTCGGGCACTGCCCGCACCAGCGGCTGGTGGGGCGCTCGCCGAGCAAATGGAAATTGCGATTACAACTGGAAAAATGCGCGTCGTAGCGATCACTGCGCGCGAACGCGCGCGCCACCGCCAATTCGGAAAACGGACGCAACAGCGAGTAGTAGCGCAGATCGGCGGCGACATGCCGCTGCACGTAGTCGCCGAACGCGCGCTCGAAATCCCAGCCCTTCGACCACTGGTGATTGACCTCGCCGGTACCGGGAATCAGGCTACCGTAGCTGGCCGAACGCTCGTTGGAAAACACCACCTGATCGAAACCGTACAACAACGCCGCCAACACCAGAATCGCCGAGTTCACCGCAGTTACCGGGATGTGGCCGTTGCGGGCGCCAGCGCGATTGAGCGCGAACAGTTCCGGCGCCAGTTGCCGGCCGATGTTGAGTGTCGGCAACCCGGTGCGCTGCGCGCAGGCGGCGATCAATTGCGAACCGCCGATAAACGCCACAGTCTGTTTCATCCCGGCCTTGCGCAAGGTTTCGATGCTGACCAGCGAATCCTTGCCACCACCGATGGCGACCAGCGCCTGCGCTGGCAAACCCAGCACCGGGGCCGCCGCGGCCGGCGCGGCGGCGGCCGGAAAATCGATATTGCCGCGTAGTTGCAAGCCATTGCGGTAGGCAAACTCGCCAAGGCCGTTCTCGTACACCAAGCGCAGCAATTCGGCGGTATCGCTATCGATGGGCGCATCGTCAAACGCCACCGCAGGCGGCGCGGCAGCCTTGTAATAACTCACCCCGGCGATCTGGTGCAGCAGGCGCAGCGCCGCATTGACCGCGCGCGCGCGCGCCGGCTCAAGGGTGAAGGGCGAACCGGGAAAACGCAGCACCTCCACCATCGGCGCGCCATCATCGAAGGCATAAGCCAAGCGTGCTTCACCGCTGGCGGCATCGAATTGCGCACCGACATAATGAAATACCCGAATCGCATCGGGGATAAATGCCTGCACGGCATCCGTAGGCATGGCATTCATCTGCGGATCAGTCATCCAGGGTCTCCTCGGCCGGCAACTCGCGCCGATTGTAGGTGTTCGCCATCACCGCGCCGTAGGCACCGGCGGTGGCGATCACGATCACGTCGCCCTCGGCGGTATCGGCCGGCAACCGGCGGCGGCGGCCTAGCACATCGCCACTTTCGCACACCGGGCCAACCACGTCGGCCGGCGGCCCCGGCGGATCGTCAAGCCGCGACAGGTTCACGATTTCGTGCCAGGCGTTGTACAGGGCTGGGCGCATCAAGGCGTTCATGCCGGCATCCAGGCCGATCCGGCGCACCCCGCTCTTGTCGATCACCTGGGTCACCCGCGCCAGCAACACCCCGGCTTCGGCCACCTGATAGCGACCCGGCTCGATCCACAAGGCATATTGCGGATAGGCGGCCTTGACCTCGGCCAATGCCTTGCCATACGCCGCCATGTCGAACGGCTCGGCCTGTGGCTCGTAGGGCACGCCCAGGCCACCGCCGACATCGATGAAGGCGACGCTGCCGATCGGCTCGGCCACCGCCGCCAGTTGCGCGTAGACCTCGCGCCAGTGCCCGGCATCGAGAATGCCGCTGCCGATGTGTGCATGCAGGCCGACGATGCGCGCCGAAATCGCGTTGGCGGCAGCGATGAACTCGGGCAGCCGATCCAGCGCCAGCCCGAACTTGGCGCCCTTGCCGCCGGTGCGCACCTTTTCGTGATGGCCATGCCCGAACCCCGGATCGATGCGCAGCACGATCGCACGGCCGCGCAACAGCTCGGGCCAGCGTTGCAAAATCTCGACGCTATCGACAGTGACATAAACCCCGCGCGCCAATGCCTGTTCGTAGTCATCGCGCGGCGCAAAACTAGGGGTGAACAACACCCGCTGAGGCGACAGTTGCGGCAGCACCGCAAACAGATGGGTCAATTCGCCGGCCGAAACACACTCGAAACCGACACCGGCCTGATCCAGCGCCTGTAACACCTCGGGATGGGCGTTGGCCTTGATCGCGTACAGGCAGCGATCCACCGCCGCAATCGCCACCAGCGATGCGGCGCGCTGGCGAATGGTTGGCAGGTGATAGAGGTAACGCGGGGTAGCGTGCGCAGCCAACGCCAACACGCGCTCGCGCTGCGCTTGCCACCACGGCGGATCGCGCGGCGGATCCGGGCGCGCGAGCTGACGCCAGCTCGGGCCAAAAACGGCGCTGTCATCGACCGGCATCGCGCCGGATTGGATCAACAGGCCATGCAGGCGCGGCAGCAAGCCATCGGCCAGCGCTTCATCGACCACGAACGTCAGGTTGAGATCATTCGAGGATTGCGAAATCAGATGTACGCGCTCGCGACCAAACTCGGCGAGCACGTCCGACAGCCGGTGCAACAACGAGCGCATGCCGCGGCCAACCAATGTGACCGCCGCACACGGCGCAATCACCTTGACCCGGCACACCTGCGCCAGATCGGCGCACAGCGCGTCGAGCACGTTGGAGCTGACCAGGTTTTCGCTGGGGTCGAGCGACACCGTGACATTGGCCTCCGACGAACCGATCAGATCGACCGACAAGCCGTGGCGCTTGAAGCGCTCGAAGATATCGGCGAGAAAGCCGACCTGCTGCCACATGCCGATCGATTCCATCGCCACCAGCACGATGCCACGGCGCGAACTGATCGCCTTTACGCCCGGCGTGGCACCAGCGTCGGCACCAATCACGGTGCCCGCCAGATCGGGGTTTTCGGTATCGCGAATCCACACCGGCACCCGCGCCTCGCGACACGGCGGGATGCAGCGCGGATGCAGCACCTTGGCGCCGGTACTGGCGATCTCCTGGCCTTCCTCGAAATCCAGCCGCGACAACAACCGGGCATCGGGTACCTGGCGCGGATTGGCGCTGAACATGCCCGGCACGTCGGTCCATATTTCGACCCGCCGCGCATGCAGCAGCGCACCAAAATATGCCGCCGAGGTATCCGAACCGCCGCGCCCCAGGATCGCGGTGCCACCGCCTTGCGCGCGCACGATGAAACCCTGGGTCAACAGCAGCCGACCGCTGGCGGCCAGTTGCGCTGCGGTATCGATAGCGATGCTGGTGTCGCAATTGGCCAACAGCCAGCGGCTGGCGACGTTTTGATTGGGTTCGGCGCGCGCATGCAGCCAGTCGCGGGCATCGAGCCAGCGCACATCGATGCCCTGCGCGCGCAAATACGCCACCCCGAGCGTGGACGACAGCAACTCGCCCTGCGCCATCACCTCGGCCTGCCACGGCAAGTCGGCGGCCGGTCGGCCCGGCGCGTCGGCCAGCGCCGAGAGTTCGGCGAAACGTGCGCCCAGCACCGCTTGCGCATCCAGCCCCAGTTCCTCCGCCATGGCGCAATGCCGCGCGATGATCTGGGTGATCGCGGTGTGCACCGCCACTGCGTCGGCATGGCTGTCGATTAGCGTCTGCAACGCGTTGGTGGTGCCCGACAGCGCTGACACCACCACCAGCACGTGCGCGCCCTCCGCGTTGGCGCGTTGCTGCATCAGCGCACCGATGGTGTCCCAGCGCTTGCGCCGGGAAACGCTGGTACCGCCAAACTTGAGGACGATCCAGTCGCCTGGCGGCGACGGCGAAACGGCAGAGGGCGGGGTCATGATCGCAAGGACGGCGCAAAGAGCTCGATTATGGTGCAAAACGATGTGCCTGCGTGTATCCAGACGCCGGCCCGATGGCTAGCAGGTCGCCCACAGTTGCTTCAGCGGTGTTTCAAGGCGTTGGTGGGAGCGCGCCTTGCGCGCGAAGCTGTCGCAAGATTGTTCGCCGGCAGGCCGGCTCCCACAACAGCACCGATTGGCACCTGCGAGAAACACAGTTGCTCCAGAAGATGCGGCGGCGCTCACTGTGGTAGCCCAGCCTGTACGCGACCTGCCGGCAGGCAGGCCGCGCCAAGCGAAGAGGGCCGGCTTTCCCTCGCTGCAACCGGTCAAGCCCAGGCTGGACTTGGGCTAACAAAGGCTGGCTTGGGTTTTGAAAACCTTTGCATTGCGTCATATTTTTACTTACGCTCGGGCAGCGCCGACACGGGAGGTCGGCGCAGGCGTGATTCCACGACGCGATGCGCTGGCGAGGGCTATGGCCGCTGCATCGGACACCACATACCTATTCTCTGGGGATAACAACAATGAAACTTGGTTTGCTCGCAGCCAGCGTAACGCTGGGCCTGGCCGGTTTTGCTGCATCCGGCAGCAGCGTTGCCGCACCGGCCGCTGATCGTTTTCTCGATGTCATCGTCACCCTCAACAGCGGCAACGGCCACAGCCGCGCCGACAATCGCGCGATGGCGGCCGAAGTTGCACGCCAGCATGGCGTTGCCGCCAGTCACACCTATGGCAAGGTGTTGACCGGTTTTTCGGCGCGCGTGTCGGAAGCCGCGCTGGATCGCCTGCGTGCCGACCCGATGGTGGCCAATATCGAGTTTGATCGCGAAATGCACACCACCATGGGCAAGCCCGGCAGTGGCGGCGGCGGCGGTGCGGCGCAAGTGACGCCCTGGGGCGTATCGCGCGTCGGTGCCAACACCAACAGCAACGATGGTGCCGGCATCCATATCTACATCATCGATACCGGTATCGACTCCGATCACCCCGATCTGGCCGCGCATATCGGCAACGGTTTTGCTGCGGTCAACTGCAAGGGCCGCACTTGCAACCAGAGCTGGGACGATGACAACGGCCACGGCAGCCACGTTGCCGGCAGCGCCGCCGCAATCGACAACAGCACCGGCGTGGTCGGCATTGCACCCGGCGCCACTTTGCATGCAATCAAGGTGCTCTCCAGCCAAGGCTCTGGCTCAACCTCTGGCATCATTGCCGGCATCGACTGGATGACCGCCGAAGTCAGTGCCCGTGGCCAGGCTGCCGTAGCCAACATGAGCCTCGGCGGCACCGGTTCAAAGACCGGCACCTGCACCAGCAGCGGTTTCACCGGCACCGACACCTTCCACCAGGCGATCTGCAATGCCAAAAATGCCGGCGTGGTGTTCGCGGTGGCCGCCGGCAACGATGGTGCCGACGCCGAAGCCAGCACGCCGGCCGCCTACGACGATGCCGTAATCACCGTCAGCGCCACGCAGCAGGGCGACAACTGGCCGACCTGGTCGAACTGGGGTGATGGCAACCCCGGTGGCTTGACCTTGCCGGTGGTAATCGCAGCGCCCGGCGTCAACATTCTCTCGACTTGGAACAACGGTGGTACCAACACCATCAGCGGCACCTCGATGGCCAGCCCGCATGTGGCAGGCGCGGCGGCTCTGTACCTCAAGAGCCACCCGCAAGCGGCCAACGGCAGCGCCTTCAGCAACACCCTGAACGGGTTGCTGGGCGCATCGGAGAGCACTGCGTCGTTCAGCAACACCAGCGGTCACCCGCACGAAGAGAGTTTCCTGCGCGCTGGCACCCTGTAAGGCTTGATTCATCGATGGTTGCATCGCAAGGGGCCTTCGGGCCCCTTGTTCTTGCAGACCGATCACATCGGCCTGCCACTGCGCACCGTCGCCTGGCTTACAACCGTGACTGTCGCCCACACAGGGCTCCTACAGGCGAGCACGGCTGCTTTTTTGTGGAGCAACTGTGTTGCCCACCGGTGCGAGCCAGTGCTTCTGTGGGAGCCGGCCTGCCGGCGAACAACCGTGCGCCAGCTTCGCGCGCAAGGCGCGCTCCCACAAGCGCCTTGAAATACCTTTGTAGAGAGCCCGTAATGCCACACGCCGCACCAACGCAAGCGGCACAATGATGCCTTGGTCACCGTACGGAGCGAAATCATGGTCGCCTTCAAACAGGTCGATGTGTTCACCCAGCGCGGATTTTTCGGCAACCCGGTTGCCGTAATCCTTGACGCTGCTGGGCTTGGCGATGCGGACATGCAACGTATCGCACACTGGACCAATCTGTCCGAGACTGCCTTTGTGTTGCCAGCACAGCACCCGGATGCGAGTTATCGTGTGCGCATATTCACGCCACGACAGGAACTGCCGTTTGCCGGCCACCCCAGCGTCGGCAGCGCGCATGCTGTCATCGAGGCCGGCATGATCAGTGTCCGCGACGGCAGATTGATTCAAGAATGTGGCGCCGGGCTATTGCCGATTCGCGTTGAAGGCAGCGGTAGCGCGCAGCGCATCTTCGTGCGCTCGCCCGAAGCGCGCTTGGAACCCATCATCAGCAACGCGTCGGCGCGGCTGGCTGCTGCATTGGCTGCAACAGCACGCGCCGATCACCCGCCGCAAGTGGTGAACAACGGCCCGCGCTGGTGGCTGGTCGATCTGGGTACGGCCAGCACCGTGCGTGCGCTACAGCCGGATCTGGCCGCCATCGCCGCATTCAATCGCGCCGACGACAGCGTTGGCGTGGCAGTGTTCGGCCGTGAACCGGCGGGCAGCGCTACGGCGCTGGCAGTGCGCTGTTTTTGCCCGGCCGACGGCATTCCCGAAGACCCGGTCACCGGCAGCGCCAATGCCTGCATCGCGGCTTGGCTCGCCGCACACGCGCAATTGCCCGCGCACGAATACTGCGCCAGCCAGGGCCGTGAACTGGGCCGCGACGGCATCGTCACCCTGCGCGTCGATGGCAATGACGTGTGGCTGGGCGGCCATAGCCGCACCATCATCGCTGGCCAGATTCGGCTGCGTGACTGATCGGCTGTCGCCGTGCGCCATCTCAACGCGCCGGCGCGCGATACACTGCCTCGCCATCGACCCAGGTCGAGCGCACACGCAGGTCGGCGATCGCGCGCGGGGCAACCCTCAGCGGGTCGCCTTCGAGCAATACGAAATCGGCACGATAACCGACTTTCAAGGTGCCGACCGTGTGCTCGGCAAAGCCGGCCAGGCGGCATCGCGGGTGAAACCGCGTAGCGCTTCGGCAGCGCTCAATCGCTGATCGGGTAACCAGCCGCCGGGCGGCTGGCCATCGAGATCCTGACGACTGACCGCAGCGTACAGGCCAAGCCGCGGGTCGACCTGTTCGACCGGAAAATCCGAACCCAGCGCCAGCGGCACGCCGGCGTTCAGAAACCGCCGCCAGGCATAGGCGCCGAACAGCCGCGTCGCGCCCACCCGCGCCTCGGCCCAGGGCATGTCGGAGGTGGCATGGGTCGGTTGCATCGAGGCAATCACATTGAGCGTTTTGAACCGTGCGATGTCGTCCGGGGCGACGATTTGCGCATGTTCGACGCGCCAGCGATGATCGCTGGTGACGCGATCCCCGAGCACCGACTGATAGGCATCGAGCACAACCCGGTTACCGCGATCACCGATCGCATGGGTTGCCACCTGCAAACCACAATCGCGGGCCATCACCATCGCCGTCTGCAATGCCGCCGGATCGGTCACCAGCAGGCCACGGTTATGCGGGTCATCGCTGTAATCGGCCAGCAACGCCGCGCCACGGCTGCCCAGCGCGCCATCCGCATACAGTTTCACGCCGCGCATCGATAGCCGGCCCGACGGATGCTGGTATGGGCCCATCGCACACAGCGCGGCCAGCGCCGCGTTGTTACCGTCGGCATAGGCAGTAATTCGTATACTCAAGGTGCCAGCGTCGGCAAACCGGCGATACAGGGCAAGGTCAGCCAGCGACACGCCCATGTCATGCACACCGGTGAGGCCATTGCGCGCGGCCACGGCGAGCGCCGATTCCAGCGCGCGTACCCGTAGCGCAGCGCTGGGCGCAGGCACTACCGCATCAATCAGCACGGTGGCGCCATCGACAAACACGCCGCTGGCCTTGCCATCAACGCGTTCTATGCGCCCGCCATCGGGCTGCCAGTCGCCATCAAGGTTTTTTGTGACCGCACGCATTGCGGCGCTGTTGGCCCAACCGGCGTGGCCATCGACACGCTCCAGCCATACCGGGCGATCCGGGAATGCGGCATCCAGATCGGCAGCGCTCGGAAATGCTTTGTCCGGCCAACGATTCTGATCCCAGCCACGGCCACGCAACCAGTCGCCGGGCGGCAAGTTGGCAGCGAACTGCTGCAATCGCTGCACGACTTCCGCCTTGCTGCCGGCGCCGACCAGATCGACACCACTCAACGCCATCGCCAGCCCCATCACATGCGCATGCGCATCGATCAGGCCCGGCACCATGACCGCACCATGGCCATCGATGCGCTTCGCCTCTGGATATTTTGCCCGTAGCGCCGTCATCTCACCCAACGCCAGGATCTCGCCATCATCGTCCCATGCCATTGCCGAAGCCGTCGGCAACTGCGGATCGAGAGTATGAATATGCACGTTGCTCAACACGGTTGTTGCCTGCAGCGCTGGGGTAAACGCAAGCAAGCACACGAACATCCATTGCTTTTTCATTACGACTCCCAGGGTTTGGCGCGAACCGGCTTCAACCAGCGCCGTGCGAACACGTCCGCCGGCTCGGGCCGGCCGAAATGGTAACCCTGCGCGAAATCACAGCCTAATTGCAACAGGGCTTCAGCCTGCTCAGCGGATTCCACGCCCTCCGCCGTCGTACGCAAACCAAGGCTGCGCGACATCGCCACGATGGTGGCGACAATCGCTGCATCGTTTCGATCCGATAGCATATCGCTGACAAACGACATGTCGATCTTGATGTTGTCCACCGCGAAACGCTTGAGATACACCAGCGAGGAATAACCGGTGCCAAAATCATCGATCGCCAGCGAAAACCCGGCGCCATGCAACTGATCCAGAATGGCGATGGCTGCCGCCGGATCGGCCATCATGCTGCTTTCGGTCAACTCGATTTCAAAGCGATCCGTGGTCAGGCCCGCCGAGTCGATTCGCGCGAGCAGCTTGTCCACCATGTCGGGCAGATGCAGTTGCAGTGCCGACAGGTTGATCGCGATCGTGCCGGGAAACACCAGACCCTGTTCGTGCCACTGCGCCATCTGGCGACAGGTTTCGGCAATCACCCAATCGCCCAGAGGCCCGATCAGGCCACGCTCTTCGGCGATCGGAATGAACTGCGCTGGCGACACCTCGCCAAACTCGTCGTCGTGCCAACGCAACAATGCCTCGGCCCCTTGTATCGTTTCCGATGCGAGTGCAACCCGTGGCTGATAATGCAAGTGCAGTTGGCCCTGCTCAATAGCAAGTTCAAGACGACGCGCCAAGCCCAGCCGCTCTTGCAGCGCAGCGCCCATCGCCGCCTGATAGAACCGATAACCGCCGCTCATCGCTTTGGCCCGGTACATGGCAATGTCGGCGTGCTTGATCAGATCGCCAACGCTGTCGCCATCGTCCGGGTACAAGGCAATGCCAATGCTTGCCGACAAATGGGTTGCCTGATCGGATAGCTGCATTGGCGCACACAGCGCATGCAGTATTCGCTCGGCAATCATCGCCGCCGTTTCCTGATTTGCGCCTTCTGCGATCAACACAAACTCGTCACCACCCAGACGAGCCAGCGTTTCTTCCTTGCGCAACAGCCTCTGGAACCGGCGCGATACTTCAACCAGCGCCAAATCTCCCACGGCATGGCCCTGGCTGTCGTTGATTTCCTTGAAGCGATCCAGGTCGAGAAACAGCAGAGCACCCTTCAGGCCGTGTCGACGCGCCGCATCCAGGCTGTGATCGAGCCGGTCGAGAAAAAGCGCACGGTTGGGCAAGCCGGTCAAGGAATCATAAAAAGCCAATTGTTCGATGCGCGCTGCCTGGAACTTCTGCTCGCTGATGTCGGCCATCACCCGGATGCGCTGGATGATTTCTCCTCCGGCATCGCGCACGGCAACCACCGACAACAACATCGGGCGGCTCTCACCTGCCCGATGCCGGCACCAGAACTCACCCTGCCACCAATCTTCGTGTGCAACGGCGTCCTCGATGCGCTGGTAAAAACCCGGCTCGTGTCGCCCGGACTCGAGCAAGCTCGGGTTTTTACCCAGCACATCGGCAGCGGCATAACCGGTCAGCCGCTCGAATGCCGGATTGACCATCACAATAAGATCATGTTGATCGCTGACCATGATCGCTTCGACCGTCTGCTCGAACACCACCTTGGCCAAACGTTGATTGGCCTGATGTTGTGCGCGCTCGATCGCAACTGCCGCCAAGGCTGCCGACTGCCGTAACATGGCCACCAACTCGGGTTGCGACTCGCTTCCCTGTGTCTGGCACAGGATCAAGTTACCCAGCACCCGCTGATCAGCGGCAATGATCGGTTCGCTGATGCGTAGCTTGAACTCTGCATCCGTTGAATCGGCAGAGACCGGGCCAACGCAATCAGGCAAAGCCTCGTAACCAAGCGCAAGCAGGCTGCGTGTCGCCAACAACGTGTTTGATGCGCCGTCGGAAATACTGGCCAAAGCCTCATTGATGGCCGCCTGCGCCTTGCTGCCGCGTGCAGTCAAATGCGCCTGCCCTTCCTGCCACTGAACCATGGCAAAGGCATCGTCGCTCTGCCGTTCGGCGAAGTCGGCAATGCGCTCCAGCACGTTGGCAAGCGGCGACTCTGCACTAATCAGGCCGAGGATGTCAGCGTAATGTCGCTGCCACTGTTCGGCACGTTTGCGTTCAGTAGTAACGGTATTGATGGAGACGTATTGATACGGTTTTCCGGTGGCATCAAGAAATGGCACGATGGTTGAATCGAGCCAGAGCAGGGCGCCGTCCTTGGCACGGTCACAGACCTCGCCATGCCAGACCCGACCACTTTCGATGGTACGCCACACCTGCTCGAAAAAATCAGCCGGGTGGTAGCCGGAATTGAGGATATCGTGGCTCCTGCCGATAACCTCCTGGCGGCTATAGCCCGACACCGCGCAAAACGCGTGATTGACATCGATGATGCGACCTTGCGGGTCGGTGATGCTCACCAGCGCGTGCTCGTTGAGCGCCAACTCAAGGTTGCGGATCATCGCCACCGATTCGCGCAATTGTTGCTCGGCTTGTTTGCGCGCGCTGATATCCTGCATCACGCTCAATGCATAGCTCTGACCCGAAATTGAAACCAGTGCGCCGCTGTAAAGTACCGGCACGATCTCGCCGTTGTCGCGGCGCATGGTGGTTTCAAAATCGCGCACACTTGCGCATGTACGCAACTGCGCCAGGTATTGCTGGCGTTCTGCCTCAACCGCCCAGATACCCAGTTCAGAGGCGGTTTTGCCAATAAGCTCGCCGTACGGCCTGGCAAATACATCGACTGCTGCCTTGTTGGCTTCAACCATGCGGCCACCGGGGAGCTCGAACAAGCCGATCGCATTGGGGCTTTCCTCAAACACGGCGCGGTACTTTTCTTCACTGTCGCGCATCGCCGCTTCGGTGCGCTTGCGTTCGATGGCTGCGGCAACCTGGGTGCTGACAAACTGCAACAGCGCTTTGTCGCTTTCACTGAAACGCACGGCGGAATCGTAGCTTTGCACGGCGAGCACGCCGATTGTTCGCGCTTGCGAACGTAATGGCACACCCAACCACTCTACCGGCGCAGTGCCCACCATCGTACCGCCAAAAAGCTTGGCGTCAGACTGCGTTTCCGGGTGCAACAAGACCGCCTCACCTGAACGGATGACGACAGCAGTCAGGCTGATTTCTCCCAGTGGCTGCGGAGCGGGCTCAGGGTCATGGGCATCAATGAAGTAGGGGAAACTGACCCTATCGCTGGCTTCGTCATAAAGCGCTACGTAAAAATTCTGCGCCGGCAGCAACGCACTGATGATCTGATGTATCCGCCGGTATAGGTCATCCATATTGCTGGCGTCATGCGCAGCCTCTGAAATATGCAACAGCGCCGCCTGCAATTCCTGCGCGCGCTTGCGTTCCGTGATGTCCTGCACGGTGGATTGCGTGCCAATCAGGCGGCCGTCTTCAACTACGGTGGATACACGCACTTCCCCCCAGAACTGTGAGCCATCCTTGCGCAAGGCCTGATACTCGAAGGTGCTTGCCACAGGCTCGCCAGCGAAGCGTTGCTGATGACGGTAGCGGCCAGAATCGCGCCATTGCGGCGCGCTGAATTCGGAGAAATGCCGGCCAATCACGTCTTCGTATTGATAGCCATACATCATCAAAAAACGATCGTTGACATAAACAACATTGCCGTTTTCGTCATCAATCATCAGCGCATCACTGATGTTTTCCACCAACCGATGATAACGTTGCTCACCGATGGCGCTCGCCCGCTGCAACTGCAACTCGCGCCAGACCTGGGCATAGCTACGCTGCCGCCAGAGAATCACCGCACCCAGCAGCGCTGCCAAACCGAGCACCGCAATCAGCGACGACAACAACACGATGCGATCATTTACGGGTGCGTAGATTTCAGCGCGATCTGTTTTCGCAACCAGATACCAGGACGATTGCGGCACGGAACGCACCGCCGCCAACACCGGCTCGCCGCGATAATCCAGGCCCTCAACCAACGACGCATTATTACTACCGACGGCAATCAGGGCGGGGATGCCCAATGCGCCTTGCAACGGCAGATGCAAGCGTAATGCGGTACCCGAGCGATGCCGCAACTCGTTGAGAAACAGCACTGAATCGCCATCCCGCCGCACCAATAGCGTCTCGGCGCTGGCACTATTCGTCGGCCAGGTTTGCACCAGCGGGTAAAGATAGTTCGCCGGGTCAAGGCGTAGCAGCAGAACCCCTTTAGCTAGACCTGTGTTTACATCACCCAAGTACAAAGGCAGTCTGAAGTCGAGGGATATCTTGCCTGACACGGGGTCGCGATAGATATCGTCGACTTGTACCGTGTGCGCGGTCAACGTACTGCGGATACGCGCTCGCACAGCCTCGCTATCGGCAAGCATGCTGCCAACCGACAGTTTTACCTGCCCTTGTGCATCATGGAACGCGACAGCGGCGTAGCCATTTGCTTCCATCAGGGCGCGCATCCACTGCAGGATGTCGTTCTCACGCTGTGTATCGATCTTGCCACTCAACAGCGCATCAAGATCGTCACGTGAGATGGTTGGTGTGAGCAACAACTTTGCCGAGGCCAGGCGATTGTCATACCAACTGGCAATGGTTTGTGCTTTGAGATCGGCGATGGTGGAAAGATTGGCGTTTGCCGCATCACGCGCCAGCGCCGCTTCGCGCGCGATGTAGTAATAGCCGGTAGCGCCAACAAACCCCAGCAGAACCAGCACCAGCATGACAAAACCGGAAGCACTCGCACCCTTGGCCTTGGCGCTGGCTGTGGATGGCAGGGTGAATACACTGGCCGGCCACGTATCATCGCCAGCTACGCAAATCAGGCGAAAGGCCAGCGCGGAAAATGCCAATGCGCTGAGTAATGGCACTGCATCCAGCGCTTTTCCCGAAACCATGCACAGAAACACCTCGCCCAATGCACTTGCCAATGCCAACAGGGCAAGAATCGCCGAGGTTTGCCGCTGCCAGACGCTGGCCTGCAGCGGGCGCCACTGCAAAAACTGCGCGATAAACGTTGCCACCAGCGCAAACAAGAGGAATGCGGCACTGTTTGCCGTTGCGACATCAGCACCCGCTTCCATGAGCAGGCGTTCAAACGCCGCAGGCCAGGCGGCCCAGCCCAGTGCAACAATGGCAAGCAGTGATGCGATGCCCGATACGATCCACAGCACGCTGGCTTGCACGCTGTATTGGCGGCGCAGTGAAAACCACAGGCCAAACAGCACAAGGACGAAGAGCAGGCTGCTTGCTACGGCAATCACTGCCAACGCAACGGATGCGTCACGCACAATCACCGCAGCCAGCGACGTCGCCGTGGCGATCAACGCCAAGCCCATGCTCACCGCGTGACAGACCCTTTCACCGCGACGCATCTGACTCCCCCAACGCCGATCAACCGAGCATAGAGCAGTCTACGGCTTACCGCTACGCGATTTGATCATATTTGTCGGCTCGCTGCGGTTTGCGACGCTTTGTAACTTCAATCACCGTGACGGCGTCACCTCGACCTGTACACGCAGCCTGTCGCCGGGATCGAATCGGGTTTGTGTGTGGTACAGCTCGCCGCCCCATTGGTAAGTAACGTCATACCACTGCACCCGTTCTTCGCGACGATAAGCGGTTTGTTCGCGGCACAGCTCACGGTAGGACACCACCGTCCGCGCTGTTGGTGCTGACGCGTAGCCAGAGTTATAGCGGCGTGCCTGGCTATCCGCCACCAGCGCATCGCCCAGCACCGCCCCGAAGAAGGTAGCCGCCACCTTGCCGCTGCCGCTACCGATCTGGTTACCGAGCAGACCACCGGCGATGGTACCCAGCACCCGTTCACCCGCCCCGCCGGGGTAGCCGTAACCCGGGCCACTGGAATAACCCAATGCGTAACTGCTGCGGCCGCCATGGCCATGACCGTGTCCACGACCATAGCCGCGGCCATGACCATGCCCGCTACTGACCCCGATCGCATAGCTGGAGCCATAGCTGGAGCCATAGCTGGAGCCGTAATAGGGCTGCGGCTCGGCGTAAACGGTCTCGTAGACCGGCTCTTGCCAACAAGTACGTGAGGAAACCGGGGTGCTGATCACTGCATGGATCGGTTCCACCCTGACCACCTCGGCCATCACGTAGCGGGTAGCGCCCTGTGCGGTTGCCATTACCGGCAATGCAAGCATGATCGCGGCAACTATATTGATTCGGGTCATGGCACCACTCCGCTTGAACTGATTTGATGCTCACCCAAGGGCAATGAAAATCGGCTGAACCCGGCTTATCGTCGTCACCGATGGTCAGCCTGAGCTCACACTTGACCTCAAGCACGCACGCTGCAACGCTTGCAGCACAACACAGAGGAGCGCCTGCCATGTCCCGCAGTGAACATCTCCGCAACGTCGCATTGGCTGGCCATCCCGGCTCAGGCAAGACCACATTATTCGAAGCCCTGCTGCTTGCCGGCGGCACAATCGCCAACGCCGGCAGCATCGAGCGCGGTTCAACGGTGTCGGATTTTGACCCGATGGAGCATGCCAGCGGCCACTCGTTGAACTCCGCCATCGCTTCGCTCGTCCACGGCAATACCTACATCAACCTGATCGACACCCCGGGCTACCCGGATTTTCGCGGGCAAACCTTGTCGGCGCTGGCTGCTGTGGAAACGCTGGCGGTGGTGGTCAATGCCAGTACCGGGATCGAGCACGGCACCCGCCGGCTCATGGATTACGGCAAGCAGCGCGGCCTCGCCCGTGTACTGATCGTCAACCGTATTGACGCCGGCGACGATTTCCCGACGCTGATTACGCAGTTACGCGCCAGCTTCGGGCCGCAATGCCTGCCGATCAACCTGCCCAGCCGCGATGGCAGCGCCGTTGTCGATTGTTTTTTCCGCAGTGATGGCAACTGCGACAGTGCCGATGTCGCCGCAGCGCACCAGCAGATCATCGATCAAGTGGTTGAAGTCAACGAACAGGTAATGAATCACTATCTGGAAGAAGGCGAAACGGCGCTGTCCGGGCAAGAACTGCACGACGCCTTTGAACAGTGCCTGCGCGAAGGGCATCTGGTGCCCATCTGCTTTGTCAGTGCGCGCACCGGTGTTGGCGTGCCTGAATTGTTGACGTTGATTGATCGCCTGCTGCCCAATCCGGCCGAAGGCAATCCACCGCCTTTCATCAAAGGCAGCGGCAACGATGCCAAACCGGTGCTCGCGCAACCCGATCCTGACGCCCACGTCATTGCCGACGTGTTCAAGATCATCAACGACCCTTTTGTTGGCAAGCTCAGCGTGTTCCGCATCTACCAAGGCACTGTGCGTCGCGATAGCCAGCTATTCATTGATGATGGCAAAAAACCGTTCAAGGTAAGCCATTTGTTTCGCATGCACGGCAAGGATCATGTCGAAATCGATAGCGCAGTCGCCGGCGACATAGCCGCCGTCGCCAAGGTTGAAGACATTCATTTCGACGCCATCTTGCACGACTCGCACGAGGAAGATCACATCCACCTCAAGCCGCTGGATTTTCCCAAACCCATGTTTGGTCTGGCGATCCAGGCAGCAACCCGCGGCCAGGAACAGAAACTGGCCACGGCGCTGCACAAACTGGCCGAAGAAGACCCCTGCTTTCAGATCGAGCATCACGCCGAGCTCAACGAAACCGTCATCCGCGGATTGGGCGAACTGCATCTGCGGGTAATGCTTGAGCGCATCAGCCAACGTTACGGCGTGGCGGTAACCACCCGGCCACCACGCATCGCATACCGCGAAACCGTAGCAACCGCCGCCGAAGGGCATTTCCGGCACAAAAAACAAACCGGCGGCGCCGGTCAATTTGGTGAAGTCTTTTTGCGCGTTGAACCCCTGCCGCGCGGCACCGGCTTTGAGTTTGTCGATGCCGTGAAGGGCGGCACCATTCCCGGCCAGTTCATTCCAGCGGTGGAAAAGGGCGTGCGCCAGGCAATCACACAGGGCGTGATCGCTGGCTACCCGATTCAGGATGTGCGCGTGGTGGTACACGATGGCAAACATCACCCGGTGGACTCAAAGGAAATCGCCTTTGTCACCGCCGGCCGCAAAGCGTTTATCGATGCCATGGGCAAAGGCAAGCCGCAATTGCTTGAACCGATCGTGGAACTGCGAGTGATAGTGCCGGAAAGCCAGACCGGCGACATCACCGGCAATCTGGCCAGCAAGCGCGCGCGCATCCACGGCACCGATGCCAGCGGCAGCGGCGAAATCCTGATCCGGGCGCAGGTACCGTTATCGGAAATCACCGACTTTGCCACCGAACTGAAAAGCGCCAGCGCCGGGCGTGGCCGCTACGACATCGAGTTCAGTCATTACGATGCGGCGCCCGCAACCGTGCAAAAGCAATTGGCCGCTGCGTTCCGGCCCGGTGTCGAGGAGGACTGAGCCAGAGTACGACAACGCTCGCTCGGCCTGTCTGTCGGCAGGCAGGCTCTGCGCGCGAAGCGCTTTCGCCAGTTCGTTCGCCGGCAGGCCGGCTCCCACAACAGCACGGACGAGAGCCCACCCTGTGGACGACCTGTAGTATTTTCCAATTTAACGAAGCGTGTTGCCCGGTGCGGGTAAAATGCCCAACCGCATCGACGCACGCGCCCCGGAACGACATGAAAAACTCATCGGAGCGCTCAGCGCTATCCATTGCCACCCTGAGCGCGCTGCTGGCACTTGGCGCTGCAATGCTTACCCGCGTCGGCCTGTTGTTCTGGGCCGCCAGCGAGGTTCCGGCGTCGCTGTGGCCGGGCATTTTCTTGCACGGCCTGTACTTCGACCTCGCCAGCCTGGGTTTTGTGCTGCCTCTGATACTGATTTACGAAGCACTGCTGCCGAACCGGCTGCGTCACAGCACAATCCATCGGCGCGCTCGTCTGCTGTGGATGTGGTTGTTGCTGGCAGGCATGATCTTTATTGCTCTGGCTGAAGCCACTTTTTGGCAGGAGTTTGCCACCCGCTTCAACTTCATCGCGGTCGATTATCTGGTTTATACCCACGAAGTGATCGGCAATATCCGCGAGTCCTATCCCATTGGCTGGCTGCTGGCCGGCGTGGCCATCGCTGCCGGCACTTTGCTGTTGGTACTGCGCAAACGCGTCCTCGCGGCCGATCAGCGCAACCTCAGCAGGCGCCAGCGACTGGCACTCCTTGCGCTGGCAGCCGTGTTGCCGGTATTGAGTTATAGCACTGCTGATACCGAGCAAATGCGCTGGAGTGATAATGCCTTCGCCGATGAATTATCAGGCAATGGCCTGTTCACGTTTGCGGCGGCGGCGCGGCGCAATGAACTGAGCTACCCACGCTTCTACGTCACCATGCCGCAAGCAGGTGCCGACCGCATTTTGGCATCGCTCGGCATGACGCGCCCGCCGCTATCACAGCCCGATCAAATCCTGGCGCTGCCAGCGTCAGCAAGCAAATCGCCATTTCGCCATCCCCCGAAAAATCTGGTACTGATTTCTGTGGAGAGTCTGTCGGCCCGCTTCCTGGGCCACTATGGCAGCGACGCCGGCCTGACCCCCAACCTCGATCGCCTCGCCAGAAACGGCCTGAGCTTTGAGCAGGTGTTTGCCACCGGCACCCGCACCGTGCGCGGTCTTGAAGCGCTGTCATTGGGCACCCCGCCGGCACCCGGGCAATCCGTCGTGCGCCGGCCGAACAACGACCACCTCACCACACTGGGCAGCGTGCTGGCACAGCAGGGGATCAAGCCGTATTTCATCTACGGCGGCTACGGCTATTTCGACAACATGAACGCCTATTTTCGTGGCAATGGCTATACCGTGATTGATCGCACCGACTTTCCGACCGCCAGCATCCCTTACGAAAACATCTGGGGTGTTGCCGATGAAGCGCTGTACGAAAACACCCTGCGTCAACTCGATAGTGATGCAAAAAATGGCCAGGCATTTTTCGCCCATGTGATGACAACCAGCAACCATCGGCCATTTACCTATCCCGATGGCCGCATCGACATTCCTTCGCCCGGTGGCCGCGAGGGCGCAGTCAAGTACACCGACTATGCGCTGGGCCGCTTCATCGACCAGGCCAGCACCAAAGCGTGGTTCAACGACACTTTGTTCGTCATCGTTGCCGATCATTGCTCATCGGTAGCCGGCCGGGTGCATTTGCCCGTCGAGAAATATCACATCCCGTTGATTTTCTATGCCCCGGGTTTGCTGGCACCGGGCAGCAACGACCGCTTGATGAGCCAGATCGACATCGTGCCAAGCGTGCTCGACGCCATGCAAAAACAGGGCGCGGAGCAGTTCTTCGGCCACTCCATTTTCAGCACCAGCGCGGCCGATGATCGTGCGTTTATTGCCAACTACCAGGAACTGGGTTACCTGAAGCACAACGTGCTTACCGTACTCGCACCAAAGCGACACGTTGAAGCGTACGCCGTGGACCCGGTGAGCTACGAAACCACGCCCCGCGATGTCGATCCCGAACTGCGCGATGAAGCCATTGCCTGGTACCAGACCAGCGCCGAAGCATTCGCCAGCGGTGCATTGCGAATCCCCGCAACGGCAAGCACGCTGGCCACCAGCTCGACTCAGAAGCGATAGCGCATCCCGGCACTGGCGCTGTAATCCTCATCGCCAGCACCAAGCGTTGCCGTGACATCGACGAACCACGACCAACTTGCGCTGGCGTCACCATCCAGACCCAGACCCAGCACCGCCTGATCGCGGCTGCGTTCGGTACTGCGTACGGTGAAGCGTTGCTCGGCAATGGCCGCAAAGGCAACGCGCTGATCCAGCGCACGATCACCGTACTCGTGTTGCCAAAGCAGGCTCATGCGTGGCCGCAGTTTGGCATCACCGAGCGTGGCCACCGCACTGCTGGCAAAGCCCAGCCGCGAGCGCACGGAGGTGTGTTGCAGACCGCTGTAATCCAGGCTGGCCTGGCCAGCGCCACGCTCGGCAAAGCGCTGGCGATCCAGATGCGCCACATCCAGCGCCAGCAATGGCGACACCACCCATGCCGCACGCGGCGTGAAGGTGTAGCTGGCCTGCACCGCCGCCATCACCATCGTGTTGTCCGAGTCGCCACGGCTGCGGCCAAAATCGACGCTGCCAATACGTACATCTCGCTCGATCCGCGTTTCGCCAAAGCCGATGCCGGCCATTGCCGCCACGCTCAGTGCGCCAGCGTCATATGCACTGTAGCCGCTGATGCGAACACTTTCCTCACGCAAATCCGCCCGCCGCGAACTGACATCGCCATTGAGCTTAGCCAACCCCAGGCTAAAACCACCGCGCCAACGCTCGCCATACGAGCGGTCATAACCCAGTGCAAAGCCGCCGCTATCGTAATCGGCATCACCGGCATTGGCATCGGCCAGCGACCCTGAATCCGCCTCACCTTGCACCCAGAACCCCTGCGCTTGCGTGCGTGTTGCCCCCGCACGCGCCGGCCCGAGGCGATCAAGCACACGCGTGAAATGCCGTTGCTCCCATGCCAGACGCAGCGCCGCACTTTGCGCAGCGGCATCGCCCGACACGGCCTCAAGCCCCCTCACCGCCTGCTCGCCACTGGCCGCAGCGAACGCATTGATCACATCGAGCACCGGCCGTGGATTACTGGCCTGCAATTGATCGAATGCATTGCCTACCGCACGCTGGTTGAAGGTCTGCGCAAGGTCGGCAAATGCGGTTGCATTGCGCTGCAAAACCAGAAACGCACGATTACCGTCATAGCTCAACGACGAACTGAAAAACGCCAGATTGCTGCTGACGCCATCGAACTGCCCGCTCAGGCCGGCAACGGAATCAATCAGGGTGTAACGCGTTTCGTATGCGAACTCGCCCGGCCCGGCCAGCACCTGTACCGCGCCACCATCGATGCGTGTCGTGCCACTGACCTGCAAGTGATCGCCACTGCCGTCGGCGGCCACATCGACCTGCAGCAAAGAGCCTTCCGTAAACGTCAACGCGCCATCCACCAAGAGCGCGCCAATGCCGCCATCGCCCGGATTGAGCAATGCCCCCGCATTGACGCCGACATTGCCGACGCGGCCTGTACCACCCAGGATGCCGCCAGCATTGATCTGGACATCACCCACGCGGCCATTGACCAGCAATCGGCCCGCGTCGATACGGGTAATGCCCGTGAACGTGTTGTCAGCCGTAAGCGTGGTACTGCCAGTACCGCGCACATTCACATCCAGCGCGCCGGCAAGCACCGTATTGAACTGATAATCGGCATCGGCGTGATTGAATACGACACTGGCATTGTTGCCACCCAGCACTTGTGCTGCGGCCAGCGTGCCAGCCAAACCGCCATCACCCAATACGAGCTGGCCACTGCCGGCGCCACTGCCCAGATGCAGCGTGCCCGCACCCGCCATGACATCCAGCGTGCCGCCCGCGTGCAGCGCGAGCAAGCCATCGCCATCCACACCAATAAACACATCGGCATCACTGACGATTTGCGATCCAACACCGTTGATCTGCACCTCGCCGCTGCTGCCATCACGCTCACCGGCGTACAAGCCAGTGCTGCGCAAGCTGCCACCATCGCTTACCTGCAAAATGCCAGCGCCCTGCATGCCAACCGAAATGTCTTCACCCAACAACCACTGCGAGCCGGCGCCGCTGACAGTGGCAACACCAAGGCTGTCGTGCCCTTCAGCAAGGCGCGCAAACGCGGCCTCAACCACACCCGCATTGCGGATCGACAACACGCCCTCATCACCATCAAACTCGCCAATGCTCATCCCCGCATCGGCATGGCGGATCGCACCCGCATCCACACGCAACTCGCCTTGGCGGATGATGGTGCCACCGCTGTAGCTGTTCTCACCGCTCAGCACCAAGGTACCAAAATAGGTTTTCTCAAGGATGCCCTCGCCACGGATTGCCGCAGCGATGCTGGCCGTGCTGCCAATATCCACACGGATCGAGCGCACGCCGAAATCGGCCAGCAGCCCGAAGGCATTGTCTGCGCCGGCCTCGATGACATAACCATCGCTGGCAAACTGCAACGACTCAAAGCTGACGTCATCAGCCAAGGTGATCGTGCCACCTTCGCCATTGAACACCGCCATCGCACCTCGCCACGGCAAGCCAAGGCTGCCATCGGCATTGCTGAAATTGCGATTGGCGTTGTCCCACACGCCACTGCCGCCCTCTATCACCCCATCACCGGCCACACCGCCGCCGTCCCAGAACTGCACTCCGGTGGCATCGCCCACGATCAGATTGACCTGGCCATTGACCCCGGTCTGGATAAAAAACTGCGCCGGATCGAACGTCACCGGAATGCCGCCAATGCGCAGTGCGTTGTCGGTGAGCGTGCCGTCGTATTCAAACAACCGGTAGCTACCCATGCCGAAACTGGCCAGACCGTTGATCTGCAACACACCGTCAAGCACCAGATCGCCGCTGGAACCATTCAAACCAGCGGCCACGCGAATCACGTCGCCATCGCTACCCGGCAAACCATCGGGCGCATTGAGATCAAACCGCAGCAATGCATCCTCGTTCAGAAACAACTCGCCCACCGTCAGCAAACCGATGCTCGGCCCGCTGTCGGCACGGCCAGCGTTCAGGATGCCGCCATCTTCGACCGTGAGCATTGCCATGATGGCACCGCTGCCACCGAGGGTTCCCCCATCACCAACGAAAGTATTGGAGACAATACTGCCCTCGATAAACAGTTGCCCCGCATCCACCCGGGTATTACCGCTGTAACTGTGCTCGCCGTACAGGCTGGTGCTACCGCTGCCGACATGATTGACCGCAACCGAACCGGTGATGGCAGTGAAAAAATCATGGCCGCTATCAGCATGTGCAAACTCAAGCGTCGCACTGCCACTGCCACCATGTATCTGCCCGGCGCGAATGGTACCGGCACTGTCACCGGAAATAGTGAGCTTACCGATCGACCCGACACCTCGGGCCAACTCGATGATGCCCGTGCCCGCGCCGACATCCAGCACACCACCCTCGGCCAGTTCGACAAAACCGCTGCCGCTATCGCCGATGATCAGCGCCTGCGCCAACGCACCCGGTGCCGCGATGCGGACGACCCCGGCATTGTCGATTCGCGCAGTATCGAGCAATCCGGGCAGGCCAGCGCTCCAGTTGCCTGCGGTAAACCAGTCACCATCCAAGGCCTGCCAATCGGTGTCGGCAGCCAACGCAATTGGCGCAAGCAAAGCCATAGAGATAGATGCGGCGAGCCTCGCGCTCGCCGGCTTGAGATGTCGCGACATTCGATATTCCCCTGAAATCAGCGCCGCCCGCAGCAGCAACCGGCGCATGTGTGACACACGATACGCAGCGTAAACCCATTCTTCGGTGACCTAGGATTCATAACGCGAATCGGTGTGGCCATTGTGTGATCCTAATCGCGGCTGTGGCATCACCGCCGAACCGATGCGGCTCGCATGGAGGGCCGGCGACGCCGGTGCCATGTAAGCGAGCCTGAAGTAAGGCGCGGTGACCGGGAGGGCGGCTGTTCCTCCATCCAGAAATACACATCGACTGCGAAGATCAGCGCGACCGGACGCCTGTTCCGATCTGTCGGTCACCGCTGCGCCGCAGCCTATCACAGCGTGGCCAGTGGCACTCGCTTCCTGCGGCATTGCGAGCGTAGCGAAGCAATCCAGTGCTCTGATCTTTCGATGATGTCTGGATTGCCCTAAGAGTCTCCAATCCGCTATGGCTTGAATGCCATGCGGAATCGTATGCCACGTCGCTTTGCTCTTCTCAATGACGGCTTGTCCAGAATATCCCTAAACATCGCACTCACGCCGCCCGCAACCACACCCGCTTGCGGATGGCAGGCGCGACACGCCGCGCCTGTGCATCTACCGGCTTGCGCGCTGTCGTACGCGCTGTCGTGCGGCGGGACAATGCCTGGCGCAGTGCTGCCCAAAGGCGCTGCCGATACATGGCACACAATGCCACCAGCGGTGCGGCGATCAGCCAGTACCACAGCCAGCCGATGGCGGTGCTGTAACCACGCGCTGCGGGAAACGCGGCATACAACAACAGGCCAAACGCCAGCCATTGCCACGCGATGCGGGTAAGGCGTGGATCGATCAGGCGGGTTGTTGTCAGCGGAATCAAGCGAGGCATGGCGGCATCTCCGGGCTGCGGGTTGGCTTGCATTGTGCCCGGGGCTTGTCTCACCAGCTGAGACGCGCACCTTGACGCGCCGTACACTGGCTGAACGCAATACTGCGAGCCTTGTCATGCCGGGTTATTGCCATGTCTGCGCCCATTCGCTTCGTACTTTGCCTTGCGTTGGCTGCGCCGTTGTTGTCAGGCTGTGCCGGCACCACGGCGCGCAATCAGGCACCACTCACTTCCGATGCGGTGATCGATCTACCGCGTTTCATGGGTGCGTGGCACGTGATCGCGCATATTCCGTATTGGCCAGAACGCGGCAAAGTCGCCAGTCGCGACGAATACCAGCTGCGCGGCGATGGCCGTATCGACAACGATTTTGTGTTCCGCAAGTCATTCGATGCGCCCGAGCAACGCTGGCACGGCATTTCGCGCGTGGTGCCCGGATCGAACGGCGCGCATTGGCAGGTCCCCGCAGCGCAAATATGCCTGGGTGTTTGCACGCGACCCGCGCATGGATGACGCCACGCTGGATACGCTGCGCCAGCGCTTTACCCGTTATGGCTATGATCCATCGCAATTGATGCGGGTGCCGCAGTTTGCCGATCAGCTCGAGCCATCGCTCTGAGCCGATGACCTGCGTTTGGCAGGCATGTCGCCATCGCCGTTTTGCAGCGCCAGTGTGGCCAATGCGTGCTCGGCAGCATTACGACCGATTTCGATCAGCTCTTTGGCACGCCAGAACTCATAGAATGCACACGAATCATGCGGCACCCGAATCAGCAGGTCGGGCGGGTCGAGCGCCAATTGCATGCGCGCAATCTGCGCCTGCATGGTGTCCAGCGCCTGCGACATCAGATCGACGATACCGGGCTGCGAGATTGCCGGCTTGTTGCGCTTTTCGATGAAGCCATCGAGGAAGCCACCGATACGCTGGCGCAGGCTGTCGTTTTGCGGGGCATCGTCACCCGCCTGCGCTTTCTCTACCGCCGTAACCGGCAATGGCTTGCCATTTTCGGTCGGGTGCATGTGCGCGTTTAGATCAACCGCAACCACCCAGTCGGCCGAACTCATGCGCGTTGCCGCCATCGGCATTGGCGACAGCAAGCCGCCATCCACCAGCTCGCGGTCATCAATGCGGTACGGGGTGAACACCATCGGGATCGCGATCGACGCGCGAATGGCATCAAACAGCGGGCCGTGCTGCAACCAAACTTCGCGTTGGCGCTGCACGTCGGTGGCCACCGCAGTGAACGGGATCGACAGCGACTCGATCTGGTAACTGCCGATCAAGTCACGCAATACCGCAATCACGCGATCACCCTTGAACAAGCCCGGATGGCCGAATGCGAAGTCGAGCAGGCGCACCACATCGCTGCGCTCCAGCGCACTGGCCCAGCGCGTGTATTCTTCCAGGCGGCCGGCGGCGTAAATACCACCGACCAATGCACCCATCGAGGAGCCAGCAACCGCCACGATTTCATGCCCACGCTCGCGCAGCACCTCGATCACGCCGATGTGCGCCAAGCCGCGCGCACCACCTGCGCCCAGCACCAGGGCGATTCGTTTGCCCGCTGATTCAGTGCTCATAAGCGCCCACCGCCAGTTGCAACAAGGTGCGTATCTGCGCACGTAGCGCCGGCGGCTCCACCACCTCGGCATCAGCACCATAACGCAGCACATCCATCAATAACTCGCGGGCATTGGAGTAGGGCAGCTTGAGCTCATAACGGCCATCGGGCAGAAACCGACCCTGTTGTTTGGAGTGCCAGTGTTCATCGGCCACCCAGCGTGCGGCCTTGGCGGTAAACAACACTGTTGCGATGGCTTTTGGCGTGCCGGAAAAAATGCCGTAGCTCGATGCCAGTTGCTGGTTCAGCTCTGCGTCGGGCACATCATGCGCGCCGGCATCCAGCATGCGGGCGGCGGCGATGCGATCAACGGCAAAACTGCGCAGTGCATCGCGCTCATGGTCAAAAGCATCGAGATACCAATTGTCCCGATAGTGGGTCAGACGCTGCGGCGACACATTGCGTTTGCTGGCGGCATCGGTGGAACGTGCGCGGTAGTCGAAGGCCAGGCGTTTGCGTTCGAGCACAGCCGTTGCCACCACGCGAAACGCGTGTTCGTCCAGACGCCGTGTGCCGGTTGCGATCACCCGCACCCGCTCCAGCGGCCAGCGCTTGCCACCGGCTTGTTGTGCCAACAACGAGTCGATGCGGCCCTTGAGCGGAGCCAAGGCGCTGCCGAGCACGTCCGGGCCGGTACGCGCCAGTAGCTGATGCGTTGCCAGCAAGGCATGCAGTTCCTCAGGGCTCAGCCACAGGCCGGGCAACTCAAAGCGGTCGGCCTCGTCAGCGTGATAACTGATGCGAGCATCACCATCGGCTTCTACGGGTGCGCCAAGCGCATCACGCAAAAAGGCGATATCGCGGTAAACGGTTGCGCGCGACGCACCCGTCGCATCCAGCAGGCGCGCCAGTGGTACTGGGTGGCGCGCACTTTTCAGTACGCGGTGGATGGCAAGGATGCGTTCGTATCGTTCCATGGAGTGGTTCAGTTGAACGGTCTGCGCATGTCAAAAGGCCACTTGCAACAGCAGGAAGGTTTCGCCGCGATTGCGGCCTTCGATGCTGGCATTGGACAGATGCCGAATCGACAGGCCGACGCGCTGATAATGCCAGCCCAATGCCGATTGGAACTGCACATGGCCCGAAAGCACATCGGTATCACGGTCGTTGAGTGCGACGCCAAAGCTGGCGTAAAAATTATCGGTGAAATTGTAGCGTTTGCTGGCACCGATAAAGTATTGGTCAGGCACCGAGCCAGAATCGATCGAGCCACGGCCATCGATATATCCCGCCATCAACTCCCACGGGAATCGCTTTTCCGGGGTGACGTAGCTCACCGTCGTCAACCAGGTTGCCTCGCCGTCAATTTTCTGGGCGCCGCCAACGCCGAGCTCCCAGCCCGCATGCGCTGAACCAGCCGCCACCAATGTCCCGATCAGTACCACGCCTGCGATTGCGACCTTGCTCATGATTACCTCGGTAGCTCGTATTGGTTCGTTCGACAAATCAGTGCCGATCATACCTGTTCACTGGCTGTGCGCTGAATACTGCGACAAACATGTCCGTTGCTCACAGGAACGATTGCTGCCCGAACAGTGTCTGAACATTCGCCGCATTGCTTGGGGCTGGTTAATGATCGGTTCGATCACCGGCACGAATACTGCGCGCACCCATCGACACGATGGGCTTCCCCCAAACGGCAACACTTTACAAGGATGCAATTCATGAAGGTTACTTTGATCACGCTGGCCCTGGCCGCCGCCATCCCCTTGGCAGCAAACGCGGATGAACTGAGCTACAACTACCTTGAGGCAGGCTATTCGCTGTATAACACCAACCCTGATGCCGAGGGCGCGACGTTGAACGGCTCGTTCGCGATCAATGACAATTTCCATGTGTTCGGCGGTTACAGCAAGCTCGACATCGACAACACGCCGGTTGATCTTGACCTGTGGAATATTGGCCTGGGTTATCGCTATGGCCTGAATGCCAGTACCGATCTGTTGGTTCGTGGCGCCTATGAAAAAGCCAATCTCGATCATGGCTTTCGTGACCCGGATATCTGGCGCGGTGAAGCCGGCGTACGCAGTGTGCTAGCCGATCGTCTTGAGGGCTGGGCACTGGCCGGCTACGAGGATACCGATGTCGCCAGTGGCGATGTGTATGGCAAGGTCGGCCTGCAATACAAGTTCACCAAGACATGGGGCCTGGTAGCAGAGGCCAAGTTCATCGATGGTGATGAGCAGTACTTCATCGGCCCGCGCATGAGTTTCTGATTTTCCCGAGCTTTAAGAAAACTCCGATCCGCTATGGCCTGAAGGCCATGCGGAATCGTATGCCCTAAAGGACTCCGATCCGCTATGGCCTGAAGGCCATGCGGAATCGTATGCCACGTCGCTTTGTTCCGCGCAATGACAACTCCTGATTGGCGTTATATCTCAGCGGTAGAAACATTCTCTCCCGCCGGAACAAGCAGAGGCCAGGCAGGCGTTACTTGCCTGCCTGGCCGGTTGCTTGGTGGCTGCACCCGCTCGCACACCACCGACAACCAACGTCCGCTGTTCCGGGTTGGCTGAACACCACGATGCTTGCAACGGTCAGAGGAACGCCGACAGCGATGAAGCAATCATGCCGCTGCTCGGCGCCGCTTGCGCAGGCCACTGCGCACGCGTTCATACTGGCGATGCTCATGCCTGCGCGCGACGCGGCCACAAGACGACCACGGCAATCGAATCGATTATGAGATTGCCTGCGTGATCGCGGCCGACTGTACATCCAACCTTTGCCGCAAGCCCGGCTCCAACGCCAGCGCCTGCGCCAGGCCATCAAGGTAGGCCTGCTCCATGAAGGTCGGCTGTTCGATCACTGTACGACTGAGCAGATAAACTTCACTGGCCAGTTCGGGCGAGTCCACCGCGCTCGCTACCTTCAAAGGATCCAGCGGTTTCGCCAGTTCTGCTTCCAACCAGCGTTGTAACTCGGGCGCGGCGCCGGCCTGCTGCAATCCCTGCGCGATCAATCCACGCTCGCGCTCATCAACATGGCCGTCGGCCTTGGCGGCGGCCACCAGTGCGCTCAGCAGTGCATTGGCCTGCTTTTCCGTCGGCGCGGTGAGTGCGGCCGGCGCAGCGGCGGCGCTCGTTGCACTGCTGCCGCGTTCATCCTGCCATTGACCGTATGCTTTGTAGGCCATTACCCCGAGCGCGGCAAGCCCGCCGACCTTGAGCAGGCCGCTACCGCGTCCGCTACCCAGCAACAGGCCCAGCGCACCACCGGCCAGCGAGCCGCGCCCGAAATCGCTAAGGGTTACACCATTGCCTTCGCCGCCGCGTGGCTCTACCACTCCAACCTGCTTGAGCCCGGATTGTGCGGTTTGCAGCAGGTGATCGAGAAAGGATCGGGAACTCATCTGACTCTCCAAGGGTGTGAGCGGGTAGACCATTGCCAGATGGGGGCGTGGCAGAGGCTCACAAGGGCATTCAACCAGGCACCGTGGCCTGCATCGAAGGCCGCTGCGAAAAGGCATCGAACCACACGGCCAGCGCCGGCCGCCGATCACGCCAGTTGAGATCGCCGTGGCGCAGGTCGAGATGGCCCAATGCTGCTGCGCTGGTGATGGCATCGATTTGATCGTGTAGCGCGTCAACCTCACCGTCGAGCACGTCAAGACTGCGGGCAATGGCGTTGCGCCAGCGCCCTATCCAGTAATCGGATTGCTGTGCGCTCGGCCGCCGACCTTCCATTACCAGCGCCACCGAGGCATCGATAACGCCTTCGGCCAGCGCCGCACGGCGCTGGGCTTGCCAATAATGGGCCGCGTCACCCGAATCGCCGTGTCCAGCAACCTGTGCCGCAACCCAGGCGCAAATCACCCGGCTGTCGTACAGCACGCTGCCATCATCGAGCAGCAACGCCGGTACCTTGCCCAGCGGATTGGCGGCCAGCAGCGCTTCGGGGTCGTCCAGCGGCAGCGCGGTCTGCTCGTCGATCTGCTTGGCCAGGCCACATTCGCGGATCAACACCCGCACCTTGCGCGCATAAGGCGAGGTGGGTGAATACAGCAAGGTAGGCATGCGTTTCTCCATGGCCAGGGATTTGCCGAACAGTGTCGCGCAACGCTCCGGCCAACGGTAGGCCATCCACGCGAAGTGGCGGGGTTTGCGCTTGTCTTTGTCACTCAATTCGTGTAACCATACGGCTACGTATGTTCGCGCCGTGAGCGCGAACCCACCCAGGGAACCGCTTGAAACCGTCGTTCGCAGGTATCAGTGGGTTCCCGCGATCTGGAGAACACCGTGGCCACCTACACCGCCCCCCTGCGCGACATGCGTTTCGTGCTGTTTGAGCTGCTCGATGTGCAAAGCGCATTCGCGGCGATGCCGGCCTATGCCGATGTCGATGCCGACACCGTGCTGGCGGTGCTGGAAGAAGCCGGCAAGTTCGCCAGCCAGGTCATCACCCCGCTCAATGGCGTTGGCGATGTGGAAGGCTGCACCATCGACGCCGATGGTGCGGTGACCACCGCCACCGGCTTCAAGGAAGCGTACCGGCAATACGTCGATGCCGGTTGGCCATCGCTGGCCTGCGCGCCGGAATACGGTGGCCAGGGTCTGCCGATCACGCTGAACAACAGCGTGTACGAAATGTTCAATTCGGCCAATCAGGCGTGGTTGATGTACGCCGGCCTTTCGCACAGCGCCTATGAATGCCTGCGCACGCACGGCACCGATCAACAGCGCACGGTGTACCTGCCCAAGCTGGTCAGCGGCCAATGGACCGGCACCATGTGCCTTACCGAGCCGCATTGCGGCACCGATCTGGGCATCCTGCGCAGCCGCGCCGTGCCCGATGCCGATGGCAGTTACCGCATCAGCGGCACCAAGATTTTCATCTCGGCCGGCGAGCACGACATGGCCGAAAACATCCTGCATCTGGTGTTGGCGCGGCTGCCCGATGCGCCGGCCGGCACCCGCGGCATCTCGCTGTTCCTGGTGCCCAAGTTCATTCCCGACGGCGCGGGCGAATGTGGCGAGCGCAACAGCATTCGCGCCGGCTCGCTGGAACACAAGATGGGCATCCACGGCAACGCCACCTGCGTGATGAACCTCGACGACGCGCGCGGCTGGCTTATCGGTGAGCCACATCGCGGCCTTAATGCGATGTTCGTGATGATGAACTCGGCCCGCTTGGGCGTCGGCATGCAGTCGCTCGGCCTGGCCGAAATGGCCAATCAACAGGCGCTCAGCTATGCCCGCGATCGCCTGCAGATGCGCGCCGCCAGCGGCCCGGTGCGGCCGGACAAGGCCGCCGACCCGATCATCGTGCATCCCGATGTGCGCCGCATGCTGCTCACCAACCGCGCCTACACCGAAGCCGGCCGCGCCTTCAGTACCTGGGTTGCGCTGCTGATCGACCAGGAACTGAGCCATCCCGACCCGGCCGTGCGTGAGCAATCCGGCGCGCTGGTGACGTTGCTGACACCGGTGATCAAGGCGTTCATCACCGACAACGCCTTCGACACGATCAATCAGGCGATGCAGGTATTCGGTGGCCATGGCTACATCCACGAGTGGGGCGTCGAGCAACTGGCTCGCGATGCGCGCATCAACATGATCTACGAGGGCACCAACGGCATCCAGGCGCTGGACCTGCTCGGCCGCAAGGTGCTGGCCGATGGTGGCGCCAAGCTCGCCGCGTTCGGCCAACTGATCGCTGCGTTCGTCGCCGAACAAGGCGATCAGCCGGCAATGGCCGAGTTCACCGCACCGCTGGCCGAACTGGGCGGCCAGATCGTCAAGGTCACCGGCGCGATTGGCGCCAGCGCCGGCAACAACCCCGATGCAGTCGGTGCCGCCGCCGTGCATTCTGGTGTACGGCTATTTCTGGGCGCGCATGGCGCGTGTTGCGCTCGACAACGCCGACAGCGGCGATGGCTTCTACACCGCCAAACTGGCCACCGCGCGTTTCTACTTCGCCAAGCTGTTGCCGGAAACCGCATGGCATCTGGCCGCCCTGCGCGCCGGCAGCGAGCCGCTGATGGCGCTGGATGCGGAGTTGTTTTGAGCGGCATGCCGCCCTGCCAGGCGAGGTGTTGATGCATGCACATCGCATGTCAACCTGCACAAGGATAACGACAGCGGAATTGGACGGGATTGTTTGAACATCGGTTCGGCGCTATGGTGCGACTGCCGAGGCTTGCACCGATGAGCCGTTGGCAGTGTTGACCAACAACCTGTGCCACCACGCCAGCATCACTGCGTGAGCAAGAAGTGAGGCCATATGCCCCGTCCGTTTTCTCCCGTTGTTTTGGCGCTTGTTATCACCCTGCTGTCGAGTGCCGGCCTTGTCCATGCCGCACCCACAGTGACGCCGCAGATTCTCGCGCAGGAATCGACTGCGCTGCCGGCGCCTGCCAGCACCGGCAATGTTCCGATCACGCTCAACGCCGGTGGCCGCAGCTTTGCCTTCACCCTGCGCAACAATCCGGCGCTGGCTGGCCGTGTGCCGGCTGGCGTGCGTGTATTGATGGGGGAATCGGCCGAGGACAGCAGTTGGGCGCGGCTCTCGTATTTTGACAAAGGCTGGCACGGCGTGCTGTTCGACGGCATCAGCCTGTGGCTGATCGAGCCTGCATCCCCAACCACCGCCGCAACGCAATCACGCACGGGCGTGTTCGACAACGTGATCTTGTATCGCGCCGAAGACCTGCAACTGCCCGGATTCCTGTTTGAGGCCAACTCTCACCGTGCGCCGCTGGCTCCCGGCGGCCTGCCCGCGCAAGCGCTGCTCAGCGAACTGCCGAAAATCGCCATGGCCGGTGTCACCCGGCGCCTTCCCGTCACCATGGTCGCCGACACCGCGTTCCGCAGCCAGAACGGTGCCAATAGCGAAGTCACCTTGCTGACGATGTTCAACACCGTTGATGGCATTTACAGCAACCAGGTCGGTATTGGGCTTGAGCTGCAACACATCGAACTGCTGGCCGACGATGGTCCGCTGACAGCAACCGACCTCAACAACCTGCTCAATCAATTCGGCGATTTCATGTTCAGCGGCGCCGGTGCGTCGATTCCCCGTGCCGGCAACGCGCACCTGTTTACCGGCCGCACCGCGAGCGGCGGTGGCGTGGCGTGGGTTGGCGCCTTGTGCAACGCCCGTTTCGGCTATGGCGTCAACAAGTTTTCTTTCAACATCAATGTGAGCTCTTTGATTTTTGCGCACGAACTGGGCCACAACTTCGGCGCACCGCATGACGGTGAAAGCGGCAGCGCCTGCGAGAGTGCAGCGCCGGGCCTGATGGCACCGAGTGTCGGCAGCACGGATCAGTTTTCGCAATGCTCGATCCAGCAGATGCAACCGCAGATCGCAACAGCGGTATGCATGATTGCTATTGCTGTGCCGGGCATCGTTGCGGCCGACTTCACCGGCAACTGGTTCAATCGGCAACGCGATGGCGAGGGCATACAAATCAGCCTCGAAGGCGATGGCGCCACGTTCGTGCTGAGCTATTACACCTATCTCAGCGGCCGCCAGGTGTGGATGATCGGCTCAGCGCGGCCAGCCGCCAGCGGCGAAACCAGCGCCCTCACCTTCGATTTGTTCATCACTTCCGGCGCCGACTTCGGCAGCCGCTTCAATCCCGCCAATGTCAGCCGCCGCGCATGGGGCACCGTCAAAGTTACCGTCGACGGCAGTGATTGCAACAAAGCACAGATGGTGGTGACCCCGGCACTGCCCGAGTTTGGTACAGCCTTCACTGTACCGATTGAGCGCATCGCAGTGCGTTCGAGTTGTAATTGAGGCAACGCTGCAATGCGTGCGCACACCTGATCGGCGATCCGGCGAACGGCTGTTTCCGGGCGCGGTGAAGCCTGTTGCCTACGTCGCAGCAAACACCAGCTACTCTTGACCGCACAGGTCACCCGGGGCGGGCGCGCAGCGCCCAGCCTGCGGCTCGCGCCAATGCGACAAAATGCGCTGGCGTGTAATCGGCGCGATCACTGTTGCCGGAAAAGTCTGCGGACGGTGCTGGCTCGATGTGGATCGAGAGCAGCATGTGATAAGAAGTCCGCATACAAGGCATCCCTTTTATCAACTTCACGATCAACCTGGGACAACTTCCATTCGAGCCTCCGCATAGATCTAGTGGAAAAGATGGTCGTTCGTCGTCGGACCTTGCGTTGCAACGATGACCGCCCGTCGCACGAGCCAGCGAGGGTTGGATGAGGGATACCTCAAGCCACGCATCTGTGCTGCCGACCA
>PGZE01000008.1 GCA_002840015.1 Gammaproteobacteria bacterium HGW-Gammaproteobacteria-2 | reverse complement strand
CTCGTCGCATTCGCGTCGGTGCAGTGGTGATCGCACCGGCGCGAGTTGCTCGGCCAACATCAAGGTATCGCCAAGCGTGGCCGATGGTATCTCCAGAAGTCCCTCAAAATAGGCATCAACGGCCTGCTGTACCGGTTCGGGAACCAGCAACATTTTGAGCACGGCGCGGCCAACTTCCATTTCGCCTGAATCCATCCACTCGTCAAAACCGCCGTCGAGAAGGCCAGGGAAATCATTGCCGCGCGAGAGCAGGTAGAAGCCACCAACCTCATGCACGATGCCGGCGAACATCGCGGTATCGGGATCGACATGGGTCACCCGCCGCGCCAGCACGTGCGCGAGCGAGGCGACATGTGTGGTGTGCTCCCATAACCGTGCTGCCAGTTGCTGTTCGGCATCCGAACCCGCCACACCAGCCATCTGCCGAGTTACCAGCGCTGCTGCAAGCGAACGCACCGTCTTGAAGCCCAGCCGCGTGACTGCGGTTTTGACTTCGGTAACCTCGCGCCCGGAGCGATTGAATGCCACCGAGTTCGCCATCGACACTACGCGCGCTGCCAGCAACGGCTCAGCCTGCACCAGCCTTGCGGCGGTAGCCATGTCGCAGTCCGCGTCGTTCAACGCCTGCTGCACCTGCATCGCTACCCGGGCGCTGGTCGGAAACGCCAGATCGCCCCGTTCAACATCGGTTACAAGAGTCTTGAATGCTGCATGCTTGTTCATGTGCGTGATCATACGCCAGCATTTGTCCGTAATATGTGCCGTAATTCTCATCGATAACCGGCCAGAACGCCCAGTTATCGTTGCTACAAATCAATCATTGGCGTAACCCATGAGCGAATTGCAGGATCTGGCGGCACTGGTGCGGTCGAACACCGCCCTGATCGTGATCCAGACACCTGATGAAGGTCGCGTGCTCGATCTGTTCCGCTACGTGCTGATGGATGTCTGGCGCGCCCTGTATCGCTGGTCGATCACTGCATGCGCCGGATGCCGGCAATACGCTGCGTGCCATCAAGGATGCCGAACAGCGCGGCATCTACCTGCTGTTCGATTTTCACCCCTACCTGCGCTACGCCACCACCGAGCGGCTGTTGCGCGAGATCGTGCAGCGGCGCGAATGTCAGCCGCACACGCTGGTGCTGGTGGGCGCCAAGATCGAGCTGCCCGAGGCGCTGCAAAGCCATGCCGTGACGTTTTCGCTGCGCCTGCCCGACGAAAACGCATTGCTCAAACTGGTGCGCGACGAAGTACAGGTCTATACCCGTGAAAACGCCGGCAAACGCGTACACGTGGACGCCGACGCGCTGCGCGCACTGGTGCGCAATCTGCGCGGCCTCAACCTGACCGAAGCGCGGCGCATCGCCCGCCACCTGATCTTTCGTGACGGCGCGATTGGTCACGACGATCTACCTGAGTTGAACAAACTCAAGTTCGAATTGCTCAACCGCAGCGGCCATCTGCGCTTTGAGTTCGATACTGCGCGCTTCGCCGATATCGCCGGCCTCGCCCGCCTGAAGACCTGGATAGGCCATCGCCGCGCGGCGTTCTTGCCGGCAGCCGACGCCAGCAATGGCAGCGGCATCGTGCTTGACCCGCCCAAGGGCATCCTGCTGCTCGGCGTGCAAGGCTGCGGCAAAAGCCTTGCTGCCAAAGCGGTCGCCGGCGGCTTCGGAGTGCCGCTGGTACGGCTGGATTTCGGCACCCTGTACAACAAGTATCACGGCGAGACCGAAAAGAACCTGCGCGACGCACTGGAATCGACGGAACAGCTTGAGCCGTGCGTGCTGTGGATGGACGAAATCGAGAAGGGCATCGCCAGTTCGGACAGCGACGGCGGCGTGTCACGCCGCGTGCTCGGCTACCTGCTCACCTGGATGGCCGAGCGCCGCAGCAAGGTGTTCATTGTCGCCACCGCCAACCAGGTACACGAACTGCCGCCGGAATTGTTGCGCAAGGGCCGCTTCGACGAAATCTTCTTTGTCGATCTTCCCGATGCCAACGTGCGCGCAGAAATCTTCCGCATCCATCTCGACAAACGCCGCATCGACTGGGGCGCGTTCTCGCTGATCACTCTGGCCGACGCGTCCGAGGGGTTCTCCGGCGCCGAAATCGAACAGGCCGTGGTCGGCGCCATGTATGCCGCGCACGCCGCAGGCGCGCCACTGAGCGAAGCGCAACTGCTGCATGAACTGGGCTCAACCCGGCCGCTGTCGGTGTTGATGGCGGAGAAAGTACAGGCACTGCGCGCATGGGCACTGGAACGGACCGTGCCGGCGGATTGAGGGGCTTGGCATCTCAGCCAATCGACACTCAGCCAATCGACTTTGCTCCGACGAATGCTGTGTATTACATTGTATTTGGCTGTATGGAGAATGCCCCATGAGTGTCACCACTGTCCGGCTTCAGCCAGAGCTCGAAGAACACCTTGATGCCCTGGCCAGCCGGCTGCAACGTAGCAAAAGCTGGCTTATCAATCAGGCGCTTAGTGAATACATTGAGCGGCAAACGCTGGAGCAGTCGCGCTGGCAGGAAACCCTCAAAGCGATGGAAGCCGTGGCTCAGGGCAAGGTGGTCTCAGGCGAGGCGGTGCATACGTGGCTGCAAAGCTGGGGCAGCCCCAATGAGTTGCCGCCCCCGAAAGCGGGCCAATGAAGCTGGTCTATTCCGCGCAGGCGGTAGCTGGCCTTGTTCGTCTCCGGACATTTATTGCTGAAATCGATCCGTCAGCGGCGGCACGTGTTGCCGCTGAGCTCATCAGCCGGATCGAAAACATTCGACGCTTCCCGGAAATCGGCCGAGACCTTGCACTGGCACCTGAGCCACATGCTGTTCGTGAGGTGATTTTCGGAAAGTACATCGCCAGGTACAGCGTTCATGCAGCGGCGATTATCATCCTTCGCATCTGGCATCACTACGAAAATCGCGAACAAAGCATCTGACAACGCCGCAAGAAACTTCCCGTCAACTTCGACGGCTTGATGCGCTTGCCGTGAGCGTTGAACCCTCATCCGGCCCTTTGGGCCACCATCTGATAAAGCTACCTGCCAATCGACCAGGCGGCAAACCCGCCAAGTCGCTGGTTGTCCCGGTGGGAGAAGGATTCACAACGCATCACGCTGAGATTAGGCACTAATCAGGAATCACTATCAGTCCTGCCCGTATTTTTCCGAGCGTGGACCGTAGAGCATCCCGTCAGGGCTGCGTGGCGCCAATAAACGCTTGCTGGCAACACCCGCTATCACGTTACCCTGATCGGTGACCGTATCGGTGATTTGTGCAACCACCGCCTGCACCAACAGCCCGGCGAGACCGCCTTGATTGCCTGAGCGACGTTCAGCACTCGATGCCTTCGCCGATCCCTGCCACAGCAACTGTCCATCGCGCAGATCGACCAAACGAGCCGACACCGCCACCACGGTATCGCTGCTGACAACCTGATAGGAGGTTCCGTAACTCTGAATTTCCATATACAACGCCGCGTCGGCACCAAATATTTCACGCAACTTTTCCGGCGCGACCGTCTGAATGTCTTCCGCGTTATCAAGTCCGTTCTGTCGAAATGTCTCGGTTACCAAAGTCACTGGCAAGACGTAATAACCGGCCTCCGCAAGCGGATAACTCACCTGCGACATCACGCTGATCCCCGCATTGACCTCGGGCGAGTGATTCAGCGCAGGCAACACCAGCAGCGTCTTGGGGCGACTTTGCTTGAATGCCGAGTAATCGTAAGGTGTCGGAGCCGTAGCGCAAGCAGCCAGCGTCACGACAAGCGCAGCGAATACCAGCGCGCGGAGAATTCCTAAGATATGCATTCGATCAATCCTGTTTGTTGAAGTTGGTCAGGATGAAATCCATGAACGTGGCCGATTCCGGAAAGTTGGCACGCTCAATCTCAAGTTGCTGCTTCATATCCTCTGCCCGACCGGCGTTGCCGTACAACAACCCAAGGTGCGCGTGGTAACCCGGTGGCAGGGGCTTTCCTTCGGCACGTGCTTTTTCGATGTCGGCTTCAAGGATCACAGCGCCACCATCGGGACTCTCCACACTGCCCTTCAGGTGCTCGTATACCTGGCCTTGATAATTACCCCAGTAGTAAATCGTCGGCGGCTTGCTCGCACAACCCGTTATGGCGGCGAACGCCAGAATCACCACAAAATGTTTGATCAACGTCATTCCCCTTGACGACAATCGAATCACAGGCGCCAAGCGCCGGACTCCAAGCCATTGACCAGATTATCTACCGCCTCACGGATGGCCAGATCAAGCACTTTGCCGTTGAGCGTCGAGTCGTAGCTCGCAGTGCTGCCGAAGCCGATGACCTCGCGCTCGGACAAGGAGTATTCCCCCGCGCCTTGGGTGGCATAGACGACCTCTGAGGTCTGTACGTTTACTACGTTCAGGCTCACCTTCGCATAGGCCACTTGGGTTTTGCCACGGCCAAGTATTCCGAAAAGCTGTCGATCACCCACTTGCTTGCGCCCGAACTCCGAGACATCGCCGGTAATCACGTAATCTGCGCCCTTAATGGACTGCGCCTGGCCGGACAAGCCGGCCTCCTGGTTGATCTCACTCATGTTGGTGCGATCAAGTACGCTGAAACGCCCGGATTGCTGCAAATGCGACACCAAAATGGTCTTGGCTTGATTGCCAACACGATCCACACCATCAGAGAAGACACCGCGCATGAAGCTCGATTGATTATCGAACTTGCCCACCGAAATCGGGCTGCGTTGCCCTTGGTAGGGCGTCCTCGCAGAGTTGACTTGATTGGGTTGAATGGTCCGCGATTGTTCAGTCGCACAACCGGCCAATCCAGCAATCAATGCCATTACGAAAATGCGTTGCACAAACCGGCTAATCAACACGTTTCAGTTTCCCTGTATAGCTTGTCAGGTATCGATTTTCAGGGAGTCTACACCGCAACCGGACACCTGTCATGTTGCCAATCGCACCCCGGTTTGCAGCAACCGCTCGACATAGCGTGCCACCACGTCCACCTCGATATTGACGGCGGCGCCGACGGCGGTTTGCGCGAATGCGGTGTGTTCGATGGTATGCGGCACCAGATTGACCTCGAAGCCACTGTCATCGACCGCGTTGACGGTGAGGCTGACGCCATCGATCGCCACCGAACCCTTGCTGGCGATGAAGCGCAGCAACTCGGGTGCGGCGCTGAAACGCCAGCGTTGCGAGCGGCCGTCGTTGCGCACATGCGCGACCTGGCCGATACCATCGACATGGCCGGACACCATGTGCCCGCCGAGGCGATCACTGGCGCGCAGGGCGCGTTCGAGATTGACCGTGGCACCGACCGGCAAGCCGCCGAGTGTGGTCAGGGCGAGGCTTTCGTTGGAAACGTCGGCGGCAAAGCGGTCGGCATCGAAGGCAACGACGGTAAGGCAGACGCCGGATACCGCGATGCTTTCGCCAAGGGTAACGTCGGCGCGATCAAGATCGGCAAAGGCAATATGCAGGCGCAAATCGCCGCCGCTGGGTTCGTGTGCGACGATGCGGCCGACGGCCTGAATCAGACCGGTGAACATCAGTGCGTGTTCTCGACAGCCGGCCCCAGCAGCAGGCGCAGGTCCGGGCCGATCTGGCGCGATTCGAGCAAGGTGAGATTCAAGCGCTCGGCCATGCTCGCCGGGTGAATGCCGGCAAGCAGTGGCTGGCCCTGATCGCCCAGAATGATCGGCGAGATGTACAGCAGCAACTCATCGACCAGTCCTTCGCGCAGCAACGCGCCGCACAGGCGCGGACCGGCTTCCACCTGCACCTCGCTGATGCCACGGGTGGCCAGTTGCGCCAGCACCGCCGCCAGATCGAGGCCACCGGGCACGCGGCGCACCGCGAAACCCTGCACCGTGTCGGCGTAGTCGGGCACGATGTCATCGGCATACACCAGCACGGTCGGCGCGTCGGCATCGCGCAAGATCCGCGCGTCGGCCGGCAACCGGCCACCACTGTCGAGCACTACTCGCAATGGCCGCTCGAATGCGACGTCATCAAGGCGCACGGTCAGCAGCGGGTCATCGGCGCGCACGGTGCCCGAGCCGGTGAGGATGGCGCCGCTGCGTGCCCGCCACTGCTGCACATCGGCACGCGAGGCCTGTGAGGTGATCCATTTGGATTCGCCCGAAGCCAGCGCGGTGCGGCCATCGATGCTCATTGCCAGCTTTACCCGCAACCACGGCCGGCCACGTTCGATCCGCGAAAAAAAACCGCGATTGAGCGTGCGCGCTGCCGCGTGCATCAACCCCACTTCCACCGTGATACCCGAGGCGCTGAGCGTGGAAAAGCCGCGCCCGGCAACATGCGCAAATGGGTCGAGCGTGGCTGCCACCACCCGGGTGATGCCCGCCGCCACCAACGCATCGGCACACGGCGGGGTGCGGCCATGATGGGCGCAGGGCTCAAGGGTGACGTAGGCGGTGGCGCCGCTGGCGGCATCACCGGCTTCGCGCAAGGCAAACACCTCGGCATGCGCGCCGCCGGCCTGCTGGTGCCAGCCCTCGCCCAGCACTTGTTCGCCGCGTGCAATCACGCAGCCCACCATCGGGTTGGGCCGGGTGGTGAAGGCGCCGCGTTCGGCAAGGCGCAAAGCGTGCGCCATGTGGACGTGATCGATGGCGGTAAACACGGACGTGGTCATGTGCTGCGTAGTGTACTGCGTCAACGCCGGCCGGCAGACCGATCCAGGTCGAAAATCCAACGCTGCGACGACCCTCCGCGGACCTGCTTCAAGGCGCCGCCAGCCCGGCGCTGGCGGACACGTCCAGCATCATGATCGACACCGAGTGCGCGCCCAACGGCCGCGTTTCCAGCAGTTGCCAGCCGTGGCGGGCATAGAAGGCGCGGTGCTCGGGGGTGAACAGGTACAGCGCCGCCACACCGCAGACGCGCGCGTGGTGAACTGCCGCGCGCAACAACAACTCGCCCAGTCCTTGCCGGCGCAGCGCGGGCACCACATAGAGGCTGGCCAGCCACGGGCCGCGATCGGCAAATTCGGGCACATCGTTTTCGAGCAAGCTCACCGAGCCCGCCAGCGCTTCGTCGACATGCAGCACCAGGGTGGTCGGCACCCCGCGTTGCTCGACATGCGACTGCAATTCCGCCTGCGCGGTCGCCAGCGACCAGTCACGTATCATCTCGCCCCACTGCGCGTGGTGCCATTGCGCCAGCGTCGCCACGCACGTCGGCGCGTCGGCCAACAGCCCGATCCGGGGCGTACGCATCACTTGTTCTTGTTGCCGGATTCGAGCAATGACAACTGCACGCTGTCCAGACCGGGCAGGTCGCGTTCGAGGCGTTCGATCTCCTCGCGAAACGCCTGCACGTCCTCGAACTTGCGGTACACCGAGGCAAAGCGCACGAACGCCACCTGGTCGAGCCGCTTCAATTCGCGCATCACGTACTCGCCCACCCGCAGCGACGGCACCTCGCGCTCGCCGAGGCGGCGCAAGTCGTGAATGATCGCCGCCACAGAAGCATCCACCTGCTCGCCCGACACTGGCCGCTTGTGCAACGCGCGTTCGAAACTGGTGCGCAGCTTGCGCTCGTCGAACGGCTCGCGCCGGCCGTCGCTCTTGACCAGGCTGGGCAGCTTGAGCTCTGATACTTCCACCGTGGAAAAGCGCTCGCCGCAGGCCGGGCACTCGCGTCGTCGGCGAATGCTGGCGCCGTCCTCACTGACCCGCGAATCGATCACCCGGGTGTCTTCGTGCTGGCAGAAGGGGCAGTGCATCAGCAGCCGGGACTCGGGACTCGGGACTCGGGACTCGGAAAGGCGATTGCCGTTGGTCGGATCAAGCGCCGAAGGCGTGGATCCGACGACGCGGAATCGTCACTACCACGAATGTCGGCTCCGCTGCGCTTGAGCCGACCTACGGAAGCGGGGACACGCAAGCAGGCTACCCGGGCAACGCGGCGCACGCGTTCCAAGTCCCGAGCCCCCAGTCCCGAGTCCCGGCTCTTAGCCATACACCGGCAACCTGCGACACTGCGCCGTCACCACCTCGCGCACCCGCGCTATCACCGCTTCATCGGTTGGCGCATCGAGCACATCGGCAATGGCGTTGGCCAGCTCGATGCAATCGGCTTCGAGATAACCGCGCGTGGTCACCGCCGGAGTGCCCAACCGCAGGCCACTGGTGACGAATGGCGAACGTGGGTCGTTCGGCACCGCGTTCTTGTTGACCGTGATGTGGGCACGGCCGAGCGCGGCTTCGGCGTCCTTGCCGGTAAGCTCACGGCCGATCAGATCGAGCAGGAACAAATGATTGTCGGTACCGCCGGACACCACCTTGTAGCCGCGCGCCATCATTGCCTTCGCCATTGCCCGCGCGTTGCTTACCACCTGCTGCTGGTAGTCGGCGAAGGCCGGCTCCAGCGCTTCCTTGAACGCCACCGCCTTGGCCGCGATCACATGCATCAGCGGGCCGCCCTGGGTGCCGGGGAACACCAGCGACTGGAATTTCTTCTCCAGCGCCTCATTGCTGCGCGCCAGAATGATGCCACCACGCGGGCCGCGCAGGGTTTTGTGGGTGGTGGAGGTCACCACATCGGCGTGCGGCAGCGGGTTCGGGTACACGCCCGCCGCAACCAGCCCGGCGACATGCGCCATATCGACGAAAAAATACGCCCCCACCGACTTGGCGATGGCAGCCATCCGCGCCCAATCGATCACCCGCGAATAGGCACTGAATCCGCCGACCAGCATTTTCGGCTGGTGCTCGTTGGCGAGGCGCTCGATTTCCTCGTAGTCGATCAGGCCATCGGCATCCACGCCGTACTGCACCGCGTTGAACAGCTTGCCGCTGAAATTGACCTTGGCGCCATGGGTAAGGTGGCCACCGTGTGCAAGGCTCATGCCGAGGATGGTGTCGCCCGGTTGCAGCAGCGCCAGATACACCGCCGCATTCGCCTGCGAACCCGAATGCGGCTGCACGTTGGCGTAGTCGGCACCGAACAACTGCTTGACCCGCTCGATCGCCAGCTTTTCGGCGATGTCCACATATTCGCAACCACCGTAGTAGCGTTTGCCGGGGTAGCCTTCGGCGTACTTGTTGGTGAGCACGCTGCCCTGCGCTTCGAGCACCCGCGGGCTGGCATAGTTCTCCGACGCGATCAGCTCGACATGATCCTCCTGCCGCTGCCGCTCGGCAGCCATTGCTGCCGCCAGTTCATCGTCGTAACCGGCAATCCGCATTTCGCGTGCAAACATGTCGACCTCAGCGCCCGATAAAGACCGGGAATTGTAGCCCCCATGTGGGGTTGCGGCCAGCGTGAATGCCACCAACGAGAGTGAAACGGCAAAGCGAGCGCGCGCTTGCCCGCATCAACACACCATGCCGCCGCTTACGCAATGCGCTCGGCACCACCCATGTAGGGCCGCAAAACTTCAGGCACCGTGATCGAACCATCGGCGTTCTGATAATTTTCCATTACCGCTACCAGCGCACGTCCAACGGCAACACCGGAGCCGTTGAGCGTGTGCAGTGGCTCGGGCTTGCCGGTTTCGGGGTTGCGCCAGCGTGCCTGCATGCGCCGCGCCTGGAAGTCGCCACAATTGGAGACTGAGCTGATTTCACGGTACGCGTTCTGCGCCGGCAGCCAGACTTCCAGATCGAAGGTCTTGCTGGCAGCAAAACCCATATCGCCACTACACAGCAGCATCCGCCGATACGGCAAACCCAGGCCATCGAGCACCGCTTCGGCGTGGCTCACCATCTGCTCGTGTACGGTGTTGCTTTCGTGCGGGCGCGCGATAGCCACCAGCTCCACCTTCTCGAACTGGTGCTGACGAATCATGCCGCGCACATCGCGGCCATAGCTGCCAGCCTCGGCACGAAAACACATCGAGTGCGCGGTCAGCCGCATCGGCAGCGCCGCATCGTCGATGATCTGATCGCGCACGATATTGGTGAGCGGCACCTCGGCGGTGGGAATCAGGTAGCGACGGGTGTCGCCGACCTGGGTGGCGAACAGGTCATCCTCGAACTTCGGCAACTGACCGGTGCCTTGCAGGCTGTCAGCGTTGACCAGCAGCGGCACGTTGCATTCGAGATAGCCATGCTGCGTGGTGTGCAAATCCAGCATGTACTGCGCCAGCGCACGGTGCAATCGCGCCAACTCGCCGCGTAGTACCGTGAAGCGTGCGCCGCTGAGTTTGGCAGCGGTATCGCCATCCAGCCAGCCCTTGTGCTGGCCAAGCTCGACATGATCCTTGACCGTGAACTCAAACACGCCCGGTGTACCGCGCCGATGAATCTCGACATTGTCGGTTTCGTCGCGACCGATCGGCACCGATGCGTCCGGCAGATTGGGAATGCCCAGCGCAATCGCGCCCAGATCATCTCGCAATGCATCCAGCCGGGCCTCGCAAGCCTTGAGCTCATCACCAAATCCAGCTACTTCCGCCAGTAGCGCCGAGGCATCCTCGCCCTTGCCCTTGGCGTGGCCGATAGCTTTGGAGCGGGTGTTGCGCAGGTTCTGCAATTCCTGGGTGCGCGTCTGCAATTGCTTGCGCTCGGTTTCCAGCGCGTCCAGCGCTGCGACATCGAGCACGAAGCCGCGTGTGGCCTTGAGCCGCTCGGCAGTTTGCGCGGCGTGGCTACGCAGCAAGGTGGGATCGAGCATGAACGGTTACTCCGGGTACGTCGGCAAAAGAAGCATTATCCGCGCCGATGGCAGTAACGACAATGCAGGTCGTCGCACTGGCGCCGGTTGATCGGTTCGCGTTTGTGCGGCGCTGCTGGCACGCAAGACGATCATCGCTGCTGCCGCCGCATTCGCATGCGCTGCCGTTCGATCAGTTCGAACGCCGCCGGCAACAGCAGCATCGACAGCAACGGTGCGCTGAGCATGCCGCCCACCATCGGCGCGGCAATGCGCTGCATCACCTCGCTGCCGGCACCGGTACCAATCAATATCGGAAACAGGCCGGCAAGAATCGTCGCCACCGTCATCGCCTTGGGCCGCACCCGCATCACCGCGCCTTCGTGGATGGCTTCACTGAGCGCCTTTTCGTCGGCGTCGGGTTGTTCCGCCAGCCGCTGATCCCAGGCCTGACGCAGATACAGCAGCATGATTACGCCAAACTCGGCGGAAACCCCGGCCAGCGCCAGAAAGCCGATGATGGTGGCCACCGAAATGGCGTGACCAAGCAACCAGATCAACCACAGGCCACCAACCAGCGCAAACGGCAGGCTGAGCATGATCAGCAAGGCTTCGGCGGCACGTCGAAACACGGTCCAGATCAGCAAAAAGATCACCGCCAATGCGATTGGCACGATGATCGTCAGGCGCTGCATTGCCCTCGCCAGATATTCGAATTGCCCGGAATAGCTCACGCTGTAACCGGGCGGCAATACCAGTTCGACACCCATGCGCTCACGCAGGGCAGCAACGGTGGTACCCAACTGACCGGGCGCGACATCAATATAGACATACGTCACCAGCCGGGCATTTTCGCTGCGCAGCGCCGGCGGCCCATCGCGCAGGCGCAACGTCGCGATGTCCGAGAGCAGCACCTGGCTGCCGTCACCAGCGACGATTGGCAGTGCCGCCAACGCCGCCAGCGAGTCGCGATCGGGGCGCGGATAACGCAGCACGATCGGGTAACGCTCGCGGCCCTCGATGGTTTCGCCGATCGGCTCGCCGCCGACCACGGTGGCAATGATCTGCTGTACCGCCTGCTGACTCAGGCCGTAGCGCGCAGCAGCCAGAGTATCAACATCCACATCCACATAACGCCCGCCGGCGCTGCGCTCGGCGATCGCCGAATACACGCCCGGCACCTTGCGCGCCAACGCCTCGACGCTGGCGGCCAGACGCTGCAATTCGGCGCTGTCCGGGCCGGCGATCTTCACTCCAACCGGGCTCTTGATGCCGGTGGCCAGCATGTCGATGCGATTGCGGATTGGCGGCACCCACAGATTGGACAGACCCGGCACCTTGACCGCCGCGTCGAGTTCGGCGCGCAGCGCTGCGGGAGTGAGCCCCGGCCGCCACTGATCGCGCGGTTTGAAGGTGACCGTGGTTTCGAACATTTCCAGCGGCGCCGGATCGGTCGCCGAATCGGCACGCCCGGCCTTGCCGAACACATGCGCCACCTCGGGCACGGTGCGGATCATGCGGTCGGTCAGTTGCAGCAACTCACCGGCCTTGGCGGCCGACAAGCCGGGCAAGGCGGTGGGCATGTACAGCAAGGTGCCCTCATCCAGTGGCGGCATGAACTCGCTGCCAAGGCGCAGCGCCGGCACCACGCTCAACGCGATCACCAGCATGCCGACGCCCAGAGCCACGCGTGGACGCCGCAACACCATCGCCAGCAGCGGCCGATACATCGCGATCAAAAACCGGTTCAGCGGGTTGTCCTGTTCGGGGCGTATCTTGCCGCGTATCAAATAGCCCATCAGCACCGGCACCAGGGTGATCGACAAGCCCGCCGCCGCCGCCATGGCATAGGTTTTGGTGTACGCCAGCGGTGCGAACAGACGTCCTTCCTGCGCCTGCAAGGCAAACACCGGCACGAACGACAAGGTTACGATCAGCAGGCTGATTGCCAGCGCCGGGCCGACTTCGACCGAAGCCTCGCCGACCACGTGCCAGCGTTCCTCGCCCGTGGCGTCGCGGCCATGCTGCGCGCGGAAATGCTCGAAATGCTTGTGCGCGTTTTCGACCATCACCACCGCCGCGTCCACCATCGCGCCGATGGCAATGGCGATGCCGCCAAGCGACATCAGATTGGCGCTGATGCCTTGATGGCGCATCACGATGAACGCCGCCAGCACACCGAGCGGTAGCGTCACCAACGCGACACCGGCAGAACGCAGGTGCCACAGAAACAACACGCACACGATCGCGACCACGATGAACTCTTCGATCAGCTTGCCGCGCAGGTTGTCCACTGCCGCCTCGATCAACTCCGAGCGGTCATAGGTCGGCACGATCTGCACGCCGTCGGGCAGGCTGCTGGCCAATTGCTGCAACCGGGCCTTGACCGCAGCAATGGTGCTCAGCGCATCACCGCCCGAGCGCAACACGACGACACCACCGGCCACCTCGCCCTCGCCATCGAGCTCGGCAATACCGCGGCGAAACGCCGGCCCACGCCGGATCGTGGCGACATCGCCCAACAACACCGGATTGCGCTGCGCATCGAGCATCAACGGTACCTGCTCGAATGCCTGCTGGCTGCGCAGGTAGCCTTCGCTGGCAACCATCATCTCGGCTTCGCCCTGCACGATCACCGAACCACCCACCGCACCATTGGCGGTGCGCACCGCCTCGATCAGCTGTGGCACGCTGATGCCCTGCGCACGCAAACGCTGCGGATCGGGCACGATCTGCCAGGCGCGCACCATGCCGCCGATACTCGCCACTTCGGCCACGCCGGGCAGCGCGGTCAATTCAAATCGCAGCAGCCAATCCTGGATCGAACGCAGCTCGCCCAGATCGTGTTTGCCACTGCGATCCACCAGCGCGTACTCGTAGATCCAGCCGACGCCGGTCGCATCCGGGCCCAGTGCCGGGCTGACGCCGGCCGGCAATCGATCACGTGCCTGGCTGAGATATTCGAGCACCCGCGAGCGCGCCCAGTACGGGTCGGTGCCATCGGCAAACAATACGTAAACGAACGAATCGCCGAAAAACGAGTAGGCGCGCACGGTGGCCACACCGGGCACCGACAGCATCGTGGTCGCCAGCGGATAGGTGAGTTGGTCCTCGACGATCTGCGGCGTCTGCCCCGGCCACGGCGTGCGGATAATCACCTGGGTATCGGAAAGATCCGGCAGCGCATCGATCGGCGTATGCAACATCGACCAAGTGCCCATGACCGCCAGCAGAACAGCGGCAAACAGCACCGGCAAACGATTGGCCAGCGCGTAGCGAATGATGGCAGCGATCATGGCTGACCACCGCTGGCGGGCTGATGCTGATGTTCGCTGTGCGCTTCGACCGGTTCATCATCGGCCTGCTTGACGGCCGATGGTTGTGACAGGCTGGCTTCGGAATCAAGCAGAAACTGACCGGACAACACCACCCGCTCGCCCGCTTTCAGGCCACTGCGGATTTCGGTATGCCCTTGCGCCCTGCGCCCGGTAGTGACCACGGCCATGCGATAGCGTCCTTCACCCTCATCCAGCGCCAAGCGCGCCTGCGCCCCGGTGAGAATCAGCGCTTCATCGGGCACCCACAAGGCCGGCTTGCCCGACGGCAATTGCACGGTGACGCGGGCGAACTGCCCCGGCACCAACGCACCATCGGCATTGGCCAGCACAATGCGCACAGTTTGCGTGCGTGAACGCGGATCGATCTGCGGCAATACCTGTTCGATCTCGCCGTGCCGCATGTCGCCGCCGAGCGCATCGACCGTGATGGCAACCTTCGCACCGGCAACCAATTGCGTCGCCTGCGCCTGCGGCAATGCCGCTTCCAGCCAGACACTGTCGAGCGGGTTGATCCGCGCAATCAATTCGCCGGGACGCAGCCACTGGCCCTCGCGCACCGGCAAGTCGGTCAGCACGCCGCTGATCGGTGCATGCACAATCACCTGCGCCGCGTGCTGGCCGCTGCGCTCGGCGGCAGCGATGTCGGCTTCGGCAAGGCCCATGCGCGCGCAGGGCCAGATATTCGGCAATGGCACTGGCCCACGCCGGTGCTTCCAGCGCGGCCAGCGGGGCGCCGGCAGTGATGGCATCAAAAGGCGCCTTGACCCACAAGCGCTTGACTTGCGCATCCACGGCGGTATCCAGCCGCGCCTCCGCACGCAAGTTCCAGGTGACGGTGGCCGAGGCCGTAATTCTGGCCGCCAGTTGGCTCGGCTCGATCACCTGCGAGCGCAGGCCGAGGCTCTGCACACTATCCGCCGCCACTTTCACGCCGGCCGCCATCACTTCGTCGGCATAGCGCGGCACCAGTTGCATGTCCATGAACGGCGATTTGCCGGGTTTGTCGAAGTGTGTGTCCGGCACCATCGGATCGAACCAGTACGACACCTCACGCTCGGTTTTTGCTGACGTCGCGGAAGCCGGATCACTGTTCTGGCCGGCTCGATAGGCGAGCCATGCGGTCAATGTCAGTGCCAGCGCAACAACGACTGCGGCGATGCCCAGATTTCGGGTATTCATGGCTGTGACTCCTGTGATTTGAAGCGATACGCCAAACCGACCCATGCGCTGCCCAGTTCCTGCAAACGGCGTGTGGTTTCGATGCTTGCCTGCACTTCGTCGCGACGGGCGTCGATCCATGCGTCGAGCGATTGCCCGGAACGGTAACCAGCCAATGCCAGTGCACTGCGGTCGTGCAACAACGGCAGTCGTTCGCGGTTGTCACGGTGTACCTGCTCAACCAAAGCGGCCCATTGCGCGTAATCACCGCGAATCACGGCAGCCTCGGCGCGGCGGGCATCCTCGTGCTCCGCATGCAGGGCATCGCGATTGGCAATGCTGGCCGCAATCCCTCGATCCTGCCGATTGGCGGTAAACAGCGGCAAGTCGATCGCAAACTCCAGGCTGATCATGTCGGCGCGGCTGGCGGCACGCTGGCCGTAGCCGGCGGCAATGCTGAAATCGGGCCGGCGTTGCGCCCTGGCGGCGGCAACAGCGGCATCCGCCTGAGCGCTGTGGGCATCGAACACCAGCAGATCGGCGCTGCGATCCAGCAGCGCCAGCGCTCGCGCTTCCGGTACGGGTACTTCATCGAACGCTGGCGGGTCTGCCAACGGCCGTAACGCGTGATCTCCAAGCCAGCGTCGCAGGCTGGCATTGGCTGATGCAATCCGGGCCTCGCTGCTGCTGAGCTGATTCTCGATTTCCAGTTCCAGCGCGCGAACTGCCAGCACGTCGCCGGGATTGCCGCCAGCCTTGACCCGCGCCCGCGCTGCACGCGTGGCCAATTGCGTATCCGCGAGCAGTGCCTGCAACAACGTGCGTTCGTGCTCCGCCGCCCAGCGCATCACCCATGCTTCGCCGCTGGCACGGCCTACGGTCAGGGTGCCGGCCTGAACCTGTGCCGTGCGCATGTCGCGCTCAGCCAGTGCCATGCCATGCTCTGCCTCGCGCTTGGCCTTGGCCGGCAACCGCTGCCGGAAACCGATCTTGCGCATGGTCATCGGATCGGCACCGATGGCAAAGGCATCGTTGCCGGTGGCAGTGAGGTTGTCGATGCCGAGCGTCAACTCCGGGTCGGGCAAGGCACCAGCGCGCACCAGCTCTTCATTGGCCGCCTGTTCGCGCGCGTCAAGCGCACCAAGCAGCGGAGCCGAACGGGTGGCAAGCTCAACCGCGCCAGTCAACGTCAACTGCGCGGTGGCGGCATCATCGGACTGCGCGCGTAACGGCGCCCATACCGCCAGCAGCAACACGAATGCAGTAATGCACACGCCTGCGTGGCGACTCAAAAAGGTACAAATCATGGCAATTTCCATCCATTGCAAACATCGGCCGGTCGCTGAAGCAACCGGTGCAGTCAGGCAATCAGATGGAAATCGGTGGTCGCAGTGCCGGGGCCGTGAATTGCGATGGCGCGTACACGCCCGAACGCAGCAGTGGCGCTGCCGTGGTCATCGGCAAGCCAGTAAACGCCGCAGCGGATGGCATCGAACATGACCAAGCCAAACCACTCACCGCATTGCAAATTCCGGAGCAGGCCGATGCTTGCTTTGCACAATCGGGCACGCTGTGATCGCCATGCGCATCCGGGCAGCAATCGTGGCTTGCGCTTCCCGCAGCGTATTGCATATCGCTCATCATGCGCGGGCAATCGGCTACCTGCGCCGACGCCAACACCGCCGCCCATGGCCCGGTCGAAAACAGCAGCGCCACGGACAGCAGCACTCGGCCGGTGATGGCAAACAAACGCTTGGCGAATCGGCGGTTCATGGTGCGAATTATAGCAGTCGATTACAGCCGCTGGCGGGCATGGCGATCACTTGCTTTTCAGCCACACCATGTCGCTGGCTTTGGCTTCACCCTGCACCACTTCGGCATGGGCGCAGTGTTCATCGAAAATTTCGGCGACGTGCACCTTGACGCTTGCCATGACGCAGCGTCTCGGGATTGCGTGTCGCCTCATCGTGCTGGCGGCTGCAACGATTGGCGATGGACACCAGACGGCCAGCCGTGAAACCGACCACCAGATACACCACGGAATTGCCCATTGCCGAGTCGCGCCAAGACCACCAGATATGCACCAGGCAAGCAACGCCGAGCACGACATGCAAACCATGCAGCGCTTGCGCGTTCGTGCCCAGAGCGAAATGCCAGTGCGATGAGGATCGTCCAGAGTACGATCCACCGTAGTTGCGACCGCTGATCAGTATTCAAGGGCTCGCCTCGCTATCGAATGCAAACACTCAATCCCCGGCCAAGGGGCCATTTGCATGCCGCCGCAGGCATTCTCGGTTCGAATCAGCCAGCGGCGGCCACGCACGATCAGCACATGCCATCACCGGGCAGCAAACATGTCACCGTCGATGACCCGGCAAGCGTCGCCCCGCGTGTGCTCAGTCGTTATGCCGGGCGTAGACGCTGGTCGAACCGTCCTCGGCGACCAACAGCACGTCATACGGTTGCTCGTGACCCGGAGCGACTGGCATTCCGGGCGAACCCATCGGCATGCCCGGCACGGCCAATCCGCGTGCTGCAGGTCGTTCCGCCAGTAGCCGCTGGACATCCTCCGCCGGCACATGGCCCTCGATGAAGTAACCCGCCACTTCGGCGGTGTGGCATGAGCCCTTGCCCGGCGGCACGCCGACGCGTTCCTTGACCGGATTCATGTTGGCCATGTTGTGGACTTCAAGCGTGAAACCGGCGGCGCGCATGTGCTCGACCCACTGCCCACAGCAGCCGCACGACGGACTCTTGCTCACCACCACCAACGGCAGCGCCGCAACGTCATGGGTTTGGTGCGTCATCGTCGGCATCTCAGACATCGGCGCGGACGTCGTGGGTGCCGCCGTATCCGGTGCCTGGGCGCAGGCCGCGAGCGCGGTGACCGAGGCCAGTGCGAACGTGATCAACAGGGTGTTTTTGGTTTTCATCGGAGTTCCTCAGTGTGGTTTTGTAGCAGGTGAACTCGGCACCCGGGTTACGGCGCCGGGCGGATTCAACAGGGTTACGTTGCTGGTGGCTCAGTACTCATCGGGTATCTCCCAGGAATAGATCAACGGGGGTGCCGGTTCCGCTGCCACCGACGCTGGTTTTTGCGAGGGCAGCGGCCCCCGCGGCTTGCGCGTGACTCATGACACCTCCTTCGCCCGCCGGTGTTGAAACCTCAGGGTCATGGCATAAATCACCGGCAACACCACCAGACTGAGCAGGGTTGCACTGACCATGCCGCCAACCATCGGCACCGCGATGCGTTGCATGGTGTCCGAGCCGGTGCCGTGACCCCAGAAGATCGGCAACAGGCCGATGGTGATCGCGGCTGCGGTCATCACGATCGGGCGCACGCGCTCGGCGGTGCCGCGTTCGGCGGCCTGCAGAATGTCGGCCAGGCCCAGTGGCTTGCCCGAGGCTTGCCGTACCCGCTGCACTTCATGGTCGATGAAGGTCAACACCAGCACGCCGATTTCGGCGGAAACACCAGCCAGCGCGATATAACCCACCGCCACCGCCACCGACATGTTGAAGCCGAACGCGTATTGCAGCCAGATACCGCCGATCAATGCGAACGGGATCGACAGCATCACCACCAATGGTGCGGTGACGTTGCGGAAGTTGAAGTACAGCAACAGGAAGATGACCGCCAGGGTCAGCGGCACCACCAGTTTGAGCCGCTCGGTGGCGCGCTGCATGTACTCGAACTGCCCGGACCAGACGATGCTGTAACCCGGCGGCAGCGTGACCTGCTCGGCAATCACCTGCTTCGCCTTGGCGACAAAACCACCGATATCGGAGGTATTGAGATCGACGTAAATCCAGGCATTCGGACGCGCGTCCTCGCTCTTGATCGAGGGCGGGCCCCGGCGCAGTTCCAGATCCGCCACCAGTTGCAGCGGTATCTGGGCACCGGTTGGCGTTGCCACCAGCACCCGCTTGAGCGCATCGAGATTGTCCCTGAGCTCACGCGGGTAGCGCACATTGACCGGGTAGCGCTCCAGCCCCTCGACGGTCTCGGTCACGTTCATGCCGCCGATCGCCGACTGGATCACATCCTGCACGTCGCCCACGGTCAAGCCATAGCGGGCGGCGTCTTCGCGGCGGATGTCGAAGTCGAGGTAGTAGCCGCCGACGGCGCGATCGGCGAATGCCGACAACGTCTCCGGCATCTGCTTCATCGCCACCTCGATGTCACGGCCGATGCGTGCCAACTCGCCCAGATCCGGACCCGAGACCTTGATCCCGACCGGGGTCTTGATGCCGGTTGACAGCATGTCGATGCGGGTCTTGATCGGCATGGTCCAGGCGTTGGCGACACCGGGGATGTGGATCGCCTGATCCATCTCGGCCATCAACTCGCGGGTGGTCTTGTCGGGATCCGGCCAGTCCTCCCTGGGCTTGAGTTTGACCGTCGTTTCAAACATCGCCAGTGGTGCCGGATCGGTGGCGGTGCGCGCCCGCCCGGCTTTGCCGAAGACCCGTTCGACCTCGGGGAAGGTAGCCAGTATCTTGTCGGTCTGCTGCAGCAACTGCTTGGCCTTGGTGATGGAAATCCCCGGGAAGGCCGACGGCATGTACAGGATGTCGCCTTCATCAGTCGGCGGCATGAACTCACTACCGATATGCTGCAATGGCCACAGACTGACCCCCAGCAACACCACCGCCAGGCCAACCGTCAGCTTGCGCCAGCGCATGGCAGCGGCCAGCACCGGCTTGTGGATAAAGTGCAGGCCGCGGTTGACCGGGTTCTTCGCCTCGGGAAGAATCCGCCCGCGAATGAAATAGCCCATCAGCACCGGAACCAGGGTCACCGACAGGATCGCCGCAGCCGCCATCGAGTAGGTCTTGGTGAAAGCCAGCGGGCTGAACAGGCGGCCTTCCTGGGCCTGCAGGGTGAATACCGGCAGGAACGAAACGGTAATGATCAGCAACGAGAAGAACAAGGCCGGCCCGACCTCTTTGGCTGACGCACCGATGGCTGCCCAGCGTTCGTCCAGGGTGAGGACGGCATCCTTGTCGCGTTCCGCGTGCTCGAGATGTTTGTGCGCGTTTTCGATCATCACGATGGCACCGTCGACCATCGCGCCTACCGCGATGGCAATGCCGCCCAGCGACATGATGTTGGCACTCAGCCCCTGCCAACGCATCACCATGAAAGCCAGCAGCACGCCGATGGGCAAGGTCAGGATGGCCACCAGCGCCGAGCGTGCATGCAGTAAAAAAGCCATCGAGATCAGGCTGACAACAACAAACTCTTCCAGCAGCTTGACTTTGAGGTTGTCCACTGCGCGCTCAATCAACGCACCACGGTCGTAGACCGGCACGATCTCGACCCCGTCCGGCAACCCGGCGCGCAATTGATCGAGCTTGGCGCGCACTGCTTCGATGGTTTTCAGTGCATCGCCGCCGTAGCGCATGATCACCACACCACCGGCCACTTCACCCTCGCCGTCAAGTTCCACCGCACCGCGCCGCAGCTCCGGCCCGAGCTGGACATGGGCCACGTCGCGCACGTAGATCGGGGTGCCGCCCTCGCCGACCCCGATCGGTATCACCTCAATATCCTCGATGCTGCGGATATAGCCACGCCCACGCACCATGTATTCGGTCTCGGCCATTTCCACCAGCCGCCCGCCGACATCGTTGTTGGAGCGCTGGATCGCCATCTTCACCATGGACAACGGAATGCCGTACGCGGCCAACGCGTTGGGGTCGACCTCGACCTGGTACTGCTTGACGTAACCGCCCACCGACGCAACCTCGGATACCCCGGAGACGGTCTGCAACTGGTAGCGCAGGTACCAGTCCTGGATCGAGCGCAGTTGCGCCAGATCGTGGCTGCCGCTGCGATCCACCAGCGCGTACTCGTAGATCCAGCCGACGCCGGTCGCATCCGGACCGAGACTGGGCGTGATTCCGCGCGGCAACTGGCCGCTGACGAAGTTCAGGTATTCCAGCACCCGCGAACGCGCCCAGTACATGTCGGTACCGTCCTCGAACAGGATGTACACGAACGACAGGCCGAAGAACGAATAGCCGCGTACCGTTTTGGCGAACGGCACTGCCAGCATCGCCGTGGTCAGCGGATAGGTGACCTGATCCTCGACCACCTGCGGTGCCTGACCGGGAAACTCGGTGAAGATGATGACCTGCACGTCGGACAGGTCGGGGATGGCATCCAGCGGCGTGGTTTTCACCGCCCACACGCCGGCCAGCACGGCCAGCGCGGTAAAGATCAGCACCAGCAGCTTGTTGCGCAGTGAGCCTTCGATCAGACTGGCGATCATGGCTGTTTCTCCTTGGCTGCCGCTGCATCCTTGCCATCCATCGTGTCCATGTCGTGCGCGGCGGGCTTGGTGGGCGCGTCTGCGGGCGCCGCCATCTTGGCCGACACTTCACGCAGCTTGGATTCCGAATCGATCAGGAACTGACCGGACACCACCACCTGCTCACCCGCCTTGATGCCATCGGTGATCTGCACCATGCCATCGGCACTCACCCCGAGCGTGACCGCGCGCGGTTCGTATTCACCCGGTGCACGCAACACGAACACCTGTTCGCGCCGGCCGGAGCGAATCACCGCCTCACTGGGAATCACCACCGCATCCAGTTGGCGTCCGGTACGGATGCTGACATTGCCGTACATCTCCGGCTTGAGCAGGCGGCTGGGGTTGGTGAACGCCAGCCGCACCTTCTGCGTGCGGGTGGCTTTATCCAAGTACGGATAGATGAAATCCACCCGTCCCTCGAAGGTCTGCTCGGGCAGGCTGGCAAGCTGCAATTGCGCGAGGTCGCCTTCAGCCACCCACGGCATTTCGTATTCGTAGACGTCGGCGTAGACCCACACCGTCGACAGGTCGGCAAGCACATACAGTTCCGTCTGCGGGGTCACGTACTCACCTTCGCGCGCACCGACCTTGACCACGATGCCGGCAAACGGCGATTGGATCGGCACCGAGTGCGCGACCTCCCGGGTTTTCTCCAGCCGTTGTACTTGCGAGCGTGGCAGATCGAGCAACAACAGCCGTTGCCGGGCGCTTTGCGCAAGCTGTTCGGCACCACGCGCAATCTCCGGATACGGGCTCGCCGCCAATGCATCACGGTTGCGCAGCGCCAGCAGGTATTCCTCCTGGCTCACCACCAGCACCGGCGAATACAGTTCCAGCAAGTTGCTGCCCTTGGCCACCACCGAACCGGTTTCATCGACCGGCTGGCGCTCGATCCAGCCCTCCACCTTGGGGTGGAAGCGGCGGAGCTTTTTCTCGTCGTAATCGACCCGGCCGACGGTAAACACATCGCGGGTCATGGTCTGAAGCCGCGCTGCAGCGGTGCGGACACTGAAACTCTGCACCGACGATGGATCCACCCGCACGCTGCCTGCCACCCCGCCGCCACCGGCGGCCTCATCGGCGTAAACGGGCACGTAGTCCATGCCCATCGGATCCTTGGTCGGCACCTTGGAGGTCACGTCCGGGTTCATCGGGTTGCGGTAATACAACGGCTTGCGTTCGCCGCTGTCGCTCTGCGTGGAGGCTGCCGGCGCCAGCCAGCGCGAGAACCCAAAGCCGCCGCCGATACCAATCAGCACGCTTAGGCCCACCACAAGGATAGTTTTAGTTTTCATCGATCGACTCCTGTCCTGAAGCGGCGGCAAGATCCGCAAGGGCCTGACGCGCCTGGGTCAGCGTGCGCCAATACTGTTGTTCGAAGTTGTATAGGCTGATCTGCGACTGCACCAGGTTGAGGAAATCCACTTTGCTGACCTGATAACCGGCGAGCATCGATTCCACCGTCTGCCGGCTCTGCGGGATGATGCCGGTGCGGAACAACTGGCTTTGTTCCTGCGCCTGCTGGAAGGCATACCAGGCACCCTGCACCTCGGCACTGACCTGATTGCGCGTATCGAGCAACGCATCATGTTGTGCGGACAACTCGGCGCTGCGCTGGCTGATCAAGCGCCGTTGTTTGCTGCCGGCGAACAGCGGAATTTCCACGGTCAACAGGACACTGAAAAAGTCCGCACGGCTGCGGCCGTCCGGGTTCTGGCCGCTGCGCAAACCATAGTTCGCGCCCAGGCTGAAGTTCGGATACAGCGATTTTTTTGCCAGATCGCGATTGGCTTCCGCCGCTTTGACCTTGCTTTCCAGCACCGCCAGCAGCGGGCGCTGTTGTTCGGCTTCGCTGATGAAACGCCCCGGCATCGGCAGCGAGGGCAAGGCTTCGTCAATCCGCTCCGGCAATCTCACCAGCGCATTGGGTGGCCGCGCCAGCAAGGCATTGAGTCGCGCGGCAATGACTCCGCGCATGCCCCGCAGTTGCAGCATGCGATCATGCAGGCGACCGCGTTCCACCTGACCGAGCAGCACATCCTGCTGCAATCCCTTGCCGACGCTGTACTTGGTGTTGGCGATGTCGATGAATTGATCGATCAGGGTCAAGTTGTCGCTGATGATCGCCACCGCGCGGTCGAGATACGCCAATTCCCACCAGGCTTTCTTGACATCACGCAACAGCCGCAGCCGGGTCTCGACGACCGACAGGCTGGCCGCTTCCGCCTCATACGTGGCCGCCTCGCGGCGCAAGCGCAAGGTGCCGGGGAACGGGAAACTCTGACTGACCCCGAACTGCATCTGGGTCATCGCTTCCTGGCTGCGGCTGAAGGTGTCTACCGGCAGGTTGAGCGCATTGAAGTTCAGCTTCGGGTCGGGCAAGGTGCCGGCCTGCGATGGCACCTGTGCCGCCGCCAGCGCCCGCTCGCGCATCTCCGCTAGCCCGGGATTGCCGTCCACCGCAATACGCAGGGCTTCGGGCAAGGAGAGTTCGACCACCAATGGGCCGGATTCGGGCTGCGCCTGTGCATTCACCGCCACGGCAGTCAGCGCCAGCAACAGCAATGCAGCGACGCGTGTGCGTTGTGCACAGCGCTGCACGACACGGATGGCGGCCGACGGTGTCGGGGTTGGTACAGAGGCGTTACTGCCGCGCACGCAGGCGCGACGACTCAATAAAAAACAGATCATGAGGATTTCCATCCATTGCAATCAACGGCCAGTCGCAAGCGCGACCGGAGCGATCAGGCAATCAGATGGAAATCGGCGGTCGCAGTGCCGGAGATGTGAATAGCGTCGGCGCGTGCATGCCCGAACGCGGGAGCGGCGCTACCGCAATCACCGGCAAGCCGGCAAATGCCAACGCAGCAGGTACCGGACCAGACCAAGCCAACCCGCACACTGCATTGCAAATGCCGCTACATGGCGAAGCGTATTTGCCGCAGTCGGGTATGCCGTGATCGCCACGCGCATCCGGGCAGCAATCGTAGTTTGTGCTTGCCGAGCCATGTTGCGCGGTGCTCATCATATGCTGGCAATCGCCGGCCTGCACCGACGCCAGCACCGACGCCCACGGCCCGGTCGAAAATACCAGCGACACCGCCAGCAGCAAACGGCCGGCGATGGCGAACAGGCGCTTGGCGGTGCGACGGTTCATAGCGCGGAGTATTGCCGTAGATTATGGCCACTGGCGGGCATGGCGGTCACTTGCTTTCCAGCTCCACCATGTCGCTCTCGCGCGCAGCGCCCAGCACCACCTCGGCGCCTGCGTAGTGCTCATTGAAAATCTTGTAGATGCGCACCTTGCCAATCACCTCGCGGCGGAAGCCGGGACCGCCCGCCTTGGGCGCCGCGCTGCTGCGCACATGCCGCACCAGTTTCAGTTCTTGACCAACCTCGGCACCATCGTCCTTGCCAATGCAGACCACCAGCGTATCGCCGTCCACCGACAGCACCTGGCCTTGCATGACCAGTTTATGGTAGACCGGGCCGGCGCTGACGCTGCCGGCGAGCAACAGGCCACTCAGGGCGGCGATCATGGTGCGCCGAGACGGTACACCACGAAACGCCCGCAAACAGCGAATGCTTTTGCTTGAACCATTCATGACATCACCTCGTTGTGTTGAAACCATGGGGCCGCAGCGGCATACCAGCCTGCGGTAGTTCGTGGCCATCCGTGGCCACAAAACGGTACGTCACACCTGCCTGGTACGGCAGCCACTACGATTCATCGCGACCCGCCGTAGAACTGCGCGCGCAGATAATGGGCCAATGCGGCGGCATCGGACTCCGTGACGGCCGGATTGCCGCCCTGTGCAGGCATTGCCATTGCCGCGCCCGGCGTTTGCAGGCCGTTGAGAATGCTCTCCGCGAGTTGGGCGTCGGTCTTGCGCGCCAGCGGCCCTTGCGCGGACGTGAAATCTGGAATACCGGCCAGCGCACCCTTGCCGTTGGCACCATGGCAGGCAACGCAGGTCTGGTTGAACAACACGGCGGGTTCAGTGCCTGGTCCGGCCACCGCAGTGGCAGATGTTGACGCCGCCATGGTCGGGGCGAACATCACCGCCGCCGGATCATTGCTACCTTGTAGAAAGCCGAGAATGTCGCGTGCCTGCTGGCCAGACAGGTTGGCTCGGATACGCATGTGCAGCATGACCGCACGCCACTGCACGTCGCTGAACTCCCTGGGGTCGCGAAAATTGTGACAGCGAGCGCACGTATCGGCCCAGGCTTGTGCGCCACGGGCAAACGTCATCGGGTCGTTCGCAGGCTGCGCCGACTCAGCCACGGGTGCGGCAGAAACGGTTGCGAACGGAGTTGCCATCGCAATCAGGCCAACCGCGCACGCGCGTAAAAGGGTGCTGTGAATAAGGTTCATGTCAGGTCTCCTCAGAAGCCGTGTGCGATTTGCATGATGAACTTGTCGCCAACCGCACTCATCGGCGAATCCGGATTGTTGAACTCGTAACCCGCCTTGATGACGGTGCTTGCGGTCAGCCAGTAGTTGAGGCCGGCACCGAACTGACTAGCCGACATCATGTCGTTGTTCGACTTGAAATCGCCGTAACGCGCAACAACTTCCCATGGCAACCCGTTGAAGCGGTACGCCGCCTGCGTGTACCAGGTGCGCCACACCGCCGAATCGGGCGCAACGCTTGCCTCTGCCCCGCCGGCACGTTGGCGCGCATACTCGCCACGCACACCAAGGCCCGGCAACGGCTGCCAGTTGAAATCAGCACCATAGAATCGATAGCTGCGTGTTGGTTCGTCCTCCGCTTCCTCCCCTTCGATCGAGGTCACGCTGACCCGGCCACGGGCATACGAACCGGCGATTTCCAGCGTTGGCACGGGAAACCAGCCGACCCGACCACCGACAGTGAAGTTACCGTCGGCGTTGCCGGTGCCGCCTTCGGTTGCGATGGCTTCAATTTCGTCACCATCGGCTTCCAGCGTCGGTCCGTTGGTGACGAACCCGGCATAAGTGAACTGCCCAGCTGCTGCCGCAGAAAACGATCCGCGCAGTTGCAAGCCAACGTCGGCGATCGGTGCGGCGCCGCCATCCATGAATCCCAATGGCATGGTGGCCAAGCGGTTGATCCACGCCGGATGCAGGTTCTGGCGGAAATTGCCGAGTGGGCTGAGAAACTTGCCGGCGACCAGCATGGCGTTTTCGCCGAACAGCCAACCAATGTTGGCGAACTCGAGTGCGGTGGAAGTCGAACCATCCTCCTCGGCCTCCAACTCCAGCTCGCCTTCGAAAAATATCTTGTCGTCGTAGCTGTAATGAAAGATCGGATTGAAGCCCACTTGCGAGAAAGCGGCGTTACCGTCTTGTGGAGCAACGAAGTTGACGAAGCCATAGCCGCCCAGATGCGAGACCACACGGGTGGCGCCTGCCTGGCTGGAGGCCAGCGTTCGGGTCTGTTGCTCCAGTTGCACGGTGCGTTGATCAGCCGCCTGCGCGGTATCCTGCGCGGCCTGAGCAGCAGCCTGTGTGCTGTCGGCTTTCTGTGCCAGTTCGTCGAGGCGGCGCGTCAGCTCGGCGACCTGCGCCCGCAACGCGGCCAGCTCGGCGGAATCGTTGGTCGGGCTGGATGCCGCCAATGCCCAGGGCGATGCGATGGATAGCGCGAAGCCGACAGCGAGCGCCAATGGGGTAGCCAATGGAATACGCATGGTTGTTGTCCTTTGCTCGCCGAGCCAACGGCGCGGCGGTGGATGTAAACGAAGATGAAGGTGGTGCGGCACCCGCATGGCGGTGATGCCTGTGACTCGGCAAACGCCGCGATTCGAGAAACGGGACATCGAGCAGGCAGACACCGGAATCGGTGCGCCGAGGCACACTAGATCAGCAGCGTGCAGAACTCGTAGAGTCGTCGATTGTCCGCATTACGGATCACGTCAACCTGACCGACGCGCGTGGTCGGCGTGGACTCGAGACGTACAAGCAAAGGCCAGAAGCCTAGACCCGGAAGCATCGGAACTTCGAATACTTTGGCGGATGGGCTGCTGTCTTTGGCATGGTCGGCGCAATGCACCATGCAGGCGGATGTTGCGACTGTGCTGCAATGCGGACACGCCTTCGTTACCGATACGTGGTCGGCGGAATGACCGGTGTGTGTCTGCTCGGCGGTACTGGCCGCAGCGAGCGGTGAACGCATGCATGCATGCGCGGCCGACGCATTTTGACCGAGCAGCAACGCCAAGATCGCCCAAAGGGCGATCCAGCGTTGGCGTTGGTGTTGGCGTTGTGTGCGAATCATCGGTGTGAGCAATCTCCAGCCGTGCGGCAATGTTCCCATCGAATCGCGATACCAATCTTGATCGTGATCAAATCATTAATGATTTGCCGCTCAAAAGCGTCCAGCGCGGCCCAGCCGCAGCGCATTGCTGACTACCGACACCGAACTCAAGCTCATTGCCAGCGCTGCGATCATCGGGCTGAGCAACAGGCCGAACAGCGGATACAGCACGCCGGCCGCAATCGGCACGCCGAGCGCGTTGTAAAGGAAGGCGAAAGAGAGGTTCTGCTTCATGTTGGCCACCGTGTTGCTGGAAATCTCACGTGCCCGCAAGATGCCGCGCAAGTCGCCTTTGACCAGCGTCACCTGTGCGCTGGACATTGCCACGTCGGTACCGGTGCCCATGGCAATGCCGACATCGGCACCGGCCAGCGCCGGCGCGTCGTTGATGCCGTCGCCGGCCATTGCCACCTTGTGGCCCTCGGCCTTGAGCTTCTGTACCAGCGCGATCTTGTCAGCCGGACGCACTTCGCCGTGCACTTCGTCGATCCCCAGTTGACGTGCCACCGCGTTGGCGGTGGTCAGGCCATCGCCTGTCGCCATCACGATGCGTAACCCGGCATCATGCAGTGCCTTGATCGCTTCCGCTGTGGATGCCTTGATTGGGTCCGCGACCGCGATCAGCCCGGCCAATTGTCCATCGACAGCGAGAAACATGACGCTGGCGCCCTCATGGCGCAGCGCTTCGGCAGCCTCGTGCATCACCGTGGGATCGACACCGGCATCGCGCATCAACTCACTGTTGCCGATGGCGAGTTTGCGGCCATTGACCACGCCGCGCACGCCGATGCCGGTGGCCGATTCGAACGTCTCCGCCGTTTGCAAACGCAGTTCACGACGTCGCGCCTCGGCAACAATGGCTTCGGCGAGCGGGTGCTCGCTGCCCTGATCGAGGCTGGCGGCGAGATGCAGCACTTCATCCTCGCTGAAGCCGTCCGCCGGCACGATGGTGCGGAACGTCGGGCGCCCTTCGGTCAGGGTGCCGGTCTTGTCCACGATCAGGGTATCGATCTTGCGCAGGTTTTCGATCGCCTCGGCATCGCGGAACAGCACGCCGGCCTGAGCCGCACGCCCGGTGGCGACCATAATCGACATTGGCGTGGCCAGGCCCAGTGCGCAGGGGCAGGCGATGATCAGCACCGAAACCGCATTGAGCACCGCAAAAGTCCACGCCGGTTCGGGGCCGAACCAGCCCCATACAAAAAATGTGATGACCGAAGCCGTGAGTACCGCGAGCACAAACCAGTACGCCACTTTGTCAGCCATGCGCTGCATCGGCGCACGCGAGCGTTGCGCCTGCACCACCATTTGCACGATCTGCGCGAGCACCGTCTGCGAACCCACTTTGCCGGCGCGAATCACCAGACTGCCGGTGCCATTGAGGGTGGCGCCGATCACCGCCGAACCAACCGACTTTTCGACTGGCATCGGTTCACCGGTCAGCATCGACTCATCGATGTGCGAGCGGCCCTCGATCACTTCTCCGTCCACTGGCACTTTCTCGCCAGGGCGCACGCGCAGGCGATCGTCGACATGGACATGGCTCAGTTCAACGTCTTCTTCGCTACCGTCGTCGCGCAGCCGGCGCGCGGTCTTGGGTGCCAGGCCGAGCAGAGCCTTGATCGCTGCTGATGTCTTCGAGCGTGCCTTCAGTTCCAGCAACTGGCCGAGCAAGGTCAGTGACACGATCACCGCAGCGGCTTCAAAGTACACGCCGACCCGGCCGTGCTCGCGAAACGAGGCCGGGAACCATTCCGGCGCAAGCGTAGCCACCACGCTGTAACCAAACGCTGCTGACACACCGATGCCGATCAGCGTCCACATATTGGGCGCGCGGTTGCGAATCGAGGCGATGCAGCGCACAAAAAATGGCCAGCCTGCCCACAGCACCACCGGTGTACTCAAAATCAGCTCGATCCAGGTCCGCATATCGGCAGACAGCAATGGCAGGCGATGGCCAAACATCGCCAATACCAACACCACCACCGATAGCGGCAGCGTCCACCAGAAACGTCGGCTGAAGTCGCGCAGTTCGGGATTGTCGTCGTCCTCAACGCCAGGCATCTCCGGCTCCAGTGCCATGCCGCAGATCGGGCACGTGCCGGGATGATCCTGACGAATCTGCGGGTGCATCGGGCAGATGAACAGGGTGCCGGCGGGCACTGCCGCTGGGGCAGTTTCCGGTTTCGCCGAAAGATATTGCGCGGGGTCGGCAATGAACTTGTCGTGGCAACGCGCGGAACAAAAATGGTAGCTCTTGCCGTCGTGTTCGGCCCGGTGTTTCGACGTGGCCGGATCGACCTTCATGCCGCAAACGGGGTCTGAGATGGCCGTGTGCGCGTGCTGCGGGTTGCCGCTGTTGCCGCCAGCGCCGGTTGACTGATGCTCATGAATGCTCATGCATACTCCTCCGATAACGCCGTAACAATCGGGCAGTGATTCATATCACCATGTCCGGGACACGCCTGCACCAGTGTTCGCAGACCATCGCGAACACGGGTCAATTCGGCAAGGCGGTGTTCGATGTCGGCCAGCTTCGTCGAAGCCAGCGCCTTGATCGCCGTAACGTCGCCATGCCGGGGCGCGGACAAGGCCAACAATTCCTTGATTTCACGCAGTGTGAAACCGAGGGCCTTGGCCCGTCGCACAAAGTGCACGCGGCGCACATCGAGCGGGTGGTAACAACGATAACCCGAAATATCGCGGTCCGGCTCAGGCAGAATGCCGTGACGCTCGTAATAGCGAACAGTATCAATCGGAACTTCGGCACGTTTGGCCAATTGACCGATGTGCATGGTGCTTGCTCCCGTAAGATTGGTGCCAGTGTGAACCCTGGACCATGGTCCAGAGTCAAGGCTTTACGTCATGCTGCCTTGCTGCTGCATCGCGGCTGCAACGTTCAAAACATGCACGCGCAATGTGCTGTCGTTCGGCTTCATGGCGTTTCCCCACTGTTTTTTTGCGGGCGTGAAGACCAGTGAATATGGATGATCCGCCATCCGTCGGGGCCATGCCGCAGCACCATGGTTTCGCTGCTGAGCAGGGACAGGATATTGCCGTCCTTGGCAACCTGGATTTTGCTTTCGCTGGCGACCCAGGCCAAATCTCCCGCGACCCGCGCTTTTCGGTATGCGATCTCGCGCTGACTGTCCTTGAGGAACCTCGCGTCGCTGATGGCATGGTGGCCAAGATACTGCTCGCGACTGCGCTCCGCGCCACCGCTTTCCAGAATCAACACCTCGGCATCGAGCAAGGATTCCACCGTATTCAAGTCGCCTGCGGCAAGCGCGTGACCAAACGCATCGACTACAGCCACGGCTTGCTGGGCATTGGCTGGGACATCCATCGACGATGCGGCAACAGCCGAATGCGCATGCGGCTTGGGTGCCGCAATATCAGGATGGGCTTGTGCGGACGCGGCGCTGGCGTCGCCAAGGGCGAACGCGCAGACGAGAAACGTTGCGAGAGTTTTCATTGGCAATGGCTCCTTCGGGTCAGTGGTCGTGGTCATGCTCGTGTTCGGCCTCAGCCGGCGTCGCTGGCGGCACCGGATGCGATTCGATAGTGCCGTCGGCATGGCGATGCTCGACGCTGGCAGGCTGTGGATCGGCGGCATCCATTGGCATCTCCTGGTGCTGGTGTGGCGCATCTTCGTCATGTGGCCCGGTTTCTCCGCCGCCGTGCGAATGCCCCTCGCTGCTTGCAACCAAAGTCGCGTAACCGTTCGCATCCAGATTCGGAAGGCGCTGTACGAACGCGACCAGATTCCACAGGTACTCGTCACTCATTTGCCTGCCCCAGGCCGGCATGCCCGAAGCCTTGATGCCATGCTTGATGACCCAGAAGGTACTGGCCGCCTCGATCGTCACCTTGCTCAGATTTGGAGGTGCCGGATACAGGCCGGCGCTCAGTTCGGTGGCCTCCCCGTCAGGCGCAAGGTGACAACCCACGCACATCGCGTCGTAGTTGCCGGCGCCCTGACGAATGCGTGCGGGGTCACTGAGATCAGGAACCTGCAATGTGTCCGCGCGCACCGCAATGGAGCGCTCACGCAAGGTTTCCAGAACGGCATGCATCGGGCCGCTATGCGGCTCATCTGCGCCGATATTGTAGACACCAGACCAGACAAAACCGGCCAGAGCAGCGAGCACGGCGATGACCACGATGAAGCCGGTCACGATCGATTTACGGGTGATGAAAGTCATGTTTGTCTCCTTTAGAACCAGATACGGATGCCCGCAACGAGGCGGGTGTCGTGGGTGGCTTCGCCGGCCACCCGGCGTAGATCGGCGGTATTGCCATAGGCACGTTCGTAGACCACGCCGAGATACGGCGCGAACTCGCGACGCCATTCCCAACGCAGGCGCAGGCCAATCTCACTGGTACCCAGGCCCGAACCAATGCCGCGCTGCGGATCGTCCTTTCCATACGCGTTGATTTCCACTCGCGGTTGCAGGATCAGACGTGCGCTGAGCAGCAGTTCGTATTCGGCCTCGACTCGCGCCAAAGTACGCCCGGACTCGCCGACATAGGCGGTCGCCTGCATCTCGAACTTGTACGGTGCCAGGCCCTGCACGCCGATGGCGAGCCAGTCCTGCGCGTTGCCTGGCTGGAAATCGTGCTTGACGCCCACCAGCAAATCCCACCAAGGCGATACGCTGCGCCCATATAGCGCTTCCAGATCGGCCGCTTCGGTGCGGCTACCGACCCGCTCGCCCTCGCTGCGCAACCACAGACGATGAATATCCGTGCCGACCCAGGCCAGTCCATCCCATGTCTGGCCGGTAGTGCGCCCGGCATCCCACACTTCCAGCCGATCAAGCAACACAAAATGGTTCACCAGCGATGCGTGTTCCATCGGCCGCGCGAGTTCGACGAACGCGGCGGCGCGGTCGGCATCGTTTACCGGCGGAATCGGCGTGCGCGGCTCGCTGGTAGCCACCGCCGCGTGATCGTCCGATGCAGACTGCTCTGGCGGTGTCGGCTGTTGCGCCGGCATTGGCATCTTCATCTTGGTGTGGTCCATCGTCTGCGCGATGGTCGGCGGTGGCAGCAGGACGAACGCGATGGCCGCGCTCAACAGGCCGACTCGAATTTTCGCGGTGGAACCGTCCATGGCGCTCATTCCTCGATCCTCACTTCGCGCATCATTCCCGCTTCCATGTGGTACAGCAGGTGGCAGTGGTAGGCCCAGCGGCCGAGCGCGTCGGCGCGCACGCGATAGCTGCGTTTGCTGCCAGGCGGCATGTCGATGGTGTGCTTGCGCACCTGGAAGTTGCCGTGCGCGTCTTCCAGATCGCTCCACACGCCATGCAAATGGATCGGATGCGTCATCATGGTGTCGTTGACCAGCGTGATCCGCATCCGCTCGCCGTAACGCAACCGCACCGGTTCGGCATCGATGAATTTCTGACCGTTGAACGACCACGCGAACTTCTCCATGTGCCCGGTCAGGTGCAGCTCGATCTCGCGCCCCGGATCGCGGCCGTCGGGATCGGCGAACGTACTCTTCAGGTCGGCATAGCACAGCACCCGGCGGCCGTTGTCGCGCAGGCCGATGCCGGGATCGTCGAGCTTCGGCACTGGCGCCATCGTTTGCATGTCAACCAATGGGTTGCCCGCTTCGCTGGTCGGGTGCGTTTGCATGTCGGCCATCGCGCCCATGTCCATGCTGCCGTGATCCATGCCGCTGTGATCCATGCCACTCATCGCACCCATGTCCATGCCGCCATGACCCATACCACCCATACCCATGTCGGCCATGCTCAGGATCGGCCGCGGGTCGAGCGCCGGTAGCGGTGCGCGCAGGCCCTCGCGCACCGCCAGGGTGCCACTGACATAACCGGTGCGGCCCATGTCCTGGGCGAATATGGTGAACGCGTCCTGGCCTGCGGGTTCGACGATCACGTCGAAGGTCTCGGCCACTGCGATACGGAACTCGTCCACGCTGATCGGATGCACGTATTGGCCGTCGGCGGCAACCACGGTCATCTTCAGGCCCGGGATGCGCACATCGAAGTAACTCATCGCCGAGCCGTTGATGAAGCGCAGGCGGATTTTTTCGCCGCTGCGGAACAGACCGGTCCAGTTGCCCAGTGCGGTGGTGCCGTTCATCAGGTAGGTGTAGGTGTTGGCGTTGACATCGGACAGATCGGTCGGCGTCATCCGCATCTCGCCCCACATTTTGCGGTCAGCCACCGCTGCCGCCAACCCGTCACGCCGCGCATCGCGGATGAAGTCGCCGACGGTTCGCTTGGCGTAGTTGTCGTAGTCCGACATCTTTTTCAGGCGTGCGAACAGTGCCGTGGGCGCCATATCTGTCCAATCCGACAGCAGCACCACGTAATCGCGGTGGTAGGCGAATGGCTCGGCTTGCAAAGGATCGATGATGAGCGCGCCGTATAGCCCGGCCTGCTCCTGAAACCCGGAGTGGCTGTGGTACCAGTAGGTGCCGCTTTGCCGTAGCGCGAATTGGTAATGCCAGGTTTCGCCGGGACCGATGCCATCGAAACTCAGGCCCGGCACGCCGTCCATGTTGGCCGGCAGCAGAATGCCGTGCCAGTGGATCGAGGTGTGCTGACCATGGATCGAGCCGGGCGGCAAAGTATTGGTGACATACAGGTTGACGGTATCGCCCTCGCGCCAGCGCAGGGTGGGTGCCGGCACGGATCCGTTGACCGTGATCGCGCTGCGGCTGCGGCCGGTGAAGTTGACCGGCGTCTCGCCGATGTTCAGATAAAAGTCGGTGCCCGCCAACACTTCGGTTTGCCCGGGCGACTTCAGCGCCCACGACAGGTTGGGCCAGCCAGCGATGCCGGCGACAGCGCCACCAGCCGCCAAGCCCTGGACAAAACGGCGACGCGACAGGCCCGGCGCAAAACCGGACGATTTGATCGACATGAAACACCTCTCTTCAACATTCGGATGGCAGCAGGCGAGGCCTGAGCCGAACACCCCATCGCATCGCGTTGGCGGGCAAGCCCCGCAACGGACACGAACAGGGGAAAGCACGCCTGAACAGGCGTTGCCGAGGTTCAGCCGATCGGTGGTCGAATCAGGTGCGGCAGGGCTGGCGAGACATGGCCGGCTGGCAGCGGCAGCATCAGAGCAACACGCGGGATGACCGCGCCTTGCACCACCACCGTGCCAGTGATGGCGGCAGCGCAATGCTGTGCGCATGCGTCCCGGCAATCCGCAGACGCGCAACAATCCGATGCATGGTGCAGGCTAGGGGTCGCCGTTACGACCGGGATATTCGCCGCCGCGCCCGGCATCGGGTGGCAGGGATGCGCAGCCGATGACAGGGTGTCGTCATTATCCGGATCAAGGACCGCACCGCTATCAATCATGTGCCAGTCGTGACCCATCATCATCTGTGCAGTGGCCATCGTGCCCACTGATCCATTGAGGATCAGCGTCACGCTGAGCAACAGCCGAACCAGCAAAGACAGGGTAGTGATCACGAGACCAAGAATATCACCACTTTGATGCGTGGATTACCACGGCAACGGGTGGGCTTGTCGGACATCCACTATCCGTGTGTGCCACACGTCATTGCGCCAAAGATAGATGCGTGCACAATAGCGAATGCGCACCGTATGGCTCACCCACGGGTGTCAAACGTTACGGGGGTAACGTGATGAAATGCAGTTCGGGAACCGGCATGACTGCCATCGGCTGGTCGCTGGTCGCAATCGGAACACAGCCGTGAGCGGCCTTCGCGAGCGGATCGCACGGCTTGGCCGTTATCGCCTGCGCATCGTGCTGGTCGGCGGTCTTGGCGGTCTGTTTGTACTGATGCTCGTGGCTTTGGCATTCAGCGCCTGGGCACTGGCGCTGAGTCAACGCGACCAATCGCTGATGGCGGATTTGCGCCGTCTCGATACCCTCGTTGCGCGTTATCACTCCGATGCCAAGCGCTACTTGCGCAATGCGCCGCGCGACTATCCCGATTACTTCCGCGACACCACCCTCTATTTCGCACAGCTAAAGGATGATGTCGAGCAAGTAGAATCGCTCTTTGCGTCACTGAGCGATCAACGCACCCGCATGGAGCAAACGCCATGGACACTGCTGTTGCTGGGGCCGCCTGCAACCGGCAGCGACCCACGCTTCGATCCGCTGCATGACTTCTGGCGCAGTTACCGCAAACAATTGCATCAAGCATTGGGGCCCGATGCCGATGAACCGCGCCTGGAATGGGCGGCACGCCATATCGTCGAGAAATCGGGCGATCTCGCCGGGCACATTTCTCAAATCAGTACATCACTGCAACAGGACATCAAATCGCATCAACACCATGCCCGCCTGATTGGGCAGTGGGGGGTGATGCTGACACTGATCGTGAGCGCGCTGGGCATTATCGTCCTGATTCGCTCGCTGATCCGGCGGCTCGGCGCTACCCAGCACGGTTGCGAGCAAATCGCGCGTGGCTACTTCGGCCATCAGATTCCGGATCGGTCCAATGATGAACTTGGCTTGCTCAATACCGCAATAAATACCGTATCAACACGAATGGGTGCCGTGCTGCGTCTGCTTGATGATATTCAGCGTGGTGCCGACCTGCGTGCAACCGCACGCGAGGTACGTGATGCCTTGGGCGCATTTTTCCCCGCCGACTGGCTGGGCTTGTACGACAATGATCCCGACTCACGCAGCGTGCAGTTGCGTGAACAGTTCCCCGAGTTGCCGGGCCACGGCTTTGATATGGCCGAACAGGCCGACCTGAAATCGAACAAACGTTTCGCGATTTACGAGGCCAGCTTCGCCCTGCCCGATGTCGCAAAAGCGTTGTCCTCACAGGGTTTTCAAACGGTACTGGTGTTGAGTTTGCCCAGCGAATCCGGACCTGGCTTCACCTTGGTGCTGGCCGCACGCGCAGCGCACGCGTTTTCGCATGATGCGCAGGTACTGCTCGGCAATCTGGCACCAGTGATCGCCCATGGTTTCGAGAAAAGTGCGCTATCGGAACAATTGCTGCTGGCCACCGTGAACGGGTTATCCAAACTGGCGGAGAGCCGCGATCCGGAAACCGGAAACCATCTGATCCGGATGAGCCATTACGCGCATGCCATCGCCCGACAATTCATCGACAAGACCGATAGCAGCGAAGTGTTGCCGCCCGGTTTTGCGCGCGATGTGCTGCGTTTTGCCTCGATGCACGATATCGGCAAAGTGGGTGTGCCCGACTCGATCCTGCTCAAGCCGGGTCATTTGACCGAAGCGGAGCGCACCGAGATGCGGATGCACCCGCTGATCGGCGGCAGCGTGCTGCGCGCCTGCGCCGGACAGTTGCCGGAAAGCTCACGCGATCTGTTCAAAATTGCCATCGATATCGCTGAAGGTCACCACGAGTGGTTTGACGGAGGCGGCTACCCCGCAGGCACTCGCGGCCGCGACATTCCGTTGGCAGCACGCATCGTCGCGGTAGCGGATGTCTTCGACGCACTGACCTCGAAACGTCCCTACAAGGAAGCATGGTCCCTGCAACGGGGGCTGGACTACCTGCGCGAGCAATCAGGCAAACACTTCGATCCGGCCGTGATCGCAGCATTTGAGCGAGCGATGCCGCAGATCACCGAGGTGTACGAACGCTACCGGCATGTGTAGCTCGGGACCTCGGGACCTCGGGACCTCGGGAAAAAGCGTAAAGCTTCTGGTCCGCAAAGGACGCGAAAAGCGCAAAGGAAAAGCGCCAAGAACATCCAAGTCTGAATGTCGGTTACGCCGGCGCGATGCGCCCCGGGTTATGGGCCTACGGGCCTCCAATCCGGTCTACATCGTGCGATGAGAAACGAAGATTGCCGTGGGATGAAACGGCAAATTCGAAAGAATAGCGCAGGGCGCCGGCATGTATGGAGGACGACTGCATGGATGCAGGAGGTACGACTCTATGGATGGAGGAGGTAGAGCCGCGTCTGGAACAGCGGCCGAGAGCAACGCAGGAGCAGTTGCCGAGGTAGAGCCGTGCCTGGAACAGCGGCCGAGGATGCCGGAAGCACGCACTCGCGGCACTTGCGCATCCTTGTGCAGCGGAGCGGCGGAGCCGACAGCGAACTATTTTTTTTAATTTGCGCCTTTTGCGTTCTTTGGATGCTCTGAACAAGCTGTCATTGCGAGGAGCGAAGCGACGTGGCATACGATTCTGCATGGCCTTCAGGCCATAGCGGATCGGAGTCCTTTAGGGCAATCCAGGAAACACCATAAAAACAAAAAGCTGGATTGCTTCGCTGCGCTCGCAATGACGTTGAAAAGAGTTTGTTCAGCGTGTCCCTTTGCGGACCTGCTGTTTTACGCTTGTCGCCGAGTCCCGCCGGAGTCCCGAGAAACCCATCCGCAATCAGGCGCCGGTCTTCGGCACCGGCGTCTGTCGCGCAGCGGCCTCGGGTTCTGCCGGTGGGTTGGCCTTCAGTTCGCGGTAACGCGCCAGCAAGTCATCGAGTTCATTTTGCAGGTCTTTGCGTTCCGCTTCGCGGCGCTGCAACGCGTGCTTTTGCTCACCCAACTGGCGATGGGCATCACCAAGATTTTCGAGCGTGCGCGCATCAACGGCCTGCCCGGCCAGCTCGCGATCGGTGGCATGCGCCAGCAAGCTGGCCAGACTGCCGCGCTGGCTGTTGATGCCTACCTGCGCCGATTTCACCGACTCTTCGACCAATATCAGTCGCTCGCTGTAGGTCTTTTGCAACTCGCTCTCGCTGGAATAGGACGAAAGCAGAGTGCGATCATTTTGCAGCCTGTCGGCTTCGATTTTGGCCGCTGCGGCAGCCGTCTCGGCTTCACGCGCCTTCTGCGCACGTTCGTCGTCGGTCATCGCCCTTTCGACTTTCGACACGGTGCTGCCGCTGGCCTTGTTCAACTCGGCTCGCGCGGCATCAACTGCCTCGGCAGGCAGACTGTCGGTGTAGTGCTCCTTGCCGTCCTTGTCGGTCCAGCGGTAGAGCTTGGGCGCCGGGTCAGTTTGTGCCTGCACGGCAGGTGCCGCCAAAATGACGACAAGCAATATCATGATCCATGAGATGCGCATCTGCGGCCTCACTTACTGCAACCGTATTGCTCACGATACTGCAAAAGCCGATCCCGTTGCAGTGCCATATCGGGCTGCGTGCCGGCAAACTGCAACAGCTCGTCCAGGCTGGCGATGGCACACACCGGAATCGCGAAGGTATCGGCGACTTCCTGTGCTGCCGAGCGTTGATCGTTCTGACCGCGTTCCTGGCGATCAAGCGCCAGCACAATGCCGGCAACTTCGGCACCCGCTTGCTGAATGATGGCGATTGATTCACGAATGGCGGTGCCGGCAGTAATCACGTCATCAACAATCAACACCCGGCCACGCAGCGGCGCCCCGATCAGGCTGCCACCCTCGCCGTGCGCTTTGACTTCCTTGCGGTTGAAGCTCAGCGGCAGATCGCAGCCACGCGCCGCCAGTGCCAGCGCCAGCGCGGTGGCCAGGGGGATGCCTTTGTAGGCCGGCCCGAACAGGCCATCAAACGCAATACCGCTGGCTGCGAGTGCATCGGCATAACATTCACCCAAAGTTGCCAGCGCGGCACCGCTGTCAAAGCGCCCGGCATTGAAAAAATACGGACTGCTGCGCCCGGATTTGAGCGTGAACTCGCCAAAACGCAAGGCCTCGCGGGCCAGTGCCAATTCAAGAAAGCGGTGTTGATGGGGTTTCACGACAGTGTACCTTCAGGCATCGCGCGAGACGTTTGCGGCCTCGACGGCGGCAAGATAACCGGACCAGCGCTTGTCCTGCTCACGGCCGAGGGTGTGCAGGGTTTCCCAACTGAAAATGCCACTGGCGTGACCATCGGAAAAACGCAGCAACACCGCATAGTGGCCGATCGGTTCGACCGCATCGATGGCAACGCCGCGTTTGCCGGCGACCAGCACCTTCTGCCCCGGGCCATGGCCCTGCACCTCGGCACTCGGGGATTCCACCCGCAGGTATTCGAATGGCAACTGAAACCGCTCGCCACTGTCGAACGCAACCTCCAGCGTGTGCGAGGCGCGATGCAGGATGATATCGGTTGGCCGAGGCTTGCTCACGGCGCGTGCGCCGGGAAATACCACACATTGCGAATCAGGCCATCGCTGCCAAACTCGTAAACGCTGAGCGAGGATTGTTGTGCCGGATTGCCGTCAGCGTCGGTGTAGCTGGCGGTTTCCACCACGCTGGCGAAATGGCCATCAACCGTGATCGGCCCGATGCTGGAGCGCGCATCGGGGGTGGCCTTGAAGTACCCATGCAGCCAACTGCGCAGGTCGTCGTGGCCAACGACTTCGATATTCAGCTTGTCATGCTCGACGCTCATCCAGCGCAGGCCCGGCGCAGTGGCCTGCACTAATGCCTCGACATCGTGATCGTTGCTGGCCTTGATGAACATCTGCAGACGCTGCGGGATATCGGCTATCGGCTGCTCGGCGCGGGCTGGGGTGGCCAGCACCAGCAAGCCCAGCAGGGCAGGAAACAACATGCGTGCTTTCATCGAAACAAATCCTCGGTGGGAAATGCGTAGCAGGGCTCACAGGATATATCGGCTAAGATCCTGATCCTGAACCAAAGCCCCCAGTCGCGCGTCAACATACGCACGATCAATCGCCACGTCATCGCTGCGGTCGGGGGCTTCATAGCTGATGCCTTCAAGCAGGCGCTCAAGCACCGTGTGCAGGCGGCGGGCACCAATATTCTCCTGCCGCTCGTTGACCAGAAAGGCGATCTCGGCGATCCGCTCGATAGCGTCGGCGGTAAAACTCAAGCGCACGCCTTCGGTTGCCAGCAACGCCTCGTACTGGCGAATCAGCGCCGCTTTGGGCTCGGTGAGTATGCGCACGAACTCGTCCTTGCCCAGCGCGCTCAACTCCACCCGAATCGGAAAGCGGCCCTGCAATTCCGGTATCAGATCGGACGGCTTGGCCATATGGAACGCGCCCGACGCGATGAACAGGATGTGATCGGTGCGCACCACGCCGTATTTGGTACTGACGGTGGAGCCTTCGACCAGCGGCAGCAGATCGCGCTGCACGCCTTCACGACTGACATCGGCACCCATGCCCTCCGATCGCTTGGCGACCTTGTCGATCTCATCGAGAAACACGATGCCGTTCTGCTCGCAGGCATCGATTGCGAGCTGGCGTATCTCGTCCTCATTGACCATCTTGCCGGCCTCTTCCTCGACCAGCTGTGGCAACGCTGTGCGCACCGGCAACATGCGCTTGTGAGTCTTGCCGCCGCCGATGCCCTGGAACATCTGCTTGAGCTGTTGCGCCATTTCGTCCATCCCTGGCGGCGCCATGATGTCAACGCCAACATTTACCGCGAGCTCGAGCTCGATTTCGCGGTCATCAAGCTTGCCCTCGCGCAGTTGCTTGCGCAGTTTCTGGCGGGTATCGCTGTCGATTGCCGATGGCTCGTTGCTGGCCGTGCCAGCGTCAAAACCAGAGCCGCTGCGCCGTGGCAACAGCGCGTCGAGCACACGCTCTTCAGCGCGATCCTCGGCCTGCACCCGCACCCGCGCCTTGGCTTGATCGCGGAACATCTTGACTGCGGCATCGGCCAGATCACGGATGATCTGCTCGACATCGCGGCCGACATAACCGACCTCGGTGAACCGCGTGGCCTCTACCTTCACGAATGGCGCGTTGGCCAGCGCCGCCAGCCGCCGTGCGATCTCGGTTTTGCCGACGCCGGTGGGGCCGATCATCAGGATGTTTTTCGGCGTGACTTCATTGCGCAGTGCCGGGTCGAGCTGCATGCGCCGCCAGCGGTTGCGCAGGGCGATGGCGACCGCGCGTTTGGCATCGGCCTGGCCGATGATGTAGCGGTCGAGTTCGGTGACGATTTCGCGGGGGGTGAGTTCGGACATGAGTTGGGCACTAAGGGTTGGGGGCTCGGGATGCTATGAAGTGGGGACTAGGGACTGGGGACTGGGGACTCGGAAAAGCCACAGCAAAAAACTCAAAGCAAAATCCAGCAAGCTTGCCGTCCCGAGTCCCGAGTCCCGAGTCCCGAGTCCCGAGTCCCAAGTCCCGAGTCCCGAGTCCCGAGTCCCGGCCTCACAACACTTCCACACTGATATTGCGGTTGGTGTAGATGCAGATATCCGCTGCGATCTTCATTGCCTCCTCGGCCACGCCGCGCGCATCGAGCGTGCTGTGCGCCAGCAGGGCGCGCGCCGCAGAAAGCGCAAACGGGCCACCTGAACCGATTGCGATCAGGCCATCTTCGGGCTCGATCACATCGCCATTGCCGGACACGATCAACGAGGTTTCGCTGTTGGCGACCGCGAGCAGTGCTTCGAGCTTGCCCAGACGGCGCTCGGTGCGCCAGTCCTTGGCCAGTTCGACCGCCGCGCGCACCAATTGGCCGCTGTGCTTTTCCAATTTGGCTTCGAACAACTCGAACAGGGTGAAGGCATCGGCGGCGGCGCCGGCAAACCCGGCCAGTACCCGGCCATCGCGGCCCAGCCGCCGCACTTTGCAGGCATTGGCCTTCATCACCGTATTGCCGAGCGTTACCTGGCCATCGCCGGCAACAACCACTTGGCCGTCGCGGCGCACGCTGATGATGGTGGTGGCGTGGATGGTTTCCGCCATGATTGCGCTCCGAGTTTCCGAATGACTTTGATGGGGACGAATACCGGCCCACACAAGGGAAACAAACCCTCAGGTTTTACGCCGCGCCCGCGGGTGCGCCGCATCATAGACCTTGGCCAGATGCTGAAAATCCAGATGGGTGTAAATCTGGGTGGTGGCAATGTCAGCGTGGCCCAGCAGTTCCTGCACCCCGCGCAGATCGCCGGACGACTCCAGCACGTGGCTGGCGAAGCTGTGCCGCAGCAAATGCGGATGTACGCGTTTCCACACGCCTTGCCTTTGCGCAAGTTGCTTCAGCCGCAACTGCACCGCACGCGATGAAATCGGCGCGCCGCCGCGGCCCGGGAATACCGGCGCTTCAGCGCTGGCGGCAGACTGCGCACGCCAGGCCTGCAAGGCCTCACGCGCAAAGCGGCCCACCGGCACGATGCGTGTTTTGCCGCCTTTGCCATCGACGCGCACCAGACTTTCATCCAGATCCAGCGCGCCCCAACGCAGACCACACAGTTCGGACAGGCGCAGGCCGGAGGAATAAAACAGCTCAAGCATGGCGCGATCTCGCAGACCCAGCGGCCCGTCGGTCGGCACTTCCACCAGCCGGCCCATTTCATCGGCATCGAGCACCTGCGGCAACTTGCGTGCTGCCTTGGGCGCGCGCAGGCCGGCGCTGGGATCAGCCGCGATAGTGCCCCGCCGCAGCAGGTCGCGCAGCAGGCCGCGACAGGCCGACAGCCGGCGTTGCAGGCTTTTGCTGCTCAGCCCACGACGATGTTCATTGGCGATGTAGCCGCGCAAGCCTTCGCCAGTGAGCGCCGGCCACGCGGTGATGCCCTGCGCCGCCATCCATTGCAGCAGCACGCTCAGGTCGCGGCCATAGGCATCCAGGGTATGCACCGAGCAGCGCCGCTCGACCCGCAGTCGGGCGAGGTAATCAGTAACCGCCGTGTTCAATTCGGCCGGTTCGCTCATCATTCACTCGCTATCGAAGCGCGCCAGCGCCGCCGCCAGTGATTGCGCCATCAAATGCAGAAACAAGGTGCCCATGCCGGGGAAAAACCGGTTGGCGTCGCGCGAACCCACAGCCAGCAGGCCACGCTCGGGCACCACCATCAACGCACTCGACTGGATCTGCGTGTGGCCCTCACCGAACAGGCGCTGTTGCTTGTCGCTATGCAGGCGCCCGCACAACGGCTCGCCATCGTTCACGAATTGCGCGAACGCATTGAGCTCGGTCGCATCGGCAGCGATGATCTGCAGCCACGGCTCATTGCCCAGCCCCGCTACCGGGTGGTACAGCACCAGGCTGACCTGATCGCCCTGGAAATCCTCGCCAAGGCAAGCCACCATCGCGCGCACGCTGTCGGCCGCGCTGCGCTGGCGCATCAAGCTCAGCGCAAGCTGATGGGTGCGTACCGCGAGGCGTTCGTTTTCCTGCGCAGTGGCAAACAGTTCGTGCAGGCGCCGGTTCAACTCGCGATTCTTGTCGCGCAATACATCGAGCTGATAGCTGGCCAGCGAAGTCGCACTGCCTTCCTGACGCGGTGGCGCCAGGGTCAGTGCCAGGTCGGGATAAGTCGCCAGAAAATCAGGATGGCGACGCAACCAGGCCGCCACTTCGCTCGGGCCGATGCGCTCAGCATGCTCTGTCATCACCACACTCCCTCGAAATCACCATCAAAGACAAACGCGGTCGGCCCGGCCATGCGCACCGGTGCGCCATCATCGGGCCATGCAATTTCCAGATCACCACCGGGCAGGCTGACACGTACACTGCGACCCACCCGGCCGGCGCGCACCAGTATCGCCACCGCCGCACAGGCGCCGCTGCCGCAAGCAAGGGTTTCGCCGACCCCGCGCTCGTACACGCGCAGGTCGATCGCCGAACGCGAGCGCACACGGGCGAAACCGACATTGACGCCATCGGGAAACTCGGGCCGCGCCTGTAACGCCGGGCCCAACCGCTGCACGCTGGCGTCGTCAAGCTCGCTCATCTCGATCAACGCGTGCGGGTTGCCCATCGATGCCGCAGCAAAATGCACTGCCTCGCCAGCCACGTTCAAGGTATAGGTCAACGCTTCGGCATCCACCCGTAGCGGAATCCGCTCGGGGCGAAACTCGGGTCGGCCCAGTTGCAATGCGTAGTTGCCGCCGCCCAGGGTTTCGACCGCGACTGCGCCAGCCGGGCTGTCGAGCACAAAGTGCGGCGGCAGCTCGGCGTGCTCACGGCGCAACCAGGCGGCAACGCAGCGCGCGCCGTTGCCGCACTGCTGCGCGCTTGAGCCGTCGGTATTCCAGATCCGGTAGCCCGCCACGGCGCCTGCGCTGTGTGCGGGCTCGATGGTGATGAACTGATCGCAGCCGATACCGCGATGACGATCGGCCATTGCGCGCACTATCGCCGCGTCGATGACGCGGCCCTGACGGCAATCGACCAATACGAAATCGTTGCCGGCACCATGCATCTTGGAAAAATGCAGCGGGCCGGGATCGCTCATTGCGTGGCGGACTGCGCGTCCGGCGGTGGCAACACCAGCGGCCCCTTGTTGCCGCAGGCAGCGAGCAGGGCCAGAGCGATCAGCAGACAGGCAAAGCGGGCAGTAGTTTTCATGCGCGCCAGTATACTGCGGGGTAGCAATGATTTTTCGCCCCCGCAGGAGCGTGTGATGAACCCGATGAACTGGTTGCTGCTGCCGGCACTGCTGCTTGGTCTGTTTGCACTGGTCCTGCTGTTTGGTCGCAGCGGGCGCTGGCTGCGGCGTCTGCTTGGGCTGTGCTGCGTGGCGCTGGCGTTGTTGCTGGCGGCGCTGGGCGTCAGCCTGCGCCAATACCTGCGGCTGGATCAGGCATTGCCGGTGGCCACGCTGGAAGCAACGGCACTGGGGCCGCAGCGCTTCGCGGTGTTATTGCACGATGCCAGCGGCGACACCCGTCGTTTCGAGGTGCTGGGCGATCAATGGCAGCTCGATGCCCGCGTGCTGCGCTGGCAATTGCCGGCGCTGCTGGCCGGTGTGCCGCCGTTGTACCGGCTGGAACGCTTGTCCGGACGCTACCGCGACATCGACCAGGAACGCGAGGCCGCGCGCAGCGTATTTGCACTCAGCAACCGCAACGCACTCGACCTGTTGACCCTGCAACAGCAGTACCCGCAATGGTTGCCGTTTGTCGATACCCGCTACGGCAGCGGTGCCTATCTGCCATTGATCGATGGCGGCCACTACGAGGTGATGCTGCATCCGCGCGGTGGCTTGGTGGCGCGTGGCAGCGATGATTTCACCCGGCAGGCGCTCGATAACCGCGAATAATTGGCGGCGCAGCCCGATGACCGTGTAGGATGGGCGACCCATCGTGACCGCGTGACCGACGCTCGCCCACAGGGTGGGCTCCACAGAAGCACGCACCTGTTTTTCTGTGGGAGCGGGCCTTGCCCGCGAAGCTTCCGCAACGTAGTTCGCCAGCAGGCCGGCTCCCAAAAGAGCGAATCGCGCAGCGAGCGCTGTCGCCAAGCGTCTGAAACCATCGAAATCACTTTCCGGAAAACCTAACCCATGCCCCCACACCCACACCGCCTTGGCCTCGCCATCGCGCTGGCATTCGCCAGCCCGGCAATCGCCCAGAACCCCCCGCCCGAGCCTGCCAGCACGCGCCTTGCCACCGTCGAAGTCAGCGGCCAGGTGCTTGATCGCCGCGACCTGCTGCAGCAGGGTGAAACCAACTCGGTCACCGGCTTTGACCTGAGCATCAAGGACACCCCGCGCGCGGTGACCAGCGTCAGCGCCGAACTGATCGATCTGCTCAATATCCGCGACCTCAACGACATCACCACACTGACGCCGGGCACCTTCACCAGCTCGTTTTTTGGTGTCGCCGGCTCGATCGATATTCGTGGCACGCCGGGCGAAAATTATTTCCGTGGAGTGCGCCGGGTCGATAACCCCGGCAACATTCCCACTCCGATCGCCGCATCCGATCGCCTCGACATCGTGCGCGGCCCGGCTTCGCCGATCTACGGCCCATCCAAGATTGGCGGCTACGTCAACTTCGTGCCCAAATCGGCGCGCGCCGAGAGTGGCGCCTATCTCGATAAAGCGGTGGGCGAAGTGTCGTTCACCACCGGCTCCTGGGATCGCGCGGTGCTGGAAGCCGAATACGGCTACAAGTTCAACGCCGACGCCACCCCGGTGGGCTACTACCTGTACGGCCTGCACGAAAACTCCGATAGCTACTACCGCAACGACGGCACCCGGCAAAGCGTGCTGCAGGCGGCGTTCGACAGCGACATCAACGAGCGCACCCGGGTCGAGTTCGGGGTGCAATACCACAACTACCACGGCAACCAGAATGCCGGCTGGAACCGGCTGAGCCAGGACCTGATCGACAGCGGCACGTATCTGGCCGGCACCCCGTTGCTGAATCTCGACAGCGACCAGAGCGGGCGTTTGTCGCAGGCCGAGATCATCGCCGCCGGCGGCCTGTCGGCGTTCGTGTTTGCGCCCGGCCTGACCACCGCCGGGCCAGTGGCAAGCTTCGGCCCGAATGGTGCCAATGCCGTGTTTGCGCTCGACCCGGCAAGCGTTCACCAAGTGCAACTCTCGCGCAAAAACGTGTTGATCGACCCCGAGGATTTTCTCGCCACCGACACCACCACCGCCTACTTCGACTTCCACCATACGTTGAACAACGGAGTACAGCTCACCAATAAACTGTTTTTCGACAGCCTCGATACCGAGCTGCAAAACTCCTACGGCTTTTCGCAGGTAATCGACACCTACGTGCTGGAAGACCAGTTGATTGCGTCGTGGCAATGGGACGCCAGCCCGAACGTGCAGGCCGATTTCGAGTTCTCGCCCTCGGTGCGCCACACCCGCGCCAAGCTGGCTGAGGATTTCCTGTTCGAGTTCCTCGACCGCCGCGACCTGTCGCAAGGCCCCAGCGCCAACGACCGTATCGAAACCGCCGGCTTGTTCGACAGCGCGCAGTTCGTCAACGACCTCACCACCGATTACACCGACTATGGCCTGGCGGCATTGTCGAATCTCACCCTGTATCAGCGCTGGCATGCGCTGCTCGGCTTGCGTTACGACGTGCTGGATATCCAATCGCGGCAGGCGCGCACCGCCACCGCCGGCGATGCCGGCCAACAGGCCAGCGATACCGACAGCGGCCTGTCATGGACCGCCAGCCTCGGCTACGACCTGACCGACAACATCCGGCCGTATCTCACCGCATCGACCCAGCGCACTGTGATCACCGGCCAGGGCGGCGAAGTGTCGCTCGCCAATGTCGAACTGGGCGCGCTCAATGCCTCGCGCCTGTACGAGGCCGGGATCAAGGGCAACTTTCTCGATGGCCGCCTGTTCACGGCGGTATCGGCCTATCGCCAGACCCGCACCAACTTCAGCTCGCAAAACCTGTCCACCAACACCTCCACCCGCGGCAAGGGCATCGAGCTTGAAGCACGCTATGTGGTCAGCGACTGGCTCAGCCTGATCGGCAACAGCGCGTGGCAGGATGTAATCAATACCAACATCTCAGCCGGCGGCCAGTTCGCGTTCTTCAACCCGGCCAACAGCGGCATCGCCCCGGAAAACAGCTTCGGCGGCACCGTCTCCGGCTTGATCGACGGCCGCAACAAGCGCTCCGGCATTCCCGATCGGGTCAGCAGCCTCACCGCCATCGTCAAGCCCACCGACATCCTGGAAGTGTTCGCCACCGTCACCGACGTGGCATCGATGCCATCAGGGTTTTCCGGCGTGGTGCGCCTGCCTGGCTACACCGTGGTCAATCTCGGTTCCAGCGTCAGCATCGGCCAGTTCGAAGTACAGGGCTTCATCAACAACCTGTTCAACGAACGCTACTTCCGCGCCAATGCCTCGGACCTGTTCGGCTCCAACCTGGTGCTGCCCGAGCGCCCGCGCAGCTGGACCGTGCGCCTGCGTTATCGGTTTTGAGCGCTGCACAATGCCTAGCAGCCTGCCCTGAGCCGGCACCGCCGGCCGGCGCAGGTATCTGGCAGATAATGCCGCTTTCCCGACACGGAGCGCACCATGCTCACCCTGCATATCGGCAACAAGAATTACTCGTCGTGGTCGCTGCGTCCGTGGGTATTGATGCGGGCGCACGGAATTGCGTTTGAGGAAGTGCCGCACCGCTTCGGGCGCGACAACCTTGACGACGGATTCCGTGCGTTTTCACCCAATGCCAAGGTGCCGTGTCTGGTCGATGACGGGCTGGCAGTATGGGATTCACTGGCGATTGCCGAGTATCTGGCTGAGCGACATCCAGGGATCTGGCCCGACGCGGCTGAGGCGCGCGCATTTGCGCGTTGCGCGGCAGCGGAAATGCATTCGGGCTTCACCACCCTGCGCGGTCAGTTCGGAATGAATGTCGGGGTGCGGGTGCAGGTAAAACAGCATTCGCCGACGTTGCAGGCCGACATCGACCGTGTACTGGCGTTGTGGAACGAGGGTCTGGCCCGCTTTGGCGGGCCGTATCTGGCGGGCGACACATTCACTGCAGTGGATGCCTTCTACGCACCGGTGGCGTTCCGCTTCCAGAGCTTCGGTGTGGCTGTGGCGGGTGCGGCGGCGGATTACCTGCAACGATTGCTGGCGCATCCAGCGATGCGTGACTGGGAGGCACAGGCGCTGGCCGAAGACTTCCGCGACCCGGAACACGATGCCGAACTGACGACTATCGGCACGATAACTGCTGATTTGCGGGCGGTAGTGGCTGGCGGTGGCCTGACCGCGTAGTGCTTGCCCACAGGGCTTTTCTGTGACCGGGCTAACGCTCGCAATCTCGAACACCGCACAGTTCATGCCTGCCCAGAGCAAAAACACTAGACAAATCAGGTACCTTTATTTCCACTGTCAAGTGCCTGCGTTCAGCGCAGGTTGCGCATCGGCTCACTAAGGTGCCGCCAGCTTGGCAGCCTGCCGCATGGTGCAGCAGGGGCAATTCCAACCGGATCACGAGCCATTGGGCAGGCCGGCACCGCATCCGAGGATGCGCACATATACCACCGGGTGAACTTCCCGGCCAGGTTTTTGCACAAATCACGTTGTTTCAGGTGAATGACGACAATTTGGCACCTGGGAGGCATCACCCCATCCGTCGCTGAGGCACAGGCTGTGCCGCTGAAGTTGTGCATGGAGCACGCAGTGACCAAGGAGATAGACCATGAAACTGGCCTTCATTCTTTGGCTGGCATCTGTTTTACCACAGCCAATCGCTGACCCGCTGTGCCTGACCACCACCATTTACCTTGAAGCGCGTGATCAGCCGGTTGCCGGCCAGCGTGCAGTAGCCGAGGTGGCGTTGCGCCGCGCCGACAGCGGCCTGTGGGGCAACTCGGTGTGTGCGGTGGTTACCGCCCACAAGCAGTTTGCTCCGGGTATCGTTGACCCACGCATGCGCCTGAAAAACCCGATCGCCTGGGCCAAATCGGCACGCATTGCTTTCGCCATGCAGGCGGATTGGGCATTGCCGATTGACCAGCGCATCGAGCAGGTGCCCGGTGCCAGCCATTTCGTGGCATTGGACAAGGCCAGCCCGGCGTGGGCCACCGACACCCCGGTGGCGACCATCGGCGACCACACCTTTTATCGCATCCAGCGGTTGGCGCCATGATGGCGCGCGGCATGTTGCTGGCGTTGCACGCCTGGCTCAACACGCCACGCAAGTAGCGTTGGATTCACCGCTCCGCCAACCGCGCGCGGTGTAATCAGCCGCGCTTTTCCAGCGGTACAAAAGCGCGATCTTCCGGCCCGACATAATTGGCACTGGGACGGATGATCTTGCCGTCTTCGCGCTGCTCGATCACGTGTGCGCTCCAGCCCGAGGTGCGGGCAATCACGAACAGTGGCGTGAACATCGCGGTCGGTACGCCCATCATGTGATACGCCGAGGCCGAGAACCAGTCGAGGTTCGGGAACATTTTCTTCATGTCCCACATCAGCGTCTCGATCCGCTCGCTGATGTTGAACAGCGCCTCGTTGCCGCCCTCCTTGCACAGCTTGCGGCTGATTTCCTTGATGATCGGATTGCGCGGATCGCCGATGGTGTACACCGGGTGGCCGAAGCCGATCACGATTTCCTTGCGCTCGACCCGCGCCCGGATATCGGCTTCGGCGTCATCGGGATTGTCGTAGCGGGCAATGATCTCCATCGCCACTTCATTGGCGCCGCCATGCTTGGGCCCGCGCAGCGCGCCAATGGCACCGGTGATGCACGAATACATGTCCGAGCCGGTGCCGGCGATCACCCGGCCAGCAAAGGTGCTGGCGTTGAACTCATGTTCGGCATACAGCACCAGCGAGGTGTCCAACGCCTTGGCATGCAGCTCGCTCGGCGGGCGGCCGTGCAGCAGGTGCAGAAAATGCGCGGCAATCGATTCGTCCTCGGTACGCACCTCGATGCGCCGGCCATTGTGGGTGAAGTGATACCAGTACAGCAGCATCGAACCCAGACTGGCCATCAGCCGGTCGGCAATGTCGCGCGCGCCCGGCGCGCCGTGGTTGTCGTTCTCCGGCAGCACCGTACCCAGCACCGACACGCCGGTGCGCAGCACGTCCATCGGGTGCGCGGAGGCCGGGATGCGCTCCAGCGCGTCGGTCACGATCAGCGGCAGGCCACGCAGTGCCTTGAGTTTGCGCCGGTAGGCGCCGAGCTGGCTGAAACTGGGCAGGTTGCCATGCACCAGCAAATGCGCCACTTCCTCGAAACTGGCACCGTTGGCCAGATCCTTGATGTCATAGCCACGGTAATGCAGGTCGTTGCCGCTGCGCCCGACCGTACACAGCGCGGTATTGCCGGCGGCGGTGCCGCTCAGGGCGACGGATTTCTTCGGTTTTGGCAGGGTGTTGGCACTGGGATCGGACATGACGGCTCCTGGGTTTTACACGCTGTCGCGTGACAATCGATTGCGGTTCGGCGACGGAAGGGTCACGACTTCCTGGAAAACAACGCGTCGAGCTTGTCCTCGTAGGCGTGGTAATCGAGAAAGTCATACAACTGGGCGCGCGTCTGGAGGGTATCGACGATGTGCTTCTGGGTTCCGTCACGGCGTACGGTTTCGTAGAAATGCTGCGCCGCCTTGTTCATCGCACGATAGGCGCCGCAACAATACAAGGCGATATCGACGCCAGCCCCGCGCAATTCATCGGTGGTGAAAAACGGCGTCGAGCCGAATTCGGTGAGGTTGGCCAGCACCGGCACCTGCACTGCCTGCTTGACGCGGCGGTAATCGTCCAGGCTGGTCATCGCTTCCGGAAAAATCATGTCGGCACCGGCTTCAACATAAGCAACGGCGCGAGCGATCGCGGCGTCGATACCCTCGACTGCGGCAGCGTCGGTGCGCGCCATGATCACGAAACCGGGGTCCGTTCGTGCGTCCACCGCCGCCTTGATCCGGTCGATCATCTCGGCAATCGGCACCACTTCCTTGCCCGGGCGATGGCCGCAGCGTTTCTGCCCGACCTGATCCTCCATGTGCACCGCCGCCACCCCGACGCGGACGAACGAACGGATGGTGCGTGCGATGTTGAAGGCCCCGCCCCAACCGGTATCGATATCGACCAGCAACCGGCGCGCATCGATCAGCACGTCTTCCATGCTGCTGATGCCCAGATCAGGCACGCCCAGCGAATTGGCGGCGACACCGCCCCCGGACAGATACAACGCCTTGTACCCCGTGCGCTTGGCCATCAGCCCGGCGTACGCGGTAATCGCGCCCATCACCTGCAACGGGGTCTCGGCAGCCAGCGCGGCACGAAAGCGCGCGCCCGGGGATGGATTGCTCATGATTCCTCCAGCGCTCAAAGTGCCTATTTTAACGCGCTTTGCGGTGCAGCCCTAAGATCCGGTACCTGCCGCAGCGATGCCGGGCAACGCAACCGCCGTCAACGACGCCCCCTTGCACGGCCCAGCCACACACAGACCGCTGGCCATGTCGAAGCTGGCACCGTGGGCGGCGCAAACCAACTGCCCCTGATCGATCAAAAACTCGCCCGGCGCCCAGTCGAGCCGGCGCCCGGCGTGCGGACAGATATTGCGAAATGCCTGAACCCGGCCAGCCACGCGGGTAACGATCAACGACGCGGGCTCGCCGCCAATCGCAAGCTCCGCCTCGCTGGCAGAGCCTTCGGGCAACTGCGCCAGCACGGCACTTAACGAAACGCTTACGTCTGACTTGTCATCCGGCTGTAGCATGTTTGTGTGCCACCTCACATCGGGGCGCTGATCTTCGCACAAGTCCACTCAGGCAAGACATCCATGATCCGACTACACACCCTTTCCTCGTCACGCGCTCTGCGCAATCCGGTCGTCCGCGTGCTTTTGGCGCTGCTCGGCTTGGCGTTGCTCAGCGTGGTGCTGGCACTCGGCGTGGTGGTGGGCATGCTGATGATCGGCTTTGGCCTGTTGCGCCGGGTGCTGTCGCAAAAGGCGCCGGCCGCGAACACGTCTGGCAACGTGATCGACGGCGAGTACCGTGTCGTCGGCAACGGCAAGGCGTCGCTGGCGCGCTGACCCATCTCGCTATTGGCCGCGCTACACTCCCGGTTTTTGCGAGCCCGCCCGATGCCCGACCTGATCATAGCCACCCCGGCCACGCCCACCCTCGCGGTACGTGGTGATAACCGCCGATTTCCCGTGCATCGCATTTACTGCGTCGGCCGCAATTTCGCCGAGCATGCGCGCGAAATGGGCTCGGAGATCGACCGCGGCAGCCCGGTGTTTTTCATGAAACCCGCCGACGCAGTGCTGCCCGGCGGTGGCGATCAGCCGTTCCCCAGCGCCACCAGCGATCTGCACCATGAGGTTGAGCTGGTGGTTGCACTCGGCCACGATGCCGATGGCGAAGTGCCCGCCGAACAGGCGATGGCGCTGGTGCTCGGCTTCGCACTGGGGCTGGACCTCACTCGCCGCGACCTGCAGGCCAGAGCCAAAAGCAAGGGTCTGCCATGGGATACCGCCAAAGGTTTCGACCGCTCCGCACCGATCAGCGAAATCATACCTGTTGCGCAATTTGGCCCGCTCGGCGCGCAACAACTCACGCTCAGCGTCAACGGCAGCGTACGCCAACAGGCGCCGCTGTCGGACATGGTCTGGTCGGTGCCGGAAATCATCGCCGAGCTCTCGCGCCTGTACGAACTGCGTGCCGGCGATCTGATCTTCATGGGCACACCGGCCGGCGTCGCTGCCCTGCAACCGGGCGATAGCTACCACGCTAGCATCGATGCTGTGCTGCAACTCGACGGTCAATTCACTTCCCGCTGAGGGGCTACGCAGGTAAAGTCATGCCTTCGCCACTTACGGTGAACATGGACCGGGGAGTACGCAATGAGTCTGATATCGGAGTTCAAACAGTTTGCAATGCGTGGCAACGTGGTGGACCTGGCGGTAGGTGTGGTGATCGGCGCGGCGTTCGGCAAGATCGTGTCGGCATTGGTCAGTGGCATCATCATGCCGGTAGTCGGCGTACTGGTCGGCGGGGTCAACTTCGCCGATCTGGCCATTACCCTCAAACCCGGCGCAGAGGGCGTTGAACCGGTGCTGTTGCAGTACGGTTTGTTCGTGCAGAGCACCGTCGATTTCGTGATCATCGCGTTTGCGATTTTCATCGCCATCAAGCTGGTCAACAAAATGCAACGCAAGCAGCAAGAGGCACCCCCAAAGCCTGCCGAACCCAGCGCAGAGGTGACGCTGCTGACCGAAATCCGCGACGCCCTCAAAAAATAACCCTGCACCCTTCCGGAGTCTGCATGCGCATCCCCACCCTGGCGCTCGCCGCCGCCCTGTTAGCGCCCCTCACCGCAACAATCGCCAGCGAGGCGGCGTTCGCACCCGATGCACTGAAGACTGCCGCCTACCTGCGCGATCTGGCCAACGGCGGCTCGGCGGCTTACGACATCGTGGAATCGTTGACCACCGAAGTGGGTCCGCGATTGGCTGGCAGTGAAGCAGATGCGCGCGCCGTTGCCTGGGCCAAGGCCAAGTTCCAGGAGCTGGGTTTTGATCGGGTGTGGACCGAGCCGGTGACGTTTCCGCAGTGGCGACGCGGTGTTGAACTCGCCGAAGTGCTTGCGCCCTACCCGCAGCCGCTGCATATCACTGCATTGGGGCTCAGTGTTGGCAGCAATGGCCCGATCGAAGCCGAGGTGGTGGCGTTTGCCGACCTCGCCGCACTGAGCGCAGCCGAACCGGGCAGTCTGGACGGAAAGATCGCCTACATCACCAATCGCATGATTCGCACCCGCGATGGCAAAGGCTACGGCCCGGCCGTGGGAGCTCGTTCTCGCGGTGCCAGCGAGGCCGCCAGCAAAGGCGCACTGGCGTTGTTGATTCGCTCGATCGGCACCGACCACGACCGCATGCCGCATACCGGCGCATTGCAATACGCCGAGGGCGACAACGCGCCGCCGAAGATTCCGGCGGCGGCGCTATCCAATCCCGATGCTGACCTGCTCACCAATATGCTCCGCCGTGGCCAACCGGTGCGGTTGCGCCTGAACATCGATGCGGGTGTCGTCGGCATGGCCACCTCATACAACGTGATCGGCGAAATCACCGGCAGCCAATATCCCGAGCAAGTCGTCATCATCGGTGGCCATCTCGATTCCTGGGATCTGGGCACCGGCGCCATCGATGACGGTGCCGGCGTTGCCATCACCATGGCTGCCGGCGCCTTGATCGGCGACCTGAAAACCCCACCCGAGCGCAGTGTCCGCGTGGTCGCCTTCGCCAACGAGGAACAGGGTCTGTTCGGTGGCAAGGCGTACGCTGAACAGCACAAGGCCGAAATCAGTCAGCACATTATCGGTGCCGAAAGCGATTTTGGTGCCGGCCGTATTTATGCCCTGCGTGCAGCCGTCAGCGAGGCCGCGCGTCCGCAGATTGCCGCTATTGGCGAAGTGCTGGCGCCACTGGGCATTGCCCATGACAGTGAAGGTGGCGGCCCCGGCCCCGATATCATCGCAATGGCCGAGCGCGGCATGGCTTGGGCGCAGTTAGCGCAGGATGGCAGCGATTATTTCGACTACCACCACACCGCCAATGACACCCTGGACAAAATCGACCCGCGCGCGCTCGATCAACAGGTCGCCGCTTATGCCGTGCTCGCCTATCTGGCCGCCCAGGCCGATGGCGGTTTTGGCAGCGCCGCGAAGCCTGAAGCGCCCTGATGCCTGGTTCAATGAAACGCTTGCAGGGACTGGCCTGTTGACCATAGCTCTTGTGGGAGCTGGCCTGCCAGCGAATCAATCGGGCGAACTGCTTCGCGCGCAGGCGCGCTCCCACACTGACACGTCCTGGCCGCAACCAATCCCGGTGCCACCCAAGCCGCAGTATCCCTGCGGGTTTTTGGACAGGTATTGCTGGTGCTCGTGTTCGGCAAAATAAAACGGTGGTAGCGGAAACAGCAACTCGGTGCTGATGGTTCCCAGGCCACCAGCATGCAGCCGTTGCTGGTAGGCATCGCGGCTGGCGAGCGCGAACTGCTGGTGCGAGGCATCGGCGCAGGCGAGCAGTGAGCGGTACTGGCTGCCCACGTCATTGCCCTGACGCATACCCTGAGTCGGATCGTGGCCTTCCCAGAACCGGCGCAGCAACTCGGTGAATGCGATCTGCGCCGGATCAAACAGCACCCGCACCACTTCGGCATGGCCAGTCCGGCCCGAACATACCTCGCGATAGCTCGGGTTTGCGATCGCACCGCCGGCATAGCCAACCGCCGTGGAAAAAACCCCCGGCAGCGACCAGAACAGCCGCTCGGCACCCCAGAAACAGCCCATGCCAAACAACACCTCGGCCTGGCCCGGAAACGGCCCGCGCAATGATCGGCCATGCACATGATGCCGGTCAGTGATTTCCATCAGAAGTACAGCCGCGCATCGGGATCGCCCGCACTGCTGGTGTCCACCGCAATCATGTGGGTCTGATTGTTGCCGCGATGGCGCGCAGCAATCAATGCCTTGCTGGCGCGATCAAGCAAGGTTGCCAATTTGTTTTCTGCTGAGGCGCGCACGGTGCCGCCAACGCTGATAGTGAATTGGCACAACCCAAGCGGGCTGGGCACGCGAATGTCCGAGGCGCCGAGCCGCAGTTTGTCGGCAACAGCGTGCGCCTGCTCCAGCGTCTTACCGGGCAGCACCAGCACGAAATCCTCGCTATTGAGACGTCCCACACAATCGCCGACCGTCAACGATTGCCGCAGCAATTCGGCCACTGCGCACTGGCAGTCATCAGCCACGGCATGGCCGTAACGTTGGGACAATTGCGTCAAACGATCGACCCCCAACACCAGCAAAGCCAGCGAAGTGCGCCGCGCCTGTGCGCTTTCCAGCTCACGCGTCATGATGGTGGCGACGGCCTGCCGGTTGAGCACGCCGGTGAGCGGGTCACGCTCGGTTTTGGCAGCCAACTCCTGCGCTGCACGCGCATCATCCGCCGCCTGCATGGCGATGGCACTGAACTCGCTGGCTTCGCGCAATTCCGACGGTGAAAATGCCTCCCATGCCGCACGCTCGATCAACAAAACGCCCCAGGCAGGCCGGGGCATCGGCAGCGGTATGATCGCGTATGCCGACTCGGCATGCTCACTGCGCCTGCCCTCTTCATCATCCTCAGACGGATCTTCAAGCCGCAATTGCACTGGTTTGTTGGTGCGACACAAACCTTTCATCGCACCGCCACGCGCGCTGAGCAAGTGTTCGAAGTGCTCCGTCGCAGCAACCGGTTCAGCGATCAAGTGATCGCCTCCCTGATAACCGAACACGGCGACCGCCGACCGCCGTTGCGGTACCACCTGGTTGACCGCATCCAGCATGCGACGCAGCGCAATCCAGGCCAGGTCTTTGGTTGGCGCTGCACGCAGGCCGCTTTGCAGTGATTCCAGCAACCGCCGCCGCACTTTTTCCGATTGCAGGCTGGCGTCGGTCTGCTCCATTGCCAGGCGGGCACGGTCACGTTGCTTGCGGAACTCCATTACCTGATCGGCCATCGCCAACGACAGCAAAAACGCCGCAAATGCCAGGCCAGCCTGAAAGGCATACATCGTTACGCTGTTTTGCGGCATCCAGCCTAGTGGAATCAGGCCGCGCACCAGAGTGCTCAGATAGACCATCAACCAGATGAAAAGCATCGGCCGTGCCAACGGACGGCGTCGGCGCAATGCCTGCACTGCGGCAGTAATCACCAGCAACCCGGACAAGGTCCACAACGCCATTGAGGCGATCTGCAATTGCGGCAAAAAAACACGCAGGTTGAGTACACAAAGCAAAGCCAGCGCGAGCATCAATCGCGCACTCCATAGCATCACCGTATCGCTGCGCGGCGAATCACGGCCGGCATTGGCAAACGCGCGCGCCAGCATCACCGTAAATGCCGTCAGCAAATTGACCAGCGCCAGAATGCCCAGCTCACGCCAATAGGCCAACACATCAAGCACCGGCAATGAATAGGCATGGCCATTGACTGCCAGCAACAGAAAAAAAGATGTCGCCGTGAACCCGACGTAGGCGCCGTGGATACGGTCACGCAACGCAATGAACATTGCCAGCCCGGTCATCGCCAGCACCAGCAAGCCGGCATACATCGCCGACAGCAGGATGACGCTATCGCGATCCTTGCGCCGGTATTCCTCTTCAGTCAACAACATTGGCCGCAGATTGACCGCAACATTGGTGCGCACCTGCAGCAACAATTCCAACGATTGTGAACCATAGGCGCGCAGCGGAAATCGAAGCCCCGATGAAAACGCCGGATCATCGGGTGCTGGCCGGAAAAACTGCCGCGTCACCTCGGTGAAATCGCCATTACCGTCGCGCAGCATCAGGCTCAAATCGGTCAGCGTTACCCGATCGAACCACAGCACCCAGCGATCATCCGGCGACTCTGGCAACGACGCCTTGATGCGCAGCCAGTAAGTCGTGGTTGGGCTACCAGAAAAATGCAGCCGACTGACATCGCGCGCCTGCCACGCACCGGCATCGCCACGCAACACCTGTCGTGCAGTGTAGGGCTGATCGGAGGCAATCACCCCGACATCCAACACTACGCCTTCGCTGGCAACCGCGTGCGGCACCAACAGCAAATTGAGCAGCATGCTCGTTGCAACAATCCATGTTTTACACCATTGTGTCATCGGCCAAGCCCTGATCACACCAGATACCACCGTTGCAACATGCGCCACGGTGATCCTGATTACTCCCCTGTGCAGCCATGCTATACCGAGAACGTCCGCTGCGGAATCAGCCAACCGGAACTCGGCGCCCGGAAAAGCCAGAGCAACAACGCAAAACCAGGAGCGGATTCCGCAAAGGACGCGAAAGCCGCAAAGAAAGCGAATCAAGACTTGGGCTTTCTTTTGCGTGTTTTGCGGCCCCAATGTGCTTTACGCGCTTGTGCAAGCCCCGGCGCTACCGGGAAATCTTACGCTGGCGTGTACGCCGTGGCGTCGTCTTCATCAAGCCCGGTTTGCGCATCGCCCGATGCGCTGATCAATGCATCGCGCCCCGCCTGCCACGCTGCGAGTTCTGCGCGGGCATCAGCCTCAGCCGAATCGGGCACCGACACCGCCACCAACCCTTGCGCCGGCAACTCGCCGATGCCACCGGTGAGAAACTCGCCGCGCACCCATGCCGGTATGCCCACGTTCTCCAGCAGGGTTTTCACCAGATGGGCGTCGATCACGTTTTCTGCCTCGTAAACCACACGCATAACGCCTCCCACGCCGCCGTATCGCACCGAGCATAGCGCATGGTTGTCGCAGCAGTGCATCAATCGCGGCGATAGGCTATTTCCAAAAACAACGAACGCCCGGCGCCGGGGAAATAGCGAAAACTGCCAAAGGCCAGATCCGCTCGCTCGGCATAGCGGCGATCCGTGAGATTCATCAAGCGCAGTGCCCCATGCCAGGACGCCGACAACGGGCGTTGCCAGCGCAAATGCCATAAATCATGGCCGCGATAGCGTTCGCTGTTGGCCGCATCGAGCCAGTAGGCACCCACATGCACCCACTCCAGTTCGAAACGCCCAAACATGGGCTGCTCGTGGCCAAGCCGGGCAGCGGCCAGCCAGCGCGGCGCGCTGTCCACCGCATTGCCAGCGCGGATGCGTTCGCCACCTGCGATATCGCGATCAAACGCATACTGATGGCGGGCATAGGCCGCATTGCCCTGTACCCACCAGCCCGGACGAAACCGCCAGCGGCCCTGCGCATCGATGCCGCGATGACGGGTGGTGCCGTCGGAAAAATTGAAGCCATCGGCATCACGGCCAATGACATGGTGCTTGTGATAACTGTAGGCGTCGATGTCCATTTGCACGTTGCCAGTGGCATGGCGCAGCCCCAGCTCCGGGCCGCGCAGGGTTTCCGCTTCCAGATCAGCCACGTCCTGGCCGCGCTGCAAACGATACAACTCACTTGTCTGCGGCATGCGAAAGGCCCGTGCATAACGCGCCACCAGCGCGGTGGTAGTGCTCAACGGCAGGCGCAAACCCAGCTGCGCACTGGCATCATTAAAGACATCGCGGCGGTCGCCAGGCCGGTTGAACAAACACCCGCCAAAACCGCAGGCGGTGCCGTCCTCGCGCAGGTTGCCGTCGCTGGCACGGTTGTCGTAGCGGTAGCGCAAACGCTCCAGTCGCGCGCCCAGATTCAGTTCAAGCCGGCCAACATGCGCCTGCACCTGTGCGAACAGCGCGCTGTTGAACGAATCGACGCGATAATCGTAATGCCGCCCAAGGGGTCGGATCGCCTGCAGTGCTGCGCTGCCAATCACCGACGAATCCTGGCGCTCCAGCAGATCACCCCGCGTCCATTCCAGATCGACACCCGCCTGCACATCCAGCCCGCCCTGCCGCCGCCACAATAGTTGCGAACCCGCGCTTTGGGTATCGGACAGCTCACGCGGTTTGCCGGGGCTGAAGTGCTGCAGAAAATCCATGCGCTGATAGCGCGCATACGGCACCCAGCTCAAGCTGTGCCGCGTACCAAGCGCCCACTGCCAATGCCCCTGCGCCTGCACACTGGTGGCGTCACGGAATGCCTCCGGGTTTTCATTGCTGCGCCGTCTGGCATCACGGAAGGCATTGCGGCCAGTAACAAAGCCGGCGGTCTCCTGATTCAAATTGCTCAGTGCCAGTTGCAGACGCGGTGCGCCAAAGCCGTCGGGCTGCTGCCATTGCAGGCGCAGCTTTTGTTGATCGAAGCCCTCCTGGTCGCGAAAACTTCCGCTACTCACACCATAGGCATCGATCCGCCACGGCGAGCTCGTCAGCCCCCCGGTGATGGTGCCCTGCGAGCGATGATAGCGATTTGGCCCCAATTCCAATGTCCATGCCTGCGCCGGGCTGTCACCGGGCGCGCGTGGGCGCACGTTGATCACCCCATGCAGGGCATTGGAACCATGTACCGCCGCACCCGGCCCGCGCAGCACTTCCACTGCACCGGCCTGCTCGGTATTCAGTTCAAACAACTGATTGACATTGCACCAGCCAGCCGGCCGGATCGGCACGCCATCATCGAGCATCAGGAATGCGCCGCAGGCACCGGCACCGGTCAGCACCGGCGAGCGGATCGCCACCAGTTGCTCCTGGCCGCTGCCACGACTGATCCACGCACCTGGCACCCGTGCCAGCAGTTCATTGGCATGCGTGGCGGCAACACCGGCAATGGCGTCAGCGTCGAGCACACTCAACGCCTCCACCTGCGTGACCAGGGGCTGCGGCCGGCGTGCAGTAACGGTGAGCGCATCAAGCACGCGAGCGTCGACGGATAGCGCAGCGGCGAGCAGGGCATGATCGAGCATGGCGAAATAGTACACAGGCCAACCGGCACCTGCATGCCCTGTTACCATGGGCGGTTTCCCACTCCCTACGCAGCCATGTCCGAACCCAGCCCGCCGCCCAGCGAACCGACCCGCAATGACTTCATCCGCCAGATCGTGCGCGATGACCTTGTCAGCGGCAAGCACACGGCGATCCGCACCCGCTTTCCACCGGAGCCCAATGGCTATCTGCATCTGGGCCACACCAAGGCGATCTGCCTGAGCTTTGGCGTGGCCGCCGAGTTCGGCGGCGACTGCAATCTGCGCTTTGACGATACCAACCCGGCAAAGGAAGATCCCGAATACGTCGCGGCGATAAAGGAAGACGTGCATTGGCTGGGCTATGAATGGCACGAACTGCGCCATGCCTCGGATTATTTCGAGGTGTTTTATCTGGCGGCGGAAAAACTGATCGCACAGGGCGATGCCTACGTTTGCGATCTATCAGCCGAACAGGTGCGCGAATATCGCGGCACCCTCACCGAGCCTGGCCGCAATTCGCCTAACCGCGAGCGCAGCGTCGCGGAAAATCTCGACCTGTTCCGGCGCATGCGCGCGGGCGAGTTTGCCGATGGCGCACGCACCCTGCGCGCGAAAATCGACATGGCCAGCGGCAACATCAACCTGCGCGACCCGGCGCTGTACCGCATCAAACGCGCCACCCACCAGAACACCGGCGATGCATGGTGCATCTATCCGATGTACGACCTGGCGCATGCGCTGTCCGACGCGATCGAAGGCATCACCCATTCGCTGTGTACGCTGGAGTTCGAGGATCACCGCCCGCTGTACGACTGGTGCGTGGACAAGGTGGATCTGGTGCGCCATCCCGAACTGTTGGCGCCGCTCACCGCCCAAGGCCTGCCCCTGGAAGCGGCCAAGCCGCGCCAGATCGAGTTCTCGCGCCTGAACATCAACTACACGGTGATGAGCAAGCGCAAGCTGATGGCGCTGGTCAAGGAAGGCCTGGTGGACGGCTGGGACGACCCGCGCATGCCCACCTTGCAGGGCTTGCGCCGGCGCGGTTACACCCCGGGCGCGCTGCGCCTGCTCTGCGATCGCATCGGTATCAGCAAACAGAACTCGGTCACCGATTTTTCGCTGCTCGAAGCCTGCCTGCGCGAGGACCTCGACAGCCGCGCGCCGCGCCGTCTGGCGGTGCTCAATCCGCTCAAGCTGGTGATCACCAACCTTGCCGCCGATCACGAGGCGATGCTGAGCTTTGCGAACCATCCCAAGGACGCCAGTCTGGGCAACCGTGAGGTGCCGTTTTCGCGCGAGCTGTGGATCGAGCAGGACGATTTCATGCGCGAGCCGGTGAAGGGCTTCCATCGTTTGATGCCCGGCACCGAAGTGCGTCTGCGCGGAGTCGGCATCGTCCGCTGCGATGAGGTGGTGCTCGACGGCGATCAGGTGCGCACGCTGCATTGCAGCCTCGATCCGGAATCGCGCCCGGGCAACGCCGGCGCGGAGCGCAAGGTCAAGGGCACCATCCATTGGGTCAGCGCGCGTCATGCGCTCGCCGCCGAAGTGCGCCTGTACGACCGCCTGTTCACCACCGCCGACCCGGACGACGACAGCGATGGCCGCACCTACCGCGACTACCTCAACCCCGATTCGCGCCAGGTCGTCACCGCCTGGATTGAACCGGCGGCGGCACAGACGGCGCCGGAGCAATCGTTGCAGTTCGAGCGCGTGGGTTATTTTGTCGCCGATCGCCGCGATCACAGCGCAGCGGCACCGGTGTTCAACCGCAGCGTGACCCTGCGCGATGTGTGGGCCAAGCAGGCGGCCGGCAAATGAACCGCTGGCACGCCCTGCTGCCATCCACGGCCCTGTTGCTGGCGCTTGCATTGAGCGCGTGTACGACGCCCGCTGGCAACGGCGAGGTCACGACAACCGCTAACGTACCAGCCGGCATCGTCGATTACCGTTGTCAGGCCGACAGTGATTGCGCGGTCAAGAACGTCGGCAATTGCTGCGGCTATTACCCGGCCTGCGTCAACACGAACAGCCCGACCTACCCCGAGCAGGTGCGCGCCGACTGCGCACGCGAAGGCAAGATGGCGGTGTGCGGCTTCCGTGAAATCAGCGCGTGCAGTTGCAATCAGGGACGTTGCGAAGCGACAGGGTCTGCGCTCACCGGTGGCAGCCAGAAGGTGCAATGATGCTTCATGCCCAGGTTCACCTCACCCTGCCGATCTGGGTACACGACCAGGTCGATCTGAATCGCAATTTCGATGACGATGCCAGCAAGGTGGCGCTGGCGATCGAACTCTCACGCCTGAACGTAGACAATGCCAGCGGCGGGCCGTTCGGTGCGGCAATCTTCGATGCCGTCGGCCGGGTGCTGTCGATCGGCGTCAACCGGGTGATTCCGGAAACCTGCTCGGTGGCGCATGCCGAGATGATGGCGTTCATGATCGCGCAGCAACGCAGCCTGCAATTCCGCCTCAATGCCAGCGGCGGTCCAATCACCATGGCCACTTCGGCGCAGCCGTGCTGCATGTGTTACGGCGCCACCTTCTGGGCCGGCATCGACCGGCTGCTGATCGGCGCCCGCGCAAGCGATGTGATGGCGCTGACCGAGTTCGACGAAGGCCCGCTGCCTGCTGACTGGATCGGCGAACTGGAGCGGCGCGATATTCAGGTGTACCGCGATATTCAACGCGAGGCCGCGTGCGCGGTGCTGCGGCATTACAGCGAGCAGGCTGGTGGCGGCTACTGAGCCGGGGCCTGCACAGGCCCTCATCAATCAGCCTCTCGACGGCCTGCTGTGCTGGTGCCGGCCAGGCTTCGAACCCGAGCTGGCGGCAGAACTGGGTGAGCGCAGCGGCGCGCTGGGCCTGGCGGGCTATGCCCGCACCGAACGGCAGAGCGGTGTGGTGCTTTGGCTCGGCGACGATAGCGCCGCACTGGATCGCGCGCTGCCGTTTCGCGATCTGATTTTTGCTCGCCAGAAACTACGCATTGTGGCCGAGCTCAGCCACCTCGACCCGCACGACCGCATCACCCCGATGCTGGCTGCGCTCAAGGGGCGCGGCGTTTTCGGTGAGGTTTGGGTCGAACACGCCGATTCCGAGCACGGCCGCCCGCTGGCGGGCCTGGCGCGCAGCTTTGCCAATGCCCTGCGCCGGCCACTGCGCGAGCGCGGCGTGTTGACGGCAACCGACGACCCCTCATTGCCGCGCCTGCACGTGTGTTTGCTCGACGGCACACATGCCTTGCTCGCCAGCAGCCGGCCGCACGACGCTTCGCCCTGGCCGCTGGGCGTGCCGCGCCTGCGCAGCCATGCCGACGCGCCATCGCGCTCGGCACTCAAGCTGGAAGAAGCCCTGTGTACCCTGCTCGACGCTGGCGAACGTGCGCAGTTGCTGCGACCGGGCATGCGCGCTGCCGATCTGGGCGCTGCACCCGGCGGCTGGAGCTGGGTGCTGAGCCGGCACGGAATACAGGTCAGTGCCATCGACAACGGGCCGATGGCGGACAGTGCCATGGCCACCGGCCTGATTACCCATCAGCGCGCCGATGGCTTCACCTGGCAACCGACCAAAACGCTGGACTGGATGGTCTGCGACATGGTTGAGCAACCGCGACGGGTCGCCACGCGCATGGGCGAATGGTTTGCCAACGGCTGGTGCCGGCAGGCGATATTCAACCTCAAACTGCCGATGAAAAAGCGCTGGCTGGAGACCACCCTGTGCCTGGACCTGGTACAGCAACATGCCGGCCGCGCACTGAACATCCGTGCCCGCCAGCTGTATCACGACCGCGAAGAGATCACCGTGTTTGCGCAGGTGCGGTGAATGAAGCCGGGACTGGGGACTCGGGACTCGGGACTCGGAAGCTCAAGCCGCGCAGCGGTGGAGCCGCGCGGTAACGCCGGACGCTTGCACCCGTGTCGCAAGCACTCTTTTTTGCGCGGCAGTCGCCCACAGGGTGGGCGACAAGCGGCGAATGCGCCACAACCCTTGCTTCAACCCGCGGCGTAAATCGCACCAAGCACACGCGGCCCGCGCGCGCCGGTCACTTCGCAGCGATTGCCGGCGCGACCGGCCAGCGTCTCGCGCGCCAGCCAGGCGAAACCGGCGGCTTCGACAAAATCCGGGTCCAGCCCCAGCGACGCGGTGCTGGCCAGGGCAACATCGGGCAGGTGTGCCTGCAAGCGTCGCAGCAACACCGGGTTATGCACGCCACCACCGCAGATCAGCATACGACGGGTATCGGGCGCATTGTCACGCAGCGCGTCGGCAATGCTCAGCGCACTGAGTTCGCACAAGGTAGCCTGCACATCAGCGACGGCGATCTTTCGTACGCCAATCGCGGCATGCAGCCAATCCAGATGAAACTGGTCTCGGCCAGTGCTCTTGGGCGGCGGCAAGGCAAACCACGGCTCGGCAATCAACGCGGCAAGCAGGCCACTGTCAATGTTGCCGGAATCCGCGAACACCCCATCGGCATCGAACGGCAGGCCGCGATGCAGAGCGCACCAGGCATCCATCAAGCCATTGGCCGGGCCGGTGTCGAACCCGCGTACCGGCCCCGAGCGCGGCAGCAAGGTGAGATTGGCGATACCGCCGAGGTTGAGCACTGCACGGTCTTCGTCGGCGCTATGCAGCACGGCAGCATGGAACGCCGGCATCAGCGGCGCGCCATGACCGCCGGCCGCGACATCGCGACGGCGAAAATCGGCAACAGTGGTAATCGCGCAACGCTCGGCAATCTGGTTGGGGTCGCCCAGTTGCATGCTGTAGGCCAATGCATCGCCGGGATTGTGGCGCAGGGTCTGGCCATGCGAACCAATTGCCAGAATCCGATCGCGTTCAATCGCGCAGCTCTCGATCAACTGCTCGGCGGCGTCGGCAAATGCACGGCCAATTGCCGTGTCGAGTCGAGCCAGGTCGTCGGGTGTGACCCGCACATTGGCTTGCGATAGTTGCAGCACCTGATCACGCAGCGCGGAGGAGTAGGCAAACGTGTGTGCGGAATGGATCTGCAAGGACGGCGCAAACGACACCAGCGCGGCATCGATGCCATCGGCGCTGGTACCGGAAATCAGTCCGAGATAACAGTGCGGATCATCCACCTTCAACGCGCCGCGAAGCGCCGCGCCTGCAACAGGGCCAATTGCGTGCGCATCGGCGTAATCTGCGCGGTGAACCGAGCCATTTCGTTGCGCGGCAGCGGCTCGGGTTTGGGCAGCGTTACCTTCAACGGATCGCGATGCACACCGGCGACCCGGAATTCGTAATGCAGATGCGGCCCGGTAGCCAGACCACTGGCGCCGACGTAACCGATGACCGAGCCTTGCACGACGCGCTGACCAGTGCGGTATTTTCCGAAATTCGACATATGGCCGTACAGCGTGGTGTAGCCTCGGCCATGATCGAGAATCACGGCGCGGCCGTAACCCCCTTTCCAGCCAGCGAACGCTACCCGACCATCACCGGCGGCACGAATCGGCGTACCGGTGCGTGCAGCATAATCGACGCCCTGATGCGCTCGCACCTTACCGAGGATCGGGTGCTTGCGTGCGCTGGTAAACCGCGAACTGATGCGCGCGAACTCGATCGGCATGCGCAGAAAACTTTTCTTTACCGGCCGACCTTCTTCATCGTAATAACCCAGCTTGCCGTCACTGGTGGTGTAGCGGTAGGCCGCAAACTCGCGCCCCTGATTGACGAAGGTCGCGGCAACGATATCGCCACTGCGAACAAACTCGCCATCGCGCCAGATTTCCTCATAGACCACGGTGAAGCGATCACCGGCACGGATGTCCTGAGAAAAGTCGATGTCGTAGCCAAACACATTGGCCAATTCCAACAAGGTGGCATCACGCAAGCCAGCGGCGGCACCGGCAGCGAACAACGAACTGTTGATCTCGGCCGAAGCGACTTGCACCCGCGACTGCAATTCACGTGCGGTAACGGTTTCCAGCACCTGTTCGCCATTGAGCCTCAGCTGCACCCGCTGGCTATCATCACGATCAAAACGGATCGCGCGCAACGCACCAGCCTCGCCAATATCAAATGCCAACTCTGCACCGACCTGCAAATGAGTAAGTGGTTTGCGCGCACCGGGGTAGTCAAGCACCTTGTACATGTCAGCCATGGCAATGCCAAGGTTGCTGCAGATCTGGCCGAGCGTCTGGCCGGCAGCCACTTTTACCGTTTTCCACGATCCTCGTTGCAGCGTCGGGGCCGCCGCGTCCTGCTCACGCTGTGGCAGCTCCACAGAAAGCTCGACACGCGATGTCGTTGCAGCCTGCACCACCCTTGAAAGACCCGGCACAATCGCCATCACCATCAGCGTGATCGACAGCAACAAGGCCGCGACCAGCCAGTGTTCGTGCGCAAATCGCTGCCACAGTGCAGCCAGTGATGCACTCTGCGGCGCAGCATGCGCGGCTTGTGTTCGGCGCACCGCCTGCACGCGCGGCGATGCTGCGAACAGGCTTCCCCAACGATTTTTCACACGCGCACCCGAGAGCCGATCTTCTGCCACATTACCTAGCTCGCCAGCGCTCGTCAAACCCTTGCCAGCACTGGCTTTTTTATGCGTTTGCCATTAACGTGTACTTAACGTCTGTGATTGTCACCTTGGCCGGCTTCGGACTGCCATCGCACGCAACGCAACGCTGAACCTCGCTACGCCTCGACGCAGCACATTCCTGTTTTGTGAGACCACCATGAGCAATACCACTGACGCCATGTCGCTGATTGCGCGCGGCGCCGAATCGATACTCAAGCCCGAAGAATTGCGCGAACGCCTGGCCTCCGGGCGGCCGCTGCGAGTCAAGGCCGGTTTCGACCCAACCGCACCTGACCTGCATCTGGGCCACACCGTGCTGCTCAACAAAATGCGCCAGTTCCAGGATCTCGGCCATCAGGTGATTTTTCTGATCGGCGATTTCACCGGCATGATTGGCGATCCTTCGGGAAAGAACGCAACGCGCAAGCCGCTCACCCGCGAAGATGTGGCACGCAACGCCGAAACCTACGCCGAACAAGTATTCAAGGTGCTCGACCGCGAACGCACCGAACTGCGCTTCAATTCGGAATGGTTTGATCGCATGAGCGCCGCCGACATGATCCGGCTTGCAGCGCAACATACCGTAGCGCGCATGCTTGAACGCGATGACTTTTCCAAGCGCTTCACCGGCCAGCAGCCGATCGCCATCCACGAGTTTCTCTATCCGCTGGTGCAGGGCTACGATTCGGTCGCGCTCAAGGCCGATGTCGAGCTCGGCGGCACCGACCAGACCTTCAATTTGCTGATGGGTCGCACCCTGCAAGCACACTACGGGCAAGCGCCGCAGATCGTGCTGACCATGCCGTTGCTGGAAGGGCTTGATGGCGTCAACAAGATGTCCAAGTCACTGGACAATTACATTGGCATCAACGAGCCGGCCATCGACATGGTCAGCAAGACCATGAAGATCGACGACAGCCTGATGTGGCGCTGGATCGAACTGCTGAGCTTCGATATTTCGCTGGCCGAGTTGGCGCAACTACGCGCCGATGTCGCATCCGGCACGGTGCATCCGCGCGATATCAAGTTGCGTCTGGCGCGCGAGTTGGCCACCCGCTTCCATGATGCGACCGAGGCCGAACAAGCCATCGCCGGCTGGCAGGCAGTGGTGCAAGGCGCCGCCGAAGGCCAGCTCGATTTGTTGCCGCTACATGAACTCACGGTGCCGGCCGAAGGCTTGCGCGTTGGCGCATTGCTGAGCCTGGCCGGGCTCGCCAGCAGCAACTCCGAAGCAACCCGCAAACTGCGCGAACGCGCGGTGCGCGTGGATGGCGAGTTGATCGAAGACCCGCAGCGTGTGTTCAACGCCGGCTTCGAGGGCCTGCTGCAGATCGGCAAACGCAATTTCGCGCGGGTGCGTTTGCGCACCTGAGATGGGCACGGATGGATGGCAGGGCGCACGATTTCGCTGCGCTCTACCCATCCTACGTATTGCGCGCCGAATGCCGTGTCAATCGGCGGTATGCAGCGCTCTGGGAAACCCGATGCGCTGTGGCACACAACGCATCGGATCATGTGAAACGGCAGAGCCGGAACCTTGTTCTACCACGTAATGATTGAACCCATTTTTATCGTCAGATAGGTTTGCAGCTGAGCGTAACCCCATCCCAAGCGCATGAGAATTTCAGACTGTTACCGGTGCTGAAAGAGATACCCCACAATCTGGCGACTGAAACGAAGTCATCCCTTGAACTACCGGAAGAGAACGTGAACTCACCGGCAAAATCGACAACATTGGCATCTGGAATGGAATTTCCGTCCTTGTCGATAGCTGTTCTCGGTATGATCGTTACGGTGCCACCATCGCCCAATGTTAATGTAATTCTGCTGCCATCGGAAAAAGTGAGCTTTAGCGTGACATTGAGCAATTCACCTTGGGTGAACACTTTGTCCAAAGATTTTAGCAACCCGACAAGATTCTCGGAGGTATTGGACGGTAGCCCGGCCCGCGAAAAAATCACATTCTGCTGCGCGAGAATGAAGTCGAACAAAGCGTTGCGATTTTGACTCGAACGCAAGATATCGCCGGCATTGAGGGTGCCCAAATCCACCCCACCCGGACTGGTATCGCCAGGAACGACGGTGATGGGGACAACGATGCTTGAAATATTTCCAAAGTCTCGCTTGGCCGCGAGCAACATCGCGAAATAATTCGCGTTCCCCGCCTCGACGGGAAGCTCGTCAACCAACGTTGTATATTGACCTGGGATCAAATCACGTTCGATATAGACTTCATACTTCCGCAACGTTTCATTGAAGAAGTCATACACATAATGTATGCCCTGCCCCTTGCTACGTGCGACTTGGCTCGCCTCGACACTGGTACAGGCATTGCACGGCACCGCCACCGCCGACGCCTGCGCTGAGTTTGCCGCAGCGCTTGCGATGAGCATGAACACAGCGGCCAGAAAGGTCTTCACGATGTCCCTCCTTAGTGGGTGATTTGCCCGCCGACAATTGCGTATTCAACGTTGCGTGTGCGCGTAACGCGAGCATGCTTCGAGCACTGGCGTGGCAACGCTGGCCGCTAGTGTTTTTGAATGGAGCTGAACTAAAACTGAATTCCGCACGTTCGATAAATGTACTGCGCATGCGCCAGTCACCTTGTCAATCGGCGGTATGCAGCGTCTGGGCCTGTTGCGACAACTCATCGAAAATGGCTTCGGTCGAAGGCCGCTTGCCAGTCCAGATCGCGAAGCTCTCGGCCGCCTGCTCGACCAGCATGCCCAAGCCGTCGCTGCGTTTTTTGCAGCCGCCACTTTCAGCCCAGGCCAGGAACGGCACCGCGATTTCGCCGTAATTCAAATCCACTGCCAACGCACGCGGCGCAATCAGGGCAAACGACAGATCCAGCCGGCCACCGGCACGACCGGCGGAGGTGGCATTGATCAGCAGATCGAACTCACCGATGGTGCCGAGGTCTTTCCAATAGCGCGAATGCGCGTGCTGCGGGTCGCCCAGTACGTCGGCCAACGCATCTGCGCGCTCGGGACTGCGGTTGACTATCACCAGTTCGTCAATGCCGGCATCGAGCAGCGCTGGCGCGACACCGCGTGCAGCGCCGCCGGCACCGAGTAACAACGTGCGCCGCCCGCGCAGGTCGAAGCGCTGGCGCTCGGTAAGATCACGCACCAGCCCCGCACCGTCAGTGTTATCGCCATGCCAGCGGCCGTTGACGCGGGTAAGTGTATTGACCGAACCCGAACGCGCGGCGCGATCACTGCGCGCGGCGCACAGGGCAAACGCAGCCTCCTTGTGCGGCAGGGTAATGTTCGCGCCCATGCCGCCGGCAGTTGCAAACGCATCCAGCGCAGCAGGCAGTGCCGCAGGCGCCACATCAATCGCTCGGTACTCGATCAGCAATCCCTGCTGCCTGGCAAATGTCTGATGAATCCGCGGCGACAACGAATGCGCCACCGGATGACCGAACACGGCAAATTGGCGGAGTTTTGTATCGCTGGTGGCGTTCTCGGACATCGGATTCTCCGCAATCGGGTTCAGTGGGTTTCGGCCAGCCAACGGGCGGCATCCAGTGCAAAGTAGGTGAGCACGCCATCGGCACCAGCGCGTTTGAACGCCAGCAATGCCTCCAGCGCGCAGGCGCGTTCATCGAGCCAGCCATTGGCCGCTGCCGCTTTCAGCATCGCGTATTCACCACTCACCTGGTAAGCATACGTGGGCACGCCGAAATGTTCCTTGACGCGTCTGACTACATCAAGATACGGCATCCCCGGCTTCACCATCACCATGTCGGCACCCTCATCGAGATCGAGCGCAACTTCGCGCAGGGCCTCGTCGGAGTTGGCGGGGTCCATCTGGTAGCTGTACTTGTTGCCGCCCTTGAGGCTGCCGGCACTGCCCACGGCATCGCGGAACGGGCCGTAGAAGCTCGATGCATACTTGGCGGCGTAACTCAGGATGCGGGTATTGACGAAACCGTTTTCCTCCAGCGCCTGACGAATGGCGCCGATGCGCCCATCCATCATGTCCGACGGTGCGACCACATCAGCGCCGGCATGCGCATGCGACAGTGCCTGGCGCACCAGTGCGGCGACGGTATCGTCATTGGTCACGTAACCGTGCGCATCAAGCAGGCCATCCTGGCCGTGGCTGGTGAACGGATCGAGCGCGACGTCGGTGATGACCCCCAGATCGGGAAACCGCTGTTTGAGCGCACGCACCGCGCGCTGCGCCAAACCGTGCTCGTTCCATGCCTCGCAGCCATCGTCGCTTTTGGCATCGGCGTCGGTCACCGGAAACAGGGTGAGCGCCGGGATGCGCAGTATGCTTGCCTGCTCGGCGACCGCCAGTAGATCGTCGATCGACAGGCGTTCCACGCCGGGCATCGAGGGCACCGCGATGCGCCCTTTCCCACCATGCACGAATACGGGATAGATCAGGTCATCGCTGGTGAGCTGATTCTCGCGCATCAGCCGGCGCGAGAACTCGTCGCGACGCATGCGCCGGGGTCGATTATAGGGATAAGCCATGAGTTGCTCCTGCAGGTTCCATCGCCAGTTTAACCGCCCGCGCCCGCGCTGCCTTGATTGTGCTCAAGATGTCGGGACCACGGGACTCGGGACTCGGGGAATGCAAATGGTCCGCAAAGCACGCAAAGTTCGCAAAGGAAAGCCCATGTCTTGCTGTGTTTTCTTTGCGCCTTTCGCGTCCTTTGCGGACATCCGCTCTTGCTTCTGCGGTGTTGCTCTGGCCTTTCCGAGTCCCGATCCCTGCATGCAACTGCCGCACCTGCCTGCGGTCGTATAGTGGTCACCGTGCCGATCAAAGGAGTGGGCAATGCCGTCACAACGTTTCGACTTCCCCAACGCCCAGGGCGAACAGCTTTCCGCCTTGCTGGAAATGCCCGATGGCGAGCCCTGGGCCTGCGCGCTGTTCGCCCACTGCTTCACCTGCGGCAAGAACATCTTTGCCGCAAGACGTATTGCGCAAGGTCTCACCCGCCATGGCATTGCGGTATTGCGCTTTGACTTCACCGGCATCGGCGCCAGCGAAGGCGAGTTCGCCAACACCAATTTCAGCTCGAACGTGGCCGATCTGCTGGCCGCAGCGGCACACATGCGCTCCACCTTGCGCGCACCGGATTTGCTGATCGGGCATAGCCTTGGCGGTGCAGCGGTGCTGGCCGCCGCCAGCGGTATCGCCGAGGTGAAGGGTGTCATCACCATCGCGGCACCCAGCGACCCCAGCCACGTCGCGCATTTGTTTGATGCGCATATCGAGCAGATCGAGGCGCAAGGCACGGTTGAGGTGCAATTGTCCGGGCGGCCGTTCCGCATCAGCCGCGACTTTATCGAAGATATTCGCAGCCAGCCGCAGTTTGAGCGCATTGGCAAACTGCGCAAGGCGCTGCTGGTGTTCCATTCGCCAGTGGATACCACGGTAGGCGTTGACAACGCCGCGCAGATTTTTGCTGCTGCCAAACACCCCAAGAGCTTCGTGTCGCTGGAAAACGCCGACCACCTGTTGTCACGCAAGGAGGACGCCGAGTATGTTGCCAATGTGATCGCCGCGTGGGCGCAGCGCTACCTCGACCGAACTGCTTGAAGGATATCCGATGAACCTGACACTGCGGCATGGACTGCAAACAGTATTGCTGCTGGCACTGGTTGCACTGGCCCCGGCGCGGGCCAGCGAATATGTACCGCCGGCCGGCGACTGGGCGCACAAGGCGCCGGCCGAACTGGGCTTCGACCCGCAGGCACTTTCTGCGGCTGTGACCTACGCGCAAGACAAGGCAGTGGTAACGCCTGGCGACATGCATCAGGTGTTGCTCGATGCCTACGTCGCACGCGAACCCAATTACCGGGTGCTCGGACCCACCCGCGATCGCGTTGGCAGTGCCGGGCTGGTGATCCGACATGGCACCATCGCCGCGCAATGGGGTGATCTTGAGCGTGCCGACATGACCTTCTCGGCGGTCAAGAGCTATTTGTCCACGCTGGCCGGCATCGCGCTTACCGATGGCCGCATCGCGGATGTCCACGACCCGGTATCGCGCTACCTCAGCGACGGCCATTTCAGCGGCGAGCACAACGCCGCGATCACCTGGCAGCACTTGTTGCAACAGACCTCGGACTGGCAGGGCAGCCTGTTTGATACCCCGGACTGGGCCGATCGCCCCGAAGGCACCACTCCCGCCGACTGGCCGAAGCGACCGCTCAGCACGCCCGGCACCCGCTTCAAGTACAACGATGTGCGAGTGAACCTGCTCGCCTATGCCTTGCTGGCGGTGTTCAAGCAGCCGCTACCCGAGGTATTGCAGCAACGCATCATGGGCCCGATCGGTGCATCAACGAGCTGGCGCTGGCATGGCTATCGCAACTCCACGGTGCTGATCGATGGCAAACCGATCGAATCGGTCTCCGGCGGCGGCCATTTTGGTGGCGGCCTGTTCATCAACACCCTCGACCACGCCCGTTTCGGCTTGCTGGCGCTGCGCAATGGCCGCTGGGGCGGGCGCCAACTGCTTGCCGAGGACTGGTTCAAGCAGGCAACCACGGCCAGCACCGCCAATCCCGAATACGGCTACCTGTGGTGGCTCAATAGCGGGCGCAAGGCCATACCCGCCGCGCCCGAATCGGCATTCTGGGCCGCCGGCTTTGGCGGCCACTACATTTACATTGATCGCACCAACGATCTGGTGGTGGTGCTGCGCTGGGTGCCCGATCTGGCCGGCGTGATTACCCGGGTGCTGGCGGCGTTGCCGTAGGGCTCGGGATTCGGTCGATCGCTCGCTCACAGGGTGAGCTCCACAGACAAGCTGTAGCGCTCACCTGTAAGAGCCCACCCTGCGGGCGACAGTTGTCGCATCGGTGCAGTGGGATGAAACGAAAAAGCGGACAAGTAGCGCAGGGCACAGGCGAAGCAGGAGCCGCACCGGCGTGCGCCCGGCGCAAGGCGTTTTGGGTCCTTTTCCGTTGTGTGAGGGCCTCGCCGGCCGCAGGACAGTGAAAGCCTTGCTTGTAAGTTACACCGTCAAACAGAGAAGACCTGGCGCGTTGTGGGACAGCGTTCATCTCTCAGCTTTTGATGGGTTTCGCTACGCTCTTCCCATCCTACGGACTCGGGCCTCGTGTAATCTCGCGTGTAATCCCATGCAATCCCGGACATGCAATCCCGGACATCCCGAACCCGCCACTGTGGCATAAACAATGCAAGCGGTTAAGCTGTAGGCCCAGACCGGTAGCCAACGAGCCCGCAATGATGGATTTGGCAATCGCCAAAAGCGTACTCAAGCACCCCTTTCGGCGGGCGATCGCCATATTCGCTGCCGATGGTGCATTACTTGCGCACAGCACGGCCGCGCGCACGCTGATTCCTGCCATGGAAGGCACCGCCTTGCACGAAGCGCTCAGCGATTGGCGAGCGTTGCTGCAACACCATCCCGAGCATGTGATCAACGACGTGCTGACACTCGATGAACTGCGCCTGCGCTGCGAGATGCGCGCGGTTACCCTTGCCGACGGTCAATTGCGTGGCTTCACCTTTTCCGCGCTAGCCGACGACGCGAGCGGTGAAGACAGCAGCGCGGGTGATCCGCTGCAACAGGCGCTTGAACTCAGTGACGCCGGTGTCTGCGACTGGGACATGGCAAGGGGCCGCATCACCTATTCGCAGAACTGGCTGGGCATCGTCGGCTACGCCTCCGGCGAGTTGAGCGACTCCAGCAATGAATGGCTGTCGCGGGTCCACCCGGATGATCTGGAACGGGTCAACGCCACGCTGGCGCAATGCCTGTCCGGCGACGGCAATCTGTTTGAATGCGAGCATCGCCTGCGCACCCGCGATGGCCAATGGCGTTGGGTGGCGGACCGCGGCCACGTGATCAGCTGGCAGGCCAGCGGCCAGCCGCAGCGGATGCTGATTTCGACCCAGGACATCACCGCCTACAAGGAACTCGAAGCCCGCCTGCGCGAGCACGAGGCGCTGCTGCAAAAGGCGCAGGCGGTCGGCAAGATCGGCAGTTGGGCCTACGACCCGATTGCCGACGTTTCATGGTGGTCGGAGCAGATGTATCGCATCTTTGGGTTGAGCCCAAGCGCAAGCCAACATGATCGAGCCAACCACCTCAAGCTGTACACGCCCGAATCGCAGGAACGCTTGAATGCCGCATTGGAAAAATCGCTGGAAACTGGCGCCCCATACGAATTGGACCTGGAGTTCGTGCGCGGCGATGGCAGCCACCGCTGGATCGCGGCACGCGCTGAAGTGCTGCGCGACGAGGGTGGCTGGCCGCGCCTGATCGGTGTCGTGCAGGACATCACCGACCAGCGCGAGAGCGAAGCGCAAAGCCGCTGGAACAGCAAAATGCTGGCGCAGATTTCATCAATGGGAAAAATCGGCGGCTATGAGTGGATGATTGCCAGCGAGGAGGTGCAATGGACCGATCAGGTTTATCACATCATTGGCTTGCCACTTGGTACTCCGCTGACCAAAGCCGAGGTCAAGGCGATGTACGAATCCACCTCGCGTGAGCGGCTGGAGGATGCCATAGCGCAGGTGATTACCACCGGCATGCCGGTGAACGATTTGGAGCTGGCGCTGTTTACACCCGACGGCCGCCGGGTATGGGTACGCTGCGCTGCCGAGTTGGAATACGAAAACGACATTCCTCATCGCGTGGTTGGGCTGATACAAGACATCACCGAGGAACACGAAGCCGGCGAGCGCATCGAGCAACTGGCGCACTACGACTCGCTTACCGGCCTGCCCAATCGCTTCTTGTTCCACCAGCGCGCACGCGATGCGATCAATGATGCCCGCCGCAGCAAAGCCATGCTGGCGTTGCTGTTCATCGATCTGGACCGGTTCAAAAACGTCAACGATTCGATGGGGCACGCCATCGGCGATCAACTGCTGTTTGAAGTGGGTGGCCGTCTGCGCGCCTGCGTGCGTTCGCACGATGTCATTGGCCGCCTCAGTGGTGATGAGTTTCTGATTTTGCTGCGTGATATCCGCCGCCCCGACGACGCCGCCATCGTCGCCCGCAAAATCCTTGTCTCGCTGCAAGAACCCATCACCTTGGCGGGCGTAGACCTGCACATCGGCGCCAGCATCGGCATCGCCTTGTGGAATGAATCGAGCACCGATCTGGACGATCTGATGCGCGCTGCCGACACCGCCATGTACGCAGCAAAAGATCTGGGACGCAATACCTTCCAGTTTTATACCGATGCGTTCCTTGAACGTGTGCAGCGCCGCCTCACTGTGGAAAACGAGTTGCGTACGGCATTGCGCCGGGAGGAGTTCAGGCTGGTTTATCAACCCACTGTCAACATGAAGACCGGGGCTGCGGTCGGCATTGAAGCCTTGCTGCGCTGGACCACGACGAGTGGTGAGTCGCGTCCACCGGACGAGTTCATCGCGGTGGCCGAAGACAGCGGCGAGATCATTCCGATCGGCGACTGGGTGTTGTCCGAAGCCTGCCGACAAGCTGCGGCATGGGCTGCCAAGGGCTTGCCGTTCGAGCGCATGGCAGTCAATGTTTCGGCTGTGCAGCTGCGCGACCCCGATTTTGCCGAGCGCGTGCTGCGCATTTGCGCCGCAGAGAACTGGGACCCGAAACGTCTGGAGCTTGAACTCACCGAGTCGGCATTGATGCGTGACACCGACATCCTGCGCCAGGCGTTCACTTTGTTCGAGCAACGCGGCATCCGGCTCGCAGTGGACGACTTTGGTACCGGCTTTTCCAATTTGCACTATCTGACACGCTTCCCGGTGCAACACCTCAAAATCGACCGCAGCTTCGTGCAGACCATGCTTACCGACAGCACGACACGTGAGTTGACCCAGGTCATCATCGGTCTTGGCCACGCGCTGAACATGTCAGTGGTGGCCGAAGGCGTGGAAACCTACGAGCAAATGTGGGCATTGCAGCAACAAGGCTGCGACGAGTTTCAAGGCTATTTGTTCAGCAGGCCATTGACTGAAGCCGACATGAGCCAATGGCTGCGCGCGCCACACGTGATGCCGCAAGCAACGGATTAGCGCGGCCACACAAACAGAGCATCAAAAGCTTCGTGCGCAGGCGCGCTGCCACAAAAAACGTTACGTCAGTAACTGCCCGATTCGTCATCGCCGGGCAATGGCGCAAACCCGCCCAGCGTCACTCGGAGCCGGCTTGCGTCGTCCAGTTCAAGCAGCAGACGCAGCCCCTGCGCTTTGGCCAAAGCCTGCGCCAGCGCCAACCCAAGGCCAGCGTGCTGTCGATCCGGCGGCGCCTCACCGCGATAGAACCGCTCGCCAAGCTGCGTCATGTCTTGCACGCGCAACCCCGGTGCGGCATTACTGACACTTACCGCAATCTGCGCAGCTTCATCGTGCAACACACGCACCGCCACGGTATCGCCCACTGGCGCATGCGCCACCGCATTGCCCAACACATTGGCAATAATGCGCTCACATGCCGCCGCATCGGCCAACACCCACGCCTCATGCGGCATCGCTACCTGAAACGTGATCTGCCGCGATTGCGCAGCCTCGGTGAGTCGGCGTAATTGCCCGGCCACCAGCCCCGCCAACTCGACCGGTTCTACTGCCGGACTATCCAGACCCGCCTCCTGCCGCGCCAGCGCAAGCAATGTTTCCACCACCCGTTCCATTTCCGCGCTGACCTTGCCGATCTCGGAAAGGCTGTTGCGCAAGGCCTCGTGGTCGCCAGTCAGTAATGCCACTTCGGCAATGGCGCGGGTTTCCGCCATTGGCGTACGCAACTCGTGCGCCAGATCACGGGCGAAACGGCGCTCGCGGGCGATAGTGGCAAACAGCCGCTCCAGCAGCATGTTGAACTTGCTGGCCATCGGCAGCAGGTCTTTGGGCAAGCCCTGGGTATGCAGCGTCACGGGCTGTCCATCGGGATCGATGTCGCTAGCCGCCTCGCCCAGTCTTTGCAGTGGCGCCAACGTGCGCACCACCGCCCAGCGCAGCACAATGATCGCCAGCAACAGCGCCAACGCGGTACCACCCAGCAACGCGAAATGCAGGCTGCGCTCCAGCGCATCGAGTGGTTCACGTTCCTCGGCGATCATCAGGTACAAGCTCCCGCGCGGATCATCCGCGGGCAAATCGAAACGGCGAACCGCAGCCCGCCCCCGATGCCCATCGGGCAACTGCACGTCGTACAACTTCGCCGGCGCACCGGCCAGCAATTGCGATGGCGCCGGCAAATCCCGGCCGTCGCTGGATTCCGATCGCTCAACCGTAAAGCCGTGCGCATCCCAGACCTGGTAGAACGCGGTGTGGCCATGCTCGGCATACTCCGGTAGCCAGCGCTCAAGTCGAGTGGGTACCGGGCTTCCAGAACCCACGCCCTGCATATTGGCCAGCAAGTTCAACCGGCTATGCAGGCCGCGATCAAAGCGCCCATACAATTCGGCATCGATGCGCACATCGACAAACCAGAACAACGCGGAAAGAATGACGCCCAACAGCACGGTCAGCAGCACACTGAGTTGGTCGACCAGAGACAGGCGCATGTCAGTTGACCACGTAACCAAAACCCCGTCGGGTTTCGATCAGCTCGGCATGCCCGGCTTTGCCCAGCTTGCTGCGCAAAGTGCTCATCAACACTTCGATAACCTTGTCCGAGGCGGTACTGTCAGAGCTGTACAGATGTTCGAATACCGCTTCGCGGCTCAGCGTGCGGCCGCGGTGACGCAACAGCAGCACCAACAGCGCGAACTCCTTTGGTGTCAACGGCAATATCGTCTCATCGACCCGCGCATTCAAGGCCACGGTATCGATGCTCAGGTTGCCGTGAGTCAGCAGCGGCGCGCGCTCATCGAAACGGCGCCGTGCCAGTGCCTGCACCCTTGCGCGCAGTTCCGCAAACGCAAACGGCTTGACCAGATAATCATCGGCACCCAGATCCAGAGCCTTTACCCGATCATCGATCTGGTCACGCGCCGAAAGGATCAATACCCGGCATTGCAATTGACGACGGCGGATTTCACGCAGCACATCGAGCCCATCGACAAACGGCATCATCAGATCCAGCACGATCACGTCATAACTGTATGCTTCAAGATACGACAGGGCTTCGCGGCCATCGGCAGCCAGATCCACAGCAAAGCCACTGCCGCCAAGCCCGGTTGCCAAGGCGCAGCGCAAGCGTTCGGAATCATCGACCACAAGAATACGCACAGCAGCCACCATCACCATGAATTACGGCCAGTGTAACGATCCCGCTTTGATTGAGCTTAAGTCGTGGCCCGAACCCACCATGCTTTGCTACGCTTCGCGCCATGAAACCACACCTGCCCAATCTCCCGCTGCCGGGCCAGCGCATTCGCAACTATTGGCTTTTGCTGCGTGGCGACCGCCCGATCGGCGTGCTGTTGCTGCTGTGGCCCACCTGGTGGGCGCTGTGGCTGGCCGCCGATGGCACCCCACCATGGCGGCTGTTGGCAATTTTCACTGCCGGTGTCTGGCTCACCCGCTCCGCCGGCTGCGTGATCAACGACTACGCCGATCGCTGGCTCGATGGCCAGGTAAAACGCACCCGCAACAGGCCGCTGGCGACCGGCGCGGTAAGCGGGCGCGAAGCACTGATCGTGTTTGCGGCGTTGATGACAGTGGCATTCGCACTGGTGCTGCTGACCAATCGCCTGACCGTGCTGCTGAGCGTGGTCGGCGTGTTTCTCGCTGCCAGCTATCCCTACCTGAAACGTCACACCTACCTGCCGCAGGTCTATCTCGGGGTCGCGTTCGGCTGGAGTATTCCGATGGCTTATGCCGCGGTCATCGGCTCTGTGCCGGCAATCGCCTGGCTGTTGTTCCTGGCCAACATTCTGTGGGCCACCGGCTACGACACCTGGTACGCGATGGTGGATCGCGACGACGACCTGCGTGCTGGCGCCAAAAGCACGGCGATTTTGTTTGGCTCGGCTGATCTGCTGGCACAGGCAGTGCTATTTTCCGGTTTCCTGCTGAGCATGGTGCTGCTCGGTCAGCGCCTCGAACTGGGCGCGGCCTACTTCGCCAGCCTGGCTGTCGCGGGCGTGTTGATCGGGTGGCAGTTCTGGATTGCGCGCCGACGCCAGCGTGACGCCTGCTTTCGCGCATTTTTGCACAACGCTGGGGTTGGGCTGGTGGTGTTTGCCGGCATCGCCTTGTCGTTGGCCATTCGCTGACATGGCTGCACCTTGCTACGCTGACCAACTCGAAGCGACCCAGGACTGACCCATCATGAAATCCATTGCCCCGATATTTGCCATGGTATTCGCCATGTTGACGACCGCCCCCGCCAGCGCCGAAAAGCTGACCCTTGAGGCCCTCACCGGTGATGCACCCTTGTCGGGGCCGAGCCTGATGAAACCGAAGATCGCACCCGATGGCTCGCGTGTTGCGTTTTTGCGTGGCAAGGATGACAACCGCTTTCAACTGGATTTGTGGGAATACGATCTGGCCACTGGCGAGACCCGCATACTGGTGGATTCGGCGCTGGTGTTGCCGGGCAAGGAAATTTTGTCCGAAGAGGAAAAGGCCCGCCGCGAACGCCAGCGCATCGCCGCACTCAGTGGCATCGTCGATTACCAGTTTTCTCCCGATGGCCGCTCGCTGCTGTTTCCACTGGGCGGCGATCTGTATCTGTATTCGCTGACTGCGAGCGATGCAGCAACTGCCGGTACGCCAGTGTCATCGCTTCGCCAACTTACCCATGGCGAAGGCTTTGCCACCGACCCCAAGGTGTCGCCCAAGGGCGGCTATGTCAGCTTTATCCGCGAGCGCAATCTGTGGCTGATCGATCTTGCCGACGGCAAGGCAATTCAGCTTACCGATGACGGCTCAGCAGTCATTGGCAATGGTGTGGCCGAGTTTGTGGCCGATGAAGAAATGGATCGCCATACCGGTTACTGGTGGGCACCGGACGATTCCGCGATTGCGTTTGCACGCATCGACGAATCTGCGGTACCGATCAAGCAACGTATCGAGATGTATGCCGATCACACTGCCGTGGTCGAACAGCGCTACCCGGCCGCCGGAGAAACCAACGTCAGCATCCAACTCGGCGTGATCGCGGCCAAAGGCGGCAAGCCGCGCTGGATCGATCTGGGCAAGAACCCCGACATTTACCTCGCGCGGGTCGATTGGCGCAACCCGAACGAGCTGAGCTTCCAGCGCCAGAGCCGCGATCAGCACAAACTGGAACTGATCCTCGCCGACCTGCGCAGCGGCAAGCAGCGGGTACTGGTGACCGAAACCAGCGACACCTGGGTGCCGCTGCACAACACCCTGCGTTTTATCGATGGCCGCGATGCGTTTTTGTGGAGCTCCGAGCGCAGCGGATTCGCGCATTTGTACCTGATCGACATGAGCAGTGGCGCGGCCACCGCGCTTACCTCCGGCGACTGGATGGTCGAGGATGTGCTTGCCCTGGATCAGGGCAAAGGGGTGGTGTACTTCACCGCTACCCGCGACTCGGTACTGGAAAAGCATATTTACGCGCTGCCGTTGACCGGTGGCACCCCGACCCGGCGTAGTGCCGCAGAGGGTTGGCACGAGGCCAGCTTCGCCGACAATGCCAGCATCTATGTCGATCACTGGTCCAACCCGCAAACCCCGCCGCAGACCCAGTTGTTCCGTGCCGACGGCACGCTGGTGAGCACCTTGCTGGAAAACCGCATCGGTGAGGGCCATCCCTATCAGCGCTATATCGACGCGCATCTGCCGATCGAGTACGGCGCGATGACTGCCGCCGATGGCCAGATATTGCACTACAGCCTGATCAAGCCCAGCGATTTTGATCCCCGCAAAAAATACCCGGTAGCGGTGTATGTCTATGGTGGCCCGGCCGGGCAAACCGTGCGCAAAACCTGGTCGCCCGATTTCAATCAATACCTGGCGCAACACGGCTATCTGGTGTTCTCGATCGACAACCGCGGCACTCCCCGCCGCGGCGTGCGCTTTGGCAGTGCGTTGTATCGCCAGCAAGGCAACGTGGAAGTGGATGACCAATTGCGCGGCTTGCAGATGTTGCGAACACTGCCGTTTGTCGACAGCAAGCGCATTGGTGTGTATGGCTGGTCCAACGGCGGTTACATGACCCTGATGCTGCTGGCCAAGGCCTCGCACGCCTATGCCTGCGGCGCTGCCGGGGCACCGGTAACCGACTGGGCGTTGTACGACACCCACTACACCGAGCGCTACATGGGCTTGCCGGCGGATAACGCTGAAGGCTATCGCCAGAGCAGCGTGTTCACCCACCTCGACGGTCTCACTTCAAAGCTGTTGCTGATCCACGGCATGGCCGACGACAACGTGCAGTTCAGCAACTCGATTCAGTTGATGAGTGCCCTGCAAAAGCGCGCCAAGCCGTTCGAGCTGATGACCTACCCCGGAGCCAGGCATGGGTTGCGCGGCACCGATGCCTTGCATCGGCTCAAGCTGACCGAGGACTTTTTCGCGCGCTGCCTGCGCGGCGACGAATAGGCAGGTCGCCCACAGGGCGGCTCCAGGAGTGCTTCAAGGCATTTGTGGGAGCGCGCCTTGCGCGCGAAGCTGTCGCAAGATGGTTCGCCGGCAGGCCGGCTCCCACAACAGCACGGATTGGCACCAACGAGTAACACAGTTGCTCCAGGGACAGACCAGCGTTCTCTGCGGGAGCCCACCTTATGGGCAACCGTAATGCCCGGTTGCGGTATGCCAGAATGCGGCATGGCCGGCGACCTACACCCCCTTCCATCCGTGCTCAATGACTGGCTCAATGAGCGCCGGACCAGGCTGCAAGCCGCTGGCCTGGATGTCGATGACACGGCTGAACCGCGCCTGCTCGACGACGTCCTGATCGCCAGCGATTTTGCCTTCGATTCGCTGCTGCGCGATCCGGCGTTGTGGCCGCTGGCGCAACATGATTTGCCACCGCCACCGCTGCTCGCGGCCGACGCCACAGCGCAATGGCCGGCACTGTTGCGACGCTACCGCGTTGCCGGTTCGCTGGCGATGATCGTCGCCGATGTCGCCGACCCGAACGCCATCGATCACGTCCTGCGCGGCACCTCCGAATTGGCGGATCGCTGTATCGGCACCGCGCTGGCTGCGGTGCAGGGCGACATGGCGCAGCGTCACGGTGTGGTCTGCGATCACAATGGCGATCCGCAATCGTTGGTGGTATTTGGGCTTGGCAAGCTCGGTGGACGTGAACTCAATTTTTCGTCGGATGTGGACCTGGTTTTCGCCTTTCCCGAGCCCGGGCAGAGCAGCGGCAAGCGCGTGCTCGAAGCCGAAACCTGGTTTGCCCGCGCCGGGCAACAACTGATCCAGTTGCTGGATGACGTCACCGCCGACGGCTTCTGCTATCGCGTGGACATGCGGCTGCGCCCGTTCGGCAGCAGTGGCCGTTTGGTGCTGCCGTTCACCGCGATGGAGCAGTATTTTCAGCGCGAAGGCCGTGATTGGGAACGTTATGCCTGGATCAAGGCACGGCCAGTGGCCGGCGATGTGCTCGCCGGTGAGCGCCTGCTGGATACGCTACGCCCGTTTGTCTACCGCCGTTACCTCGATTACGGCGCACTCGATGGCCTGCGCGCGATGAAGGCGCTGATTGCTGCTGAGGTGGAACGCCGCGATATGGCCGAGCACATCAAGCTGGGGCCGGGCGGCATCCGCGAAATCGAGTTTCTGGTGCAGGCCCTGCAACTGGTGCGTGCTGGGCGCGAGCCGCAATTGCGTCAGCGTGGCCTGCTGACGGCGTTGCAGGCGCTTGCCGATGCCGGGCATTTCAGCGCCGAGGTTGCCGACCGTCTGGCGACGGCCTACCGGTTTTTGCGGCGGCTGGAAAACCGCCTGCAGATGCTCGCCGACCAGCAGACCCATCAATTGCCCGACGATGAGTTTACCCGCCTACGTCTGGCAATCGGGCTGGGCTATCCGCAGTGGCAAGGGCTATACGAGCAGTTGCAACAACACCGCAACGTGGTCAGTGAAGAATTCGACCGCCTGCTTGCCCCACGCAAACGCACCGCCAAAGCCAGCGTGCTGGAGCGCTACTGGCGCGCCCTGCCTGACGCCGGAGAGCCTGATGTGCTGGCCGAAGCCGGCTTCGATGATGCTGCAGGTGCGGATACTGCCCTGCGCCAGTTCGCCGCGTCGCCAGCATTGCGTACGCTGTCCACACGCGGGCGCTCGCGGCTGGATCGGGTGCTGCCGGCGTTGCTGTTTGCCACCGGCGCCAGCAGCGACCCGCACACCGCGCTACCACGGTTGCTCAGCCTGATCGGCGCGATCGTCCGCCGCAGCAGTTACCTCGCACTGCTGGAGGAAGCGCCGAAGGCGTTGGCGCGTCTAGTCAATGTCGTCTCACGCAGTGCGCTGCTCGCCGAGCATCTGGTGCAACACCCGCTGCTGCTCGACGAGTTGCTCGATTCGCGCTACGTCGATCTGCCCCCCGATGAAGACAGCTTGCGCACCGAATTGGCAGGCGCACTGGCCGGCCTGGCTGCCGACGACACCGAAGAGCGACTGCGTGTGCTCAACGAGTTTCGACACGCGCTGTCATTTCGCACGTGCTGCCGATGGCTTCAGCCGATGTCGCGCTCAACCACGGCCCGGCACCCGGCAACGGCCTGGCCGTGCTCGGTTACGGCAGCATGGGTGGCAATGAACTGGGCTTTTCCTCCGACCTGGATCTGGTGTTCGTCTACGATGCGCCGGTCGATGCCGTTTCTGAGGGGCCGCGTCCGCTTGATGCGCCGCGTTGGTACGCCAAGCTGGTGCAGAAACTGGTCAACCTGATGTCGGTGCCGACGCCTTCCGGGCGTTTGTATGAAACCGATCTGCGGCTGCGTCCGGATGGTGCGGGTGGCTTGCTGGTTTCCAGCATCGAGGGCTTTGCCGGTTATCAGCGCGAGCGCGCATGGGCGTGGGAACACCAGGCCCTGGTGCGCGCCCGCGCCATTGCCGGCGCCGAATCGGTGATGCAGACCTTTGAGCACACCCGTGCGCAAACCCTGTGCCTGCCGCGCAATGCAGACAAGGTGGTTGCCGATGTGCGCCAGATGCGCCAGCGCATGCGCGCCGAGCTCGACCGCTCCGGTCCCGGTCGATTCGATCTGAAACACGGCGAGGGCGGCCTGGTTGACCTGGAGTTTGCCCTGCAGGCCGCAGTGCTTGCCCATGCCGCACGGTTTCCCGCACTCGCCCGGCCACGCAGCAGCGGCGAACTGATCGATGCACTCAGTACCGTCGGCATCTGGGATAGCGTCTGCGCCGAAGGTGCCCATCAGGCCCACGGCTGCCTGCTGGCACGCTCGCTGGAATGTACTCTGGACTGCCGCCCGCGGGTATTGCCGCTGACCGATGAGCTGGCGCGTTCGCGCCAGCAAGTGCGTGCGGCCACGTAACAAAAGCGGAACCGTTTGGTCATCATCGTGATATCCACTGCGCGCAGTATCTTGCAACAGACCTTGTCACAGGCACTGCAATGGCGTCGCGTCCACTGCGTACCGTATTTTTGTCCGATGTGCATCTGGGCACTCCCGACTGCAAAGCAGAATATCTGCTTGATTTTCTCCGCCACATCCGTTGTCGGCAGCTCTATCTGGTCGGCGATATCATCGACCTGGAAGCGCTGGACGAACACCTGTACTGGCCTGCCACCCATGCAGCAGTAGTGGGCCAGTTGCTGCGCATGGCGCGCGCGGGCACCGAGGTGATCTACATTCCGGGCAATCACGATGCCGCGATGCGCCGCTTTGCCGGACGCCGCATCGGCGGCATCCGGATCATGCGCAACGCTGTACACATTGGCGCCGATGGTCGCCGTTTCCGGGTCAGCCATGGCGACGAGTTCGATCCACATCACGGTGGCAAGCGCTGGCTCTATCGATTGGGCGACACCTCGCAACAATTGATCTGCTGGGCCAAGCGCCGTCTGAACCGTTGGCGGCGGCGGCATGCCCTGCCCTATCTGCCGCTCACCATCATCATCAAGTCGCGCATCGCGCGCGCATTGGCCTACATCCAGCAGTATGAACACATGGTTGCCGCACGCGCGCGTGGGCAAGGCTTCGACGGCCATATTTGCGGCCATATCCATTTTGGCGGTATTCGCAACATCGACGGCGTGCTGTACTGCAACGACGGTGATTGGGTGGAACACTGCACTGCGCTGACCGAGGATGACACCGGCTACATGGAGTTGTTGCACTGGACCGAGCAGCGCACCTGCCTGGCCAACGCGCTGGGCAATCGGGTGCAACCCGGCATGGTCGCCGCGCTCGCCTTCGGCACTTTGCCGGCAGTGGCAAGCTTGCAACAAGACGCAGCCACGCTGCGCCCCGCCGCTTAGCACTACCCGACGCTAACGCGTAAAATAGCGCGATAACCCGTCTGGAGCTGCACCATGTCGATTCAACCTGCGCTGCGCGAGCGCATTCAATCCCTGCTCGATGCCAACCATGTGGTGCTTTTCATGAAAGGTCAGCCCAACGCGCCACAATGCGGGTTCTCGGCCAAGGCGGTTGGCATCTTGAGTGGCCTTGGCGTGTCCTTTCACGGTGTTGACGTGTTGGCTGACGCCGAGATCCGCGACGGTATCAAGGTGT
>PGZE01000007.1 GCA_002840015.1 Gammaproteobacteria bacterium HGW-Gammaproteobacteria-2 | reverse complement strand
CGCGTATTTTCGCACCGGTATTTCTCGCACATTGCTGTTTTGGGCTGCCTTTGTTCTTACCCGGCCGCTGGGTGCGGTGGTCGGAGATTTTCTTGACAAACCGCTCGCGGATGGTGGTTTGGCTTTGAGTCGCTATGCCGCGTCGGCGGTACTGCTGGCCTTCATTGCCACCTGCATGGTGCTGTTCAAGCACAAGGCGGCAAGCAGGAGTCATTGACCCAACGCGAACCGTGGCATGGGGTCTACAGCGATTCGCGGAATGTACGGCGTTGTTGTCGATAATTGTTTGATTGGCTCCGTGCCCAGTGCGCACGATGCGACTATTGCACCTCGCACTGCGATGGGTCAGCGCGCGTGGCAAAGCTTTCAGTCAGTTTTTGCTTTGCCTGTTCTTCGCTGAGTTTTTCCTGCTGCGGCAAGTACAGCGCATCGACCTGGCGCAGCACTTTCGCCTGCGCATCGGCCGATAATCGCTCTCTGGCCGCGTCGAGATCGGCCTGAGCTGCCTCAAAACGAATGCCGTAGCGCGACATCAAGTCGGCATACAGCACGAACTTGGCGTCGTCGGCGATGCGAAATGGCGGATTAAGCCTAACCAAGCGACGATGATCGCCGAAAACGCGCGCCAGTGTAATCAATGCGGTCGGATCACCGCGCTTGGCAGCTTCTTCCAGCCACGGTACCGCAACCCGCTTGTAATCGGCCCAGCGATCGAGGTCGCGCAGGAATTGGCTTGGATCCAATGCCGGGGCCAGCACTGCGCGCAACCGCAGCTCCGGTATGGCCTGCGCAGCCTGCATTTCCAGGGTAAATGCCATATCAAGCTGCGCGTCGCTGAGGCCGTCACAGCCCTTGTCAAGGGAGCGGCCAAATTGCTCGATCCCTGCAATGTTGTTCACCAGTGAATCAGCAGGCTCTTTCATTTGCGCGCTGATCTCGATCAGTTCATTTGCCGATTGCATCTGTTTTCTGGCGCTGGCGCAGCGCTTGAGCGACTGGCCAAGCCAGCATGCTGCGCGGGCATCACCGCGCTGGGCACGGCTATAAAATATGTCGAATACTTCAGCTACATTGGTATCAGTGGAGGGGAGCGGGTCGGCGAAAATCGGCTCTGGCGCAGTGGCATTGGCAAGAGTTTTATCGCCCTGCTGTATTGCGCCGTGATCGGCTGACGATGACGGATCGCTCGATGCGGCAATCCGGTTTTCGGCGGTCGGTAGAGGCGATGATTCAGCTGGTGGCTGCGAACGCCACTGCGCGTAAACCAACAGCGTGACCAGCAACAGCGCAGCGATGAGCGCGGCGACCGATGTGGACCTGTTGGTAGCGGTTTTACGCATGTGTACAACCCAGTGAATGGTGGCATTGGCAGGGAGCTTGTCCATGCAGTCATCGTCTGTCAACGTGCAATACCCGGACATGCTTTCTGCCATCGTTCGCGCGTCGGGCATATGGCTGGCCAGATGGCCGCTGAATGTGTCGATACGTGTGAGGCGCCATACTGGTCGATTGGCTGGTAGCTTCATCTCAAGGTCGCCCGAAGGGTCCGATGAGGGTTCGACACCAATCAGGTTAATGCTTGGCCGGACCTGTTGAAAATACCGGGTTATTCGAGGATACAAAAAGTTAACCGGCACTCGGCTAGCTTTCACCGTCGGTAGTGTGAGGCTGTAGACTGTTATTCGTGCCGAACTCTGGGCAGCCTTTGCGAGGCGTTGGCTTATCTCGGTAATGATATGGATTGTCAGGAGAACGGCATGTCAATGATTGCGCGCGGTCTGTTGTTTTTGTGTCTTTCGGTGTTGCTGTGGCCGGCGGCCCGCGCCGAGCCCTGGACCGTAGTACCCGACCCCGACCCGCAGCCGGTGGAGACCTTCGTGCCCGCGCAATTGTCCGAATTGCGTGCCGAGGGCTTCTGGGCGACGGGTCTGGTGCCGAATCACTCGAATGGTTCGCGGATTCTATCCTCGTCGGTAGCTGTGGGTCGCTTCGATGCGAACGGGAACCCGCAGCGCTGGTCATTTGATGGGGGATTCGCGAAAAAGCTTCTGGCCGATGGGGGCTTCGTGTACAGCTCCGTGCGGGTGACCGATGGATCGCCAGCTGGCGCTCTGCGATCGTTGTGCATGGTGGTTCGGGTGAGCGCGGACGGTCGGACGCAGTGGCAGACGGTGCTCGATGGCCGGTTTTGCCACGCAGTTGAAATCGACGCGGCCGGCGAGATCTGGGTCGCCGTCAGCGACAACGTCATCCCCGATCGGTCCAACTTCCTGAACATGGATAACCGCACCATCGCGCAGGTGGTGCGCCTGCATGAGGATGGCCGAATCGCGGCCCGCATCGCGCTCGATGCCCCCTTGCAGCGAGTGGTCGAGATGCGTGCCGACCCGGGCGGTGCCGGCGTGTTTTTGGTCGTCCACCACGCCGAGCCCGGCAACCCGCAGGCGGTGCGCACCGGTTTTCGGCGCCTGCGTGCGGACGGCAGTGTCGATTGGCAGTGGCAATCCAGCAATTTGGCGTGGGCGAGCAGCAATACCCAATTCCGGGTATCGGCCAGCGCTGGCATCTTTGCCATCAGCCGCCTGTTCGTACCCGGTCAAACCATCGGCGTCGCAAAGGACTGGCTGGCTGTGGGCTTGAGCCTCGCCGGCGTGACGCGCTTCGACAAGACCATCCGTTTCGATAACGCCGTGTACGTCGCGGGTGTCAGTGCGCCGGACGCCGCCGGCTTGTGGCTGGCGGTGCAATGGGGTAACCGCAGCGACGGGGCGCGCGACGGCAAGGTCGCCGTGGTACGACTGTCCACCGCAGGCAAGCTGGGCTCCAGTCACAAGCTCAAGAACGTTCAGGACTGCATCTGCCAATTGGCGCTGCGCCGCGACGGTGGCCTGTGGTTATTGGGCTTTGACCGGACCGCCATCATCGTCGGTGTCGATGCCAATGGCAAAGAACGTGCGCGGTTGGATGGTGTCCGTCAAGGCGCGTTCGATCTGTTGCCCGATGATCGGGCACTGGTCATCACCAGCGACTCGCCATCGCAACCGATGCGGGCTGTGCGGGTCGGATTCAACCAGCCGAATGAGCCCTGGCCGCAGTTGACGCTGCCGGTGCGCAGGCAGTTTGTTGCGCTTGAGGCAGTAGCGAGCGATGGTGGGGTCGTGCGGTGGGACGAGCTGCCGCCCAGCGGGAATGGCAATTTTTTGATCACGTCGGCGTTGACCTTCCGTAGCAGCGATAGCGCGCCGGTTGCATGGCGGGTCGAGTTTCCGTTCTACGGCGACATCCAGCTGAGTGTTTCGCGAAGCCAGGTGTGCCTGGCTGGCTGGGGTGCCGACGTGAACTCCATTCGTTACGTTCTGGAGTGTCGCCGCCGCGCGGATGGCAGCCTGCTTTGGCAGGACGCCCGGCCACCGCAGCAGGGCCAGAGGATAGAGAGGTTCCAGGCTATCACCGCGCTGGAGGATGGCCGCGCGGTGGCGATCAGCAGCGGCTTTGGCAGCGTGCAGCATTGGCTGATCGGCGCCGATGGCCAGGTCCTGTCCACACAAACGCTGCCCCTGCTTGGTGCCGAGCAGCAGGAACTGGGAATCACCCGTGCGACCATCAATGCCCAAGGCGATACCCTGCTCGCCGCTTTCGATGGTACAAGACAAGCCGGCATCCTGCTGCGCCTGGATCGCGATGGCCAGCAACGCTTCCGGACTGCGTTCGAAGGTGTTTTCGTCACCTACGGCGATATCACTCAGGATCGACTCGCATTTGCTGGCGATGGTGGCGCGATCATGTACGGCAGCGCGATCGCGCGCTATGCGGCGAGCGGCGAGAAGCTGTGGGAGCTGTTGCCCGATCGAGAGATCGTCGATCTGGTTGTGGATGGCGACACGATCCTGTACAGCAGGCGTACGAATGAGCAGTTCGCGTACGCATTGCACCCAAACGACTGGGAAGTCGTCGCCATGGATAGCGCGAGCGGCGGCGAGCGCTGGCGGTTGCCACTTGGCGTGTCGGTCCCGCGCTGGTCGGTTGGGGTCGCCTCGCTTGCCGGGCGGCGCCTGGCCGTGTTGCAGACCGAAGGCAGCCATCTGCGCTACCGCGAGCTGGATGTCGCCAACGGCACCGTGCTGCGCGAGCAGACCGATGTCTGCGGCGGCGAGTTGTGCGGTTGCGAACAAAATTCCTGCAAGCCCTTCAGCGTGAATCTGGGGGCTGTTACTCGGCCGACGTTGCAGCTGCAATCGGTCAGCGGACGCTTGCGGGCCCGGCTCGACACGTTTCAGGCCGGGGCCGGCTGGGGATCGAGTGTGCTGGAACTGGCCGATGCCGGCCATGCCCCAGCCACCGTGCGCGCCGATCAGGAAGGCGTCAGTGGCGCGTTCTTCGCGCCCTGGAGCAATGGCCAGGGCCTGATGCTGGACTGGATCGCCGACGCGCGCACCTTGTTTGCCTCGTGGCTCACCTTCGCCCCGGACGGCGGCAACGATCCGAGCGGGCTGCGCTGGTACACGCTGCAAGGTGAACTCGCCAGGTTGGCCAATCCCAACCCGGATGTCGTGCTCGACATCAACAGCAACGAAGGCGGCCATTTCGGCGACGGCGTCACCGCGCCGCGGCGGGTGGGTTCGGCGCACCTGCACTTCGAGAGTTGCGACCGTGTGCAATTCAGCTACCAGTTCGACCCGGACGAAAACGAAGGGCTGAGCGGCCTGGTCACCCTGTCGCGGCTGACGCCGGGGGTCGCGTGCATTGGCAGCGTCGCTGGCGAAGCCGCCCCGACAGTTGCCAATGCGATCGAAGGCGCCTGGTTCGACCCCGGGAGTAGTGGTCAGGGCCTGATGTTCAATACCATCCCGGCGCAGGAACCAGCGCAGAGCAGTGTGTTCTCCACCTGGTTCACCTATGACACCGAAGCCGCTCCGGATGACCCGCGCCAGCAGCACTGGTTCACTCTGCAGGGGCCGCTCGGAAGCGACGGGCAGAGCACGCTGGCGATCCTGCGCACCATCGGCGGGGCCCTGATCGACGGGGCAACCAACAACACTCAGCGCGTGGGCACGGCGACGCTCACCCGACTGGGTTGCGACCAGCTGCGGCTGAGCTACCAGTTCGACGACAGCGAGGCTGCCGGTCCATTCCGGCGAATCGACGATTTCCGCGATTTGCAGCGGATTGGTGGTTGCGGCGATTGATGCCCTGCTGCGCTTCTCGCTAAATGCGGGCCGGCAGCAACTTGGGCATCCATGCCGTTGCTGCTGCTTTTCTGTTATTCCGTTTCATCCCACGGCGCCAGTGCGATAACTGTCGCCCACAGGGTGGCCCCTACAGGGAGCGTTCACCGCTTTCGCCAGTTCGTTCGCCGGCAGGCCGGCTCCCACAGAAGCACTGGCTCGCACCGGCGTGCAACACAGTTGCTCCACAGGTGAACGCTACCACTTGTCTTTAGGAGATCACCCCCGGATCAAGTCCGGGGCAGGCTCTGTGAGCGACTGATCGACCGATCCCGCTACAATATGCGGCTTTCCCTCGCGATCATCACCATGTCCGCCCGCCCGCCGATCATTCCTGCCCGCATGAAGGGCCTCAATCGCGCTGAAATCTGCGACCGCAACTTCAGTGAGTTCGTCGAAAACTGGGCGGGCTCGGTGGCGGTTGCAGCGTCGGATGATGCGCCGGTGTTGCCCGGCAGTGCCTGCACGGTAGGCGATTTTCGCGCGCTGTTCGAGTCGCAACTGATCTCGCGCCACCTCGACCTGATGGCGCGGGTGCTGCGGGTGCAGAACAAGGTTTTCTACACCATCGGCAGCTCCGGGCATGAAGGCAATGCGATGGTGGCGCGGTTGACCCGCCATACCGATCCGGCGTTCCTGCACTACCGCAGCGGCGGCTTCATGGCCGAGCGCTTTCGCAAGTTGCCCGGTATGGACCCGGTGATGGATTCGGCGCTGAGCTTTGCCGCCAGTCAGGATGATCCGGCTTCCGGTGGCCGGCACAAGGTGTGGGGCAGCAAGCCGTTGTGGGTGCTGCCGCAGACCTCCACCATCGCCTCGCATCTGCCCAAGGCGCTGGGTACGGCGGTGGCGATCGAGCAGGCCAGGCGCATCGGACATGCGCTGCCGATCCCGGACGACAGCATCGCGATCTGCTCGTTCGGCGATGCCTCGGCCAACCATGCCACCGCGCAGACCGCGTTCAACACCGCCAGCTGGACCGCTTACCAGAAACTGCCGGCGCCGGTGTTGTTCGTGTGCGAGGACAATGGCATCGGCATCTCGGTGAAGACGCCGAGTGGCTGGATTGCCGCCAGTTTTTCGCAGCGTCCGAACCTCGACTACTTCTACGCCGATGGGCTGGATCTGGCCGATGGCTACGCCCAGGTGGCGCGGGCGGTGGCGCATTGTCGACGCACGCGCCGGCCCACCTTCCTGCACCTGCGCACCACCCGGATCATGGGCCACGCCGGTACCGATTTCGAGATCGAGTGGCGCAGCATCGAGGAACTGGTGGCGCTGGAAGCCACCGATCCGCTGCTGCGCTCGGCGCATATTGCGCTGGCTTCGGGGTTGATGACGCGCGAGCAGGTGCTGGCTTTGTACGAGGCCACCCGCAAGCGCTGTTTTGCCGCCGCCGAGGAAGCCGACCGGCGGCCCAAGATCAGCACGCTGGCGGAGGTAATCCGGCCGCTGGCGCCGTACACGGCCGATGCGGTGGCGGCGGAAGCTGCGCGCGTCGGCGATCCGGCGAGCCGCATGGCGGTGTTTGGTGGCGAGACAAAATTGCCGGAAAAGCAGCCGCCGCGGCATCTGGCGATCCAGATCAACAACGCGCTGCACGATCTGTTCTGCAAGTACCCCGAGACGCTGTTGTTCGGCGAGGACGTCGCGCAAAAGGGCGGTGTGTATACCGTCACCAAGGGTCTGCAAAAGGCCTTCGGCGGCAAGCGCGTGTTCAACACCTTGCTCGACGAAACCATGATCCTCGGTCTGGCCCAGGGTTTCGCCAACATGGGCATGTTGCCGCTGCCGGAAATTCAGTATCTGGCGTATTTCCACAACGCCTGCGACCAGATTCGCGGCGAAGCGTGTTCGCTGCAGTTCTTCTCCAACGACCAGTACCGCAATCCGATGCTGGTGCGCATCGCCGGACTGGGTTACCAGCGCGGTTTTGGCGGCCACTTCCACAACGACAATTCGATCGCCGCGCTGCGCGACATTCCCGGATTGGTAGTGGGTTGTGCCAGTCGTGGCGACGATGCGGCGATGATGCTGCGCACGCTGGCGGCGTTGGCCAAGGTCGATGGCCGGGTGAGCATCTTTCTGGAGCCGATCGCCCTGTACATGACCAAGGATCTGTACGAACCCGGCGATGGCCTGTGGTCAACCAGTTACCCGCCGCCGGATCAGGCGCTGACCCTGGGCGAGGGCCGCGTGTATGCGCCCGAGCAGGGTGATGGCAACGATCTGGTGATCGTCAGTTATGGCAACGGGGTGCCGATGAGCCTGCGTGCGGCGCGCACGATTGTCGACGCCCATGGCTGGTCGGTGCGGGTGCTGGATCTGCGCTGGCTGGTGCCACTCAATGCCGACTGGATCGTCGCAAACGTGCGCGGTGCCAAGCGCATTGTGCTGGTGGATGAAGGCCGCCACAGCGCCGGGGTTGGTGAAGGCGTGATCACGGCACTGGTTGAAGCGGGGTTGGGCAGTGTTCCGATGCGGCGTGTGGTCGGTGTTGATACCTACACGCCGTTGGCCGGCGCTGCGTTTTTGGTGCTGCCCGGCGAAGCCGATATCGTGACAGCGGTCGCCGGGTTGGTGTGAGTGGGAAGCGGTGGCCCGGTTCGCCACGTTGTACCGGGTTATCGTGCGGCTGGTTCGGTGTAACCGAAGAACCCGCGCAGCATGTTCTGGTTGCCTTTGTAATCGTCAGCGCTGGCAGGCACGAACTGGGTGGTGCCGATCTCGTTGATGACGTTGTACAGCGACTCGTCGTCATTGAGTTTCAGCAGTGCATCGCGCACCGCTGTCTTGACTTCTTCGGGCACTGTGTTGGCAGCGGAAAATGCACGGCCGGGAAGGCTGCGGCTGTTGTGCATTTCAACCAGGTTCGGGTAGAGCTGAGCGATGTACAAAGGCACCATCGCGGCGTCGGCTTCACCGGCAAAAATCATTTCCACGCCATCCTTCCAACTGGCAGCGGTGGACAACACTTCGGGCTGGGTGATCGGGTTGCGGAACAGTTCGACCAGCAGTGCGTAGCCCATGCTCGGTGACGGCATCGACACAATTTGATGGCCGATCAACGCATCGACACCACGATCGGCTACCTCGGGTTGTGCGATCAGCGCGTAAACCGACGGTTCGACAGTTCGCGCCAGCGGCACAAAGCCGAAACGCTGGGCCCGGAAATCGGTGAACTGCGCTTCCTCGAATGCGAAGTCAACCGGCTTGTTGGTGCGGATATCGCGCCACAGCAGGTGGTAATTGCTCGGGTAGTGCAGCACGAATCGTTGCCCGGTTGCTTTTGACAGATATTCCAGCAACGGCTGGTAGACATCGTGTGCCTGCTCGGCCGGATAGCTTGGCTCCACCGATACGGTGTAGTCCGCGGCAAGGGTGGGGCCCGTTACGGCAATGACGCCGAGTACCAACCCGACAAGCTTGCTCCGACCGAAGATGTTCCGACCCGACATAAATCGCCCTCCCGATTTGCAACGGATAACATCAAATTGTTTTTTCGGACGCTCTTGCAGCGCTGTCGATGCAACCGCCCAGCCATGCCGCAGCCCCCACGTTCAGTGCGTAACATAACCGTGTTGCCGCGATAAGACCATGTTTGTCGCGTGGGCAGGGTTCAGTGCGGTTCAGCGCCGCGCGGCAGCGGCGGTGGGGCAAATGCCTGTTGCTCCGCAGCATTGCCGGCACAGACCAGCCCTTGCGGTCGATCACTCGGCAATACCGCCAATGCTTGCCAGCCATCGTTGGCCTGTTCGGCACACACCAGCGTGCCCAGCGAGCGACCGTCGCACGTGATCTCGTCACCTACGGCCAGTGCAACCGGCAAGGCCAGGCGTACCAGGCTGCGCTTGGCCTGGCCCAGAAAGTGGGTGCGCGCGACGATTTCCTGTCCGGGGTAACAACCTTTTTTCAGGCTGAATGCAGAAAGCCGGTCGAGCGATAGCATCTGTGGCGTCCAGCTATCGACCTGGCTGCTTTCCAGCCACGGCAGCCCTTGCGCAATATCGGCCAGACGCCAGTGCCGCTGCGCCTCGGCATCGGCCGCAATCGGGTGATCGAACAGGCACAGCGCGCGTGCGGGTTCGCTGGCCAGTGGCAGGCACGCCAGCGCATTAGCTGGATTCGGCGTTGTTTGCGCGGCAAAGACGCCGGCTACACTGATCTCGGCAACGGCGCGCACGCTGAGCTTGCTGCGGAAAACGAAGCGCTGCCATTGCGCCGCCAGTGCCTCGGCATCGCCGCCGCGCACAATGGCCAACAAGCGATCGGGCTCCGACAGCAGCAGTGCGAACAGCGCCTGCAACCGCCCTTTGGCGCTGAGCCAGCCATTCCATTGCCATTGGCCGGGTGCCAGCGCGCGCACGTCATTCATGAATTGCGCCTGTGCAAAGGTAATCGCATCAGGCCCTTGCAGTGAAATCACCGCGTGATCAGGCAGGCAAAACGGGGTGTCTGGCTTGAAAGACATGGTTATCAAGACTACTCTTTCCGGGTTATGCATCGCACCGACATGATAGGCCAAGCGGCCACGCCCGAAGCCCCACCCGAAGCAATGCCGGATGGCAGCGAGTCATTGCCGCCCGAGATCGGTGGCCGCGACGGCCCCGAGCCAACGCGCTACGGCGACTGGGAAAAGAATGGCCGTTGCATCGACTTCTGACCCGCGCTTCACATCCCATCAGTCATCCTCCCATTCCGCCGCCACAGTGCCCAAACTATGACCACACATCAACGCCCCTTGTCCCCGCATTTACAGGTGTATCGCTGGCAGATCACCATGCTGATGTCGATTGCGCACCGCGCTTCGGGCGTGCTGCTCTCGATTGGCGCACTCGGCCTGGTGGGTTGGCTGCTGGCGTTGGCGTCAGGGCCGGCCGCTTACGAGCAGTGGCGAGCGATGGCATCCTCGCTGGCGGGCCAGGTGGTGTTGTTTGCGCTCAGTGCGGCGCTGGTCTATCACCTGCTCAACGGCCTTCGCCACCTGCTTTGGGATAGCGGCCGGGCGCTGGATATCCCCAGCGTCTATCGCACCGGTTACACGGTGTGGGCGCTCACCCTCGTGTTCACCGCCGGCATCTGGTATGCCGCGCTCAGCGGAGGTGCGGCATGAGCATGCGTACCCCAGTTGGCCGCGCGCGCGGCCTGGGTTCGGCCAAAGAGGGCGTGGCGCACTGGACTGCGCAGCGGCTCAGCGCAGTCGCGCTGGCGTTGCTGACGCCGTGGTTCGTCTGGCTGGCCATTGGCCTGGTCGGTGCCGATCAGGCGCTGGCTGCCGCCCGCCTGGGCGCGCCGGTCAACGCCACCCTGATGCTGGCTTATGTCGGCGCGCTGTTGTGGCACGGCCAGTTGGGGCTGCAAGTGGTGATCGAAGATTACGTCGGCAATCGCGGCCTTGAGCTGTTCGCGCAGGTCGCGGTCAAGCTGCTGTTCGCGCTGGCCGGTGTTGCTGCGCTGGTGGCAATTGGCCGGCTGGCGTTCGCGTGATGATGGTCACGCATCCGCTTTGTTCAACCCTTCCCCTCCCCCTGGGTTCGGCTTGGTCTGCTGAGGCAGCAGCCGCCACCACGTTTTCGCGCAAGGTCTGTATTCAATGAGTGCATACAAGATACATGAACACCAATACGACATGCTGGTTGTTGGCGCTGGCGGCGCCGGTTTGCGCGCCACCTTTGGCCTGGCGCAGAAGGGCCTTGCCACCGCCTGCATCTCCAAGGTGTTTCCGACCCGCTCGCACACGGTGGCGGCACAGGGCGGCATCTCGGCGGCGCTCGGCAACATGGGCGAGGACGACTGGCGTTTCCATTTCTACGACACCATCAAGGGCTCGGACTGGCTGGGCGATCAGGACGCCATCGAATACATGTGCAAAGAGGCGCCGGCTGCGGTGCTGGAACTGGAGCACTACGGCCTGCCGTTCTCGCGCACCGAGGAAGGCAAAATCTATCAGCGCCCGTTTGGCGGCATGACCACTCATTACGGCAAGGGCACCGCGCAGCGCACCTGCGCCGCTGCCGACCGCACCGGCCACGCCATGCTGCACACCCTGTATCAACAAGCGCTGGCGCACAAAGCCGAGTTCTTCATCGAATACTTCGCGCTCGATCTGATCATGGACGACGAGGGCGCCTGTCGCGGCGTGCTCGCGCTCGATCTGTCCACCGGCGAGTTGCACCTGTTCCGCGCCCAAGGTGTGGTGCTGGCGACCGGCGGCTATGGCCGTGCCTATTTCTCCTGCACCTCCGCGCACACCTGCACCGGCGACGGCGGCGGCATGGCGCTGCGTGCCGGCCTGCCGTTGCAGGACATGGAGTTCGTGCAATTCCATCCCACCGGTGTCTATGGCGCCGGCATGCTGATTACCGAAGGCGTGCGCGGCGAGGGTGGTTACCTCACCAATGCCAAGGGCGAGCGGTTCATGGAGCGCTATGCGCCCAATGCCAAAGACCTTGCCTCGCGCGATGTGGTCAGCCGTGCAATGACCATCGAAATTCGCGAGGGCCGCGGCGTTGGCGAGCACAAGGATCATATCCACCTGAACCTGATGCATCTCGGGCCGGAAGTGATCAACGAGCGCCTGCCCGGCATCGCCGAAACCGCCAAAGTGTTCGCCGATGTCGATGTCGCCAAGGCACCGATTCCGGTGCTGCCAACCGTTCACTACAACATGGGTGGCCTGCAAACCAATTACCACGGTGAAGTGGTCACTCTGAAGGATGGCAATCCCGATCACGTGGTACCGGGCCTGTATGCGATCGGCGAAGCTGCCTGTGTGTCAGTGCATGGTGCCAATCGGCTGGGTTCCAACTCGCTGCTGGATCTGGTGGTTTTCGGTCGTGCCGTGGCCAACCGCTGCGCCGCTACGCTTACACCCGGCGCTGCCCACAAACGCCTGGCCGAGGATGCCTGTGAGCGTTCGCTGAGCAATCTGGATGCCTTGCGCAACGCCAAGGGCGGCACCTCCACCGCCGATCTGCGCCTGAACATGCAGCGCACCATGCAAAATCACGCGGCGGTATTCCGCACTGGCGAAACCCTGAGTGAGGGCGTGAAAAAAATCCGCGAGGTACATGCCGCTTTCGCCGATGTGAAGGTGTCCGACCGCTCGCTGGTGTGGAACTCGGACCTGGTCGAGACCCTGGAGTTGCAGAACCTGCTCGGGCAGGCGGTGGCAACCATGGTGTCGGCCGAAAACCGCAAGGAATCACGCGGCGCCCATGCGCGCGAGGATTTCTCCGAGCGTGACGACGTGAATTGGCACAAGCACAGCCTGTGCTGGGTCGATGGCAAGGGCGAAACCCGGATCGATTATCGCCCGGTACACATGGTTACCTTGAGCGACGACGTGGAAGTGGTACCGCCCAAGGCACGGGTGTATTGATCATGCAGACCGTGATGATGTGGACGATGTTGGTTATGGGTTTGATCTGGATCATTCCTGTCGTCCTGGTCGCCACATCCCGGCGTGGCAACGGCACTGAGAGGGCGATCTGGGCGCTGGTCAGCGTTGCCATCTCATGGCTCGGCTATGCCGGGTTTCTGTTGAGTACTCGCAAAACTTCGCACTAGAGAATCCAATGGCCGAATTCACTCTCCCCAAGAACTCCAAAATCACCAAGGGCAAGCACTTCCCGGTGAGCAATGCCAAGGGCGATGTGCGCACCTTCAAGGTGTATCGCTGGAGCCCGGACGACGGCGCCAATCCGCGGGTGGACACCTACGAGGTGGACATGGGCAGTTGCGGGCCGATGGTTCTCGATGCGCTGATCAAGATCAAGAACGAGATCGACCCGACCTTGACCTTCCGCCGCTCCTGCCGCGAGGGCATTTGCGGTTCGTGCGCGATGAACATCGACGGCACCAACACCCTGGCCTGCACCAAGGCGATTGCCGATTGCGGCAAGAAGGAAGTGCCGATCTACCCGCTGCCGCACATGCCGGTGGTGAAGGATCTGGTGCCCGATCTCACCCATTTCTACGCCCAGTATGCGTCGATCAAACCGTGGCTGCGTACGCAGAGCGCACCGCCCACCCGCGAGCGTCTGCAATCGCCGGCAGAGCGCAAGCAGCTCGATGGCCTGTACGAATGCATCCTGTGCGCGTGTTGCTCAACCAGTTGCCCGAGTTACTGGTGGAATGGCGAGCGTTACCTCGGCCCGGCGATCTTGTTGCAGGCCTACCGCTGGATCGTCGATTCGCGCGATGAAGACACCGGCGCGCGGCTGGATGATCTGGAAGACCCGTTCAAGCTGTACCGCTGCCACACCATCATGAACTGCACCCGCACCTGTCCGAAGGGCTTGAATCCGGCCAAGGCGATAGCCGAAATCAAGAAGCTGATGCTTGAGCGGCGTTCTGTCTAGTGCTGGCGGTAACGCTGGTGAGTGACGAATTGACCCTGCGCCGTCTGCGCTGGCGCTGCCGGCGCGGCATGCGCGAACTGGACGTGCTGATGCTGCGTTACCTCGATCATCGCTGGCCGCATGCGGACGCGGTCGAGCGTGGCCAGTTCGAACGATTACTGGAAACCGAAGATGACCGCCTGTGGCGCTGGATGATGCGGCGCGAAGTGGCGACCGATCAGGACCTGGCTGCGCTTGTCGAACGCATCCTTACCCTGCCGCATTGAATGGCGACCATCGCGCTGGGCGGTGTTCGGCACCGTGCTGATCGGCGTGCTGGCGGCGGTTGCGGTGATGCTCAGCGCGCTACCCGAGCCAACGCGGTTGTTGTCGGCGCTGGCGCTGCTGGTGTTTGCGCTGTGGCGGGCCTGGCGTGAATCGCGGCGCAGGCATTGGCTGCTGCACTGGCCGGGCCTGGATCGTTCGGCCGTGTGTGTAATCAATGAGCGTGAGACAGCGGTAACGATCTGCGCGGTGCAGTTGCGCGGGCCGCTGGCTGGCGTTTCGCTGAACGATGGCTCGCTCCGTAGCACCCACTACCTGTGGTGGCCTGATACGCTGGACGCCGCTTCGCGCCGTGCGCTGCGCCTGATGGCGCAGAGTCTGGCGCGTATTCCGGCATCGCCCGGTTTGTAAACTGATCTGCGAGGCCGCTGTGTTCCGACCCCTGTCCCTTGCCATTGGCCTGCGTTACATCCGCGCGAAACGGCGCAATCGCTTCATCTCGTTTATCTCCGCCGCCTCGATGCTGGGCATCGTGATCGGGGTGATGGCCTTGATTACCGTGATCTCGGTGATGAACGGCTTTGAACAAGAATTGCGCAATCGCATCCTGGGCATGGTGGCGCATGCCAGCATCAGTGGCGTCAGCGCGCCGCTGGATGATTGGCAGCACGTGGTTGACGTGGCGCATGCAGACAAACGCGTGCTCGGCGCAGCACCCTATGCCGAACGCGAGGCGATGCTGCAAGGCGGGCAAACCCAGGGCGCGTTGTTGCGTGGCATCCTGCCCGAGCACGAGGGTGAAGTGTCGCAATTGGCCGACAAGATGTTGGCCGGTTCACTCGATGAGTTACAGGCGGGCGCCTACAACATCATTCTCGGCAAGGAACTGGCACTGTGGCTTGGCGTCGATATCGGCGACTCGGTGACCGCGTTCGTGCCCGAGTTTCGCACCACGCCGATTGGTGTGTTGCCGCAGCTGAAGCGATTTCATGTGATCGGTATTTTCGAAGCCGGCGTGCAGGACTACGACCTCGGCCTGGCCATCATCCATCTGCGCGATGCGCAAAAGCTGATGCGCATGGGTGATGGCGTTACCGGTGTGCGCCTACGCCTGCACGACATGATGCGCGCCTACGAAGTGGCGCGTGATCTGGCAGACCGCTTGCCGGCGTTGTACCGGGTGCGCGACTGGTCGCGCGATCATGCCAATTTTTTTCGTGCGATCAAGCTCGAAAAGACCATGATGTTTCTGGTGGTGTCACTGATCGTGGCGGTAGCCGCGTTCAACCTGGTGTCGTCGCTGGTAATGCTGGTGACCGACAAGCAGGCCGATATCGCCATTCTGCGTACGCTCGGCATGCGCCCGAACACGGTGATGCAGGTGTTTGTGATCCAGGGTGCGTTGATTGGCTTGGTGGGCATCCTCGGCGGCGTGCTGGCCGGCGTGTTGTTGACGATGAATCTTGATTCGGTGGTGGCTGCCATCGAAAGCACCTTCCAGATCGACCTGATGCCCAAGGATGTTTACTACATCACCGGAGTTCCCACCGCACTGCGCGCCGATGATGTCACCTTGATCGCGGTGGTTGCGTTCGCGATGTGTCTGCTCGCCACCGTGTACCCGGCGTGGCGCGCCGCGCGAACCGACCCGGCTGCGGCGTTGCGCTATGAGTGACTCGGGACTCGGGACTCGGGACTCGGGACTCGGGACTCGGGACTCGGGACTCGGGACTCGGGACTCGGGACTCGGGACTCGGGACTCGGGACAACAAGTTTGCGAAATTTCTGCTTTTGCTTCTGCGTAGATACTCTGGCTTTTCCCAGTCCCCAGTCCCCAGTCCCCAGTCCCCAGTCCCCAGTCCCGGATCCCGGCTTCATCAAGGAATCAACCGATGACCACAACCGCCGTACTCGCCTGTACCGGCCTCGGCAAAACCTATGCCGAGGGCGGCTTGCGTGCGGAGATATTCCGCGATCTCGACCTTGCGGTTGCGGCTGGCGAAACCGTCGCCATCGTCGGCGCCTCCGGTGCCGGCAAGAGCACGCTGCTGCATCTGCTCGGCGGGCTGGATCAGCCTACGGCGGGTGAGGTCTATGTCACCGGCCAGGCGATGTCGGCGCTCGGTGATGCCGCCCGTGGCGACCTGCGTAACCGAGCACTGGGCTTTGTCTACCAGTTCCATCATTTACTGCCGGAGTTTACCGCGCTGGAAAACGTGATGATGCCGATGCTGGTCGGTGGCGAGTCGGTGCGGCTTGCCAGTGAGCGGGCGATGGTGTTGCTGGAAGCCGTGGGCCTGGGCCATCGCGTGGCGCACAAGCCCGGCGAACTGTCTGGCGGCGAGCGGCAACGCGCAGCGGTGGCGCGGGCCTTGGTCAATCGCCCGGCCTGTGTGCTTGGCGACGAGCCGACCGGTAATCTCGATGAAAAAACTGCGGCCAGCGTGTTCGAGTTGATGCTGGAACTCAATCGCAGCCAGGGCACCAGCCTGGTGGTGGTAACCCACGACCTGCGCCTGGCGCGCCGGTTTGATCGCGTGCTGGAGTTGAGTGCCGGGCGTTTGCAAGCACTGACCGTTTAGCCGCGATACTGCTCATTTTGACGACAAACCATCATGCCGGCGCCCCAGCGGCGAGGCGCGTAGCACTCGAACGCTATAGGCGGCCCGAAGGGCGAGCACGCAGTGCGTGTAAAGCTGGGGCCATGTGTTTTTTTCTTTTCAAAGCAAGAGCAACATGGATTCCCGCTGCGCGGGAATGACAACATCAAGGCCGGAGGCGATCAGCAGAGCAGCATTGCGTTTAGCCGTGTCGCCAGCGCGATGCGGTGATGATGCGGAGGCAGCACTCGGAAAATGCTTACCCCCACGTGCGCGGTTTGCTGACTGACGAACCAAGGTGTGGCCGGCATACTGGCGGCTGACGGCGCCCCTCCCTGCGCTCGGTAGATCCGCATGCTTCAGGCAGTCGCAGGTTTCCGGCAATGACAGCACGGCCCTTGCCTCCCTTCGGCTTGATGGTGGCATCGTGCCTGTTGTTGGGGGTGTTGCCGGCTTTGTGTCTGCCGCTGATACCTCCGTCATGGTTGCTGATGCTGGTTTTGGGCTTCGGCATGTGGGCGTGGCTGCGCGGGCGCGTTGTAATGCGTGTGCTGGGCGCCGTCGCCGTGGGCTTCGCCTGGGCGCTGATTCAGGCACAAGGGGCGATGAGTGTGCGCCTGCCGTCGTCGTTGCAGGGCCACGACCTGCAGGTGCAAGGCCGGGTCATCGATCTGCCCGAACAACGCGCTGACGGCGTGCGCTTCATGCTGCGCATCGACGCGGGTGAACCGGCAGCGCAGGCGCTGATCGGTCACGATGTGCGGCTGAACCAGTATGCCTCCGAACCGCTGATGCAAGCCGGTGAGCGCTGGGCCTTCAGCGTTCGCCTGCGGCGGCCACGCGGCGTGTTCAACCCCGGTGGTTTCGACTTCGAGCGGCTGGCCTTGCAACGCCGGTTGGCGGCTACCGGTTATGTGCGTGCGCCGGAATCCGCGCAGCGGCTGGCGGCAGCGACCGGCCTTGATGCGTGGCGTGATCGCTTGGCGCATGCGATGGGTGCCAAGGCGCGGTTTGTGCGCGCGCTGGCGCTGGGCGACACCCGCGAGTTGAGCCCTCGCGATTGGGAAGTGTTGCGCGCCACCGGGCTTACTCATCTGATTGCCATTTCCGGCTTTCATGTTGGCCTGCTCGCCGGCTTCGGTGCGTTGCTGGCGCGATTGGCATTCCGGCTATGGCCGCGGATCGGCCTGTTTTGGCCTCGGCCGCAGGTGGCAGCGGTATCGGCATTTGTCATGGCGGGCCTGTACACCGCAGCGGCAGGCTTTGCCTTGCCCACCGTGCGCACCCTGCTGATGATTGGCGTGTTGTTGCTGGCACGCTTGCTGCGGCGGCCGGCGGGGACCTCGTCCGCGTTTGCGCTGGCGCTGGCCGCAGTGGTGTTGGCCGATCCTTTGGCGGTACTGGCGCCGGGATTCTGGCTAAGTTTTCTCGGTGTCGGCTGGCTGTTGTGGTGTCTGCCTGGGATGGGTGCCGGTTGGCGCGGCCTGCTCAGTGCGCAGGCGGTGAGCACGATCGGCCTGCTACCGCTGACCGTTTGGTTTTTTGGCCAAGCCTCGCTGGCCGGGCCGCTGGCCAACCTCGTCGGTATTCCGTGGATTAGCCTGGTGGTGGTGCCGCTGAGCTTGATCGCCGCAGTGTTGTTGTGGATTTCGCCAGTTCTGGGTGCGCCGGCGGTTGCTTTGGCACAGGCAGCGATGAACCTGTTGTGGCGAGTGCTGGAGCCGGTGGCCGCGTGGCATGGCAGCCTGCTGTGGTTGCCCGAACCGGACCTGTTGGCGCTGGGGTTGGCGGTGATCGGTGCGCTATGGCTGCTGTTGCCGCGCGGCTTGTCGGCGCGTTGGCTGGGCGGCGTGCTGTTTTTGCCATTGCTGTGGCCGGCGCAGCAGCGCCTGCCCGAGGCCGGATTTTCGCTCGATGTGATCGATGTCGGCCAAGGACTGTCGGTATTGGTGCGCACCCGCAGTCACAGCCTGTTGTTCGATGCCGGGCCGGCACTGCAAGGCCGGTTCGACATGGGCGAGGCTGCGGTGGTGCCGGCACTGCATGCACTGGGGCTGTCGCGGCTCGATATGCTGGTGGTAAGCCATGGCGATAACGATCATGCCGGCGGCGCGGCGGCGGTGGCGCGTGCCTTCGCGCCGGCCCAGCGTTTCAAGCCCGAAGGCTACCCGCGCATCGCCGGTAACGACTGCCAGCGCGGCGGCGATTGGCAGTGGGATGGGGTGGACTTTCGCTGGCTGCATCCGCCGCCGCATTTTCCGTATTTGCGCAACGACAGCAGTTGTGTGCTGCGCATCAGCAGTGCGCTGGGCAGCGCCTTGTTGCCGGGCGACATCGAAGCGGTGGTTGAGCAGCGCCTGGTGCGCGAACAGGCGGCGGCATTGGCTGCCGATGTGCTGGTGGTGCCGCATCATGGCTCCACCACCTCATCGAGCCCGGCGTTTGTGGCTGCGGTGATGCCACGCATCGCGCTGTTGGCAACCGGCCATGGTAATCGCTTTGGCCTGCCGCGTGCGCAGGTGGTACAACGCTACCGTGATGGCGGTGCAACGATGGCAGATACTGCCAATGCCGGCCTGATCCGCGTGCGGGTGGATGGCTCGGGTGTAATTGTGGCTCGGCGTTGGCGTGATGACCGGCGCCGGCTGTGGCATGAGCGCGAAGCTGCAATTGCCCCATGACCACGGCCAAGCCGGTATCCTATGCCTAAAGCCTTTTGGGAGATCAATCCGTGCTGGAACTGGTAATGGCAGGCGGCTGGGTGATGTGGCCGATCCTGGCCGTGTCGGCGCTGACCGCAGCGATCATCGTCGAGCGATTCTGGAGCCTGCGCCGCTCGGTGGTATTGCCGGCTGGCCTGGGCGACGATGTGCGTGAATGGGCGGCGCGACGCAAGCTCGATCCGGCCCATGTCGAGGTGCTGCGTGCCAATTCGCCGCTTGGCGAATTGCTGGCAGCGGCATTGGACATGCGCCATCGCCCGCGTGAGGTGATCAAGGAGCGGGTCGAAGATGTCGGTCGCCATGTCGTGCATCGGCTGGAGCGCTTTCTCAACACGTTGGGAACGGTTGCCGGCATCGCGCCACTGCTTGGCTTGCTTGGTACCGTCACCGGCATGATCCGCATGTTCCTCAATATTCTCGAGTTCGGTGTCGGCGATGCCGGCCGACTGGCCGGTGGTATTGGCGAGGCCTTAGTGAGCACTGCTGTGGGTCTGGTGGTGGCGATCCCGGCGCTGATGTTCTACCGCTACTTTCGCGGTCTGGTCAGCGCCTATGTGGTGGAGATGGAAGAGCAGGCGATGGCATTGCTCGATGTCATCGATCAAGTGGCCACCACGCCTGGCAGTGGTAAAGGCCAGGCATGAAGATCGACGCAGGCCGGCTGCGCGATGAACCGGAAATCAGCCTGACGCCATTGATCGATGTGGTGTTTACGCTGATCATCTTTTTTGTGGTAACCACCACCTTCGATTCGCGTGCCGCTTTGCAGGTGAAATTGCCGCAAGCCAGCGCGCGCGAAGTCACCGATCCCAGCGATGCTTTGTTGATCCAGATCGACGCCAAGGGCCGTTATTTCGTGGGTGCCAACGAAGTACTCAAGTCCGACCCGGCATCATTGCGCGAGGCGATCGTGCGGGTGGCCGGTGACACGCGCGACCAGACCGTGTTGCTGCGCGCCGATGCCAATACCCCGCACCAGGCGGTGGTAACGGCAATGGATGTGCTGGGCAAGCTGGGCTTTGGCCGGCTGTCGATTGCTACCGCGCCGGAGCCGGACGAGTGAGCCCAGCATTTGACGATAGCGCACGCGGTGCGCTGCGCACCTATGCCCGGTTGTTGAAGTTTTCCGGGCGCTACTGGCCATGGTTGCTGGTGGCGGTGGTTGGCATGGTGATTGAGGCCGCCGCTGCCGGCATCTTCACCTGGCTTATGAAGCCGATGGTGAACGATACCTTCGTCGAGCGTAGCAAGGATATCCGGCTGGCGTTGCCGCTTGGTATCATCGTGCTGTTTTTTTTCCGTGGCATCGCCACTTTTGTCACCGATTTTGGCATGGCACTGACCGGGCGCGGGGTGGTGCGCGATCTGCGCCATGCGTTGATGGGCAAATACCTGCGCATGCCCAGTTACCGGTTTGATGCCGAGCCGGTGCCGAATCTGGTGTCGCGGCTGAACTATGACACCGAGCAACTCGCCCATGCCGGCGCCGAATCGCTCAAGGTGCTGTTTACCGACACCCTCACCATCGCCGTGCTGTTCTGGGTGATGGTGCAGCAAAGCCACCGCGTCACCGCCACCATGCTGGTGCTGATTCCATTGATTGGCCTGATCTCGCGCTTCGTTTCGCGCCGCTACCGGCACATCAATCGCGGCATTCAGGATGGTGTGGCGAGCATGGCGATGACCGCCGAGCAGGCGCTGGCGGCGCAACAGGAAGTGAAGATTTACGGTGCCCAGGATGACGAAGCCGCACGTTTTACCGTGCTTGCCAATCGCAACCGCCGCCTCAATGTGAAGGTCGAGGTGATCCGCGCGCTGGCATCGTCAACGGTGCAGTTTCTGGCCGCCATCGCGCTCGCCGCAATCCTGTACATGGCCGGGCGCGAAGCGATCAAGGGCCGCATGGATGCCGGTGAGTTCGTTTCGCTGATTACCGCAATGATGGCGATGTTGCCATCGCTCAAGCGCATCTCCAATGTGCAAAGTCCAATTCAGCGTGGTGTGGCCGCCGCGCAGCGGCTGTTCTCGGTGCTCGACCAGGGCGATGAGCTCGATACTGGTGTGCAGCACATCGAGCGCGCGCGCGGTGAGGTCGTGTTTCGCAACGTCAGCATGCGTTACGCCGGCCAGGATGTGGCGGCGCTGCACGATATCAGTTTCGTCGCACGGCCCGGTACGGTAACCGCCATCGTCGGCCGTTCCGGTAGCGGCAAATCAACATTGGTGCGATTGATTCCGCGCTTCTACGAGCCCGACAGCGGCGAGATCGAGCTCGATGGCATTGCGCTGCGCGATATCCACCTGGCCGATCTGCGCCGGCAGATTGCCTTGGTCAGTCAGCGTGTGATGCTGTTCGATGACAGCGTGGCGGCCAACATCGCCTACGGCGAACAAGCGGGCGCCGACGCGGCTGCCATCGAAAAAGCCGCGCAAGCCGCCAATGCTTTGGAGTTCATCGAGCGCCTGCCGCAGGGCTTGCAATCGCGTATTGGCGAGAATGGGGCGTTGTTGTCGGGTGGGCAGCGGCAACGGCTGGCGATTGCCCGCGCGTTCCTGAAGAACGCGCCAATCCTGATTCTCGACGAGGCCACCGCCGCGCTCGACAGCGAGTCCGAGCAACTGGTGCAGGACGCGCTCAATCACCTGATCCCGGACCGCACCACGCTGGTGATCGCGCATCGGCTCGCCACCATCGAGCACGCCGATCAGGTGCTGGTGCTTGATGAGGGCCGCCTGGTCGAGGTCGGTAATCACGCGCAATTGCTGGCCCGCGACGGGCTGTATGCGCGATTGCACCGGATCCAGTTCAGGGATGCCATGGATGCCATGTCGTGATCCGCACATGGCTTGAGCCCTGGTTGCTGCGCCGCTGGTATGGCGGAGTTGCACCGGGGCCGCTATTGCGTGCGCTGGCTGCGTTATTTGCGTGGCAGGTGGCGCGCCGCGCAGCCGCGTACCGCACCGGCCGCCGTGCCGTGCAGCGTGTCGATGTGCCGGTGCTGGTGATCGGTAATCTGGTGGCCGGCGGCAGTGGCAAGACCCCGGCAGTAATCGCACTGTCCCAGCACCTGCAGGCCCGGGGCTGGCGACCGGGTGTAGTGACGCGTGGCTATGGCCGGCGCGGCAGCGTGCCGTCCTGGGCTGCTACCGACAGCGATCCGCAACGCGTCGGCGATGAGCCGGTAGTGATTGCGCGGCGCAGCGGCGTGCCGGTGCGGGTGGATGCGGATCGCGTACGTGGCGCGCGCGCGCTGATTGCCGCCGGCTGCGATCTGGTGCTGGCCGACGATGGCCTGCAACACTATCGCCTGGGTCGCGATATCGAGATCGAAGTGATCGATGCGCTGCGTGGTTACGGCAATGGCTGGATGCTGCCGGCGGGGCCGCTGCGCGAACCACCGGCCCGTGCGCATGCATGCGATTTCCATCTGCTGACCGGCGCCGATCACGATCACACTGGCAAAGCCGGATCGTTCGCCATGCACATTGTGCCGGCACTGGTAACGCGGCTGGATGGCAGCGAACCACGCCCGTTATCGGAGTTTCGCGGTCAGCGCGTACACGCGCTGGCCGGCATCGGCCGGCCCGAGCGTTTTTTTGCCACCCTGCGCGCCGCTGGTATCGCGGTGCTCGAACACGCCTTTGTCGATCATCATCGCTTCAGTGCCGGCGACCTGCACTTTGGCGATGGGCTGGCGGTGCTGATGACCGAAAAAGATGCAGTGAAATGCCAGCGCTTCACCACCGAATCGTGTTTCGCGCTGGCAATCGATGCGCTACTGCCCGAAGCGTTCTACGACGCCTTGGATCAACGGCTGGGGATGCGTCAATGAATAATCAACCATTTATCGTTGCCATACCCGCCCGTCTCGGCAGCACCCGGCTGCCGAACAAGCCGCTGCAATTGCTGGCTGGCGAACCGATCATCGCCCATGTGGTGCGCTGCGCGCAGGCTGCCGGCGCCACGCAGGTGGTGGTGGCCACCGATGCCGCTGCGATTGCCGATGCGCTGGTGCGCTTTCCCGAAATCCAGGTCTGCATCACCCGCGCCGACCATGCCTCCGGCACCGATCGGCTGGCCGAATGCGCGCAGCAATTGCGCTGGCCGGATGAGGCGGTGGTGGTCAACCTGCAAGGTGATGAACCGTTCGTACCGGCGTCTTGCATACAGACTTTGGTGCAGGCATTGCTTGAATCGCAGGCGGCGATGGCGACGCTGGCGACACCAATCACCCGCAGCGCCGAGTTGTTCGACCCCAACGTGGTCAAGCTGGTGCGCCGCGCCGATGGCCGTGCCCTGTATTTCAGCCGCGCGCCCTTGCCCTGGCACCGCGATGCGTTTGCCCGTGATCGGTTGAACCTGCCATTCGCCTGCGGGCTGCGCCATATCGGGCTGTACGCTTACAGCGCCGGGTTTTTGCGCCGCTTTGCGGCCATGGCGCCGGGGCAACTGGAGCAGATCGAAGCGCTGGAGCAGTTGCGTGTGCTCGAAGCCGGGCTCGACATTGCGGTGGCGCTGGCAGCAGAGCCGTTCCCCGGCGGCATCGATACCGCGCACGATCTCGCCCGTGCCGAAGCGCATTTGCGGGTGGTTTGCCGCTAACGCCAGCGCGAATATCGAGGGATATCGGTGGTACCAACCGGGAAACGTCCGCCACAAAAAATCGGCAACAAAATCGGGAAGCGATGCATCGCGAGTTCAAGGTCAAACGGGATCTGCTGATTCGCAACACCAATTTGAGTTTCAACTTACAACTGCTGGAGCATGCAGCCTGGACCGCAGACGACATTGCGGCGCACGGCATGCGTTTGGCCGACGTGGCCGCCCGGTTTTATCCATGGCCACCTGCATCAGACGCAGTTGACATGCATGAATACGACGCGTAAAAAGGCTCATAAATGATCCGTTATTAGCTTAATAGGTCATATAAGAACCATGAAGCGTCAGGAATCCGAATTTGCCAGCCCTCTCGTCGAGGCCACCGGGCGCCACTTGGGTGCTTTGGTGCGACAGGCACGCGTTGCGCGCAACTGGACCATGGCCGAACTGGCCGAACGCGCCCGGGTCAGCCTGGCCACGCTCAAGCGCATTGAGGGTGGCTCGTTGTCGACGTCGCTTGGCGCCTGGCTGGCGGTGTTCGAGCGCGTCGGGCTGATGTCACGTCTGGCAGAGCTTCGCGACCCGGCTTCCGAAGCTTTGCTCAACCACACCCGGGCCAAGCGCCCACGTGGCCGGTCGGAAAAATCCGATCTGGACTTTTGAGACATGTCTGAGCGCATCGTATTCATGCATCTGCCGGGTGAAACCGATGCGGTGCCTGCTGGTCGGCTGACCCTGATCGAGCAGGGCCTGCAGGTGCAGGCCTCGCGCTTTGCCTATGGCCGTCGCTATCTGCAGCGCGCCAATGCGGTGCCGGTAGATCCCGTTGCCTTGGCGCTTGCCGACGGTGGCGGTGATGCGGGGCTGGTGCCGCCCGATGGCCTGGCCCTGTTTGGCGCACTTCGCGATGCCACCCCCGACGCTTGGGGGCGTCGGGTCATCGAGAACCGGCTCAGGGCACCCCCCAATGGCTTGCCCGAATCGACCTATCTGGATCATGCCGGCCCGCATCGCGCCGGTGCGCTGGATGTACGGCCTACACCGACCAGCCGGTCGGCCGATGGTGTGCTGCCCTCAGTGATGGATCTGGGTCATCTGCTCGATGCCACCGCGCGTATCGAGGAAGGCGAGCCGGTGCCTGCGCACCTGGAGGTGTTCTTTGCGGGTGGGCCGTCGGTTGGTGGTGCACGGCCCAAGTCCGTGGTTCGCATGGATGATGGCGAATGGATTGCCAAGTTCCCTTCCGTGAATGACCGCTTCAATATGCCGCTGATCGAACGCGCCACCCTGGAGTTGGCTCGCGAAGCGGGACTCAACGTACCCCGCACCAGTATCGAGTCATTGGCCGATGACCGACAGGTCATGCTGATTGAGCGATTCGATCGCCTGTCGCTGCCGACGGGTATTGGTCGCCGACACATGGTCAGTGCGCTGACCATGCTGGCGTTGCACGAGCAGGATTCACCCGATTCCAGCTACGCCGCGATTGCCGATGCACTGGGTCAGCATGGCGTACGCGGGTGCATCGCAGGTGATCGCCGCGAGCTTTATGCCCGTATGGTCTTCAATATCCTGGTGACCAATGACGACGACCATCTGCGCAATCATGCCTTCCTCTACGATGAAAACGCCGAAGGCTGGCGTCTCAGTCCACTGTACGATGTGGTGCCCAAGCCACAGGCTGCACACGAACGCATGCTGCATCTTTCCGTTGGGCCGCAGGGCCGAGTCGCACAGCTGGACAACGCGCTGGCGGGCGCGGGGCGCTTTGGCTTGCTGCCACCGAATGCGGCCGCGATTGTTGATCGTGTCGTAAGAGCGGTGCGGAGCTGGCGGGACACCTTCGAACGGTTGGGTGTATCCGCACGTGATTGTGACCGGGTAGCCAGCGCCTTCCGGCGCGCCGGTGACATCGGTATGCGGGAGGTGGAACGCCATCTCTAGCAGCCTGTCGGGCTTGACCGATCGTAGCGAGGGAAAGCCGGCTTGAGGCAGATTTTTCGATCTTTTGAGGCGAATGGCAGGGCCCTTTAACGTAGAGATCGGAATATCTGACCAATCTCGGCTTTTCCGCACGACTGCATGGATGCATGAGGTAGAGCAATGCAGGAGCAATTGCCGAGTAGATCAGCGTCAAGTCCGACAGACTGCTAGCCGGGTGACTGGCGCGATCCATGCTCAGCGATGTGCGGTGCCAACATTCACCCAGCACCACCCCACGCCACACCACCTGCTCCATCAACCTGGATCATTTTTTCGAAGAACCAGGAATTTTTCCGTACACGATTTAGCCCGTGCCGAAGCGCATCTGCTGGCGGCTTGCCATCGGCCGGCGCGGCGATTGCCGGTGCGGCAGGCGTTTGTGGTGCTGGCGAGTGTGCGCGGCTTCCAAAAACGGCCACAAAAAAACCGGCGCGTGGCCGGTTTTTCGTAAGCGGTTGTTTTCTTTGGTCGGGGAGACAGGATTTGAACCTGCGACTTCTACGTCCCGAACGTAGCGCTCTACCAGGCTGAGCTACACCCCGATGCAAGCCGACAATTGTAATGCGCTACGGGCGTCGCGGCAATAGTCGTGATGGCGTTGTGCCTATTGTGCCATGCCGCCATTTTTTGTTCAGGGGTTGGCAGGTTCGGCACCGTGGCATTAGTTGGGTTGAAGGGAGTGTTGACATTCTTCGATGTAGTGTTATAGTTACCTACAACACCGGTAGCCAATGACAGCCGCCGGTCGCCGAGGAGACGATCATGCACAACAAACTGCGCACAACATTGACCAGCTTGGGTGTTGCTTTGGGGTTTGTCGCCAGTACGCTGATGCTTGCGCAACCGCTCGAATCTGAAACCATGCAAGTGGCTGGCAATGTCCGCATCGATAGCGAATCAGCGCCGCAAACTGCGACGCAGGCCGCTCCAGATCGCGAGCGGCAAAGCGCTCGCGTCAATCTGACGATGCCTTATTACTCCTTTGCGCGTTTGATACCGCGCCGGGAGTCATGAGATGAGTACAGTGCAGTGGAATGACAACAGCCCGATCTACCGACAGCTCAAGGAGCGGGTGGTGGCAATGATGCTTGATGGTGCATTAAAGCCCGGCGATGCATTGCCGTCGGTGCGCCAGATTGCCGCCGATTACCAACTCAACCCGATCACCGTATCGCGCGCCTATCAGGAACTGGTCGATGAGAGCCTGGTGGAGAAACGTCGCGGGTTGGGCATGTTCGTTACCGACGGCGCACCGGAAAAACTGTTGGGTACGGAGCGTGAGCATTTTATGAATGACGAGTGGCCCTTGGTGCTGGAGCGTATGCGCCGGCTTGGGCTTGATATCAAATCCCTGATGAAGGCGGCGCTTGCCGCGGAGGAAAAGTGATGGCCAGTGTCGTCAATGCCCGTAATTTGCGTAAACGCTACAAAAACACGAACGCGATGGATGGGGTCAGCTTTGAACTTCCGGTCGGTCGCATTGTTGGTTTGATCGGCCCCAATGGCGCCGGCAAGACCACCGCGTTGAAGGCCGTTCTTGGCCTGATCCAGTTTGAAGGCGAACTCAGTGTGCTCGGCCTTGATCCGCGGACCCAGCGCGACGCGTTGATGGAGCAAGTTTGCTTCATCGCTGATGTGGCGGTATTGCCGCGCTGGATTCGGGTATCGCAGGCCATCGACTTCGTGGAAGGTGTACACCCGCGTTTTGACCGGGCCAAATGCGAGGCGGCGCTGGCGCATACCAAGATCAAGCGCAATTCGCGGGTCAAGGAGCTGTCCAAGGGCATGATCGTGCAATTGCATCTGGCGCTGGTGATGGCGATCGACGCCAAGCTGCTGGTGCTGGATGAGCCGACCCTGGGCCTCGATATCGTTTATCGCAAGCAGTTCTATCAGAACTTGCTGGAGCAGTACTTCGATGACGAAAAGACGATCCTCATCACCACCCATCAGGTTGAGGAGATCGAGCACATCCTCACCGACTTGCTGTTCATCCGCGATGGAAAAATCTCGCTGAGTACCAGCATGGATGACATGGCCGAGCGGTTTGTTGAAGTGATGGTGTCGGCCGAACATGCCGAGGCAGCACGCGCGCTGAAGCCGATTGATGAGCGCCAGGTGTTTGGCAAAGCGGTGATGCTGTTTGATGGCATCCCGCGCGCACAACTGGCGGGTTTCGGGGAAACCCGTACACCCGGGATTGCCGACCTGTTTGTTGCTTCCATGAAGGGGACCTACGCATGAAAACCTTTCCGACATTGCTCAAGCGCGAGTTCTGGGAGCACAAAGGTGGCTTCTTCTGGGCGCCAATAGTCGCCAGCAGCGCGTTTTTGATTCTCAGCATGATGGCGGTCATCACCGCCGAAGTAATCGGCAAGAAATCCGGTGTGCAAATCAACGGTATCCATATCAACGCGCTGACCGATAAACTCGGCCCGGATGCGATGAGCAAGCTCGGCATGGGACTGGATGTGAGCTTTTTCATGGCGGCAACCTGGGCCTACGTCACTCTGGCGTTCGTGGTGTTCTTCTATTGCCTTGGCTGCCTGTTCGATGAGCGCAAGGACCGCAGCGTGCTGTTCTGGAAGTCGTTGCCGGTGTCCGATCGCGACACGGTGTTGGCCAAGGTGGCCAGTGCGATTGTCGTTGCGCCGCTGATCGCCACGGTTGTCGGGGTCATTGCCGGCTTTGGATTTTTTGTGCTGATAAGCGCCGTGGTGTTCTTTCACGGCGGCAATCCCCTTGCGCTGATCTGGGGGCCGGCCAATCCATTAACGGTTGTGTTCAATCTGTTTGCGGCACTCCCGGTGTACGTGGTGTGGGCGCTGCCGACCGTGGGCTGGTTGATGCTGTGCAGCGCATGGGCCAAAAGCAAACCGTTCCTGTGGGCGCTGATGATCCCGGTGTTGTCCGGCATTCTGGTGAGCTGGTTTGATGTGATGCAACTGTTCTCACTCAAAACCGGCTGGTTCTGGAGCCACGTGGTCGCACGTTTGCTTGGCAGTGCGCTGCCCGGCGCCGACATCCTGTTTCGCGGCGATATGGAAATGTTCGAGCGAATGAATGGCCCGGAAGACATGGCGTCATTGTTCGGCGCCGGCCACGCCTGGGCTGGCCTGGCTAGCGTGGAGGTGTGGCTTTGGGCGGCGGCGGGTGCGGCGATGATTGTTGCCGCCATTCGCCTGCGCCGCTGGCGCGATGATGCGTGATTGTGTTGGCTGCAACGTGGCCGCTGATTTACTGAACGGGGAGTATTCACCATGAAAATACTGATTGCTGCTGCTGCATTGTTGTTGCCAACGCTTGCTGCCGCCGAGAGCTGCAATGTCGAAAAGCCCGAAGAGTTGGTGCTGGATCTGGAAGGAATTTCCACCTTGGTGGTGGAAATGGGCGCCGATACCCTGAACATCAGCGGCGCCGATGGTGCCGACGGCGTGGTTCGCGGCCGTGCCTGTGCTTCGTCCGACAAGCGGCTTGAGCTGTTGTCACTGAAACAAGAGCGCGATGGTGATCGTCTGACGCTAAGCCTGGTGCGCGAGCACCGCATCATCACCGTGTCATTTGGCTCTGACTATGCCTATCACAATGTCAGCGTCAAGGTGCCAGCGTCGCTTGCGCTCGAGTTGAACATGGGCTCCGGCGACGCGAACATTCAACAGGTGGCGTCGCTCAAGGCGGATGTCGGCTCCGGTGATCTGGATGCCAGGGGCATCGCTGGCACGCTGCACCTGGATCTGGGTTCTGGCGATGTGGTGGCGCACAACATCGGTGCATTGCAGATCGATTCCGTTGGCTCGGGCGATGCCATCGTGGAGGGCGTGGCCGCAGATACGCAGATCGGAACGGTGGGGTCAGGCGATGTCACCGTGCGCGATGCCAAGGGCTCGGTGCGTATTGAATCGCTCGGCTCAGGCGACATTACCCTGCTGCGGATTGCCGGTTCGGTACAGTTGGAACGCATGGGTTCTGGCGACTTGCGCGTCACCGATATTGACGGTGACGTTGTTGTCAACCGCAGTGGTAGTGGCGAGGTGCGTGCGAAACGGGTGAAGGGCGCTGTGCGTACCCCGGGTGACTGATCAAACGCTCGTGAGGTATGCGCCACGGTTGCCTACTGCGTGTCATTGTTTGTACCGCAGTCATGACGCACTGCACAGGATCGCATACACTCGCATCGAACTTATTGTCGCGAGTGGTTACCCTGATGCCCACTGGCTTGGACCAAGCTGCAGCAGCACGGCGAGCATACCGCGCGAGATTGCCGTGGTTTCTCGCGGTGCTGGTATTTGTCGCGGTGATGTTGGTGACCCTTTTGATCTGGCGCCCATTGCAAACAGCAGCACGTGATGATGCACGATTGGCGTTTGAGGCGCGGGCAAAGGAGGTTACATCTGCCATCGCATCTCGGGTTGCGGCATACGAACTGATATTGCATTCGGCGCTTGCGCAAGTAACCCTGAATCGCGATCTTGATCAAGCGAAGTGGCATGCCTTTGTGCAGATGCTCGATCTGGAACGCCATTACCCCGGATTACAGGGCTTGGGTTTTGCTGAACAGGTATCGGCCGAGCATTTGCCCGAGTTCATCGTTCAAGCCAGGCTCAGTTCGCAGCTACAATTCACTCTGATTCCAGCCGGTGAGCGCGACCAATACGTGCCAATCACTTATTACTCGGCGACTCATGCGGTAGCCGACAGCAGTCCGCTGGGCGTCGATCTTTATGCCGATCCGGTGTGTCGTCTCGCTTTGCAGACTGCACGCGATCAAGCAAGAATTGTGGTGACCGGGCCATTGCAACGCGTGGCGAGCGACGCCGACTCGGCGCGGGTGTTGTTGTTTCTGCCGGTGTATGAAGGTGAGCCGATAGCCGGCTCGGTGGCGCGCAAGGACGGAACGTTGCTGGGGTTTGTGATGGCCTCACTGCGTGTGGACTTGTTGATGTCCGACATCCTTGGCGATGGGCCATTGGGCATCAACTTCGCCTTGTTCGACGCCGCCGACAACGACAGCCCGCTGTACGCCGATATGCGACAGATGCCGCAAGACGCGGCAAGTCATGCGCCGCTATTCACGATTGAGCGGCAATTGCCGGTTGCCGGCCGTCGTTGGTCGGTGCGTTACAGCGCCGACATGAGCGGCATCGATGCGGTCGCATCCGAGCAGGCGCAAACCGTATTGCAAGGCGGCCTGGTTACCGCATTGCTGCTTGCTGCGATTGTGTGGTTGCTGGCAACGACGCGGGTACGCGCCAACATCCTTGGTGAAGTGCGGGCAACGGCTTATCGCGCGAGCGAGCAACGTCTGCGCACGATCACCGACAGTGTTCCTGGCCTGGTTTCGCATCTGGATCGCGATGGTCGGTTTTTGTTTGTCAATCGCGCGCATCTGGACTGGTACGGGCTGGAAGCCAATGCGTTTATTGGCAAGACCTTCGTTGAGGTGTTTGGTGATAACGCGCCGCGCGATCCGGCGGTGGACGAACTGGTGAAACGCGGCCACGCCGGCGAGCACGGCAGCGTGCGTAGCTGGGTGCCGCAGGCTGGGCGCTGGACCCAGGTGTCGGTTGTGCCGGATGGCTCTGAGGGCATCTACATGTTGCTGGTTGATGTGAGCGCACTCAAGGCAGCCGAGGATGAACTGTTCGATGAGAGCGATCGCGTGCGGACCGCCTTGCGCGCCATTGCCGACGCGGTCATCGTCACTGATGTTGCCGGTCATGTCAGTTCGCTCAACCCTGCCGCCGAAGCGCTCACTGGGTGGAGTGAGGCAGATGCGATGGGGCGTCAGATCAATGATGTCGTCACCATCGCTGCCACCCATGGCGGCGCGCGTGAGGCCATCCCGGTGCTGCAATTGCTGGCGCAGAACCCGATCATCAGTCTCGCCGACGATGCGGTGTTGGTGCGGGCAGATAGTGCGGTCTTGCCAATTTCAGGCTCGGTGGCATCGATCCACGATGCGCAGGGTAACGTCAGTGGCGCCGTGCTGGTGTTTCGTGATGTCAGCGCGTCGCGCGAGCTGGCGATGCGGATGGCACATCTGGCGCAGCATGACGCGCTCACCGATTTGCCCAACCGGGTTGTGCTGGAAGACCGTTTGCGCCAGGCGCTGGCGCTGGCCGAGCGCAACGCGCGGATGACCGCCGTGCTGTTCATCGATCTGGATCGCTTCAAGGCGATCAATGACAGCCTGGGTCATCACGCCGGCGATCAGATGCTGTGTCAGGTTGCCGAGCGATTGTGTGCCGGCGTGCGGCGCTCCGATACGGTGTGCCGCCTGGGTGGTGACGAGTTCGTGGTGCTGCTGCCCGAAACCGGCAGCGCGCGGGATGTGGCTCAGGTTGCTGAGAAATTGTTGCGCACCTTGCACGAGCCGATGACGCTTGGCGGTCAGGACGTACGTGTATCGGGTTCGATCGGCATCAGCGTGTTTCCCGATGATGGAACCTCGCCGCATGAGTTGCTCAAGAATGCCGATGCCGCGATGTATCACGCCAAGCATGCGGGCCGCAATCAGTACGCCTTTTTCACTCCGGAAATCAATCAGCACGAGCACGCGCGGTTGCAAGTGGAAACGCTGCTGCATGACGCCATCGATGGCGGCCAGTTGCGGTTGCACTTTCAGCCCAAGGTCGATGCCGCCAGCCGCCGTCTGATCGGGCTTGAGGCACTGGTGCGCTGGCAGCGCAGCGAGTCGGAATTGATCTACCCCTGCGATTTCCTGCCGATTGCCGAAACCAGCGACCTGATCATGCAGGTCGATGCCTGGGTGATGCGCGCCGCATGCCAGCAACTACGTGAATGGCAGGATCAGGGGCTGTCGCTTGTCCCGGTTTCGGTCAATGTTTCGGTAGTGACCTTCACCGGAGAGCAATTGGTCGATATGGCTGGTGAGGCTTTGCTTGCCGCCGGTATTGCGCCGGGGTTGTTGCAGATTGAAATCACCGAGAGCCAGCTGCTGCGCAATTCCGAGCGCACCCGGCAGGTGCTTTCCGGCCTCAAGCGGCTGGGTATTGGTGTCGCCATCGACGATTTTGGCTCAGGCTATTCCAGCCTCAGCTATTTGTATCTGTTCGCGGTGGATGTGCTGAAGCTTGATCGCAGCCTGGTAGCCAATATCGCCGATGACCCGCGTCAGGCGGTGATCGTGCAGGCAATCACCACCATGGCACGCGCGCTGGGTTATCGGGTGATTGCCGAGGGTGTGGAGCGCGAAGTGGACGCGCAAGCACTGTTCGACAATGGTTGCGATGAATTGCAAGGCTTTTTGTTCAGCCGGCCGCTGCCAGAGGCTGACTGCCGCGAGCTGATGCGTGGCGGCAGCTGAATCGCGCAGACGGTTTTGCAGCCCGTGCCAAGTGAAGCCCGACAGGCTGCTAGCCTAAGGTGCAAGTGCGAAAACGGCGCTGACCGGGAAGTGATCCGACGGGTAACGTGTGCCGTCATGGTGGTTATTGACCTGAGCCGATAGCACGCGCCACGGCGCCCGGAACACAATCCAGTCGATGCGCCGATCTGGCGTCCCGCTGAAGCCATGGAAGGTTGCGTCCGGGCCGCTGCGCGATGCCGCCTCCTCCCATGCATCCTTCAACAGCCCGGTCAGTATCGCGTAAGCACCTCCCTGAGGTTCGCTGTTGAAATCGCCGCCGACGATGATCGGCAATGCCACGTCGTACAGCGACAACCGATTGACGATCAACGTGGCCGCTTTGCGACGGGCCTCGTCATCTTCCGCGCGGTAGGGGAAGTGGGTGTTGTAATACAAAAATCGGGCATGGCTTTCGACGGTTTCAAACAGGGCCCAGGTCACCATCCGCGGAAATGGATTGCCCCAACTGCTGCTGCCGGCGCGCTCGGGGGTGTTCGACAACCAGAAGTCGCCTGAATCGAGCAATCGCAGCCGGTCCGGACGATAGAATACGCCCATGTGCTCGTCCTCGTGGTTGCCACGCCGACTCATTCCGAACCAGCGATATTCCGGCAGCTTTTCGACGATGTATTGGCCCTGCTCGAAATGCAGTTCCTGGGTCCCCATCAGGTCAGGTGCCTGCGCGCGGACAGTGTCGATGAACAGCTCACGACGTTCCTCCCACGCGTTGGCGCCATCGGCCGCAGTTGGCAGGCGGACATTGAAGCTCATCACGCTTAGGGTTTCGGCGTGTACAGCGCCGCCAAGTAAAAGAGCGAACAGTGCAAGTATGCGGAGCATGGTATGTCCTCACGGGGTGATGGCTGTGCGCTGAATACGACCATGATGCCGCAACGCGAAGTCGTCAGCGGGTTTGGGCGCACTGCGCAGGCCGGGTTTCGCGTTGCCGGCCAGCCAAAAGGCGCCGTGGATTTCTGCTTTCGCGGCAATGACAGTGCCGCGGCGCTGGTGCTCCACGGTTGCCTTTGGCCTTTACCGGGCTATTCCACCTGCTGTGACGCACTAAATCGATGGATTGGCCGGCGTGGCGCTGTTCGCGCAAGCCAGGCGCGTGGCATTGTCACGCGGTGCGCTCGCCGCACCGCCATGCGCGAGCGCCTCGCTGACCATGTTACTTGGCGATCAACAACAGCAGCGAGCGCGGCTGCACGCCGTACACGGTATGCTCGCCGCCGATGAACGCTTCCGAACCGGGGTTGACGACGGTATTGGCACCCTCATTCCAGGGCGCGGTGTCGGTGACGCGGTACCAGTTCTTGCCGGTGCCAGGCCATGGCAGGCTGAAGTTCACCAGGCTCGACCAACCGTTGTAGGCCACATATATCGCGCTTGCCGAATCGCCGAACTCGCTGCCGTCGATGCGCCACGCAATGGCGTGGTTACCGGTGTTGGTGAAGTAGACGCTGTCGGCCTGATTGCCATCGGGCTTGAACCAGCGCAATTGCTCCATCACATTGCCGTTGTTGTCCACCCCTGAGTAGAAATTGGCCGGGCGCAGCGCCGGGTGCGCCTTGCGAAAGGCGATCAGGCGTTTGCTGAAGATTTCGTGGTTGGCTTCGATGGTGCTGCGGGTCCAGAACAGCCAATTGGCGGCAGAGTCGAGGTTGAAGGGGTTGTTGTTGCCGAACAGCGTGCGCAGCACTTCGTCGCCGCCAGTGATCATCGGCACGCCGGCGCTGAGCATCAGGAATGCAAGCCCGGTGCGCGCGGCGCTGCGTTGATTGCTGCCGACGCCGCCCTGGTTCCAACTGTTGTTGTTGTCGTCGCCGCCGTCGGATGGGCCGTATGGCCAGGGCTGGTTATTCTGCTTGCTGTTGTAGACGTAAAGATCGTTCAAGGTGAAGCCGTCGTGCGCGACCATGAAGTTGATCGAGTGCCAGGGCTTGCGGCCGTCATCGCCGTACAGGTCGGACGAACCCGCGAAGCGGTTGGCCAACTCGCCGGTAGTCACCGTCGCCAGGCCCAACCTGTTCTGTTTCTTGCGCAGCGAATCACGATAGATGCCGTTCCACTCTGCCCAGCCGGTGGGGAAACCGCCAACCTGGAACGAATTGCCGCCGATGGCCCAGGGCTCGGCAATCAGATCGACGCCACTGCCACCGGCAGCGGGCCGTGGCGGCAGCTCGGCGACGATGCGGTTGAGGGCATTGCCGCCATCCATCTTGTCGAAATTGAAACAACCATGTTGGCAGGTGTTGCCCAACACCGAAGCCAGATCGAAGCGAAAGCCATCCACGCCCAGGGTGTCGCGCCAGTAGGCCAGTGAATCGACGATCAGGTTTTGCGCGATCAGATTTTTGGTATTGAAGTTGCCGCCGACACCGGTGTTGTCCCACGAAAACTTGAGATCCGAGGTCAACGAGTAGTAGGTGGGGTTATCCAGGCCGCGCCACGACAGGATGTTGTAAACGGTGAGGCCGTCGCTGCCGTTCCAGGCGCCGCCTTCGCCACTGTGGTTATACACCACGTCGATATACACCTTGATGCCGGCATCGTGGAATGCCTTGACCATGGCTTTCCATTCGCGGGTTGGGCCACCGGCGGTTTTATCGGAGGAGTAGCGCCGATCCGGCGCGAAAAAGTTCAGCGTCATGTACCCCCAGTAATTGTCGCCGGCAGTGGAGTCGGGATCGACATCGTTGCTGTCGTTCTGGGTTTCCTGCACCGGTAGAAACTCGACGGCGGTAACGCCGAGGCTGGCCAGGTAGCCAGCCTTGATCGCGGCGCCGGCGTAGGTGCCGCGAAGGGCGGCCGGCACACTGGTATCGCTCCGCGTCAGCCCGCGCACATGTACTTCGTAGATGATGTCGTCTTTCAGGGCACGAGTGGGCTTGCTGCCGATCGAACCGGTGCTCGGCGCCAGCACAATGCCCTTCGGCGCACAGGCGCCGCTGTCCTTGTTGCGATGGGTCGCGCCGCTAGCGTAAATCGTGCCGTCGGGGCAGGCGGCGGTGTTGGGGTCCTGGCTGATTTCCAGAGCGTAGGGGTCGATCAGCAGCTTGTTCGGATTAAAGCGATTGCCGAGGGTATCGATGTCGGCAATGAAGCCGGTGCCGGATCCTTTGTTCCAACTGCTGCTCCAGGTCCAGTTGGGGCCCCAGGCGCGGTAGCCGTAGTAGACGGCACCGGTGATGCTGTAGGTATTTTGCAGGGTCGCTACCGAAGCGGTTTTCGACCAGACGTTGTTGGCGTCCTTGGTCAGTACGTAGCGTACCTTTTCCTGTGCGCCGGACGGGGTTTTGTACAGCCACACCTCGATCCGCGTGGCACGCGAGGAGTACACCCGGAAGGTGATGTTGGCTTGGGTGGCGTCGAGTTTCGCGCCCAGGTTCTGGGTGTTGATCGCTGCCAGCGCCGGTGGAGCCGGCAACGATGCCAAGACGATGCTCAACAACAAACAGGCGCTGACGCGGCCAAACAGACGCAGCAATAGGTGCATGACGTTTCCCTCCCAGGAACGTTTGAATGTGCGCGCCGTTGGTCAGGCGATTGCGCCACGCGATGGTGGGTGGCTTCGAACCGCGATGCGTCACTGCGCTGATGCACTATGCGTGGCGTTTGTCGGACGAGAGGTTAAATATCCGTAAACATGCATTCGTATTCATTCATGCTGCGTGCGGCCGACGCGATTGGCTCTGGCTCGCATCAATACTCCAGTTCCAGCGCAGCGCACAGGTAATCGATCAGCGGCGCCAGCAGTGCGAGGCGCTCAGTGATGGCCGGTATCAGCTTGGTGCCGGTGACGGTGGCATCGTCGAGCGCGCAAACGGCGACGAAATCCTTGCGCTTGAGATCCTCAATCAGCGGATGGTCGGCGGGAAAGCCGGCTGGTGGACGCACCAACGAATCGCCGACCAGGGTGCAGCGCTCGCGGAACTTCGCGGCATGGGTGAAGCGCTTCCAGGCCGCCGGGTTGTCGGCGATGAAACTGCGCACGCGCCGAGTGGTGGCGCTGTCGGGGTGCCACAGGCCACCACCGACGAAGCTGTCGCCCGGCGCGATGTGGACGTAGAAACTGGGCGCTGGCACTTCGCGATGGCGCTGGTGATACAGGCGCAGCCCGGCCCACGGTTTGTATGGGGTTTTGTCATTGCTGAAACGGGTATCGCGATGGATGCGAAACAGCGAGCCGCCGACCGGGCGTGGGTTGGCAATAAACTGCTCGCTCAGCTTTGCCAGCGGCGCCTGCAGGTCGGCGATCAGTTGCAGGCAGGGCCGGCGCAGATGTAATCGGAACGGTGCGCATGGAACCACTCGCGCTCGTTGTTGCGCGCCAGCGCGCGTTGGAAGCGAAAAGTCTTGTCGGAAAAGTAGGTGCTCAATCAGGTGCTCCAATTTGGCTGCAGTGCTTTGTCGGTCGACTCATAGCGAAGCTTCCAGTTTCGCCGCCCAGGCTTGCAAGGCATCGAGCAGGGTCTGCGCGCGGCTATCGCCGGCATGCTGCTGGCGCAATTGCGCTATTTCCGCAGCGTGGGTTTCAAAGGTGTATTCGGACCAGCCGATGTCGGTTTGCAGGCGCTGGCGGCGGTAATCGTCCCAGCGTGTACGCTCATCGGCATCCAGGGTGTCTGGCCAGTTGCGGGCGCGGTAACGAAACAGCAATTCACCCAGACGCGGATCGGCGAACGCGAAGTGCTCGTGGCCAAGGCGCTCGGGCGGAGTGGCGCGCACCCGATCGCAATGGCGGCGGTCGGCGTCGGCGATGAAACCGTCGTACAACGAGGCATCGACATCGCCGGGCGCAAACGATGATGGCCGCGCATACACCTGGCGCAGGGTTTCCGGCAGATCACTGGCGCGGCGGATCAGTTCGGCGTTGGCCATGCTGCTCTGCATATCGATGCCCAGCCGTGCGCAATCGGCATCGCGCACGAACTCCAGCGGCACCAGCGACGGACAGCGGTTGAGGTGGATTTCCTTGAGCGCGATGCGCTGCTCGCCTTCGGGCAGATCGGCGCTGGGCGTGTACAGGCGATCGGTGATGCCATCGGCATCCAGCGCCAGCAGTTGCTCGGGGTCGTGCGCCAGATCGTAGGCGATGATGCGGCTGTCGATATGCGGATGGCGTGCAATCGGCAGCACCAGCGCAGCATGGCGGCGGCTGGCCGGGAACCGCCCGGAGACATGCAGCAGCGGTATCTGCGCGGCAACATCGATGTGCGCGGCAGCGCTGCGCTTGTTGCGCAGGGTCAGCGCGTAATCCCACAGCTTGGGTTGCGCGCTGCGCGCCAGCCTAGCGAGGCCGATCAGCGCTTGCACATCGGACAGCGCATCGTGCGCGTGTTCGTGGCTGATGCCATTGGCGGCGGCCAGATCTACCAGTTTGAAGCTGGTGAACCCATCGTCGCGGCGTGGCCATTGCAGCCCGTCCGGGCGCATCGCATGGGCCAGGCGCAGGTATTCGAGCAGGTCCCAGCGCGAATTGCCGCGCGCCCATTCACGGGCATAGGGATCGTGGAAATTGCGGAACAGGCCGAAGCGCACAAACTCGTCGTCAAAGCGCAGGCTGTTGTAACCCGCCGCGCAGGTACCCGGTTGCGCCATCAGCTCGTGCATGCGGCCAATGAACTCGGCTTCGGGCATGCCCTCGCGCTGGGCCTGCTGCGGGGTGATGCCGGTGACCAAGGTGGCGCCGGGCGAGGGTAGCAGGTCATCGGCCGGTTGGCACCACAGCACGCAGGGTTCATCGAGCGGGTTCAGCTCGGCATCGGTGCGGATCGCGGCAAATTGCACGATCCGCGTGCGCCGCGCGTCCTTGCCGAAGGTTTCGAGGTCGTACCAGAGGAAGCTTTGCATCGCGCGCGCCCAATCGCCGGTTGGTTGCTATTGTACGGTGCATGGTGGTTCATGCCATGCACTCGGGCTTGCGCTAGGATGGTGGCCTGCGGCAACGCTTCCAGGTTGTTCTCAATGGGGGTCGCCAGGGTGTCGTACGGCGCGCACTAGCTGCTCGCGCCGCACCGTTTCGGCGCGGAGTACCGGCATGTCGGCTGGCTCCCGTCGGGCAGAGGTGAGCGATGAACGGGGTCGATGCCTTGTGGGTCGATCATTGCCTGCGCCCATGCGGGCGCGGGCCGATGCATGAACTGGCTTTGGCCTGTCGGTTGACGGCTGTGCGCGGCAGCGACGATCTGCTGCCGATGGTGCGTGAGATTCAACCAGCGCTGATCGTGTTCGACTTTGATTACCCCGACACACGCGGGTTGCGCACGTTGCTTGCGGTGCGCAAGGAACATGGCCATATTCCGGTGCTGATGCTGGTCGAGCCGTGCTATGACGGCGTGTTGCTGTGGGCGTTGCGGGCGCGGGTCTGGGATGTGCTGATCAAACCGGTGCGCACCGAATCATTGCTGCAGCGCATGCATTGGTTGCGCAAGGCAGCGTTAGCGCGCGACGCCGACGGCAGCCGCGCCAATGCGATGCCAATACCGGCGGTGCCAATGGCCGCACGATTTTCTGCAAAGGATGCCGAGCAGCCGCGCACCGCAAAAGCCTGCCGTTATGTCGAGGCGCATCTGCACGAGAAGATGAGTGAAGCCGAGGTGGCGCGTTGCTGCGGATTGAGTCGTTGCGAGTTCAGCCGCGCATTTCACGAAGAGCACGGTGTGACCTTTCGCCAGTATCTGCGATCGGTACGGATGCGCCGTGCAGTGGACATGCTTGAACGCACCGATGCCCCGATCATGGAAATCGCGTTCTGTGT
>PGZE01000072.1 GCA_002840015.1 Gammaproteobacteria bacterium HGW-Gammaproteobacteria-2 | reverse complement strand
CGGTACACACCCGATCTTCGGCGCTATCGACTCCACCGCGGCCCACAGCGATGGATACTCTCCGCGGTGCTCAAGCACCATGCGCACCGCGCGCTCGCGGACTTCAGGGGAAAACTTCGTAGATTTGTTCATGGCTCCATTCTCTCAAGAGTTGGAGCCTCCTCAAATCCCGGGGCGGTTCAACTTCGCATTCGTGTAACTCTGCAAGTGGTCCAGTTCTTGATTCAGGGAAAAGTACGAGATAGAAATTGGCAGTTCGCTTCCAGTCAACGATGACAATCCAGAGGGTTGCCTCATTTGGCGCGCGAACCAAGAACGCGCCTTCGCATGGTCTGGCGTCAGCCCACTGATGGAACTCTGTCAGTTCTCCTCGCTGCAGCGGCAGCGCCTCAACGTGGTACAGGCGCTCTTGGGCGCGATATGTCAGAACAAGTTGCGCGAGGCTTCTTGCGACTTGTGGGTCCATGCGCAGGTTCCTGGCGGTTAACGTAGAGCTGACCGGCACTGCGCGGCTTTATCGCATAGCGTCCAGCGACCAAAGGGAGCGATGTCGAGCGCCGGGTTAGCGCGCTTTGTATGCATTGGCAACCTTAGCATTGATTTCTGAAGCGAGTTCCTGCGACTCGCGCAGGAGGGACTGCACTTGCTCCAAATTGTGTTGGTGCCGTGCCCAAAGATCCTGCCCGACGACGGCTGAAAAATCCATTTGTGTTGGAGCCTTTGATTTCTCGTAATCCTTCAGCCGCGCGACTCGTTCACGGATGTCTTTGATGTCGCGTGCTGTTGGAGATAGTTTTGCGGTGCTGTACATCCAGGTTTTCCATTCCTTGTTCCCCTTTGACTGATTGCACTTTCCACAAGATGGCACGAGGTTTTGGATTTCCGAGATGTAACCAGTTGGCTTCTTGTCTTTGACTAGCGGGCGGAGGTGGTCCCATTCCGACGCATCCTTGCCTCAATATGCGCATTGAAAAGTATCGGGGGTCATTCCGAGTATTTTCAATGCCTGCTGCACGTCTTCCGCGCTGGGCGGCACGACCGGAATTATTGAATTGATGAAAGCGTTCGTGATGCTTGAACTACGCCCCGTGATTTTCATCGGGGTTGGCATTCTGAACAGCGACAGGTAGTCCATTGGCATTACACTCTAGATTTATTTCCCGCATCCGGATTGTTGCACCGTATGATCCGGGTTGATCCTACATCGCATTTGGTTCATTTCTCACGGTTGGCCAGCCACTTGGCTGTGGGTGGAAGATCAAGGCCCGCCCGTTCCTGCCGTGCAACACGGTGCATTCGGGGGCGTAACGAGTTACACGGGTGAAAAAGCGGTAGTAACAGGGTCTGCGGATGGCACTGCCGCTTGTGGGCGACGTTCACCGCCAACGGCTACGACAAGTGGCTCGTTACCCACGCCCACCACGCAACGCGGCATCCAGTGCCGCCAGTCGCTCTGGGGTGCCGATGTCGGCCCAGCGGCCTTTGAAGTATTCGCCGCTGACTTGATCGCGTGCCATTGCGGCGCGCAGCAATGGGGCGAGGCGGAAGGTGGGTGGTGTGGTGTCGGCACCGGCGGTGCCGGCGACGTCGCGTTGCCAGTGCGCAAACAATTCGCGGCGATAGACGCCGATGCCGCTGTAGGTGAGCAGAGTCTCGCCGCTGGAATGCAGCAGGCCGTCGCTGCCAAGCGCGAAATCGCCATGTGCGCTTTGCGCGGGCGGATCAACCATGACCAGATGCGCGAGTGTCGCCGGGCGGCGCGGCAGCGCGGTGAAATCGACATCGCAGTAGACATCGCCGTTGACGACGAGGAACGCGGCGTCGCCGAGAAGTGGCAATGCGTGCAATAGTCCGCCACCGGTTTCCAGCGGTTCGGCGCCTTCGTGCGACCAGACGATGCGCACGCCCCAGTGCGCGCCGTCGCCCAGCGCGTCGTGCAAGCGCGATGCCAGCCACGCGCTGTTGATGACGATCTCGCGGATGCCGGCGGCTGCGAGGTTTTCCAGATGCCAGGCGATCAGCGGCTTGCCGCCGACGCTCAGCAGCGGTTTGGGCGTGTGCTCGGTCAACGGGCGCATGCGCTCGCCCTTGCCGGCAGCGAAGATCAGCGCTTTCATGGGTTGCCATCGTCGTGGGCGGTGCTGATATCGCGCTGTCCGATGGCGCGTTCCAGCAGCGCGATCAGCGGCGCGATGGCGTCGTATTGCCGGCCCACGTCGCGGGTGTAGCGCCACACCAGCGGCAGGTCGTCGAGGTAGGCGCGCTTGCCGTCGCGATACCACAGCCGACAGAAGATGCCGAGCACCTTGAGGTGCCGTTGCAGGCCCATCAAATCGAACCAGCGGCGGAAGGTGGCGCCGTTGACGGTGGTGAGGCCGGCGGCCTGCGCGCGCTGGCGGTAAGCCTCCACCCAGGCGTAGACACGTTCGTCCGGCCAGGCGATGTAGCAGTCGCGCAGCAGCGACACCAGGTCGTAGCTGATCGGTCCGCGCACCGCATCCTGAAAATCGATGATGCCCGGGTCATTGCCGGTGCCGATCATCAGGTTGCGCGAATGAAAATCGCGATGCACGAACACCTGCGGCTGCGCGGCAGCGTTGTTCAGCAGCGCACGAAACGCGCTCTCGATGATGTCCCAGTCTTCGCATTCCGGCGTCACGCCGAGGTGACGTTGCAGGAACCAGGTCGGCATCAATTCCATCTCGCTTACCAGCCGTGGTTCATCGTAATCCGGCAGGCCGCTAGCATCGGCACGCGTCTGTATGGTCAGCAGGGCATCGAGCGCGCTGGCGTAGAGCGCATCCACGCTGTTGGCGTTCAAGGCCGGCAACATCAGCGCGTTGCCCAGATCGCTCATCAACACGAAACCGTGTTCGGCATCGGCATGGCGCACCTGCGGCACATGCAGCCCGGCGGCGGACAGGCGTGCGGCCACGTCCAGCCACGGCCGGATGTCTTCCTGCGCGGGCGGCGCGTCCATCACGATCAGGCTGTCATCGCCATCGCGTACCCGCCAATAGCTGCGGAAGCTGGCGTCGGCCGAGGCCGGTTCCAGCACGGCGATGGGCTGGTTCAGGGCTGCACGGGCCCATTGGCTGCGGGCGAGTTGGCGGTCGGCAATGTTCATCAGGGGCATGAAGGGCGGTAAAGCCACACTGTAAACTGTGCGTCCTCGCGTGCGAAGCGCGCTTTGATGTTGGGGTAGCCCTTGAACGCCGCAGTGCCCGGTCTCATTCCCGTCATTTTGTCCGGTGGTTCCGGCACCCGGCTGTGGCCGCTGTCGCGCGAAGCGCATCCCAAACAGTTTTTGCCGTTGCTGGGCGAGCACTCGTTGCTGCAATCCACTTGGTTGCGGGTGCAGGGACTGAATGCGCAAGCGCCGCTGGTGGTAAGCAACGAGACACACCGCTTCATGGTGGCCGAGCAGTTGCGCGAAGTGGGCTGCCAGCCAGCGGCTATCGTGCTGGAGCCGGTGGGCCGCAACACCGCGCCGGCAATTGCGGCGGCGGCGTTGCTGGCGATGGCGAATGGCGAGGACCCGCTATTGCTGGTGTTGCCATCGGATCATGTGATTGCCGATGACGCCGGTTTTCGTGCGGCCGTGCAGGCGGCCACGGCGGCGGCGGTGTGCGGGCGCTTGGTCACTTTCGGGGTGGTGCCGAGCGGGCCGGAAACCGGCTATGGCTACATTCGTGCGGATGCAGTCGCCGATGCCGCCGGCGTGCGTGCGGTGCGCGCGTTCGTGGAAAAGCCCGATCTTGTCACCGCCGAAGCGTATCTGGCGCAGGGCGGCTATTACTGGAATAGCGGGATGTTCTTGCTGCGTGCCTCGCGTTTCATTAGCGAACTGCAACGCTTTGCGCCAGAGATGCTGGCGGCCTGTCGGCAGGCGGTGAACACGGCGCGGCACGATGTCGATTTTGTGCGACTGGGCAGCGACGCATTTGCGGCCTGCCCGGCCGATTCGATCGATTACGCGGTGATGGAGAAAACCGATGCCGCCGCCGTGCTGCCGATCGATGTCGGCTGGAACGATGTCGGCTCGTGGGCGGCGTTGTGGTCGGTGGCCGATCAGGACGGCGGTGGCAATGCCCATCATGGCGATGTGATCGCCCGCGATTGCCGCAACACCCTGGCATGGGGCGATCATCGCTTGGTCACGCTGATCGGCCTCGATGATTTGGTGGTGGTGGACACCGCCGATGCACTGCTGGTGGCGCATCGCGACAAGGTGCAGGAGGTGAAGGACATCGTGGCGACGCTCAAACAGGCGCAGCGGCCCGAGGCCGGCATCCACCGCAAGGTGTATCGGCCGTGGGGCAGCTACGATGCGGTGGACAGCGGCGCGCGGTTTCAGGTCAAGCGCATCAGCGTCAAACCCGGCGCCGCGCTCAGCCTGCAATTGCACCATTACCGCGCCGAACACTGGGTGGTGGTCAGTGGTCGCGCCCGCGTCACCCGCGGCGAAGACCTGCTGGTGCTGGAAGCCAACCAGTCCACCTATATCCCGGTCGGGGTGAAGCATCGTCTGCAGAACATCGGCGACGGCCCGCTCGAGTTGATCGAAGTGCAATCCGGCGACTACCTTGGCGAGGACGACATCGTGCGTTTCGACGATGTCTATGGACGGGTGGAGCCGTAGCACAGGTCGCCCACAGAGCCTGCCCCGGACTTGATCCGGGGCAGGCTCTGTGGGCGACAGGCGTTACGACATGGCGGCATGACCGGTTGCCTCGCGACTGCACTCGCCACGCAGCGCATGGATGTGCGTTTGCAGCGGGCTAATACCTCTGAAAAATCAGCGCGGAGTTGGTGCCGCCAAATCCGAACGAATTGCTCAATCCGAGGCGCACGTACAGGTCGCGCGGACTGTTGTAACCCCGGCGGCGTTCGCGTACCTCAAGGTATAAGCCCATGAGCGTTATTCCTTTCCGTTGCGAACGGGTGCGCGCCTAAGCTGGGCTCCAGTTCGTTCTGGAAGCGCCGCACATGTCCGCCCTTGCCATCGCCAAAGCCGCGCCGCCGTTGTCGTCGGCGCAGACCGATCAACTCACGCAGTTGCTCGATGCGCTGGATCGCGATGGCCTGCTCTGGGCTTCAGGTTTCGCCGCCGGTCTGGCGCATGCGCGCGGCGACGCCGTGCAGGCGGCAAGTGCCAGCCCGGTCTGCGCGCCGACGCCTATCCGCTGCGCGAACTGAAGGACGAGCGCCTGTTGTATGTCGTCATCAGCACCCAGGGCGATGGCGACCCGCCCGAGGACGCGCTGGGTTTTGTCGAGTTTTTGCAGGGGCGCAAGGCACCGAAGCTGGATCAGCTCGCATTCGCGGTGCTGGGTCTCGGCGATTCGAGCTACCCGCAGTTCTGCGCGGTAGGCCGCCTGCTCGATCAACGCCTCGCCGACCTCGGCGCGACGCGCCTGTTCGCTTGCGCTGAGGCCGATCTGGATATCGATGCCGTCGCCGCACCGTGGCTCGATCAGGCGCAGGCCAAGGCCGAGGAACGGTTGCGCCAGGAATTGCACCGCGCCACCGTTACGCCGCTACGGCGTGCGCCGCAGCCGGCGGCGCCCGACGCCAGCCGTGAGCAAGCCAGCCGTGAACAACCTGCCGTGGCCGAACTGCTCGTCAACCAGCGCATCAGTGGCCGCGACAGCAGCCGCGATGTGCGCCATATCGAACTCGCGCTGGCCGGCTCGGGCCTGCATTATCAGCCCGGTGACGCGCTGGGCGTGTGGCCACAAAACGATGACGCGCTGGTGCAGCGGCTTCTCGATGTGCTCGCGCTGGATGGCGAATGCGTGGTAAGCCACGGCGAACAGCGCCTGCCGTTGCGGCAGTGGCTGGCCGAGCACCGCGAGCTGACCCGGCTGTCGCGCGCGGTGATTGCGGCGCACGCAACGCGCGCCAGCGCGGCCGAGCTCGATGCGCTGCTCGCCGATGGCGAAGGCTTGCGCCGCTGGCTGGTTGCGCATCAGTTGATCGATCTGATTCAGCGCTGGCCGGCCGCATGGGATGCGCAGCAACTGGTCGCGGCGCTGCCGGCACTGACCCCGCGCCTGTATTCGATCGCATCGAGCCAGAGCGAAGTCGGCGACGAGGCGCACCTCACCGTGGTGTTGGAGCACACCCAGTGCGATGGCGAGCACCGCTTCGGCGCGGCCTCGCATTATCTGGCGCAGCAAACCGAGGGCAATCGGGTGCGAGTGTTCATCGAGGCCAACGCGCGCTTCCGCCTGCCCACCGACCCGGCGCGCGATGTGATCATGATCGGCCCGGGTACCGGCGTTGCACCGTTCCGCGGTTTCGTGCAGCAGCGCGCGGCGGCTGGCGGCAGTGGCCGCAACTGGCTGCTGTTTGGGGCGCGGCAATTCCGCGAGGATTTTTATTACCAGAGCGAATGGCAGCAGGCACTGAAGGATGGCCGTCTGCATCGGCTCGATCTGGCGTTTTCCCGCGATGGTGGCGAGCGTGTCTACGTGCAACATCGCTTGGCCGAACAGGGCAAGGCAGTTTTCGACTGGCTGCAAAACGGCGCGCATCTGTATATCTGCGGCGCGGTGGCAATGGGCAAGGACGTGCATCGGGCCTTGCAGGCGGTGCTTGCGGCACACGCTGGCTACAGCGCCGAACAGGCCGAGGAGTATCTGCGCGAGTTGCAACAACAGGGCCGCTACGCCCGGGATGTGTATTGATGAGCGCGATCGAACAACTCAAGCACGGCAGCCGGCGCCTTACCAGCAGGATGATCGCGATCTGCGCGATGAGCGCCGCCGCAGCAAACTCGAACCGGCCTATCAGTTCATGATTCGCACCCGCACCCCGGGTGGTGTGGTCAGCGCCGCACAGTGGCTGCAGCTCGATGCCATCGCCCGCCGCTTCGGCAATGGCACGCTGCGCCTCACCAGCCGTCAGGCATTGCAGTTTCACGGGGTGATCAAGCGCGACTTGAAGGCCAGCCTGCAAGCGCTCAATGCCGCGCTGATCGATTCCGTCGCTGCCTGCGGCGATGTCAATCGCAATGTGCTGGTGGCGGCCAACCCGCTGCTACCGGCGCTGCACGCGCAGGTACAGCAGCAGGCGCTGGCGTTGTCCGAATACTTCCTGCCGCGCAGCCGCGCGTACTACGAAATCTGGCTGGATGCGGAAAAGCTGGCGGACAGCGGCAGCGAGGACGAGCCGGTTTACGGTGCCACCTATTTGCCGCGCAAGTTCAAGATCGCGTTTGCAATGCCGCCGATCAACGATGTCGATGTGTTCGCCCACGACCTGGGTTTCACCGCGATCGTCCAGGACGATGTCCTGTTGGGCTACAACGTCAGTGTCGGTGGCGGCATGGGCGCCAGCCACGGCGACGCGGAAACATACCCACGCCTGGCCGACGTGATCGGCTTTATCGAGCCGCAGCAGGTGCAGGCGCTGGCCGAAGCGGTGCTGACCTGCCAGCGCGACTGGGGCAACCGGGTGCTGCGCAAACGTGCGCGGCTCAAATACACCATCGATGATCGCGGCCTGGATGTGTTTTGTGCCGAAGTGCAGCGGCGTGCCGGTTTTGCGCTGGCACCGGCGCGGCGTGCGGAGTTTCAGCACAGCGGTGATCGCTTTGGCTGGGTCGACAGCGACAACGGCGCGGGCAATCTGACCCTGCGTTTCAGCGCCGGCCGGATCGCCGACCGGCCCGGCGCGCCGCACTTGAGCGGCCTGCGCGCGATTGCCGCGCTGCATCCGGGAAGTTTCCGACTGACCCCCAACCAGAACCTGATCATCGCGCAGGTGCCGGCGGCGCAGCGTGCGCGCATCGATGCACTGGTGGCCGAACATGGGCTGGATGGTTATCGCCGCTCCAGTGCGCTGGCGCTGCGCGCGATGGCCTGCGTGGCGATGCCGACCTGCGGCCTGGCGATGGCCGAGGCCGAGCGCTATCTGCCTGAGTTCAGTGCTGCGCTGGAGCAGGTGCTGGCGCGTCACGGCCTTGCCGACGCACCGATACTGCTGCGCATTTCCGGTTGCCCCAACGGCTGCTCGCGGCCGTACCTGGGTGAAATCGCGCTGGTCGGCAAAGGCCCGGGCCGTTACAACCTGTTTCTGGCGGCCGATGCGCGCGGCCAGCGTTTGAATCGCCTGTATCGGGAAAATCTCGATCAGGCCGGCATCCTTGCGGCGCTCGATCCGTTGCTGGCGCGTTATGCCGGCGAGCGCGAAGCCGGCGAGGGTTTTGGTGATTTTCTCAACCGTGCCGGGGTGACTGATGAACGTACCTGATCCCGTCAGCGCTGCCGACGACGACCGAGCGCTGGCCGAACTCAACCGCTGGTTGCTGGCGCAAGATGCCGAGCAACGTATCGCTTGGGCTCTGGAAACGCTGGCCGGGAACCATGTGCTGTCGTCGAGTTTTGGCGCGCAATCGGCGGTGTCGCTGCACCTGGCCACCCGCCAGCAGCCGAACCTGCCGGTGATTCTGGTCGATACCGGCTACCTGTTCCCGGAAACCTATGGCTTCGTCGATGCCCTGAGCGAGCGGCTGGCGCTGAATCTGAAAGTCGTGCGGCCGACGCTCAGCCCGACGTGGCTGGAAGCGCGGCATGGCCGGCTGTGGGAAAACGGGGTTGCCGGGCTGGAGCGCTAGGGGGCGCTGGAAGCTGCACCCGATCGTGGACTGGAGCGACCGCGACGTCGGCCAGTACCTGGCTCGTCACGATCTCCCCTATCACCCGCTATGGCACCTGGGCTATGTCTCGATCGGCGATGTGCCGACCACACGGCAATGGCAGCCGGGCATGCGCGAGGAAGACACCCGCTTTTTCGGGATCAAGCGCGAATGCGGGATTCACGCGGATCGGTGATCGCACTGACCGATGCCGTGCTTTCCGGTGTAGCGCCGAGGTGGCTCGGCCACGCCGGCGGCGTGCCCCAGTGCGGGGTTGCCACCCCGTCGATGGCGCGGCGCAGATCGTGCCGATCCAGCCACGGCGCCAGTAACTGGATCAGCTCGACGGTGTACTGGCGGGCCACACGCTCGGCCGGCAACAGCGCCCAGGTGGTGCAATCGGGCAGCGCTGCGGGTGCCGGCAGGATACGGAACTCGTGGTGGTCTTCGGGCAGCAGCGCCATCTGCGCCAGCACGCCGATGCCAAGGCCGGCGCGGACATAAGTCTTGATCAGATCGGCATCGCGGGCGGTGACCGCGATTTCCGGGCGCAGTGCTTCGGTGGCAAAGGCCTGACGCAGCGATGAGCGCGCGCGGCGCGAGGATTCGTAACTGACCAGCGGGTAGCTCGCCAGTTCGCTGAGGCTGGGCGCGCCAACGCTGGCCGCCAACGGGTGATCGAGCGGCACCAGAATCTTGCGCGACCAGCGAAACAGCGGCACCGCCAGCCCGACATCGGGCGGCGCGCCGACACTGGACAGCAGGCCAAGGTCGGCGGTGCAATCGCGCAGGCGCTGCATCACCTCGACATCGCCGGCCGGCTCCAGCCGCAGTTGCACGTTGGGGAAGCGGCGGCGCAAGGCGGCGACCGCGGGCGGCAGGATGAAACGGGCCTGGGTATGGGTGCTGACGATGCTCAGTACGCCGCTGGCATCGCCGCGCTGGTTGGCGGCGTGGTTGCGGATGTTCTCGGCTTCAGCCAGCAAGCGGCGTGCGCGCTCGACGATTTCGATACCATCCGGCGTTAACGCTTCCAGGCTGCGGCCGCGCCGCGAGAACAGCAGGGTGCCGAGCTCGGCTTCAAGTTGCTTGAGTTGCTTGGACAAGCCCGACTGGGTGGCATGCACGCGGCCGGCGGCAACCGTGATGTTCAGTCCGGAATCAACGATGGCGACGAGTTGGCGGAGTTGGGTAAGGGTCATGGCGCGGCTTCCGTAATGCGAGGGACGAGTGGGCGAGCGGGGTCGATCCTCGACAGCAACGGTACCGGGTCATGGGCGGAAGGATGTTCATCATGATGAACCATACTGCACCGCAACATCCGGGGCAAGGGTATTGCTGCTCGCCATCATGAGCATTGGTTATATCGAGCGGCGTGGATGTTGTTTTTGCCCGATGTTGCAGCGCAGTAAGGTGGACTGCCCAATCCGCCTGATGGTGATGCGATGTCCGCCCACAGCGAGCCCGCGCTATACCCGCTATTCGCCGACCTGCGCCAACGCCGCGTACTGGTGGTGGGCGGCGGTGTGGTTGCGGCGCGCAAGATTGCTGCCTTGTTCGCGGTCGAAGCGGTCATCGAGGTGGTGGCGGCGGAGCTTGGCGAGCGAGTGCGCGCCTGGCGGGATGCCGGCCGGTTATGCCATCGCGGTACGGTTTTCGTGCCCGAACAACTGGACGATGTGTGGCTGGTGATCGCGGCCAGCGACGATGCGGCGCTCAATGCCCAGGTTGAGGCTGCCGCCAGCGCGCGTCGGCTGTTTTGCAATGTGGTCGATGACGCCGCGCTGTCCAGTTTTCAGGTGCCGGCGGTGATCGAGCGTGGGCCGCTGCGCATTGCGGTATCCAGCGCCGGCATGGCGCCGGTGCTGGCGCGGCAGGTTCGCGGCCGCATCGAAGCGCTGCTCGACGATTCGCTGGGTGCGCTGGCCAGCCTGCTCGGGCGTTGGCGCCTGCGTATCCGCCAGCGCTTGCCGGATTTGCCGGCGCGGCGGCGGTTTATCGAGTCGCTGGCCGATGGTGCGGTGGGCCGTTTGCTGGCCCAGGGCCAGCCCGAGCAGGCCGAAGCGACGTTGGCCGCAGCGCTGCATGGCGCCGATCCACAACCTGCTGGCCGGGTGTCATTGGTCGGCGCCGGGCCGGGCGATCCGGGCCTGGTGACGCTCAAGGCGCAGCGGCGGTTGCAGCAAGCCGATGTGATCCTGTACGACGCCCTGGTCGATCCGGCAATCCTGAGACTGGCGCGTCGCGATGCCGAGCTGATCGCAACCGGCAAACGCGCCGGCCAGGCTTGTGTGGCGCAGCCTGCCATTCACGCGCTGATGTTGCAGCACGCCCGCGCCGGTCGCACCGTGGTGCGGCTCAAGGGCGGCGACCCGTTCGTGTTCGGTCGCGGCGGCGAGGAACTGGCATTTTTGCGACGCCATGGCGTGCAATGCGAGGTGGTGCCGGGGATCAGCGCGGCGCTGGCCTGTGCCGCCTACGCCGGAGTGCCGTTGACCCATCGCGAGCACGCCCAGTCGGTGCGGCTGGTCACTGCGCATTGCCGCGATTCGATCGATCGGCTCGACTGGCGCGCATTGGCCGCTGACGGCCAGACCTTGGCGTTTTATATGGCGGTGGGGCAGTTGGAGCGGGTGCGTGATCGGCTGCTGGCGCACGGCCGCAAGCCCAATACACCGTGTGCTATCGTCGAAAACGGCAGCCGCGCCAATCAACGTGTGTTGCTTGCTGCATTGGCCGAGCTGCCCGAGCTTGCGCGTTCGCATGCTGTTGTGGCCCCTGCGCTGCTGTTCGTCGGCGAAGTGGCGGCGATGGCTGCTGAACTGCACTGGTTTGGCGCACCGCCAATCATTGCCAGCACAGCGGCCATTGCCTCCGCCGCCTGATCCTTTTCCGATTGCGAGACCCAACCCATGATCCACAACAACATCCTCGACACCATCGGCAACACGCCCGTCGTGCGCCTGAACCGCATCGCGCCCGCGCACGTCAATCTGTATGTCAAGGTGGAAGCGTTCAACCCCGGCGGTTCGGTGAAGGATCGCCTGGCGTTGGCGGTGATTCTGGATGCCGAAGCGCGCGGCGTGCTCAAGCCCGGGCAGACCGTGATCGAGGCGACCTCGGGCAATACCGGGGTGGCGCTGGCGATGGTCTGCGCCGCGCGTGGTTATCCGTTCGTGGCGGTGATGAGCGAAACTTTTTCGATCGAGCGGCGCAAGCTGATGCGTGCCTACGGAGCCAAGGTGATTCTGACCCCCGCTGCGGCGCGCGGCACCGGCATGGTGGCGCGCGCACGCGAGCTGGCCGCGCAGCATGGCTGGTTTTTGACCGAGCAGTTCGACAATCCGGCCAACCCGGCCTATCACCGCAACACCACGGCGGCCGAGATCCTGCGTGATTTCGCTGGCAAGCCGCTGGATTATTTCGTCAGTGGTTGGGGCACCGGCGGCACCCTGACCGGTGTCGGCGAAGTGCTGCGGGTGGCGCGGCCGCAAACCCGGATCATCGCCTGCGAGCCGGCCGGCGCGGCGCTGCTGGCCGGCAACGAATGGCAACCGCACAAGATTCAGGTGCTCGATGATGTGTTGCTGATCGACGATGGGCTGGCCCGCGATACTGCGCGCCGGCTGGCTGCCGAGGAAGGCATCTTCGTCGGCATTTCCGCCGGCGCCACCGCCGCCGCCGCCTTGCAGGTGGCGGCCAAGGCAGCGCCGGGGTCGGTGCTGCTGGCGATGTTGCCCGACACCGGCGAGCGCTATCTGAGCACCTTCCTGTTCGAGGGTGTCAACGAAGGCTCCGATGACGCGTGGTTGGCAAGCTTGTAGGTTTTGCCGTTTGCGGGAGGCGACAGACGAGAGCACATGTGTCCGCAAAGCACGCCGACAGCTCATTTGTCCGCAAAGGACGCCAAAGGCGCAAAGGAAAGGCGTTTGTTTTCGCTGAGCGCGTGAGAAACCGTGATTCAGCTGGTATTGCGAGGAGCGGCCGCTCGCGATGACGCCAGTGTCAAGAACGTTGGCCCGTGAAGGGCGGCAAAGGTGCAGCACAAGGTTGAACAACGAAGAGGCTCTTGCAAAACTCTCCTTCGCGGCTGGATTTCCACCAGCCCGCACGGCGAAAAAAGAGTGGAGCGGGTGTTGCCATTGAAGGCATGATGATGG
>PGZE01000006.1 GCA_002840015.1 Gammaproteobacteria bacterium HGW-Gammaproteobacteria-2 | reverse complement strand
CACCGCGCGCTCGCGAACCTCAGGGGAAAACTTCGTAGACTTGTTCATGGCTCCATTCTCTCAAGAGTTGGAGCCTCCTCAAATCCCGGGGCGGTTCAGTTGCGCGTTGATTGGTTCACTGCCGCACAGGCAGCTCAGAAAACCACGGCCTCGATGGAATTGGTTTTGTTGAGGTTCACTGCCGCACAGGCAGCTCAGAAAATCACAGCCAGCGATGTTGGGCTGAAAAACTAGTTCACTGCCGCACAGGCAGCTCAGAAATCTGGCAACCGGCAGGATGATGTCCGGGAACCGTTCACTGCCGCACAGGCAGCTCAGAAAAGCATCCCGGCCGAACTGCTGGCACAGATGCCGTTCACTGCCGCACAGGCAGCTCAGAAAAAGCCGCAGCAGCGATGCGTTGTACGCGAGCAGTTCACTGCCGCACAGGCAGCTCAGAAACGAATCACCGCCAGCCACCCCTGTTCTAAAACGTTCACTGCCGCACAGGCAGCTCAGAAATACTCAACAAAACGCTGGTGCGAGATCGGCGCGTTCACTGCCGCACAGGCAGCTCAGAAAAATTCAGCCTTGACGCGAGCCATGTCGTAGCAGTTCACTGCCGCACAGGCAGCTCAGAAAAGCTTGTAATAGCTGCACGCGGTTTTGACCTTGTTCACTGCCGCACAGGCAGCTCAGAAAATTAGGCCCCCGCACGTTCGAGCACAACAGGCGTTCACTGCCGCACAGGCAGCTCAGAAACATGGAAAGGTCAGGCGCGTGGACTCGCTCAAGTTCACTGCCGCACAGGCAGCTCAGAAAGTGCGGACAGGGCGCACGCCGGTGTTGATTTCGTTCACTGCCGCACAGGCAGCTCAGAAAGTACTGATCGAGCGCCGAGCGCATCAGCCCGCGTTCACTGCCGCACAGGCAGCTCAGAAATGTGCCAACAATCCATCGAACCCGAATAGCTGGTTCACTGCCGCACAGGCAGCTCAGAAAAAACACCGGGCCCGGGCCCGGGCCCGTGCCAGGTTCACTGCCGCACAGGCAGCTCAGAAATTGTCAGCGCTGATGACGAAACCCTTGCAGCGGTTCACTGCCGCACAGGCAGCTCAGAAAGGAACCCCGGATGGCGAAGTGCTGTACACCCAGTTCACTGCCGCACAGGCAGCTCAGAAAAGAACTTGCCGAAACGCAACCACTCATCAAGGGTTCACTGCCGCACAGGCAGCTCAGAAAAGCAAAGCCGGTGCCGTAAAGGACGCCATCGTGTTCACTGCCGCACAGGCAGCTCAGAAAATTGTCGATCTTCACCGGGCCGCTCATGCCGCGTTCACTGCCGCACAGGCAGCTCAGAAACGCTTAATGGCGCCACCGTGGTGCAGGTGTACGTTCACTGCCGCACAGGCAGCTCAGAAATGTAAAGACACCCCCGCGAGAGAGGCCAGTCCGTTCACTGCCGCACAGGCAGCTCAGAAATTCTTGCTGAGTACCATCTTGATCGTGCTCATGTTCACTGCCGCACAGGCAGCTCAGAAAAGATTAGCCTGTGCCTGGCGCATGCGCTGCACGTTCACTGCCGCACAGGCAGCTCAGAAAGAATCCGTAGCACCCTGCCATGCGCGCTGGTAGTTCACTGCCGCACAGGCAGCTCAGAAAATCGGCGCCTCGAGCGCCAACGTACGCATGGCGTTCACTGCCGCACAGGCAGCTCAGAAATCTTTCGGCGCAGTCGGCAGCCCGTATGCCGCGTTCACTGCCGCACAGGCAGCTCAGAAATGCTTGAGGCCAGCAAATCCGCAGAGCATCCGGTTCACTGCCGCACAGGCAGCTCAGAAACATCGGCATCGCGGAGGCGCTCCATGTCGTAAGTTCACTGCCGCACAGGCAGCTCAGAAAAGATCAGCCTGTGCCTGGCGCGTGCGCTGCACGTTCACTGCCGCACAGGCAGCTCAGAAAATGCGCCAGGTCAATCAGGGCCGGGCACGACCGTTCACTGCCGCACAGGCAGCTCAGAAAATGACGTATTCGACGGGCGCACCGCAGGACTCGTTCACTGCCGCACAGGCAGCTTAGAAATTGTCGAGTAGGTCAAGCTGGATGTGCGGCAGGTTCACTGCCGCACAGGCAGCTCAGAAACTGCATCATCTGCGCGAGGTCATCGGCAAACTGTTCACTGCCGCACAGGCAGCTCAGAAAAATGGAACGAGGCGTTCTACTTGTGGAACAATGTTCACTGCCGCACAGGCAGCTCAGAAAATGTCGTAAAGCCCGCAACAGAATTGCGTCCCGTTCACTGCCGCACAGGCAGCTCAGAAAAATCGCCCGGGCCGCTCATACCGCCTCCTGCAGTTCACTGCCGCACAGGCAGCTCAGAAATGCTCTACCGCGTGGTCAATGACCTTGCCGATGTTCACTGCCGCACAGGCAGCTCAGAAAAGGCACAGGCTGATCTGGCCGACCTGCTGGCCGTTCACTGCCGCACAGGCAGCTCAGAAAAACCCGCGAATCTGCGCGAGTTGCTCTTCGCTGTTCACTGCCGCACAGGCAGCTCAGAAAAATTCGGCGAATCGGCATGACGGCCTCGCCAGGTTCACTGCCGCACAGGCAGCTCAGAAAACGGTAGCCGGACCGTGCAAGCGCCGGCACTAGTTCACTGCCGCACAGGCAGCTCAGAAAGACCGAAAAGCTGGCGGCCGACCTGATCATCAGTTCACTGCCGCACAGGCAGCTCAGAAACAGCCGCCACGGACTGCGCGAATAGTTTCGTTTGTTCACTGCCGCACAGGCAGCTCAGAAAAGATCGCAGTTATGACATTTATCGCGAGATCGGTTCACTGCCGCACAGGCAGCTCAGAAAGGATGGCGTAATTAGGACCGCGTTTGTCCATCGTTCACTGCCGCACAGGCAGCTCAGAAAAGTGAGCCAATGTAATCGTCCGGCAAATACATGTTCACTGCCGCACAGGCAGCTCAGAAAGGCAGGCGTGCAGGTCGCACATGGCCTGCCGGGTTCACTGCCGCACAGGCAGCTCAGAAAGTATATTGCACGTAGGGCGCGTAAATGGTCTATGTTCACTGCCGCACAGGCAGCTCAGAAATCGCAGAACCTACGCGCCATTTTTATCGCTGCGTTCACTGCCGCACAGGCAGCTCAGAAAAATTCACGAATTGTTGCGCTCATGTCAATCTCCGTTCACTGCCGCACAGGCAGCTCAGAAAGTGCCGCGTACTTGCGTCACCGGCGAGCTGTGGGTTCACTGCCGCACAGGCAGCTCAGAAAATTCGCCGGCAGCATCTTGATACACGTCATACGTTCACTGCCGCACAGGCAGCTCAGAAAGGGATCGGATCGCGAACGCGTACAAGCGGAGTGTTCACTGCCGCACAGGCAGCTCAGAAATGGAGACAGCGCTAGAAAGCCATCGCCGAACAGTTCACTGCCGCACAGGCAGCTCAGAAAAGTGAAAAGAAACCGGCAAAACGAAAGTAAAAGTTCACTGCCGCACAGGCAGCTCAGAAAGGGCAAAAAGCCCAGTTGGGCAGGAGGAAGTGGTTCACTGCCGCACAGGCAGCTCAGAAAGATAACTTGCTGCGTGTGATCGGGAATCGTATGTTCACTGCCGCACAGGCAGCTCAGAAATGGCCAGCGTGATCGACGAAGGCACGGTGGATGTTCACTGCCGCGCAGGCAGCTCAGGAAGACGCTGTAGGCTATCTGTGCGGCGCCGCACGTTGCCTGCGGCAATGGCACGCAATGCCTGCGTGGTGAGGCGACGCTGATCGGGCACGGCGACCCCGGGTTTGCGCTGTGCGCAACCCGGGCTACAAAAATACACAACACACAATCTCTGGCTATCGTTGCCCTGCTCTATGGCTCGAAGAGCCAATCTGATTACAAAAACCAAGGCAATGTTGCGCCGATGTGACCCTTGGGTCGGGGCATGTGCGCTATCGGCGTCAACGCTTTTTCGGGATATACAGGTCGGTGATCGTGCCTTCGTATACCTCGGCAGCCATCGCCACCGATTCGCTGAGAGTGGGATGCGGGTGGATGGTGTGGCCGATATCGCCGGCCTCGCAGCCCATTTCGATCGCCAGCGCCAGCTCGGCAATCAGGTCGCCGGCATGCACGCCGACGATACCGGCACCGATCACGCGCTGGCTGGCCTCATCGAAAATCAGCTTGGTGAAGCCCTCGGTGCGGCCGATACCAATGGCGCGGCCACTGGCCGCCCACGGGAACTTGCCGACGCCGATGTTCAGGCCCTTGGCCTTGGCCTCGCTCTCGGTGATGCCAACCCAAGCGATTTCCGGGTCGGTGTAGGCCACCGACGGAATCACCCGCGCCACCCATTCACGTTTTTCGCCGGCTGCCACTTCCGCCGCCAGTTTGCCCTCGTGGGTGGCTTTGTGTGCCAGCATCGGCTGGCCGACCAGATCGCCAATCGCGAAGATGTGCGGCACATTGGTCCGCATCTGCCGATCCACCGGAATGAAGCCGCGTTCGCTGACCTGCACACCGGCCTTTTGCGCATCGAGCTTGCCGCCATTGGCTGCGCGGCCCACCGCCACCAGCACCCGATCGAACAACGCCGGCTCGGGCGCCTTGTCGCCCTCGAAGCTGACTTTGATGCCTTTCTTTTGCGCTTGAACCGCGCCGGTCTTGACCTTGAGATGCACGCTGACGCCCTGTTTTTTCAGGCGCTCGGCCAGCGGCTTGACCAGGTCGGGATCGGCGCCTGGCATCAATTGATCCAACAATTCGACCACGGTTACCTCACTGCCGAGGGCGCGGTAAACCGTCGCCATTTCCAGGCCGATGATGCCGCCGCCGACTACCAGCAAGCGCTTCGGGATGTCGGCCAGATTCAGTGCATCGGTGGAATCCATGATCCGCGGGTCGTCCCACGGAAACGACGGCAGCTTCACCGGCTGGCTGCCGGCGGCAATGATGCAGTGCTCGAAGCGCACCAGCTTGCTGCCATCGCCGTTGCTGACTTCCACCTCGTTGGCCGAAACGAACTTGCCGACGCCGGTCACGGTGCGCACCTTGCGCTGTTTGGCCATGCCGGCCAGGCCCTTGGTCAGCTGGCCGACCACTTTCTCCTTGTAAGCGCGCAGGGTATCGAGCGCGATTTTCGGCGCGCCAAAGCTGACGCCATAATCGGCAGCGTGCGCGGCTTCGTCGATCACCGCAGCGGCATGCAGCAATGCCTTGGACGGGATGCAGCCGACGTTGAGGCAAACGCCGCCGAGATTCGGGTAGCGCTCCACCAGCACCGTGTCGAGGCCCAGATCGGCACCACGAAAGGCGGCGGTGTAGCCGCCGGGGCCGGCACCGAGCACCAGCAGTGCGCATTCGATATCGGCCTTGCGGCCGCTGGCCGCAGTGGCGGCTGGTGCTGGCGACGAAGGCTTGCCCGATGGCGCAGCGGACGCGGCGTTTTCTGGCGCTGGCTTTTGCGCCGCAGGTGCTGGCTTGTCGGCAGCAGGTGCGGGCTGTGCGGCGCCTTCACCCTCGGCTTCCAGCACGGCAATCACATCGCCCTCGGATACGTTGTCTCCGAGCTTGACGCGCAGCTCCTTGACCACACCGGCGGCGCTCGACGGCACTTCCATCGTCGCCTTGTCCGATTCCAGCGTCACCAGGCCTTGATCCTTTTCGACGCGATCGCCCACGCTGACCAGCACCTCGATCACCGGCACGCCGTCGTAGTCGCCGATATCCGGCACCTTCGCTTCAATCATGTTTGTCATGTCAGTCAACGGTCCTTACAGCAGCAGACGGCGCAGATCGGTGAGCGCGCGTGCGAGGAAGGTGGTGAAACGTGCCGCAGCAGCGCCATCGATTACGCGATGGTCGTAGCTTAGCGACAGCGGCAGCATCAGTCGCGGCGCGAACTCCTTGCCGTTCCATACCGGTTTGGTTTGCGATTTTGAAACACCCAGAATCGCCACTTCCGGCGCGTTGATGATCGGCGTGAACGCGGTACCACCGATACCGCCGAGTGAGCTGATCGAGAAACAGCCACCGCTCATCTCGGCCGGGCCGAGCTTCTTGTCGCGCGCCTTGGCGGAGATTTCCGCCAGCTCTTTGGACAACGCCAGCAGGCCCTTCTTGTCGGCATCGCGGATCACCGGCACCACCAGGCCATCGGGGGTGTCGACGGCAATGCCGATGTTGAAATACTGCTTCAGCACCAGTTCCTCGCCATCGAGCGAAGCATTGAACGCGGGGTACTGCTGCAACGCCGCCACCACCGCCTTGATCAGAAACACCAGCGGCGTCACCTTGACCTCCTTTTGTTCCTCGCCAAGGCGCTTGCGGAAGGCCTCCATTTCGGTGATGTCGGCCTCATCGAACTGGGTGACATGCGGGATCATCGCCCAATTGCGCGCGAGGTTGGCGCCGGCGAGTTTGTTGATCCGCGACAGTGGCCGCCGCTCGATTGCACCAAACTTGGCGAAGTCCACCTTCGGCCAGGGAATCAGGTTCAAGCCGCCACCGCCCGTCGATGCTGCGCCGCCACCGCCGGCCAGCGCTGCCTTGACGAACCCCTGCACGTCGGCTTTGCCGATGCGGCCACCGCGCTCGCTGCCTTTGACCTGGGCCAGATCCACACCCAGTTCGCGCGCGAACACACGCACCGCCGGGCTGGCGTAGGGCACCTTGTCGGGCTGCACGCTGTCGGCATCGAAACTGACCGGCGGGCTACGGGTTTCGCTTGCGGCCGACGTTTCTGGTTCGGTCTTGGCCGGTGTTTCGCTGGCTGTCGACGGCGTTGCTTCGGCTTTGGCCGCAACCGGCTCGGCTTTCGCTGCCGGCGCATCCGACTGCGCATCGTCGTCGGCTTCGATCAGCGCCACCACCGCGCCTTCGGAAATCGTGTCGCCGAGCTTGACCTTGATCTCGCGCACGATGCCGGCAAACGGCGCCGGCACTTCCATCGTGGCCTTGTCCGACTCCAGCGTTGCCAGGCCCTGATCCTTGCTGACATGATCGCCCACCTGCACCAGCAGTTCGATCACCGGCACATCGGTGTAATCGCCAATATCCGGGACGAGGGCTTGTTTGATCTGGGCCATTGCAGTTCCTTGAGTAATCCGTTCTGGAGTCGCCAACACCACATTGTGGCGACATTGGCGGTGTTCGCCAACCGGCAGTGTATTCCGCATGCCGTGCAACGTACTGGGAATAACCTGCAGCGCAAGCAGATCGCGGCGTTGCGCACTGCCCTGTCAGGGTTTGCTTGGCGAACCGAATGCAGATTCTCGCGTCCACACGTGCATGTCCAGCCTGTCGCTGGCTGCATTCGTATTCATCGCGACATTCGCTGTGGCTAGCGCACAAAGCGCTACTGGTGATCCGCTGCGCGACGTGCGCACGCACGAACACGTCTGCGTGATGGTGCGCAATACGCTCTCGGCCCACTGATGGCAAAAAAACCGCCGGAGGAGAGCCGGCGGCAACAACGCCCAGTGGCAGTCCTGGGATACTGCCGCCGGCGATCAGCGTTCAGCGATGCGCGCGCAATAGATCCAGCGCGCTGCCATCGTCGAGACGGTAGGCCAGAGTGTTTTCGAGCTCATCGAGTGCGACAAATTTCGGACACAGCAATTCGGCGCGGGCTTCCAGCGCGTCGGCACGCACTTTCACCTTGGCTTCAATGTCAGCCTCCATGTTTTCGGCGCGCTGTTCGATCGCCTTGGCTTTGCTTTCATCGCCACTGAAGGCCGCAGACAGCGCGGCGGCGGTGATTTCACCAACCAGGGTCGGGGTGATTTCGCCAACCAGCCGGGTCACGCTGGCAGCCACGGCATCCTCGTCGATCTTGAAATGACCCTCGGGCTGGTCGAACTGGGCGAGCAATTCGGCGCGCGAATCCTCCAGCTTCGCCTGTAGCTTGGCATTGTCCGGGGCGAGGCCACGCGCGACTTCGGTCATCGCGGTAAAGGCGATCTCCACTGCCTCCAGGGTGATCGCACGCACTTCGGGCAGCAGCGCGCGGGCATCGTGCTCGAACTGGCGCACGCGTTCGCGATCCGCGTTGTTCAACGCCGCTTCGCGGCCATCGATCAACAGGCTGCCATCGTGCATCACCAGCGAACGCGGCGTACCGTCATCGCGCGAGAAGGTGATCGCCTCCGGGCTCAGCGCCACGTCGTAGTCGCTGTCGATGGTGCAGGTTTTGGTTTCGGCCAATGCCGGGACGGCGGCGAGCGCGAGCGCGGCAAACATGAATGTGCGTTTCATCAGCGATTTCCCCATCGGCATGATCTTGGACTGCCATGCTGCCCGTTGCCGGCGTGGCCGGCGCGTGCCGGTCGGCACCGTGACTTTCGATGGGCGGCGCTAAAACGTCACGGTCACTATGATGGTATCGCTGTGCAGGCCCACACTGGGGTCTTGCCCAGGGGGTATTCGCCCATACAAGGTGATGTTGGCACCGGCCTGCCCCAGTGTACCCTGCAAAAAAAAGCTGCCGCCTGTACCATCGCCAAGAATCGACACCCGTGCCGGCTCGAAGTAGAAATTGTAGGCAAGTTGCGAGGTGCCTTGGCGCATGGTGCGCTGTGCGAAATTGCCTGACGAACCGGTGGAATAGAAGATCTGCACAAAGGTGTTGTTGCGGCAACTCACACGCATGGTGGTGGCACGATCCACCGGCACTGTGGTTTCCAGTGGGTCGTAATTGCCAAAACTCAGCGGCGCCAGAGTCAGTGTGCAATCACGCACCTGCGCCATGACGGCACCAGACCACACGCCGCACAGCAGCAACGCAAGCAGCAACCAGCCGGAACGATGGGCTGACGCTTTTGCTCCCCGCTCAATGCTGATGGCCTTGGTCATGACATGGCTCCGCTGCGGCTATGCAAGAGATGACTCTGCACGCGGATCAGTGTATTCCGGTACAGCGCGCGTTGTTGTGAGCGGCCGCTCATTGCCCGCCCTCCTCGATGATGCAAACCACTTCGCCCAGATCGGCAATGCCACTGGGCGCATCGCTTGGCACATCCAAGGCACAGCGCGCATCGCCGTTGTCGGTGGCAACGGTTGCCTGATAGCGGCCCGGCATCAGCTCATCGAACCAGAATGCACCGCTACCACCCAGGCGCGATTGCAGCGACCCGCTCGCGGTGGGCACCGTTACCCGGCCAAAACGTGCGGCCTGGGTCTGGCCATCGGCCTGTTGCAGCATGATGCGGCCACGCGCCGCATGCATCGGGCTGATATCGAAACCGACGATGGCACCGGCATTGCGCGGCACCGCCACCGCATGCTCGAGCTTGCCGAAACGGTAGGCCAGCGGGATCGTTTCCTGGTCGATACCGACCTGGCTCGGGAAAAATGGCACCATCTCACGCACCAGCAAATCGCCACGCGCATCGGTGCGGCCAACATCCAGGTTTTCGCGCTGTACGGCCAGATCAGCGATCCCGGTGCGCACCAGCGCAAAACCGGAGTCGATCGGCGGCGAGGCGTACCCGCGTCCGCCGATCGCCACCAAGCCACCGCTGAGCGTGCCACGCAGGTTGGTGTTGCCAGAGCGCTGTTCCCCGTCGAGCGCAAGCCGCGCAAACGGCGCCTGGTATTCCACCCGAGCAAACCCTTGTTGCTGGCCATCGTTGTTGCTGACCACGCTGACATCGTAGCCGGCCCCCACGCCGGGCGGCCGCGAACGCTGGGTATCGAGCCGCAGCGAGGCATTGCCGGTGTCGTCCCAGGCAACCGCGCTGCCGATGCTGTTGGGGCGCCAGCGGCTGTTGCGCGCATCGAGCGCGATATTGAGGCTGATGATGCCGGCAAGTTCTTCCGTGCCGCTGCCACTGCGATGTTGCAGGCCGAACACGATCTGGCTGCGGTCGCCGATGCGCCAGGTCAGATTGGCGCCTTGCGTGTGCGTACGAAAACCGCCGGTGAATCGTTGCTCGCCGAAGGTAAGCAATAACGAATAATCCAGCCCGGGTGCCAGCGACAACGAGCCAAAACGATCCAGCCGCAGTTGCGCCAGGATCGGTGCAGCATCCTGCCCCAGATTGCGGTAGTTACGGGTGAACTGGCGCTGGCCGAGTGAAACCCCCACCTTGCGACCAACCATGTTGTAGATCAGCGCCTGCGCGCGGCCATCGCCAAGGCCATCGCTGTCACTGCCGGCGGCATCCAGTTGCAAATCGCCAACCGGCAATTGCCAGACCAGATTGAGGCCGGCGTTGCGTACCTGCGCGTCCGCCTCGATGCGGCCACCCAGGGTCAGACGCGAAGCGATACCGCGCCGATAAAAGCCCTGCACTGCCGGATCACTCTCGTAGCTGCCGGCAAATGCCTGGGTGCGCGGCAGGCCGAATCGCAGGCCGTAATCGCTCAGTCCCGGTGCGAGTAGGGTGGTGGTGGTGTAGAACCGCGAACCGCTGACATCACGGCGATTGCCGAAGTTGTCGCGCACGATCACCTGCACATCGGATCGACCCGGCGGCACGCCGATGTTGTCGAGCGAAAATGGGCCAGGTTGCAGTTCGCGCCGTGCGATCAGGGCACCGTTGGAATACACCTCGACCGTACCCGGTGCATCCAGCACCCCGGCCACGAATGGCTGTGGAAAGGTGACCAGAAACGGGTCCTGATCGAATGCGCGCTCAACGCCGATACCGCCAAGCAGGGCGCCACCACCGAGTGCATCCGGGGTGACTGCAAACTGATCGCCGAGCGTCCAGCGCTGCAGGGCGTCGGAACGATCAAACTCGAACCGGCTCAGGCCGCGTTGCCAGCCGCGGTTGCGTTCCCAGATCGCGGTGGAGCGCAAGGCCAGATCGCCCTTGCCCACGCCGCCATCGACGAACGCACTGCGATCCGCTGCTTTGCCGAGCGTCGCCGAGTAATTGACGAATGCGGTAAACGGCAGTTGCACATTGTCGGCAGCACGGCGGGTGCGCAGATTGATCGCCTGCAACGGCAGGTTTTCCGCCGCAATGTCGATGTCCACACGCAAGGCGTCGCGATCCAGGCGAACCTGCGTGCCATGGTTGATGGCGTTGGCATCGACAAACAAGCGCTCGCCGATCGTAATCGTGGGCAATGCGTCGATCTCTGCACCGGCTGCGCGCAATGCCTCGGTCTCGATCAGCACCTGACCCTCGCGCAGCACCACCGCCGCGACGCCGGGGCAGTTGCCATTGACGCACAGATCGAGCAACAGGATTTCATCGCCGTCCTGCGCGCGGCTGATGCCACTGCATGCCAGCACCGCTGCCAGCGTTGCTGCCCTCAGCCGCCGCATTGGCGGTTGGCGGCCACCACCGGCACGCTGAGATCGAGCTTGGCTTCGGGGAACGATAATTCGATTTGTTGTGCATCGGAGCATGCCGTTGCCGGCAACGGCCGCGACAGTTGCAAATGCGCGCCAACCAGCAGATAAGGCACGCCGAGCGTATCCTCGTGCAGCACCGTGCCCTTGCCATCACGCACGATCAGATGCGCATCCTCCGGCGACAGGTAACGGCTACCGCTGTTGCGCACAGTCAGCGTGAGCGCGCCCGCGCCGAGCCTGACGTCGCTCAATTGCAGCGCCATCTTCGGTTTTTCGACCTGCACGAATACCGGCACGCTGAGGCGGGTGAGCATGGTCACCGCCGCTCCCTGGCTGCTGGTCTCGCCGGGCAATTCCTGCATCTGGATACGGTAGGCATCCTCCTGCGCCACCGTGCCGCGCAGGGTGCCGACCCGGATCACTGCTTTGCCATTGGCGGGCACCGACACGATCTGCGGATGCAGGATCAGATCATCACTGGCTTCCAGCAGCCACTGTCCGGCGTCATCCATGCGCCAATGCTGGTAGCTGAGCTCGAACGACACCTCGCGCTCATCCTCGTTGCCCAGCACCAGGGTCTGCGCCACCTGCCCTGGCGCCAGATGCACCCGGGTTGGCGCCAGCGTGAACTGTGCGGCCACCACGGTGTGCGGTGCGATGATGCCGAGCATCGCGATCAAGCTCGGCAACAGCGCGCGCGCCACAATTGCGCCACACTCTGAGGTGTTGAAGGTAATCACAAAAACGATTCTTCTGCGGGCGACGGCCAGCGCCGCCCACGCTGCGATCAGAATGTGACCGTCACGTTTACGGTGTCAAGAAACGTGCCGGTACCGACATCCTGGCCAGCGGGAATGCGGCCATAGGTAGTCAGTGTGGTCGGCGTTGACACCGTGGTGGCGGTGAAGGACTGATCGTTGCTAGCGTCGCAACCCCATGGTGTGGTGCGCCCGGCATCCTGGAAGATGGCATAGCCCAGACGCTCGGTGCCACCGGCCATCTGCCGCAGCGGGGTGGTGCAACTGGAGCCGGTAGCCGGGCTGATGCCTTGCTCGATGGCGACATTGGCCACAGTGCCCTTGACGCAGCGCACCGAGATATCGCCATTGGCATCCAGAGCCGTAGTGCTGTTGACGTCAGCCGGGTCATAGTTGCCGAATGCGATATTGGTGGTATTGGTGACGCGGCAGCTGGCGACCACATTGGCGGTAACCTGGAACGAGCCGGTCTGCGGCGACGGGCCGGCCATTGCGGTGCCGGCGAGCAGCGCCGAGGCGATAGCGGTGAATAAAACCTTGCCCGTGCGGGCGACAACAACTTGGGTATTCATGGTGATTCTCTCTCTAAGAAAATAGGGCGCAGCGCACGCGCTGCAGCATTTGGCCAATCCTTGGACGGGGATGGCTCCGCCAGTGCCCGCGCACGGGATGACGGGATCAGAACGGTAGCAAAACCGTGGGCGAAATGTCTGTGCCATCACACTCTTGCGATGTGGTCGTTGGCATTGCCGTGCAAATCTGTGATGAGCATCGCGATTTTCGGCTCAAGATACCAGCGAATCAGCCGATATTGCGCAGCGTTCTTGTCTGACCCTGCGCGTCACTTTCGCTGACGCAACGCGTCCCGAAGCGCCGCAGCTCGATAAATCAAGGCTCTGGCCGCGCATCTTGTGCGCTGGTTCACGTTCGCTTGCACGCCCCATCGCCAGCCATATCTAAATGCGCGGCGCAATGTGCGTTGGCGATCACAGTGGGCGCGCGACCGCAGCCACAAAACCGCATCAACACTGGGGCAATACGGGCATTTCGCGACGGACAACGCATATTTGCTGCGCGTCACCGACTGCAATGGCTGCGAAGGCAAACGCCACGGAGCCAGCAACCATGCGTCAGCGCACCGCCCTGTTACTACTGCTTGCCGTTGCCGCACTCGCGCCAATGAACGCCAGTGCGGCAGCACACGGCCAGTTCTCGGTCGGTGTGCAGGTGGTGTCCTCCGCGCCGGCTGATCGCGCATTGCTGGCCAGCGTGCCGGCACCAGCCAATGCAGTGGTGATGCTGGCTGGTCACAATGCGCGTCACCATGTCTACTCCGGCTCGCTCGCGCAAGCGGCTGATTTCTTTCGCAGCGCATTGCCCGCCAGCGGCTGGCGTCTGGTACAGCTGGGCGGCGATGGTGAGCACACTCAGGAACAGGTCTGGGAAAGCGCCCAAGGTCGGGTAGTGGTTCGCTTGCAAGCGGCTCTCGGCAACACCACCGCCACCCGGATCAGCCTGAACGCCAGCGCAAAACAACGCGGCGCGTAATTGCGATCAACCGGCGCCCGGCCCCGGTCGCCATACATCCACTGCCAGCTCGTCTTCGAACGGCGGCACATTGCACTCGATCACCTGCTCGGGCGCAATTTGCAATGTCGCCCCGACGATATCGGCCATCACCGGCAAGCGCTGCGCGCGCCGATCCACCAGCACCGCGGTGAGCACTGCGTCAGGCTCGCGCAAGCGCACGAACTCCAGCACCCGGAACAGCGAATAGCCTTGGTACAGCACATCATCGACCACGATCACCTGGCGGCCGCGAAAACTGGCGTTGAGTTGCTCGGGGCTGGCATCCAGGCTGGTATCCGGGTGCAGCAGATGCAGGTCATCGCTGTAGCGCTTCACTTTCAAGTCCATGCGCGCGATTTCCAGGCCCGGATCGAGCGCACGCATCCGTTCCACCAGCAGATCGGCCAGCGGCGCACCGCGGCGCAATACGCCGATCACCGTGCACGGTTGCCCGGCCAGGCGCACCACCGCCTGTCGCGCCATGGCATCGAGCAAGGCCAAGGTGCCGGCACGGCCATACAGGCGAAAGCGGTCGCTTGGCATCGTTGCGGGCACGGCACTCATCGCCGACCCAGCCATTGCATCAACAGCGCCACGCCAAAACCCCAGGCGCCGTTGAGCAGGGCCGCGCCCACCCAAATCTTCGGGTCCCAATTGCCAGCGAAGGCCATACCCTTGAGCGGAAACACCACCAACAACGCGATCAGGCTGGGCAACAACGCACCCAGCACCACCGCCAGCAACCAATGTGTGCCACCACTTTGGCCACGAATCATCGCCCACAGCAGCACACCCCACAGGCCACCCCAAAACGCCAGTGAAATCACCGACGGAACCCCCAGCGGCGGCACCGCGGCCATGGCAAACGGCGCGCGTGGCACCAGCTTGCCGAAATACAGCAAGGCCAACATGCCCTGATGAAAGATCAGGGTGGAAAAAAATCCTGCAATAAACGCCCGCAACCAGACCATCGAATCTCCCCTCACCCGGATTTCTGTAGCGATGCTACTGCATCTGTGGCCAGCACAGCACCGTCTCACACCCAACGCAGCACCTCATCGAGCGCAAATACATCCACCATCGCCGCCGCACTGGCCAGCCCCAGATCGGCATACACTGCCGGCGGCACCCCGATATCGGCCAGATACAGTTCGCCGACCATCGCCCGCGCAGCTTCAGCAAGCAGGCCGGGCTTGGGCGCGGCAAGGGTGAGCGTGGCGGTGGCCCTTACCGCGACCGCGCTGATGCCGCCGTGATCGGGATCGAGCCCGGATGGCAGATCCATCGCCAGTATCGGCACATCTGCGGCATTGGCTTGTGCGATCAGTTCGGCATAACGCCCCATTGGCTGCCCGCGCAGGCGATAGCCCAGCAGGCCATCGAGCAGCAGATCGGCGCCATCGCCGGGCGCCTCGCCAGCACCCAGCCGCACACCAAGCCGTTGCAGGCTGAGCCATTGCTGTGCCGCTGCCGCGCTTAGCGTATCGGGCTGCGCCAGCCATACCTGCACCTCGGCGCCCCAGCCATGCAGGCGCCGCGCCGCTGCCAACACCCCGCCACCATTGCCACCCGACCCGGCCAGCACATGCACGCTGCGGCCGCGCGCATCGCCGGCCAAAAATCGATCATGCGCCAGGTTTGCCAGATTGCGGCCAGCATTCTCCATCATCTGGATCAGGCTGACACCATAACCCTCGATGGTGCGGGCATCGACCTGCGCCATTTGCGCGGCAGTGACGATGGCGCAGGCGGCGCGCTGGGTGGCGCTCAGGGTATGCACGATCATGGTGCTGATAGCACAGCGTGTGCAGCATCGGTGCGCTTGCTATCGCGCATTGCCCGGGCGCGCCGCTCCACAGCAGCGCGAGCGCACTTCAAGCGGTGTTTCAACAGGTGTTCAAGGGCAACTCGGTCGGCGCTCGCCAAATGGCCCTGGGCAACACCATCGCGTTTGAGCACCGCCAGATCCTGCGCGAAACCCAGTGCCGCCGCCAAGCGCAATTGCGCCGCTGTCGGCGCAGCGAGATCGATCCCGGCGGCGACCAAGACGTCGCGGGCATGCACCAGCACGCGGATACGCCGTCGCCAGCGATGCCAGTCGCTATCGCGTCCCTTTCTGCGCGCCCGCGCATGCGCCTTGTGCGCACGCCTGATCGCTTGGGTCAACGCCAGCTCAAGATCACCGGCTTGCAGTGACGACCATGGCAACTCGTGCAGTGCGATCTGTACCTGGGCCAACCGCGCGCGGCGCCGAGCCAGCCCCGGATCATCGTTCACGCTGGCTTGGGCTGCCGCCACACGCGCGGCAACGGCAACCCGCCTGCAGCGGCGCAGCAACGCGGCATCATCACCGGCATGTTCAAGCAGCCGATCCAGGGTTTCCACGTGTGCCATTGCATCGCGCAATGACGACAATGAGCGGCCGATGGCAGCCAGTTCGTCATCTATGGCCGGCACCGCATCGCCCAGTCGGGGCGCGACCATTGCCAGCACCGCGCGCGCCCTGCGCAGCGCCTTGCGCGCCTGGTGCACGCCGTCATGGATGCGCCCGCCGCGCCAACCCAGATGGCTATCGGCAGCAGCGATCTGCAGGCCAACCGCGCGCGCAATGATCGAGCCAATCGTATCCTCACTCACCATCGGCAAGCCTTCTGCACTGATGCCCACAATACGCTTAACCGTGAATAGCCTTGAATCACTGCCGCTCAAGCCGGGTGCTGACGTCACCGAGCGCTTGTCCCAACGGCCCGAACCGGCGCTCGGTAAATGCGATGCAACCATCATCGGCCAGCACAATGGTGCTGCAGCGGGTGCCATAGTCGGCACCCACGATGAATGGCGCCGACAGAAAGCGTTCGCGCTCGATGCCAACGCCGGTATCGGGCAGCTCGGCATCACCCGCTTGTTCGCGATCCGCCAACGCCGCAAACAGCGGCTCAAGCGGTGCGCTGTGGCCGACCTCGGCCAGCCAATCGCGCAAGCGCTGCCGCAGACGCAAGGCTTTCGGCCATGGGCTGTTGAGCCCGGCATTGGACAGCACATGCACACCCGGTTCGATGCGCGCGGACTCATATTCGGGGTGGGTGCCGGCGTAGACCAGATCGGCACCATCCCAGGCCAGCAGATTGAAGTGCGCAAACTGTGCCGCGCGATCGGCCAGCGCATTGCCATAGGCAACGGCCGAAATATCCGATTGCGCAAACTCCATCACCAGTTGCCCACGCGATTGCGCATCGGGATCAACCGGCTGCGGCAGTCGGACATTGGTCACCGCCGCCATCCGCCGCTGACCCGAAACCATCAGCCAGCTACCGCCCTTTTCCAGATCGCGTCCGCCGAACAACTGCGGCTGCGTGGGATGCACAGCCGCCGGCGCGGTTGGCCGCGCGTGGTATTCGTCACGATTGGCGATCAACACCAGCGGATAGCGTGGATGGACATGCCACGCCAGGGCAATCAGGCACATGGGCGGGTTCGATCAGTGCAGGGAGAGTGCGTGATTTTAACCCGGGACTTCGGGGCCTCGGGAAAAGCGCAGAGCTTCTGGTCCGCAAAGTACGCAAAAAAACGCAAAGAACTTCCGAGTCTGGGCGTCAGTTGCGCAGGTGGTTCGGTCGCCCACAGGGTGGGCTCCCACAACAAGCATCGCCCACACGGGGGCTCCCACAAACAGCATCGCCCACAGGACATCAGCCGATCAACCTGTACAGGTGGAGAGGCGATCCGCCAACACAAACTCCGCCGCCGCACGCGCATGCAACGCCGTGGTATCGAACAATGGCAACGGGCTGTCTTGCGCCGAAAGCATCAGCCCGATCTCGGTGCAGCCCAGAATCACCGCCTGCGCTCCACGCTGCGCAAGGCGCTCAACAATATCGACAAAGGCTTGCCGTGATGCAGGCTCGATCCGGCCACAGCACAATTCCTCAAAAATCACCCGATGCACGCAATCGCGATCTGCGACATCCGGCACCATCACATTCAGCCCGTGGGACTGCAAGCGCTCACGATAAAACGCCTGCTCCATGGTGAATCGGGTGCCCAGCAGCGCCACGTTGTCGATCCCGGCTGCGCAGACCGCCGCCGCAGTGATATCGACAATGTGCAGAAATGGAATATCCACTGCGGCCTCGATCTCCGGCGCGACCTTGTGCATGGTATTGGTACACAAAACCAACCCCTCGGCGCCGGCACGTTGCAAGGCTTGCGCGCAATTTGCCAACACTGCACCCGCTTGCTGCCAGTCATCGGCCGCCTGTAGCGTCGCAATTTCCGCAAAATCGACGCTGTACAACAGCAACGGTGCCGAGTGCAGGCCGCCCAAGCGTTCGGCGACATGGCGATTGATCTGCTGGTAATACGGCACCGTCGATTCAACGCTCATGCCGCCAATCAGACCAATCGTTCGCATGGGTGAAATTCCCTGTTTTATTGGGCCGGGAACATTGCCCTGCCATCACCGTATGATGCAGGGAACCAAGGCAGCATTTATTGATCCAAGTCAGCGTGTATCGCCGCAAAGCTATCGCGGAGCGTCGGGAATTGCTATGTTCTGTCTATGGCGCGGATTTCGGCTGTCGCCGTTATCGAGCATTGGCTGGCGCACCGATCGTAGCCACAAAAACCGGGGGAATGGCGTTTGAATAGCAGCGATATGCGCATGCGGCTGCTCGGAATTGTGGCCATCATTGGCGTGTTGTGCGTGTTGGCCCTCACGGGTTTTGTGCAGTTGGCCAAAGTCGCACGCTTTCACGAATTGAACACACTCCACTTGCAGGCTACGCACGCGCTCAACGAACTGATCGCCCACCCCGCAAAGGGCGTGATCGATGTGCAAGCTGTGCGTAGCGCAGTGTTGCGCGTCCGCGACCAACCACTGGGTTGTTTGCGCGAAGTGGGTGCGTTTGCACGCGCCGAAATATCCTTGCTGGGGGGCACTGAGCTGTTGCATTTATGCGAGCAGGATGTCGCGCTCGCGGATAACGCTCTGCTTGCCATCGCTGCCCACGAAGCTGGCACGCTTGATAGCACTCAAATGCATTCGCAGCTGATCGCAACCGCTGCCACTTTCCGGGAACATTCCGATGCGTTTATTGCACCGGTGGCAGCGGTCGGCCAGCGTTTGGCCTGGTCGGTGTTGATCGGCATGATTGCATTCACGATTCTCGCCATCTACGTGGTGTTTGGTATCGTGCGGCGAATTGGCGAAACGCTGAGGCAGTTGCAGGAAAGCAACGATTCACTTGCACAAAGCGAGGGCAAAAACCGTCAATTGGCGCTCTACGACAGCCTGACCGGGCTGCCGAACCGAAGCCTGTTTCTTGATCGCGTCAATCAAGCGGTTGCCTTCACCCGGCGCAGCAATACCTCGCTGGCTTTGATGTTTGTTGACCTCGACCGCTTCAAGGACATCAACGATTCTCGTGGTCATGACGCGGGCGATCAATTGCTGAAAACGATTTCCGAGCGCTTGCAATCGGTCGTGCGCAGCAGCGACACGGTGGCGCGCTTGGGTGGTGATGAGTTTGCCGTTATCGTCGGCCAGGTGGCCGATCGCAATGACCCGGTGATGGTGGCGTTACGTACGCTCGAAGCCGTGTCAAAGCCAATGCTGATCGATGGCGTCGAACACCAGATCAGCGCCAGCATTGGTATTACCCTTTGCCCACAGGATGGTGAGGATGCCGCCACCCTGCTGAAAAACGCCGATCTGGCGATGTATGAGACCAAGGCAGCCGGGCGCAACGGCTATCGTTTTTATTCGCAGCAAACCGACGAAAACGTGCGCTCGCGCATGCGCACCGAGCAGTTTTTACGCTCGGCCGTCAGTGCTGGACAGTTGCTGTTGCACTTTCATCCCATCGTTGATCTGAGCAATGGCCGTACCGTGGGTGCCGAAGCCTTGCTGCGCTGGAATCATCCCGAAGATGGTCTGGTGTTTCCCGACGGCTTCATTACTTTGGCCGAAGAAACCGGGCTGATTTGCGAGATCGGCTACTGGGTGATGGACGACGCTCTCGCACAATGCCAAGTATGGCGCAGGCAACACCCGGCATTCACCATGGCTGTCAATGTTTCGGTTCGGCAGTTGCGTGACCCGGCGTTTGTCGATCATGTCGCCGCGTTGCTGGGTAAATACGAGATGCCTGCTGCGGCACTGCATCTGGAGATCACCGAAAGCCTGTTCCTTGCCGGTGAAGATTTGGCGCTCAGCACCTTGCATATGCTGGGTGAACTGGGTGTATCACTGAGCATCGACGACTTTGGCACCGGCTACTCTTCGTTTGGCTATTTGCGGCAACTGCCGTTTCGCATCCTCAAGATTGATCGCAGTTTTATCCGTGGCGTGCCGGGCAACCCCGATGATGCGGCGATTGCCGGTGCCATTGTGAGCATGGCGCAATCTCTGGGTCTCTCCGTCGTCGCCGAAGGCATCGAGTTTGATCACCACATGACTTTTTTGCGAGGCCTAGCCTGTCCGTTCGGCCAGGGTTATTTGTTCAGCATGCCACTGCCCGCTGCGCAGTTTGATCCGGGCGCGTGTTATCCGATCGTCTAAGTCAGGCAAAAATGTGCGCCATGTCATCGCCGTTGAGCAGCCGCCATTGTCCCGGTGCGAGTTCGCCAAGGCCCAGGCCACCCACTGAAATCCGCTGCAGGGTGAGCACATGATTGCCCTGCGAGGCAAACATGCGCCGCACTTGATGGTATCGGCCCTCGATCATCGACAGGCGTGCGTGACGTGGCCCCAACACCTCGAGCTGCGCCGGGGCAACCGGCGACGTGTCCGATTCAAGGACCAGGGTGCCGCTGGCGAAGATGGCCGCTTCGTCACCACGCAAATCTTCGGCCAGGGTGGCTTCGTATACCTTTACCAGCTTTGCCTTGGGTGAAATGATTCGGTGCAGCAGCGCGCCGTCATCGGTCATCAGCAGCAACCCGGAAGTGTCGCGATCCAGCCGGCCGACGGTAGACAGCACCGGATTGCGCAGGCGAAAGCGTGGCGGCAGCAAATCGTAAACCACGCCGCCAGCATCACGGGTCGAGCAGGTAACCCCGATTGGCTTGTGCAGCATCAACACCATGCCCGGCGGCGGATCGAGCGGCTCGTCATCGACCACGATGTCGGCCGGCTCGGCGCTGTCATCAGGGCCTAATGTGCTGCCGTCACGACGCATCACCCAGCCATTGCGCAGCATTTGTGTCACTTCCTTACGGCTGCCGTAGCCGAGGTTGGCCAACAGTTTTACCAGTTTCATTGCGCTCTCATTGAATTGACTCGCTGGCGTGGATGATCTTGTAGCCCTGTGCCTGGGCAACGCTGCGTACGTTGCGAAAATGATGTGCCAACCCGGCTTCGTAGGGCAGGTGGCGATTGGCCACCAGCCACAATTGGCCGCTCGGCAACAACGCGTGCGCGGCACTGGCAATGAAGGCCAGGCCCAAGCCTGCATCGGACGCTGCGCCGACATGGAACGGCGGGTTGCTGATAATGACATCGTAGCGACCCGGCAGGCCGATGGTGACATCGTGCCAGTGAAACTGGCGCAGCGCAGGATGTTCGCAGCGCGCCAAGTTGATCTGCGCCAGTTCCAGCGCCCGCGCTTCGGCCTCGAACAAATCCAGCGTCGTCACCTGCGGACAGCGCGCCAGCAACTCGACACTGAGATAACCGTAGCCCGCGCCCAGATCGGCGCAGCAGCCACTCAGATCGACCGGCAAATGCGCCGCGAGCAACGCTGAGCCCGGGTCAATACGGTCCCAGGCAAACAGGCCGGGGCGAGACGTGAAGCGGCCATCGGCAATCGTGCGTGGTGCGTCCGCTTGCAGCCACTGGGCGCACAGTTCGGCATCAAAATGGCTTGCGTCGTGAACCGCCCAAACCGCACGGCATTTGTGCTTGGACACGCTGTTGGTACTACCGGCCAAACGTTCGATATCGGCCTGCATGCTGCGTGCGCCCTCGGCATTGGCCATCGCTGCCAGCACCAGCCCGCCTGGCGTGAGGCGCATGAACGCGCGCGCCAGTGTCGCGCGCGCTTCTTCGCGCTGCCGTGGCGGCAGTGCCAGCACCAGCGGGTAGCGCGCTTCGTCGTCGGCAACCAGCGCATGCCCGGCCACGACCAAGGTATCGGCAAATGGCTTGAAGCTTTGCTGGCAGTGCCACTGCACACCGGCCATGGCATTGAGCGCCGTGCCTGCGCGCGCGCGCACGAACAGCGCTGCGCCAGATTCTGGTAACGCCACCTCGCCGCTGCGCAGTGGCAGCAGCAAGGTATCGAGCACGTCGTCGCCTGCCATCAACGTGTCGTGGCGAGGGTTAAAGTCCGCAAAAACAATGCGCCAGCGCTTGCACCGGACGGCTGCGCGCGTTGCCGAGCCATTGCAGGCGTTGTTCGATCTGCGCGCTCTGTGGTCCCAGCAATACTTTGGCCATGCCCGACTCACGCAACAGCGTCCGCGCCGCTGCATTGGCGCCCATGTTGCTCATGAACTGCTCGAATGGCGACATCTGCGCTTCGATGTAATGAACGCGATAGCTGTCGGTATCGAGTTTTGCCAGTTCGGCGGCGTGCGCCAGCGCATCGCGCAGCCCGCCCAGTTCATCGACCAGCCCACGCTCCTTGGCTTGCGCGCCAGACCACACCCGGCCGCGTGCGATTTGATCGATCGCACTGACACTTTGTTCGCGTGCAGCTGCTACTTTGCCGGTGAACTCGGCATAGCCGGCATCGATCACCGACTGGATGATTTCCCCAACCGCCGGATCGAATGGCCGGGTGGGATCGAAGGCACCCGCGAAGCGAGTAGTACCCACCCCGCCGGTACGTACACCAATCTTGGCCAAGGTGTTGGGCGTGCTCATCCACAATCCGAAGATGCCGATCGAACCGGTGATCGTTGACGGATCGGCGAATATCACATCCGCGTCCATAGCAATCCAGTAGCCGCCTGAGGCCGCCACATCGCCCATCGAAACCACTACCGGGATGCCGGCTGCACGGGTCAATTCAACCTCACGGCGAATCTGCTCGGATGGGAAGACGCCGCCACCGGGCGAATCCACACGCAGCAGCAGCGCCTTCACATCCTCGTCCTCGCGCGCTTCACGTATCAAAGCCGCCGTTGACACACCACCAACGGTGCCCGGTGCCTGCTCGCCATCGGTAATTTCACCCTGTGCCACCACCACGGCAATGGTGTCCTGCCGGCCAATATGCAGATTTTCGCCATTCACAAAACCAAGGTACGACTCCAGATCGATCTGCCGAAAGCTGTGGTTGTCCTCATCCGCCACACCGCGCTCGATCAGCAAGTCGCGCACCTGGTCCTGGGTCATCAAGCCATCGACCAGGTGTTCGCTGAGCGCCAACTTCCCCAGATCACCGTGTTGCGCCGCCAGCCGTTGCGGCAGTTGCTCGATGCCAGCGGCAATGGCCGCCGGCTCGATGCCGCGCGCGGCACTGATGTCCGCCAGATAGCGCTGCCACACATCGTTCATCCAGTACAGGTCGGCTGTCTGCGCCTCCGCTGAAGGGCCATCGAGGATGAATGGCTCGGCCGCCGACTTGTATTCACCCACCCGGAATAGATGCACCTCTACGCCGAGCTTGTCTTGCAGGCCTTCGCGGAAATACGGCTGAAAGCGGGCCAGACCTTCCAGCAGAATCGAGCCACCCGGATGCAGGTAGACCTCGTTGGCCTGCGCTGCCAGCAGATACTGGCGCTGATCGTAGCTGTCGCCGTAGGCAATGATTTCCTTGCCCGCCGCACGGAACGTGCGCAGGGCGTCGGCCACCTCGCGCAGTGACGCCATGCCCGCGCCACCCAGCGTATCAGCGCGCAGCACGATGCGCTCGATGCGTTGGTCCGTGGTCGCGGCCTTGATCGCCTTGAGCAGATCGCGCAACTGCACTTCGGGCTGTTCTTCACCCAACAATTTGGCCAGCGCACGCGAGCCGGGGTCGGAGCGGTACTGTTCCACCAGATCGCCATTGGGCGCGATCACCAAGGCGGTGCGCTTGTGCAGCACGGCCTTGGGCGAAAAAATCGCCGCCAATACAAACAGCATGACCAGCAGGAAAAGCATGTTGAAAACGAACCGGCGACTGAAGTCGATCGTCCGCCAAACACCTCCCGCAAGTCGAACCAGAAGCCCGCGCGGTTTGTCGCTCATGGATGTACTCCGTTGATATTCAGGTAGAGGATAACGCGAAGTTCGGTGACAACCATCACCCGGAGGTCACGGCGCGGCGGCAGGGGTCGCGTGCGAGCCGTACAAAACGCCAGCTCAGCAAGCCTGCGGCGGCGCTCAAGCCCATGATCAAACCGGCCCACATGCCTTGCGCCCCCCAGCCAAGACCAAACGCAAGGCCGGCACCCAGCGGCATGCCCAGCAGCCAGTAAGCAAGCACGGTGATGAACATCGGCATGCGGGTGTCCTTCAGCCCGCGCAGAGCACCGCCGGACAACGCCTGAATACCGTCGGGCAATTGAAACGCAGCGGCATACAGCAACAGGCTGCTGGCCACCGCCGCAACGGCGACATCCTGGGTGTACAGGCCAACCAACCAGTGATTGCCGAAAAACATGATCAGCCCGGCTCCCACCTGGGTGACCAGCACCATGCTGTAGCCCGCTTTGGCGGCACCGCGTACGCCATCGGGGTCGCCCATGCCCACCGCATGGCCAACGCGTACCGTGGTCGCCATCGCAACGCCCAATGGCACCATGAAGGTGACACTGGATAGATTGATCGCAATCTGGTGCGCTGCCACGTCGATGGCACCGATGCGGCCAATCAACAGCGCGCTGACCACAAACAGGCTGCCCTCCATAAAGATCGCCACACCCATTGGCAGCCCGATGCGCAGCAGTTCGCGGATTGCCGCCCAGCGTGGCGCTTCCCAGCGCGCAAACAACTGTAAATCGCGGAAGCGTGGCGAAAACGCCAGATAGCCGGCAAAGCCCAGCACTTGTGCCCACAATACGCCAGCCGTGGCGTAGCCCAGTCCGGCAGCACCCAACTCGGGTAGCCGCCAATGGCCAAACATCAAGGCGTAACCCAGCGGTGCCAGCAACAGCAGCCCGGCGATACCAAACACCATGGTCGGCACCGTCCAGGAAACTCCTTCACTGAGGTAGCGCAGACAAAAATACAGCGCCAGCGCCGGCGCGCCCCAGCCAATGGCGTCGAGAAATGCAAGCGCTTCGGGCCGCACTTGCGGCGCAATCCGCGCCAGATCGAACATCCATTGCGCATTGCGCACCAGCACCATCAGCGCGATGCCCATCACCAATGCCAGCCACAGTGCCTGACGAAAACTGCTGCCGATCTCGGCACGGCGGCCAGCACCGTTGAGCTGCGCAATGATCGGCGGTACCGCCATCAGCACGCCGATAAGCACCAGGATCACCACCGACCAGATCGCACTGCCCACCGCCACCGCCGCCAACGTGGTCGGGCTGTGCCAACCGGCGAGCACAGTATCGACCACGCTCATCGCCACCGACGACAGCTGGCCCAGCACCAGCGGCGCAGCCAGGCGTGTGGTCGCCTTGATTTCATAGCGCAGCGAGTGTTTGGCAGGCATGGGGGGTGGTCACGATCAACAGCCCGCCATGGTACGCCAGGCGGGCGGCGTTTCGGGTACACGCGCTGTCACCGACAATGGCTGCCAATTAGAGCTTGACTACGGCTATGAAAGACGCTCCGCAAGCGCTGACAAGGGCTGCCGGCGCAGGGTTGTACACAAGCACGGAATGTGTCTGTGGGCGGCAGGCTGCGACAACCCGCCACACACCATGGAGTACGCATCGCATCGCACAACTCATTGTTTTAATTCATTCATGACACTTTGGTTAAAAAATCGCCAAGTTGGATCGCAGCCCGTCAGCACGGGCCATTCCGGGGCCGATCCGGGCTTCATCCACAGACTTATCCACAGACGGTGTGGATAAGGCGGATTCACTCAGTTGAACAGTGACCTACGCGCATTTGGTGAGGCCCAAGCCGAGCTTTGCATGCCAAGTCACACAGAAGACGCGAACTGCGTCACGCCTGCACTACACTGCGCGCATGTTTGTCATGTCCGATCATGCGGTGCTGCGTGTTGCGCTGCCCCTGCCCCTGCCACGCCTGTTCGATTACCGCGCACCGCCGGGCGTCGTCGTTGACGCGGGCTGGATCGGTTGTCGGGTGCGGGTGCCGTTTGGCAAACAACAGCGGGTGGGGGTGGTTGCTGACCTCGGGCCGGCGCAAATCGACCCGAACAGCCTCAAATACGTTATTGAACGTCTCGATGACACGGCCTTGCTGACCGGCGAACTCTGGCACTCGCTGCAATGGGCAGCGCGCTATTACCAGGCGCCCTTGGGCGAAATGCTGGCCACCGCATTACCCAACGCGCTGGCCAACGGTGCCGAACCGGCCGATACCCGCGTGTTCGGCTGGCAGCTCAGCGAAGCCGGGCACACCGCGCTGGCCGGCATGCGCGCTGGTGCGCCAAAGCGGCTGGCTGGCCTGTTGCAGGCCGGGCCACGAGCACATATTCAACTGGATCAGGACCTGCCCGGCTGGCGCAGTGCGGCGCGTGCATTGGCCGCGCGCGGGTTGGCACAAGCAGTGGAGCTCAGCGCGGAACCTCCGGTCACGGCCGAGCAAGGCCCGCTGTTGCACCGTGAACAAGCGCAGGCAGTGGCTGCCGTCATCGATGCTCTCGGCTCATTTAAGCCGATATTGCTGGAAGGCGTTACCGGCAGCGGCAAGACCGAGGTCTATCTGGAAGCGATCCGCGCCTGTCTGGGACGCGGGCAACAAGCGCTGGTGCTGGTGCCCGAAATCGGGCTGACGCCGCAAACCCTGCAACGCTTTCGCCGCCGGCTCGGGGTGCCGGTGCTGGCGTTTCACTCCGGGCTGTCCGACGGCGAGCGGGCAGCAGCCTGGCTGCGCATGGCGCGCAGCCAGGCGCAGGTGCTGGTCGGCACTCGCTCGGCGGTGTTTGCGCCATTGCCAGCAGCCGGTTTGATCGTGGTCGATGAAGAACATGATGGCTCCTACAAACAGCACGAAGGCGTGCGCTACCACGCCCGCGACCTGGCCCTGGTGCGTGGCAAGCAGCTCGGCATTCCGGTGCTGCTGGGCTCTGCAACGCCGGCACTGGAAACCCTCGCCCATGCCCGTGCCGGGCGCTACCGGTACCTGCGCCTGAGCCATCGCGCAGGCAACGCCAAGCCACCGCAGGTGCGGGTGATCGACATCCGCAAGCGGCCGCTCGATGCCGGCCTGTCGCGACAGATGATCGATGCCATCAGCGCCTGCCTGGGGCGCGGCGAACAGGCATTGGTGTTCAAAAACCGGCGCGGCTATGCCCCGGTGCTGATCTGTCACGATTGTGGCTGGCGTGCGCAATGCCGGCATTGCGATGCCATGTTGACCGTACACGAACGCGGCCGGCGCCTGCTTTGCCATCACTGCGGTGCGCGGCAAAGCGCGCCGCCGGCCTGCCCGGACTGCGCCAGCCTGGCGTTGCAGGCGCAGGGCGCCGGCACCGAACGCATCGAAGATGCGCTGATCGCGCAATTCCCCGAGGCCACGGTGTTGCGGGTGGACCGCCAGTCCACCCGGGGCCGCGACGGATTGCAGCGCCTGCTCGATACCCTCGGTGATCGGCCCGGCATTCTGGTTGGCACACAGATGCTGGCCAAGGGCCACGACCTGCCCAAGCTGACCCTGGTGGCAGTTGTCGGCGTCGATGAGGGCCTGTTCAGCGCCGACTTCCGCGCGCCCGAGCGGCTGGCGCAGTTGCTGATCCAGGTTTCCGGGCGCGCCGGACGCGCGCAGCGCCCGGGCGAGGTGTTGTTGCAAACCCATCATCCCGATCATCCGCTGTTGTTGGCCTTGCTCGGTGGCGGCTACCGTGCGTTTGCCGACAGCGAATTGAGCGAACGCGAGGCAGCGGGTTTTCCGCCGTTTGCCCATCTGGCCCTGCTGCGTGCCGAAGCAACCACACAAGAAGCAGTCAATGTTTTTTTTGCCGAAGCCAAGGCATTGGCGCTGACTTTGCGCGCTGCCGTGCCCGAGGCACGCGCCGGGCTTGCGCTGCACGGGCCGATTCCGGCACCGATGGCCCGCCGCGCCGGTCAGGTGCGGGCGCAATTACTACTCAGCGCCGAGCAACGGCCATTGCGGCAGGCGTTGCTGGCGCGCTGGGTTCCGGCACTTTACGAACTGCCTTCGGCGCGGCGGGTGCGCTGGTCGATCGATGTCGACCCGATTGATCTGTATTGACGGTGAAGCGCAAAAGTCGCGACTCGGGGGAAGCAAGTGGTCCGCAAAGGACGCGAAAGGCGCAAATAAAGCAAATAAATTGATGTCGGTTCCGCCGCTGCGCGGCTTGAACCGACCTACACGAGCGCGATTTCGTAGGTCGGATCAAGCGCCCTCAGGGCGCGGATCCGACATTGGAGTCAGCGCGTAGGCTTGGGACTCGGGAGAACCGAAAGCATATTGGGTCCGCGAAGGACGTCAAGTTCGCAAAGGAAAGCCCACATCTTGATTCGTTTATTTTGCGCCCTTCGCGTTCTTTGCGGACTATCTGCTCTTGTTCTTGCTGGAACGAGGGACCGCGTGATTGACGGGTTTTATAGCTGAGTACGGCGATCGAGCGCACCACGCCTCACAACCAACCCCGCTGCGCCAGCGACAGCGCCGGGCCGTCGCCGACGATGAAGTGATCGAGCACGCGCACCCCGATCAGGTCGAGGGCTTCGCGCAGGCGCTGGGTGATGGCGCGATCGGCGGCGCTGGGTTCGGCGACGCCACTGGGGTGGTTGTGGCCGATGATCACCGCCGCCGCGTTATGCGCCAGCGCGCGGCGCACCACTTCGCGCGGATGCACTTCGGCGGCATCGATGGTGCCGCGAAACAACTCTTCAAACGCCAGTGCGCGATGGCGGTTATCCAGAAACAGGCAGGCAAACACCTCGTGCGGCAGGCTGCGCAAGCGGCGGCTGAAGTAGGCACCCGCGCTGGCCGGGTCGGTCAGGGCCTCGCCGCGTTCAAGGTCAGCGGCCAGATGGCGGGTACCCAGCTCCAGTGCGGCCTTGAGCCGGCATACGCTGGCCGGGCCGAGGCCAGGTTCGTTGACCAGGCTTTCGCTGCTCTGATCGAGCAACGCCCGCAATGAACCAAAGCGTGAAATCAGTTCGCGCCCGCGCGCCACGGCATCCATGCCGCGCCCGCCGGTGCTCAGAAAGATGGCCAGCAACTCGGCGTCGGACAAGCTGTGGCTGCCGCTGCGGAGTAGCCGCTCGCGCGGGCGTTCGTGTTCGGGCCACTGTCGTATGCTCATGGTCGCCATCGTGGGCGTTGCCGATAAAAATGGGTATCGGGCAAAAGCGGCGTATCGGGTAAGCTAGGCACTGATTTCAGGGTAGGAGTTTTCTGACGTGTGCTTGCGCGATGAGCGGGTTCTACTCGGCGTCAGTGGTGGCATTGCTGCCTACAAGGCGGCCGAATTGGTGCGCCGTCTGCGCGCTGCCGGCGCGCAGGTGCGGGTGGTGATGACCGAAGGCGCCAAGCGCTTCATCACCCCTTTAACCCTGCAAGCGCTCTCAGGCAACCCGGTACGCGATTCGCTATGGGATGACGGCGCCGAAGCGGCGATGGGTCATATCGAATTGGCACGCTGGGCCACCCGGGTGCTGATTGCGCCGGCCACCGCCGATACCCTGGCGCGCTTGGCGCACGGTCATGCCGATGATTTACTCAGCACCCTGGTGCTGGCCACTTCGGCACCGCTCGCGGTGGCACCGGCGATGAACCAGCAGATGTGGGCGCATCCGGCGACGCAAGCCAATGTTGCGCTGTTATGCGGACGCGGGGTGCAGGTGTTCGGCCCGGGCTCGGGCGATCAGGCCTGTGGCGAGGTCGGCCCTGGCCGCCTGCTCGAACCGAGCGAACTGGTGTCGTTGCTGGCAGAGCAAATCCGCGCCAACGCCCTGCTTGCCGGGGCGCGGGTGCTGATCACCGCCGGCCCGACGTTTGAGGACATCGACCCGGTGCGTTTCATCGGCAATCGCAGCTCGGGCAAGATGGGCTTTGCGGTTGCCGCTGCGGCAGCGGCAATGGGTGCCGAGGTCACATTGATTGCCGGGCCGGTGGCCTTGCCGACGCCCGCAAACGTGAAGCGCATCGATGTGCGCAGCGCCGCGCAGATGCTGGCGGCGGTGATGGCCGAACTGGCCGGGCAGGATATTTACATCGGCGCCGCTGCCGTCGCCGATTACACCCCGGCCTGTGTCGCCGGCAAGAAAATCAAGAAAACCGCCGCCGACATGTCCGTAGCGCTGGATCGTACCACCGACATTCTGGCCACCGTTGCCGCCACTTCACCACGGCCATTCGTGGTCGGTTTTGCTGCCGAAACCCACGATCTGGAGCACTACGCGCGCGATAAATTGCAGCGCAAGGGCCTCGATTTGATCGCCGCCAATCAGGTCGGCTGTGCCGGCGGTGGCTTCGAGGCCGACTGCAATACCTTGCAGGTGTTCTGGGCCGATGGCGCTCGCACCCTGGGCCCGGATAGCAAAACCGCAGTGGCACAGCAGTTGCTGGGCCTGATTGCCGAACGGCGAACGATGGCCAACGCATGAGCCAGTCCATCGAACTGCGCATCCTCGATCCGCGCATTGGCGACACCTTTGCGTTGCCCGATTACGCCACCGCCGCATCGGCCGGTATCGACCTGCGCGCCATGCCCGAGCACAGCATTGAACTGGCTGCCGGCGAAACGCAATTACTGCCCACTGGTATCGCCATCCACATCGCTGACCCGAATCTGTGCGCCACCATTCTGCCGCGCTCGGGGCTTGGCCATCGCCACGGCATCGTGTTGGGTAACCTGGTCGGGCTGATCGATGCCGATTATCAGGGCCCGCTGATGGTGAGTTGCTGGAACCGCAGCACAACCCCCTTTACCATCAACCCCGGTGATCGCATCGCGCAATTGGTATTCATGCCCATCGTGCGCACGCAATTTTCGATCGTGACTGCTTTTGCGCAAAGCCAGCGCGGTACCGGTGGCTTCGGCCACACCGGCGTCTAAGGACACCCGATGGACACGAAAAAACTGCTGCAATGGTTGCGTTCGCGCTTTACTGGCGACACCAAACACCGCTGGCTACCGCTGCTGACAGTGCCGGTGTTTGCGCTGGCAGCGCTGCTTGGCTGGGATGGCTGGCGGCAATCGCACGCCGAGGCAATCGGCGCCCAGTTGGCGCAATACAGCGCCCGTGCCGCAGCCAGCGTCCGCAGTGAACTTGACGCGCTGAACACGGCATTTGCTGACGCACTGTCCGCGCCCGCAGTGGGCGTCGCGCTGGCCGCCAACGACCCGGATACCGCCAGTCGATTGGTGCGCACGGCAATGCCAGTGCTGCGCGATCTCAGCTTTCAATCGCCGGATGTTGATCCGATCTACGAGGGCAATCTGGCGTCATTCGGCTATGGCCGTCTGGCCTTGATCGAAGCGGTGCTGGCCAGCAACCAGAGCCAGGCCCTGATCATCAAGCATGTTGGCCAGCCGGCATTGGCCATTGCCGCCCCGGTACGCGACGGTGACGCCTTGCAGGCCATAGCAATTGCCATCGCACCACTGGATGTTTTGAGCAAGGCCATGGCCGACGCGCTGCCGCCAGGTGGCTACATCGGCTTGAAGCAATCGCGCTTTCTGGTGACCAGCCTCGGTGCCGAATCGCTGGCTTATTTGTCCGAATCTGGCGCACAGCCAGTGCCGGACACCAATCTGCGGGTGGTTGCCACCGCTCCTGACGTCAACATCGGGCTGCTTGAACCGGGCACGTCCTATCCCGTCTCCGGCCTGCTGCTGCTGGTGGGCATAGGCGCACTGCTGCTGATTCGGCGCATGCCCAAGACGGTGGTCGAAGATCTTGGGCCGACACTGGCCGAAACCACTGCTGCACTTTCACCCGAAGAACCCGGCGAACCCAAACCGCGGGCGGTGAAGGCAGCGGTCATGCCGACGCTGCCGCTGGAACGCTCAATCTTCCGCGCCTACGACATTCGCGGCATTGTCGGGCAAACGCTGGACATGGGCATTGCCCGCCTGATCGGCCGCGCCATCGGATCGGTAATGCACGAAAAGGGCCTGCGCGAAATCGTGGTTGGCCGCGACGGCCGCCTGTCCGGCCCGGACATGGCCAACGGCCTGATCGCCGGCCTGCGCACCGCCGGCTGCGAAGTCACCGATATCGGACAGGCGGCAACGCCAGTCGTCTATTTTGCGGCCTTCCACCTGCGCGCCGGCTCGTGCGTGGCGGTAACCGGCAGCCACAATCCGCCCGACTACAACGGTTTCAAGATCGTCATCGACGGCGAGACTTTGTCGGGCGATACCATCCAGGCACTGTATGAACGCATCGCCGATGACAATCTCTACGATGCGCCGACGCTGGGCCGGCTCGACAAGCGCGATGTCTCTGGCGATTACGTGGAGCGCATTGCCAACGATATCCAGATCGAGCAACGGCTGTCGGTGGTGGTCGATGCCGGCAACGGCATTGCGGGGGCAATCGCGCCGCTGGTGCTGGAGTCGATCGGCTGCGACGTGGTGCCGATGTATTGCGATGTCGATGGCGAGTTCCCCAACCACCACCCCGACCCCAGCGACCCGGCCAACCTCAACGACCTGATCGAAACGGTCAAACGCATGAATGCCGACATCGGCATTGCGTTTGATGGCGACGGCGACCGCCTCGGCGTGGTGACCCGCGACGGCGAGATCATCTATCCCGATCGCCTGTTGATGCTGTTTGCCGAGGATGTATTGCTGCGCAATCCCGGCGCCTGCATCCTGTACGACGTGAAATGCACCGGCCGCCTCGCCGGCCACATCCTGCGCCATGGCGGCAGCCCGATTATGTGGCGCACCGGGCATTCGCTGATCAAGGCCAAGATGAAGGAAACCGAGGCCGAACTGGCCGGCGAGATGAGTGGCCACTTCTTCTTCCGTGAACGCTGGTATGGCTTCGACGACGGCATCTACGCCGCCGCCCGATTGCTGGAAATCCTTGCCGCGCGTGGCCAGCCGCCGGAGGAAGTGTTCGCCGAAATCCCCAAGGGCTTGAGCACCCCGGAATTGAAGATCGAGATGAACGAAGGCGAGAACTACGCCTTCGTCAGCACCTTTGTCGAGCGCGGCCAGTTCGACGGCGCGCGCATCAGCACCATCGATGGCGTACGTGCCGACTGGCCCGATGGCTGGGGCCTGCTGCGCGCCTCCAACACCACGCCGATACTGGTGCTGCGTTTTGAAGGTGACACGCCCGAAGCCTTGCAGCGCATACAGGATTTGTTCCGCAGCCAGATCATGGCCATCAATCCCAAGCTTGTGCTGCCTTTCTGAGCCGCGTTCTGGATCGCACCGCGATGGACCGGTTTGCGATGCATGGGCGGACGTTTTCGGCGGTCCCAGGTTACGCTTCGCGTTAACCCGGGCTACAACAACGCGCTTTCGTCGCCTGGCGGCTCACCAATCGGTCGGCCGGTAATCCTTCAGAAACTGGCCCCACACATGCTCGCCGCTGTTGAAACCGGCGATGATCGGATCAACGATGCGGGCGGCGCCGTCGAGGATGTCCAGCGGCGGATGGAAGCGCTCTTCGATGGTCTTGCGCGCAGCGATCTCGGCCGGGTCTTCGTCGGTCACCCAGCCGGTGTCGACGCTGTTCATGTGGATGCCGTCGTTGTGGTAATCGGTGGCGGCGGTGCGCGTCATCATGTTGAGCGCGGCCTTGGCCATGTTGGTGTGCGGATGACGGGTGGTCTTGAAGTTGCGGTAGAACTGGCCCTCCACCGCCGACACGTTGACGATGTGCTTGTCGCGCTCGGGGGTGCGCAGCAGCAGCGGCTTGAGCCGCGCATTGATGATGAACGGCGCGATCGCGTTGACCAGTTGCACTTCCAGCAACTCCACCGACGGCACTTCCGCCATCTGCAGGCGCCAGGAGTTGCGACCGCGCAGGTCGATCTGCTGCAGGTCCTGGTCAAGCCGGCCTTCGGGAAACAAATGCGACTGCGCCAGGAACTCCTCCGGCAGCAGCCGCAGTTGCGACAGCTCCGCTGAACTCGGCAACGCGTCTGCGGCGTTGTCGGCGATTTGCGAACCCGCCGTGGCCAGAATCTGCTCGCCGCGCACACCCGCGTAATCGCCCAGCAATTGCCGCACATGTGCCGGTGCGTCGTGCAGTGCGGTTTCACCGGCCATCATGTGGGCATAGAACTGCGGCGGCCGGCGCACCGTCTGGCAGGCGTTGTTGATGATGAAGTCCAGCCGCTGCTGGCGGCCCAGCAGTTGCTGGCAGAACGCTTCCACGCTCGGCGTGTGGCGCAGGTCCAGCCCGAAAATCTCCAGCCGATCGTGCCACTGCGCAAAGTCCGGCTCCTGCGCATAACGCGCGGCGGAATCACGCGGAAAACGGGTGGTAACGATCAGATGGGCGCCAGCGCGCAGCAGTTTCAATCCGGCCTGATAGCCGATCTTGACGCGGCCGCCGGTGAGCAACGCGACCCGGCCGCGCAGGTCGGCCAGTTCCGTGCGCTTGGCGAAATTGAACTCGGCACAGACCGGGCACAGCTGGTCGTAGAAGTGATGGATGCGCGTGTATTTTTGCTTGCACACGTAGCAATGTTGCGGTTCCAGCGCCTCGCGCTGCTCGGGTTCATCGCCGTGTACACCGTGCGCAACCACCCCTTCGGGCGGAAACACATTGGGCGTGGTGAACACCGGCTTGCGGCGCAGCTCGCGGATGCCGGTCTGGTGCAACACGGTGTCGTCGCTGCGGATCTGCGCCTTGCTGCGTTCACGCGCGGCGGCCTTGCGCTGCTTGCGGCGCTGCGTTGGGTCGGGGTTGTAGATCTGCCCCACGCAGCGGTGCAGGCGCTGGCGGTCGGCGTCCGGCAACTGCTCCAGCAGCGTGCAATCGCCGGCGAAGCGCTCGAGCACGGCCAGCGCCGCGCGCATTTGCTCTGCCAAATCGATGGCCCCCGGGTTCACCGATTTCGCGGTCGGGTCGTTCATCGTGATGTGCTTTTCTGTGGCGGCGCAAACACGACGCTCACGCCAGCGCGTAGCCGAACTGCTGGCGGAACTGCTCGGCAAACTGCGGGTAATCAAAGCGCTGGTTCTGCGGCCCAAGGTGCTCGACCTTGAGCGTGCCCATCAGCGAGGCAACGCGGCCGGCCGTCGCCAGGTCCATGCCCTTGAGAAAACCGAAAATCAGCCCGGCGCGATAGGCATCGCCGCAACCGGTGGGATCAACCACGCGCATCGCCGTGGCTGCCGGAATCAGCATCTCACCCTTTTTTGTGTGAATCTCGGAGCCGCTCGGCCCACGGGTGATGATGTAGGCCTCGACCCGCTCGGCGATATCGCGCGTGCTCAGGCCGGTTCGCTCCTGCAGCAGGCTCGACTCGTAATCGTTGACGGTAACGTAGGTCGCCTGCTCGATCATCGTGCGCAGCTCCTCGCCGTTATACAGCGGCATCGCCTGGCCAGGATCGAAAATGAAAGGAATGCCCAGCTCGGCAAACTCGCTCGCATTCTGCAACATCGCCTCGTAGCCGTCCGGGCCGACGATGCCAAACTCGACACCCGCCACATCACGCACGTGGTTTTCGTACGAGCGCATCATCGCGCCCGGATGGAACGCGGTGATCTGGTTGTCATCGAGGTCGGTAGTGATGAAGGCCTGCGCGGTAAACAGATCCGGCAACACCTTGACCTGATCCATGCAGATGCCACAGGCCTGAAAATGCTCGCGGTAGGGCTCGAAATCCTGGCCCACCGTCGCCATCGGCAACGGATCACCGCCCAGCAGCTTCAGGTTGTAGGAAATATTGCCGGCGCAGCCGCCAAACTCGCGGCGCATCCGTGGCACCAGAAACGACACATTCAGGATGTGTACCTTGTCGGGCAGGATGTGGTTCTTGAATTGGTCCTGAAACACCATGATGGTGTCATAGGCGAGCGAGCCACAGATCAGCGCTGACATCGGTTACGTGTCCTCTCGGGGCGATGCCCGTTCGCAAAAGCGCTAATGGTACCGCGCCAGGCGGCTGTCGGCATCTTTCCTCGTTGCTTGCGCATGCGCCAGATGTCGCTCGGCAGACTCGAAGCAGCGATCAACTGCGCCGACGCGAGTTCGCGCGAGGCCCCGTTCTAATCCCGAAGCTTGAGTGTCAGGCTGGTTAGCTGCATGGTTCCTGTCACCAAAATGCACCACGCGCGCTTTACTACGCACCGATCAACATCGCCCCCCGGCCCGGGTCGAGCCCGCTGCGATGTGCTTGGTCTGGCACGGATTTTTCACGAATTCGACCTATTGACAGCAAGTCGTGTTGGCGAGATTTTGGGTGTCCCGGATATACGCCGTCCCGGATACGCCTTGGGTGTCCCGGATACGCCTTGGGTGTCCCGGATACGCCTTGTGGGCGGAATCTTGGGTGTCCGGGGCCAGTCACACCCTGACCAGGCTCGCTGCGATGCGGGTGGTCTGGCACGGATTTTTCACGGACTCGACCCATTGACAGCAAATCGTGTTGGCGAGATTTTGGGTCCCGAGCTTTCCAGTGCTCAAAAAACGAGCGTCTTGAGCTCTCCCTCCATTCGTCGAATGGCAGCAATCAAATTCTGGAAACTCGGTGAGCGCCGGTTTTCAATATCGAGATGCTTGCCAATTTCACGCGATCCGCTCACCTTCTGGTAGCGGTTCTTGGTAAGAGATCGAAGCTCTCGGCTTGGACTGCCAAGCTTGTCGGGATCACGAAATTTCCGAGCACCCTGGCGGCTGGCAAGCCTGTTCAGAGTCAATGCCTTTTCAACCGCGTCGAGATCGGCGAGGTAAAAAGCCTCCAATTCCTGGCAAGCGATGCGCACAAGACAGTGTTGCGCTCGCCCGGATTTTTTGCAGTACTCGGACAAGGTCCCCTTCAAATTCTTGCAGTCGGGGTGGCTGTCCTGATCACGCAGGATGATGAATCGTGCATGCGGGTTCTGGTATGCACGGATACGGCGTTCAATGTTCTTTTCCAGATCCTGCTTACCTTCAAACGGTATGAGCCGAGTATGGATTTCTGTCGAAAGAAACCGTGGCAGAAGACTATCCAGCAATGCCTTCGCAGAACGCTCCTCAAGGAGAAAGACCAACTCCCTCATTGCGGATCGACCCCGGTAAAAAACCCTTGCTTCCACAGATAGCCCAACTGATCGCCTTCGGCAAAATAGGCTGCAATCTGGGCATTGTCTTTGGCGCGGTGAATTTCGGTGCATCCCTCGCGCTTTACCAACCAGCACACTTCGTCCAACTCGGCCGCATTCAGGAAATCAGGCGAATGGGTGGAAACAAGCACCTGTCCGCCGCGATTTGAGTACATTCTGAACTCTTCCGCCAGCTCGACCATGAGTTGCGGATATAGCTGGTTCTCCGGCTCCTCTACGCACAGCAAAGGGTGCGGACGTGGGTCGTACAACAACACCAAGTAGGCAAACATCTTGATAGTGCCGTCAGACACATAGCGATCCAAAAATGGGGTCTTGAACGAGCCATCCATGAACCTGAGTGTGAGGTAGCCGTCGCTCATCAAGATCGGCTCGACCGAAGCGATGCCCGGTACACGCCGCGTCATCGTGCTCAGGATTTTCTCGAACACGCGCGAATGCTGTTCGTGCAGATATTGCGCCACAAGAGGGAGATTGTCGCCACTTTCAGAAAGGTGTTTGATAGATATGGACACCCATTCCGTCCGCAGCCACGGCCCCTCAAAGTTGGGTGTCCGGTTCTGTACCTCAAAGTTGGGTGTCCGGTTCTATAGTTGGTTCGATGCTACTGCGGCGTGTGCATCAATGATAGACCTGAATACTCATGTCGCCGCCTCCCGGTGATGGCGGTAACCTCGTGATTCCACAAACACGC
>PGZE01000005.1 GCA_002840015.1 Gammaproteobacteria bacterium HGW-Gammaproteobacteria-2 | reverse complement strand
TCCCGTGCAATGTGCTTGGCACACGCGCAAGTCAACTGCGCATTCATCCTGTGATATTAAGACGCCCGTGCGCGTATCGCGCGCGCAGCGAAGCAGCCGACGTCCAGAACGCGATTCAGCGCGATCCGACGCGCTTGACAGCAAGTCGTGTTGGCGAGATTGTGGGTGTCCCGCTTCCGCTTTCAAGCAGCCGCCGTCCAGAACGCGATTCAGCGCGATCCGACGCGCTTGACAGCAAGTCGTGTTGGCGAGATTGTGGGTGTCCCGCTTCCGATCTTAGATTGTGGGTGTCCCGCTTCCGCATGATCTGCTTGGGTGTCCTTGATCGGGGTTCAGCGATGGCTCTTACCTGAGCACTGTCTACGATGGCAAAGACCGTGCGCGAAAGTTCGGAACCATCGTGCGCGTGATCGACTACCGGCTACAGAACGCCGCGACGCCGACGCAAGACCGATACCGGCTGGTGACAAACCTGCTCGACCCGGATCAGACGCCTGCGCTGGAACTGGCGGCGCTCTACCCCGAGCGCTGGGAGGTTGAGAGCGTGTTTGACGAGATCAAGACCCATCTGCGCGGTGCCAGCACCGTCTTGCGCAGCAAGACCCCCGACTTGGTGCAGCAGGAACTTTGGGGGCTCTTGCTGACCCACTTCGCGATTCGCCAACTGATGATAAAGGCCGCCCAGCCGCACGCCATCGACCCCGATCAACTGAGTTTTGTTCATGCGAAAAACGTGATCAAGCGAAAACTGCCGCAAGCTGCGGCCATTCCCCCCTGAGCGCCTGGGGGCGTGGCGCGAGGCGTTGTTCCGGGAAATCGCGCGAGGCCGCTGCACGAGCAGTCGCCATAAGCTCAATCCGCGTGGCGTGAAACGAAAGATGAGCGGCTACAACATTCGCCATCGCGGTGAACGGCTCAATCAGCGTCATGCACCGACTCCCGCAATGCGTATCTGAACAGTATTGGGTTTAGCTGTCACCTGTTGTCCACCGCTCACCATGATTCAACAAGCCTCTGCGATCTGACAGCCGCTTTTGATTGCGGCATGAAGTTCCTTGATTAGCGCCTCAGCGACTGCCCGAGCCAGCATGGGAGGGACGGCGTTGCCGACCTGACGATACCGTGAGTGAGCAGGGCCTCCATCGTGTCGCCCCTCTATCTTTCCTTTACGCGGATCACTAGTAAATGTGAACCGATCGGGAAATGACTGAAGACGGGCGAACTCGCGTACGGATAGAGCGCGAGCAGCATCATAGTGATACACCGAGTCGGCTTTCGTGTTTAGCGTCCACGCCCAGATTCCCGGATGCAGCCGCCGGTAAGCATAGAAGTGGCGCCGCGAAAGACGCCCAGAGCCATTGTCTTGACCCCATCGGTGCCCGGTGATGTAGCGCTCTAAGAGTTCGTCCCGTAGGTCGCGATGATTGCCGCCCTGCGGAATTGCCTTGAGGCGTAACTCTGTGTCGCGGTTGATCCTGGGAACCTGCACATTGGTCAGCACGTCGGCACCGCCAGCCCGCATCGCACGCTGATAGGCGCTTCTTGGGGAGCCTAGCGCGGCGTACGGTAAAGCGTCGTTCCGGTTGCCCATCTTCAGGGCCGAAAGATCAGATATGGCATCCGCAGCGGTCACGACGGCTGAACTTTCGGGATCAGATAGGGAGGCTCCAAGCTGAAGGCTCAAGAGGTGTTGTTGGATGACCACTTGGTAGCGCGGACGCCGAGCGCCCGTGAAGCGTGTCAGGGTAACAGCGTCAGTGGCCCCGGAGCCGCTAATCAGTGGCGGGTTGGCTCCGAGCGAGGCCCGAACGCCGATGAACAGCAGACGCTTCCGAGTCTGAGGAACTCCGAAATTGGCCGCGTCTAGCACTTGTGGCGCAACGACGTACTCTCCGCCGAGAGACAGGTCGACGGCGATCTGCTCGCGTACGCCCATCTGATCCATGCCTGTTACGTTTTCCATCACAAACGCCATCGGAAGGGCTTGCCCCAGAATGCTCACGAACTCCCGGTAAAGCGAGTTGCGCGGATCATCAATCACACGGGAATGGTTGCGCACCTGTGAAAAGGCTTGGCACGGCGGACCGCCAACCAATACTGATGCACGCCTAGCGGCAGCGAGCACTCGTTCCTTAATGGCCGGCACGCGTATATCGCCGGTGATAGCAATCGCCTCCGGGAAATTCAGTGCGTATGTGGTCATAGCATCCGGGTCGTTGTCCGCCCCGGCGAGTACTGTAAATCCTGCTTGGCGAAATCCCTCGGACAGCCCGCCGGCACCAGCGAATAGGTCCACCAGCGTAAGGCCGGTGGTGACGCCTGGCTTTGCAAATAATCGCCGAGATGCCTTGCTGGGTTCGGCGAGGCTGGTGCTTTCCTGCGAAATCTTCTTTGCCATACCAAGCCTCGCGGGGTGTCAACGGTTGCTTTACCGCGGCTTTTATACCACGTCACTTTTTTTGAGTCATTGGCGTCCTTCGCGGACCCATCGCCTTTGCTTCAGCACGCGATAGCCCAACTCACTCGCCGTCGGTGAGCCGCGTATAGGTCTCCGGCCGACGGTCACGGAAAAACTGCCAGGTATTGCGGACGGTGCGCACCAGTTCCATGTCCAGATCGTGCACGATCAATTCGTCCTGGTCGCGTGAAGCGATCTTTTCGATTTGCCCGCGCGGATTGACGAAATAGCTCTGGCCGTAGAACTCGCCGATATTCCAAGGCGCTTCGGTGCCGACGCGGTTGATGGCGCCGATCCAGCAGCCGTTGGCGGCCGCCGAGGCCGGCTGCTCCAGCTTCCACAGGTATTCGGACAGGCCGGCAACGGTGGCGGAGGGGTTGACGATGTTGCAGTACTGGGTCTGGAACACCGGCCAGTGCGAGGCGCCGGGCTTGAAGAAGAACTTCTCCCAGAAGCCGGCCACCTGCGGGATGTGGGTCTTGCGATATTTGCCGAGGTACTTGCCGTCGGCGTCGATCACGGCGGCGGTGTTGTAGTACACGCCGCTGACATCATCGCGCTCGTAGATCGGCACCACGATCACCATGCGGTACTTGGCGGCGTAGGTTTGCATCAGCTGGGTGGTCGGGCCGTCCGGGATCGACTCGGCAGACTCGTACCACTTGGCGTCCTGGCTGGGGCAGAAGTAGGGCTGGGTGAACACTTCCTGGAAGCACAGCACCTGCACGCCTTGTTCGCCGGCCTGTTCGATCAGCGGGATGTGGGCGGCGATCATCGCCTGGCGGATGGTTTCGGGGTCGGCATCGGTGGAGGCTTTCAGGGCCATCTGGATCAGGCCGGCGCGGAGTTTGGACATGGTGTGGTTTCCTGCAGAGGGTTCGATATCAGTTGCTCGACACGCCGCGCCGCCTCGCGGCCGGCTTGCGCGGCGCATCAGCCGCAAGCCCAGGCCGCTCGGCCAGGCGGCCGGTGACATATTTGTGCAGCACGCTGGCGATCAAGGTCTGGTACGGCACGCCTTCCTCCAGTGCCCTGACCTGGATGTCGCTCAGATCGCTGGAGGACAGGCGGATGTTGACGCGGCGATCCTTGATCGCGGTTGCGCGGGCAGCGGCCTTGAATCTCGCCAGCTCCGCTTGCGTGGCCACGGACACGAGTCGATCTCGCTCGAAAGCGTCCAGTATCTCGCGCTCGTAGTCGTCAATCTTCGGCATCGGTTTTCCCTCGATGTAATCGATCCCGCGTCGCCTTGCGGCTTGGGATCACGGTTTTAAGAAAGATGTAGTCGTCATCTTCCACGAAGGGCACGAGGTAGGCGTAGTCGTCGTATGCAACCACGAGAACACGCTGCCTTGGGTACCTCGTCTTGTTCGGGTGGGCCAGAATGTCCAGCAGCCCTCCGGACTCGATCGCGACCACGATGCTCTCGAACGAAACGCCCCGCTCAACCCGCAGCGTTTCGTTCTTTTCCGCACTCCAGCGAAAAGGTTTCATCTGCTCATGCTATGCCATCAGTGTGCCTATTGTCATCACTCCGCGCATGCGCCGCTGCGCAACGGGTTGTCGGGATGTTCGGGCCAGGTGATCGGTGCAAGCCCGTTGGCAACCGGAATCATGCTGATGCACTCGGGCACCGGGCACACGATCTGGCACAGGTTGCAGCCGACGCATTCGTCATCGATGACGGTGAAGCGGCGGCCGCCATCGGGTAGATGATCGAAGCGGATCGCCTGATGCGAAGTGTCCTCGCAGGCGATGTGACAGCGACCGCATTCGATGCAGGTATCCGGGTCGATCTTTGCCTTGAGATCGAAGTTCATGTTCAAGGCGTTCCAATCGACGACGTTGTGTAACGCCTTGCCACGGAAATCGGCAATGCTGCGATAGCCCTTGTCGTCCATGAACACCGACAGACCGTCGATCATGTCATCGACAATGCGAAAGCCGTACAGCATCGCCGCCGTACACACCTGCACTGCCGACGCACCCAGCGCGATGAACTCGGCGGCATCGCGCCAGTTCATGATGCCGCCGATGGCGGAAATTTCCAGTCCGCGTGTGCTGGGCTGGCTGGTGATGCGCGACACCATGTTCAAGGCGATGGGTTTCACCGCAGCGCCGCAGTAGCCGCCGTGGGTGCCCTTGCCATCGACGGTGGGCGTGGGCGCCATCGTGTCCAGATCGACCGAGGTGATCGAGTTGACGGTGTTGATCAGCGACACCGCATGCGCGCCGCCAGCCAGTGCGGCTTCAGCCGGCACCAGAATATCGGTGATGTTGGGGGTGAGCTTGGTGAATACCGGGATGTTCACGGCTTCGCGCACCCAGCGCGTGGTTTGCTCGACAAACTCCGGCACCTGGCCGATCGCCGAGCCCATGCCGCGCTCGCACATGCCATGCGGGCAACCGAGGTTCAACTCGATGCCATGTACGCCGGAATTGGCGATCTTGATCGCCAGTTCCTTCCACGCCTGCTCGTCGATCGGCGCCATCATCGAGCCGATGATGATGCGGTCCGGCCAGCGCTTGCGCACCGCTTCGATCTCGCGCAGGTTCACCGCCAGCGCGCGGTCGGAGATCAGCTCGATGTTGTTGATACCGAGCACGCCGCGCAATGAGCTGCGATGCACGCCGTAGCGGCTGGTCACGTTGACCACCGGTGGATCGTTGCCGAGGGTCTTCCAGACCACACCACCCCAGCCGGCGGCGAACGCGCGTTCGACATTGATCTGCTTGTCGGTCGGCGGCGCCGAGGCCAGCCAGAACGGATTGATGCTGCGGATACCCGCGATGCTGCAACTCAGATCGGCCATGGCCCTTACTCCTGTCCCTTACCGCGCAACCAGGCGTCGACGCTGTGCGCGGCACGTTTGCCGTCTTCCACCGCCTGCACGGTCAGATCAAGACCGCTGACGATGCAATCGCCGCCGGCATACACACCGTCCAGACTGCTGCGCAATTGCGCATCGACATCGATCTTGCCGTGTGCCATGTTCAACCCCGCCAATGCATCGGCGAGCAGGTGCTGGCCAATCGCCTTGAACACCTGGTCGGCGGCAACACGGAAGGTATCGCCGTTGCCAACCAGCTTGCCATCGCGCAACTGGGTGCGCTCGAAAACCACGGACGCAACCTTGCCTTCGCCTTCGAGCACAACCGGCTTTGCCCACAGCTCGACGATCACGCCGTTGCTGCGCGCCAGATCCTGTTCCCATTCGGTCGCGCCCATCTGCGCCGCACCGCGCCGATAGACCAGGGTGACCCGGCGCGCACCGAGACGGCGCGCCTGAACGGCGGCATCGATCGCAGTATTGCCGCCGCCAATCACTACCACGTCGTTGCCGATGGCGACCTTCGACTTGTCCGGCGCCTGCCGCAGTTCTTCGATGAAGTCGATGGCATCGCGCACACCGGGCAGGTCCTCGCCGTGCACACCCAGCGCATTGCTACCGCCCAGCCCCATGGCCAGGAACACGGCATCGAAGTCCGCGCGCAATTGCGCCAGTTGCAATTGCTCGCCGAGGCGTTGCCCGTGGCGCACTTCGATGCCGCCGATGCCGAGCAGAAAATCGACCTCGCGCTGCGCAAAGTCGTCGGTCATCTTGTACGCCGCCAGGCCGTATTCGTTGAGGCCGCCGGGTTTGGGCTTGGCATCAAATACGGTGACCGCATGGCCCAGCATCGCGGCGCGATGCGCGAACGCCAGCCCGGCCGGGCCAGCGCCGACCACGGCAATGCGCTTGCCCGAATCGGCGGCGCGCACGAACGGATGCGCACCGCCTTTGGCCAGCAGATGATCCACCGCATGCCGTTGCAGCGCGCCAATCGCAATTGGTGCGTCTTCGCCGGCATTGAGTACGCAGGCCTGCTCGCACAACACTTCGGTGGGGCAGGCGCGCGCGCAGGTGCCGCCGAGGATATTAGCCGACAGGATGGTGCGCGCCGAACCGTCGAGATTGCCGGTGCGAATCTGATGGATGAAGCGCGGGATGTCGATGCCGGTGGGGCAGGCGCGTACGCACGGTGCGTCGTAACAGTACAGGCAGCGATTGGCCTCGACATCGCTCTTTGCGGCACCGAGCGGCGGATGCAGATCAGAAAAATTATCGGCGATCTGCGCCGCGCTCGGGCGATTGCCATCGCCGGTTTCGTGAAGTCGTTCCGCCATGCACTGCTCCATCGTTCATTGTGCCCTTGGGGCAAGCATCGGTTGTGAACCGAAGCGAGTCAATTCGTGATGGTGCCTTAGTTTGTGCGCATTGCCTTGTTGCGGTGCAGCGGCGAGCGGCTAATGAATGGCTTTCTCCAGAGCTTCTGCCATTCGCGTTTGCCAACCTGGGCCGGTTGCTTTCCACTTTGCAATGATTTCGGGAGGCAGGCGGATCGTCAACAACTGGCGTGGCTGGGCAAGCTTTGGTCTGCCTTTGCGCACCAGCGTTTCGCCGTGATAAAGATCGGCCTCGGCGATCCAGTTGTCCGAAATTTCCGGCAATGTATCGATGTCATCAGAGGTGGGTGCGGATTTTTTTTGCTTCACGTTCATGGCAATGCCTCATGCTGATGATGCGCCTTGCGCTGCCGCGGGGTGTCCATGCGAACACCACCAGTCGCGCGTCGAGCCAGCCGGTACTGATGAAGCGTGGTTCTCCGTAATCGCGGCGATCGTCACTGCGCGTAAAATGTGGGCCGGCGAAGACTTCCCCGGCACGTAACATGTCCACACCACGATCCTGCATCGTCTGTTGACGCTTGGCGGGGTCGCAGGTGATTCGCATTGCATATAGTGTAGTTACGAAAAATCAACGCGTCAAACGTGATCGGCGACAGGCTCGGCGCATTGCGCACCCGGCTGTTGGATGCGGTAAATCAGGGCGCGATGAATTGCGCCCCTACGGTAGGGTTGGTTATTGATTCACGCCGCCGCGCTGGTCTTGTCGTAGAACTGCTCTTCTTCGGTCGAACCCTTCAGCGCAACCGTCGCCGAGTTGCTGCCCTGGATGGTCTGGGTGACCGAGTCGAAATAACCGGTGCCCACTTCGCGCTGGTGCTTGACCGCCGTGAAGCCGCGCTCGGCAGCGGCGAACTCGGCTTGTTGCAGGTTGACGAACGCGCTCATCTGGGTGCGGGCGTAGCCGTAGGCGAGATCGAACATGCCGTAGTTGAGCGCATGGAACCCGGCCAGGGTGATGAACTGGAACTTGTAGCCCATGCTCGCCAGCTCGCGCTGGAACGAGGCGATGGTGGCGTCGTCGAGATGCTTCTTCCAGTTGAAGCTCGGCGAGCAGTTGTAGGCCAGCAACTTGCCGGGGAACTTGGCATGGATGGCGGCGGCGAACTTGCGTGCGAGCGTAGGCGAGGCCACGGCTGATCGCCTGGTCAATGCCGTTGCGGGTCTTGAAGAAACCCTCGGCGGTGCGCTCGCCGGTGCAGAAGGCCTTGTCGTTGGCATCGATGTCGGAGGTCAACAGATCGGCGGCTTCGGCATCGGTGCGGGCAATGATGATGCTCGGCACGCCGCTCACATCCGCCGCCAGCCGCGCAGCGACCAGCTTGTCGATCGCCTCGCGGGTGGGTACCAGCACCTTGCCGCCCATGTGCCCGCACTTTTTCACCGAGGCGAGTTGGTCCTCGAAATGCACCGCGGCGGCGCCGGCCTCGATCATCGCCTTCATCAGTTCAAACGCGTTGAGCACGCCGCCAAAACCGGCCTCGGCATCGGCCACGATCGGCTGCAACCAGTCGACGCTGTCATCGCCTTCGGCGTGATGCAGTTGATCGGCGCGCAGCAGCGTGTTGTTGATGCGCTTGACCACCAGTGGCACCGAGTTGGCCGGATACAGCGATTGATCGGGATACATTTCACCGGCGACATTGGCGTCGGCGGCCACCTGCCAGCCGGACAGGTAGATCGCCTTGAGCCCGGCCTTGACCTGCTGCATCGCCTGGTTGCCGGTGAGTGCGCCGAGCGCATTCACGAACGGTTCGCTGTGCAGCGATTTCCAGAACTTTTCCGCGCCAAGACGCGCCAGTGAATGTTCCACCGGCACCGTGCCGCGCAGGCGCACCACTTCGGCGGCGCTGTACGGGCGGGTGATGCCCTGCCAACGGGGATTGGCGTTCCAGTCTTGTTGCAGTTGTTCAGCGGTGGCGTGTGCGGTGCTCATGGCGAAGTCCTTGTGGGCGAGGGGTCAGGTCAGTCGTGGGTAGGCGGGCAGGGTGAGAAAATCGACCAGCGTGTCGCGCTGGGTCAGTTCGTCGAGCAGGGCGATGGCCTCGTCGATGCGGTCACCGCCGGGCAAGGCGGCGCGGCTGCCCAGCCGTGAGGGCAGGTTGAGCAGGGCACGATCGAACAGGGTGAAGTCGATGGCGCTGCCATCATCCAGGTGCAGCGAGTGGCCGCTCAGTTGCTGGTAATGCAGCCATTGCCACAATTGTGTGCGCGCGATTTCGGCGGTAGCGGCGTCTTCCATCAGCCAGTGGATCGGCACGCAGCCCTGGCCGTCGAGCCAGGCGGCGAGGTAGCGCACGCAGACTTCAACATTGTTCTCGAAGCCAGCGCGGCTGATGCTGCCGATGCACGGGGCAATCAACTGATCGCGGCTCACCTGCACATCATCACGGCTGACATGGCGCTGGTTCGGCGTTGGCATGTGCTCATCGAACACCGCCTGCGCCAGCGTAATCAGCGCCGGATGCGCCACCCAGGTGCCGTCGTGGCCGGCGCTCACTTCGCGCAGTTTGTCGGCGCGCACCCGCGCCAGCGCCGCGTCGTTGGCCTCGGCATCGCCGCTGATCGGAATCTGCGCCGCCATGCCGCCCATGGCGTGGGCGCCACGGCGATGGCAGGTCTGGATCAGCAGTTCGGAATAGGCTTTGAGGAAGGGTTGGGTCATGCCCACCTGGCCGCGCTCGGGCAGCACCCGGTCGGGGTGTGCGCGGAAGGTTTTGAGGTAGCTGAAGATGTAATCCCAGCGCCCGCAGTTCAGGCCCACCGCACGGCCACGAAGGGCGTGCAAAATCTCGTGCATCTGGAATGCCGCCGGCAGCGTTTCGATCAGCACCGTCGCCTTGATCGTGCCGATGCTCAGGCCCAGTTGCACTTCGATAAAGGCCAGCACTTCATCCCACAGCGCCGCTTCTTCCATGCTTTCGAGCTTGGGCAGGTACACGTACGGGCCGCGATCACGTGCCGCCAATGCAGTTGCGTTGTGGAAGGCGAACACCGCGACATCGAACAGCGATCCAGCCAGCGCTTCGCCATCGATCAGCACATGGTTTTCCGGCAAATGCCAGCCGCGTGGGCGCACCATCAGCACCGCCTGGCCTTCGCGCTTGAGCGCGTAGTGTTTGCCTTGGGGGCTGGTCCATTGCAGCGTGCCGGCCACTGCATCGCACAGGGCCTGTTGGCCGGCGATCAGCGTGTTCCATGCCGGCGCCGTGGAGTCCTCGAAGTCGGCCATGTACACGCGGGCGCCGGAGTTGAGCGCGTTGATCACCATTTTCGGCTCGACCGGCCCGGTGATTTCAACGCGGCGATCGAGCAGCGCGTCCGGGGTCGGCGCCACCTGCCAATCGCCGTCGCGGATGGCGCGGGTATCGGCGCGAAAGTCCGGCAAGTCACCAGCATCGAACCGGGCCTGGTTGGCGCGGCGTGCAGCCAGCCGGGCCTGGCGTTCAGACTCAAAGCGGCGATGCAGGGCTTCCAGCAACGCCAATAACGGCGGCGGCAGGATCGCTTCCTGTCCGGGCGCGCTGGCAAGCAGGTGCAGGCCAGTGGCGGCGGTGGTGGATTGCGTAGCGGCTTGATTGCTCATGGACTCACCCTAGGGTTGATTGATGTATTTGACAATGCATAGTTTTCAATAAAAGGTATAAGCTCAGCAAATACTGTAACTCAGGCAATGATTTATGACGCAGCGCAGCACGCGATTTTATTACAAGGGTGATCGGATCAAGCCGTTGCGTGCCTTTTGCCAGCTTGCGCGGCTGGGTTCAGTGTCGCGTGTCGCCGAAGCCCTGTTCCTGAGTCAGCCTGCCGTCACCCTGCAATTGCAGGCCCTGGCACGCGACATGGGCATGCCGTTGTTCGAGCGCAGTGGCCGACGTTTCAGCCTCACCCGCGAGGGCGAATTGCTGTACGACCTCGCGCGCCCGTTGATCGAGGGCCTGGACGGGCTGGAAGCCAGCTTCCGCGAGCGTTTGCGCGGCCTTGAGGGCGGCGAGTTGCATATCGCCGCTGGCAGTTCCACCATCCTCTACCTGTTGCCGCCGCTGGTAAAGGCGTTCCGCGCCGCCTACCCCGAGGTGCATCTGGAATTGCAGAATGTCACCGGCGTCGATGGCCTGGCGCTATTGCGCTCGGATGCCGCCGACTTCGCGTTTGGCTCGATGCTGGATGTGCCGCGCGACCTGGATTACGCGCCGGTCTACACCTTCGATGCGATGTTGATCACCCCGCCCGATCATCCATTGGCCGGCAAGCCCGAGCTGCGCCTGGAGGACCTTTCGCCGTACGGCCTGATCCTGCCGCCACGGCGGCTGACCACCTACCGGCTGGTTGATCTGGTATTCCAGCAAAACCGGGTACCGTATACCGTGGCGCTGGAAGTGGGCGGCTGGGAGGTGATCAAGCAGTACGTGGCGATGGGCCTTGGCATATCCATCGTCACCGGCTTCTGCCTCACCGATGCCGACCGTGAGCGCCTCGCAATCCGCGATGTCAGCCAGTATTTTCCGGCGCGCAGCTACGGCGTGGTGATGCGCAAGGGCAAGTTCCTCAGCGCGCAGGCGCGGGCCTTCATCAACCTGGTGCAGCCGGGCTTGTTCGAACGCGCAAGCTACGAGGCAACCGGCCATTCGGCGCGGTAATGACGGTGTTGCGTCGCTCGTCGTTACTCGGCGATCAGCGCGTTGTGGCGTAGTTTTTTTTGCATTCTTTGGTGACCGGGCTTCCTCCTTCCGGCAATACATACCAGCGTCGAGTCGCCAAGATTCGCCACCCGGGCGTTGCTTCACCGCAGCGTTTGCCCATGCTTGCCTGCCGAGGCGGCAGGTAAGCCGACGCACCCGCTGCAGGGAGATCGGCGCGGTTGGGTTAGCGCGTTTGCACGCCACCATTTTCAACTCTCGGATCGACGATGATGCGCAGGCCCGCTTTGGTATCGCCATTGCGCAGGATGAACGCCAGGCTGTAATCGTAGGTGGCCTGAGTAGTATTCCGGTCGAAGGCATACAGCGAGGTCGGATCTTCGCTGAGGATGACCGGCGGGCAGATATCGAAATCGTGGCCGCGCTCGTCCGCCTGCCACGCGTCCTTGCCGAACAGTGGCTGCTCGCAACTCGGCGGGTTGTTGCCGCGCTGCGTACACTTGTTGATGGCGAGCGCGGCGACCGCGTAATCGCCATCACGGCTCGCGTCGTAATCCCAGGCGTAGTGGCTGGAAAAAGCCTGTTTTGCCGAATTTCCGCCGATCGCGACCCGGTCACTGATGTTCCAACGCAGCATCCAGCCCTGCCCCGACGCGGTCTTTGGCACAATCGACGCGACATTCGGTGGCTGGATCGAAGCCCCGTGGGCATAGCCCAGCCACACGATGTTGCCATTGCTGACCGGGTTGTCATCGCCCGAATACAGCCCCAGATAGCTCGAAAACTGCTGATTGCCGGGATTGGCGATGAAGGCGCGCACCGCAGCGGCATCGGGGCACCCGGTTGGCGGCCAGGCTTGATCGATGGCGGTGTCGGCGACCAGCATCGGAGCCGCAGCGGCGGCCTCGGCCTCGGCCTTGGCACCTTCGGCGGACGCCGGCGCCTTGGTCGCTGTGTCTTGGGTTTGCGCGTCCTGCTGACAGCCGGCCAGCAGTGCGGTGACGGTGCAGGCGAGCAGCAGGGAAGCAGAATGGTTCATGGTGGTTTTCCTTTTGGCTTGCAACGAGGGGGCGTTGCGGCAGGTCACTCAAGCAGATACAGCACCGCAACGCGCGGTGAATTCAAGGGGGGCTCAGCACGGGATAGATGTTCAGCAATGCCATGAATTCGGGATGGCGATAGCCGGCTTGGTACAGTTTCGCGACGATGGATTTCGCGGTGTCGGCGCGTTCACTGTTGACCAATGCTTCGGCCAATACGGTCAGCGTCTTCGGGCTATGGCGCTCGGGCTTTGGCCCCAGCATTGCGATGATTTCCTGCCAGTTCGCGCCGTGGTTTTGCGGTGCCAGTCGCGCCTGCCCAGCCAGCGCCGCGCAATAGATGCTCTCGATCGACTGTTTGCTGGTGCCCGCCGCGAGCAAGGGGCGCAAGCTGGAAGTCAAGCGTAGATAGGTGGCCGAGGCGGTTGTGGGCTGATCGGAGCGCGCTTCCAGCCGCGCCAGGATCAGCCGCGGCAGCGCGCCGACCTTGCCGCGCCAACGCACGATCGATTCGTCTTTCGCGACCAGACGATCGGCGATGGCGATGGCGGCCGCCAATTGTTGACGGGCTGCACCGGTCTGTCCGGCATGCCCGTACGCTTCCCCGAGCAGGGTGTGGGCCAGGCTGGCGCGGTCGGCCAGGCCGAGGTTTTCTGGGTCTTTGCTGCGTATGCCGTCCGCCAGCTCGACCGCCACCTTCGCCTCGGTCGTCGCTTCTTCAATTTGCCCTGCCGCCAGCAACATGTCGGCGAGGTCATAGCGTGCAATGGATTCCCGCTTTTTGATGTCCGCGCGCCCAGGGTTGCCTTGGTTTGCCCTGGCGTAAACCGCCAGTTCGGCACGCCGCGCCGCTTGCGCTTCGTCAAGTTTGGCTTGGTGAAACAGCGCATTCGCCAGCCAGGAGTAGGATTGCCCCAATTCGATCGCGGCTTGAGCGGTCTGCGGCGCTTCGCCATATATCTTTATCGACCGTGACAGCGATTGCGCAAAGTGCGCTGCCGCCGCTTTCGCATCGCCCTGATCCATGTCCAGCGTGCCAAGATTGGAATCGGCATACATAAGCTCCGCCTGCCAATCGTCCTTGTCCGGATCCAGCGCCACCAGCCGCTGTGCCTGCGCGTAGTACTGCGTCCAGAACGACCGCGCCGTTGTCGCATCGCCGCGCTGCCAGGCAATCTGGCCAACCCAGAACACCGCCTGCGCATGGTCGAAAATTCGCTGTTGATTGTCCGGGTCGCGACGCAGGAGTTCCTGCGTGGTCGCTGCTGCCTCTCGATAGCGGGCGAGGGCAGGATCGAGATTGCCGCGCAAGTTATCGACCTCGCCCAGCAACAACTGCACGCGGGCGCGGCGGCCAAGCGCGTCGGGGTTGAGCGTGGCGAGGTTTTGTTTGGCGTAAAAGTCGGCGAGCTGGCTACCGACCGCTTCCAGTACATCCAGCCGCCCCACCGCGTCGAGGCGCTTGCGCAGGTCGGTGACCATGAACTCAACCAAGCCCTGCGCCTGGTCGCGCTGGAACTCGGCCTCCTGTTTCGAGGCGACCGCCTGATTGCGTGCGTGCAGCGCTGCGTCGCGTTGGTTGAAAGCAAAAATCGAAAGGCCGGCAAGTACCGTGGACAGCGCCATCAGCCCAACCAGCAGCAGCCGCCGGCGCGCAGCGCGGCGGCGGTCGTCGCGTTGCACCAGGGTATCAAGGCCAACCCCCAACATTGCCGCGGCGAGTTTGAGTTTGGCGAGTCGTTTGCCGTCGCCATGGGCGCGCGCATCTGCTGCCAGCGGCGCGTCTGCGAGCACCTCGGTCGCCAGCAGATCAGCGTTGACCTGATACAGCAACGACGCCGGGAAACACGCGTCTGCCGCCTCGGCTGGGGTCTGCGAAGAGCCGGGTTCGCCACCGACGATCAACGCCAGGATTTTCTTCGGATCGCGATGGATCTTGAACCAGGCGACTTCGTGGTTGACCCACGGTGACGCCACCGCGCGCGGCGAGCACAACACAATCAGGAATTCCGACGCCCCCAGTGCAGCCTCGATCGACGCGCCAATCGACGCGCCAGCGGCTTCCTCTTCGCGGTCCTTGAAGATCGGATACAGCGGTCGCGCCGCGACGTTCATTCCCTTGGGCGGGCGATAGGCCTCCAGCACGCGATGCAACCACCCAGCCCAGGTCTTGTCGGCCCAGCTATAGCTGATGAACGCTTTGTATCGGAAGTCGTTCGTAGGCCCTCCGCTCGTGCGGCGTATCGGTTGATGGGCTGCAATGCCGAGAAGCCATGGCCGCATGAACCAGTTCCGAGCAACGTCAGGTTCGACAGGCATGCATGCGCACCGAATGGCATGGTGAAACGAACGCCAGTAGCGGCGCAAAGCGGCCAAAGCGAGTCTGGCGCACGGATACGTTGGGGATCGATGCGCTCGGTCAGTGACCATCGTGGGACGGTAGAAGGGTCGCCCACAGGGTTCCCACAGGGTTCCCACAGCGGTGATCTCCCACAGGGCGTGAATGCCTGCCTGTAGCAACTGTGTTGCTCGCTGCTGCCAATCCGTGCTGTTGTGGGAGCCGGCCTGCCGGCGAACCATCGTGCGACAGCTTCGCGCGCAAGGCACGCTCCCACAAACGCCTTGCAGCGCCCTGGAGCCCATCCTGTGGGCGACCGCGCGAGCCGCGCCAACCACCGTTAAATTTCAAACCCGATGCTGTACAGCACACGCTTTGCGTATCTCGAACGCCGCGACGCCGCATTCATCGATGCCCGGTTAGAATGCTGCGATGAGTTTTCGCCCACGCGCCATTACCCTGGATCTCGACGACACGCTGTGGCCAATCGAGCCGGTCATCGAGCGCGCCGAAGCGGTGCTGCACGACTGGCTGTGCGAACACGCGCCGCGTGCTGCCGAGCGATTTCCGGTGCTGGCCATGCGTGCGCTACGCGATCAGATTGCCAGCGACAACCCGCAGCTAGCGCATGATTACAGCACCCAGCGGATGGAGTCGCTGCGCTACGCGCTGGCGCAAAGCGGCCATGATCCTGCGCACAGCGAACACGCTTACGCGGTGTTTTTTGCCGCGCGCAACGAAGTCGATCTGTATCCCGAGGTGCTCGATGCGCTGGATCGCATCGCGGCGCGGGTACCGATTGCGGCCTTGACCAATGGCAATGCCGACCTTGCGCTGACGCCGCTGGCCGGGCGTTTTGTGTTTCAACTCGGTGCCCGCGAGCACGGTGCGGCCAAGCCCGATGCCAGTATTTTTCACGCCGCCTGCGCACGCTTGAAGCTGGCACCCGGCGAGGTGCTGCATGTTGGCGATGATCCGCATCTGGATGTGGTGGGTGCGCACGCTGCGGGCTTGCGCGGCTGCTGGATCAATCGCCACGGCCACGTGTGGCCGGTGGATGATGTGACACCGCATCTGCAATTTTCCGATCTCACCGCACTGGCTGACTGGCTTGATGACCATGTCTGGGATTGACCTGGATTCGCGTTGATGTTTTCCACTCTCGTTGCACACTACTCACGGACTTTGCCATGACCCTCCCCGCCGGTTTTTCGCGCAGTACCGATGCCATCACGCTGTATGCGCTGCGCAGTGATCAGTTGTTCGATTTCTTACAGACCCAGCCCGAATCGGTGCAACGCTGGGCAGCGGTCCACGCGTTTACTGCTGCGCCGGCTACCGCGTTGGTGGTTCCCGGTACGCACGGCGAGGTAATGATGGTGCTGGCCGGCATCAACGATGCCGACGACCCGTTCGCGTTGGCGCATCTACCGAGCAGCTTGCCGGACGGCGATTATCGCCTGCTTGCGGCACCGGGCCAGAACCTCGATTTCGCCCGCGCCGCGCTCGGCTGGGGCCTTGGCAGTTATCGTTTCAACCGCTATCGCAATGCCGTGCGTGAGCCGGCACGGCTGGTGCTGGATGCTGGCGAGCACGATGCCTGGCTGGCACAGCTGGCGGCCTGTTGCCGGGTGCGTGATCTGGTCAACACGCCCACCGAGGACATGGGCCCGGATCAACTGGAAGCGGTGGTGCGCGAGATTGGCAAACGTCATGGCGCGCAGGTTACGGCCATCACCGGCGATGATCTGCTGGCGCAGGGTTTCCCCGCGATCCACGCGGTGGGCCGCGCTAGCCATCGCGCGCCGCGGTTGATCGAACTGCGCTGGGGCGACCCAGCGCACCCGGCGATTGCGCTGGTTGGCAAAGGTGTGTGCTTTGATACCGGCGGGCTCGACATCAAGCCGTCGGACGGCATGCGCAACATGAAAAAGGACATGGGTGGTGCGGCGCATGCCATCGCCCTTGCGGAACTGGTGATGGCGCGCGCGCTGCCGGTGCATCTGCGCTTGTACGTGCCAGCAGTGGAAAATGCGATTGCCGCCAATGCCTATCGGCCGGGCGAGGTGATCGCCACCCGGCTTGGGCTGAGTGTTGAAATCGACAACACCGATGCCGAGGGCCGGGTGGTGCTGTGCGATGCGCTTGCCTATGCCAGCGAGCACAAGCCGCGCCTGATCCTGGATTTCGCCACCCTCACCGGTGCCGCACGCATTGCGCTGGGGCCGGAACTGCCGGCGCTGTTCGCCAACGACGACACGCTTGCCAACGACTGGCTGGTGGCCGGGCAGGCCGAGCACGACCCACTGTGGCGGATGCCGCTGTGGCAGCCATATCAGCGCTACCTGAAAAGCAGCATCGCCGATCTCGCCAATGCGGGCGGCTCGCGCATGGCCGGTTCAGTCACCGCCGCGTTGTACCTGCAACGCTTCGTGCCGGGCGAACTGCCGTGGGCGCATCTGGATGTGTTCAGCTGGAACGACAGCGAGCGGCCGGGGCGCGCGGTGGGCGGTGAAGCGCAGGGCTTGCGGGCGGCGTTTGCGATGCTGGAACGCCGGTTTGCCAGCTGACAATCATCACATCCGCTTCAACCCCTCACACACTACACTTTGCGGTAACCACTCAGGGAAGCTGATTCATGGATCGTGCCGAGCAGATGCTCAAGCAACTGCGGATCGACCGCAGCGCCAAGGCGGGCAAGCCGCGCCGCCGTTGGCGCTGGCCGCTGGCCATCGTCAGCGTGCTGGCCGTGCTGTGGCTGGTGTTGGGCCGCAGCGGGCCGGTGGCGGTGGAAACCGCGGTCGCGCGTGATGCCGCCAGCAGCGGCCCGGTGTCGGTGCTCGATGCCACCGGCTATGTGGTGGCGCGCCGGCAAGCCACGGTGTCGGCCAAGATCACTGGCAAGGTGCGCGAGGTGTTGATTGAAGAAGGGATGCGCGTGGCCGAGGATCAAGTCGTTGCCCGGCTCGACGATACCGATGCGCAGGCGCAGTTCGCACTGTCTACGGCGCAGCTCAATGCAGCGCGCGCGCAATTGGGCGAGGTGCGCGCCAATCTGGCACTGGCCGAGCGTGAGGTGGAGCGGCAGAAGGCCCTGATCGCGCGCAAGCTGGTGTCCGAATCGGTGCTCGATCAGGCCCAGACCGAACGCGCCGCACTGGCCGCACGGCTGGCCAGCGCGCAGCAGCAGGTGCAGGTGTCCGAGCGCGCGCTGGCGGTGGCGCAGATCAACATCGACAACACCATCGTGCGCGCTCCGTTTGCCGGCGTGGTGATCGCCAAGGCGGCGCAGCCGGGCGAGATGATTTCGCCAGTGTCGGCGGGCGGCGGCTTCACCCGTACCGGCATCTGCACGCTGGTGGACATGGACTCGTTGGAAATCGAGGTTGATGTCAACGAAGCCTACATCGGCCGGGTGCAGCCGGAGATGCCGGTGCAAGCGGTGCTCAATGCCTACCCCGACTGGAAGATACCGGCCAAGGTAATCGCCATCATCCCGGCTGCGGATCGTGCCAAGGCCACGGTGAAGGTGCGGATTGCGATCACCGAGCGCGATCCGCGCATCGTGCCCGACATGGGCGTACGCGTGAGTTTCCTTGAAGCGCCGGGTGCCGGTGAAGTACTCAGCGGGGTCTGGCTGCCCAGCCGAGCCATTGTCGAAAACAAGGATGCCGCGCCCGCCGTGTTTGTGGTGGCCGACTCGATCGCAATACGCCGCGAGGTGAAGACCGGCACCGTCGCCGACGCCGAGACGCTGGTGAGCAACGGCGTGACGGATGGCGAGGTGGTGGTGCTGTCGCCGCCGCCGGCATTGCGTGATGGCAGCAAAGTGCTAGCCAAGCAGCCATGAGCGCGCTGGTCGAAATCCATGGCTTGACCAAGGTATACGAGCGCGGCAAGCAGCGCATCGAAGTGCTGCACGGGATCGAGCTGGATATCGAGCAGGGCGATTTTGTCGCGCTGATGGGGCCGTCGGGCTCGGGCAAAACCACCTTGCTCAATCTGATCGGTGGCCTGGATTCGCCCACGGCGGGCGAGCTCAAGGTCGGCGGGGAGCGTATCGATGCACTGGGTGCCGACGCGCTGGCGGCATGGCGTGCGAACACGGTGGGTTTCATTTTCCAGAGCTACAACCTGATGCCGGTGCTCAGTGCGCAGCGCAATGTCGAACTGCCCTTGCTGCTGACCGAGATGAGTGCGCGCGAGCGCAGCCGGCGTGCGGCCATTGCACTGGATCTGGTTGGGCTCGCAGACCGCGCCGGGCACAAACCCAACGAGTTGTCCGGCGGCCAGCAACAGCGCGTCGCCATCGCCCGGGCGCTGGTGTCCGATCCGTTGCTGTTGATCTGCGATGAGCCAACCGGCGACCTCGACCGCAAAACCGCGGATGAAGTACTTACCTTGTTGCAGCAGCTCAACCAGCAATTTGGAAAAACCATCGTGATGGTGACCCACGACCCCAAGGCGGCTGAGTTTGCCACCCACACCGTGCATCTGGACAAGGGCACGCTGGTTGCCGATGGCGTGATGGCCAGCGCGGCGCACTGATCGATGGTGCTCAAATATCTGCCGCTGATCTGGTCGGGCCTGTGGCGCAAGAAAACGCGCACGCTGTTCACCGGCCTGTCGCTGATCGCCGCATTCCTGCTGCTGGGTTTGTTGCAGGCGGTGAACTCGCTGTTTTCCGGTGGCGCCGATTTTCTCGGTGCCAACCGGCTGATCACCCAGGCGCGGGTCAGCTTTACCCAGCCGTTGCCAATGCGCTTATTGCCGCAGATCGAAGCGGTGCCCGGTGTGCAGAGCGTGTCGCATTCGCAGTTTTTTGGTGGCGTGTATCAGGATGCGCGAAATTTCTTCCCGCAGTTCGCGGTCAACCCACAGCGCATGTTTGACACCTATCCCGAATGGGTGTTGCCGCCGGCACAGCGGCGCGCATTCATTTCCACGCCCAATGGCGCGATTGCCGGGCGGGTGCTGGCTGATCGTTTTGGCTGGAAAGTGGGCGACCGGATTCCGTTGACCTCGTTCATCTGGACGCTGGCCGATGGCTCGCGTGCCTGGGAGTGGGAGCTGGTCGGCATCTTCGATGGCCGCGATCAACAGTGGAGCGAACGCGCCAGCCTGATGTACCTCAACTATCAGTATTTCGATGAAGCGCGCAGCGGTGGCCAAGGCCTGGCCGGGGTGTTTGCGGTACGGATCAAGGATGCGCTGCAGGCCGATCGCATTGCTGCGGCGATCGACGCCAAGTTTGCCAACTCACGCGATGAAACCAAAACCCAGAGCGAGCAGGAGTTCCAGATCGGTTTTCTGCGCCAGCTCGGCGACATCGGCTTCATCGTCAACGCCATTCTCGGCGCGGTGTTCTTCACCATCCTGATGCTGACCGGTAACACCATGGCGCAGGCAGTGCGCGAGCGCACACCGGAATTGGCGGTGCTCAAGTGCCTGGGCTTTACCGATCGCACGGTGCTGGCGCTGGTGTTGGCCGAGGCGCTACTGTTATGCCTGCTTGGTGGGCTGGCGGGCATGGCGCTGGCCAGCTTCGCAACCGCTGCGTTGCCGGCTGATTTTCCGCCGGTGCGCACTGATGCCAGAGTCTGGGCAATCGCATTGGGCAGCATGTTGTTGCTGGCCGTTGCAGTGGGCTTGCCGCCGGCACTGCATGCGATGCGGATCAAGATCGTCGATGCCCTGGCAGGGCGCTGAGTAACGCATGAGCACCATCACCCAGGTACGCGAAATCGTGTGGATGAACCTGCGCAGCATCCCGCAGCGCTGGGGCGCGTCGCTGGTAGTGGTGATCGGCATTGCCGGCGTGGTTGGCGTGCTGGTGGCGATGTTGTCGATGGCACAGGGCTTCAGCAAAACGCTGAAGGCAACCGGTGCGATGGATCGGGTGATCGTGCTGCGTGGCGGTTCCAATGCTGAAATCTCCAGCTTTCTCGATCGTGCTGCCACCACGCTGATGCGTCAGGATCCGGCGGTCGCACGTGGCGGCGATGGCCTGCCGCTGGCGTCGGCCGAGCTGCTGGTGGTTACCGAAGTGCCGCGCAAGGGCCAGAACACCGGCGCCAACGTATCGCTGCGCGGGGTGGAGCTCAAGGGCGTCAGCATGCGCCCTGAGCTACGCATCGTTGAGGGCCGTTTGTTCAAGCCGGGCTTGCGCGAGCTGATTGTCGGGCGCGGTGCACAGCGTCAGTTCGATGGGCTGGAGGTGGGCGAAAAGTTGCGCTTTCGCGGATCGATCTGGGACATCGTGGGTGTGTTTGAAAGCGGCGATGCGCACGAGAGCGAGCTATGGGCTGATGTCGAAACCACGCAGGCATCGTTTTTCCGCAGCACGTTTTCCTCGGTGCTGGTGCAACTACGCAGCGCCGATGCGTTTGCCGGCATCAAGCGGCGGTTGACCGCCGATCCGCAACTGAATGTGGATGTGCAGCGCGAGCGCGATTATTTTTCCGCACAATCACAAAACTTCACCAACCAGATCGGTGTGGTCACCGGCATTGTCACCGTAATCATGGCGATTGGCGCCTTGTTTGGCGCGCTCAATACCATGTACTCGGCGGTGTCGGCGCGCACCGCCGAAATCGGCACCTTGCGCGCGCTCGGTTTTGGCCGGTTGCCGGTAGTGGCTTCGGTGATGGCCGAATCGCTGTTGTTGTCGCTGGCCGGCGGCGTACTTGGTGCGGCCATTGCCTATGGCCTGTTCAACGGCTACAGCGTGAGTACGCTCGGCCAGGGTTTCACCCAGGTTGCGTTCAATTTTGCGGTAACCCCACAACTGGTTTTACGTGGCTTGCTTTGGGCGCTGGCCATCGGATTTATCGGTGGTCTTGCCCCGGCGCTGCACGCGGCGCGGATGCCGGTGACTGCGGCGCTGCGGTCGGTGTGACGGTGTAGCAACTGCCCTGCTTATTGCAGTTCCACCAGCACCGGCGTGTGATCGCTGGGCCGCTCCCAGGTGCGCGGCTCGCGGTCGATTTCAGCGCCGACACAGCGCGCTTTCAAGGCGTCCGATACCAGTACCAGATCGATGCGTAGCCCGAGATTGCGGCGAAAACCGGCGGCGCGGTAATCCCACCAGCTGAATTGCCCGGCATCGTCGTGGTGCAGGCGGAAGCTGTCATGCAGGCCCAGCGCAAGCAGTTTGTTGAGCGCGCCGCGTTCAGCGTCGGAACATAAAATCTGGTCTTTCCAGGCGGCAGGATCGTGTACATCGCGGTCGTCCGGGGCGATGTTGAAATCACCGAGCACTACCATGTTCGGATAACGCAGCAGTTCCAGTGCCAGCCATTGACGCAGGGCATCGAGCCAGGCCAGTTTGTAATCGTATTTTTCGTCGCCAACCGCCTTGCCGTTGACCACGTACAGGTTGACGATGCGCAGGCCATCGATGGTGGCGGCGAGCACGCGCTTTTGTTCATCGGCGAACCCGGGAATGCCGACCTGCACCTCGCTGGCGGCTGAGCGGCTGACGATGGCGACACCGTTATAAGTTTTCTGCCCGGCGAACACGCTGCGGTAGCCCGCTTCGGCCAGTTCGCTATCGGGAAACTTGTGGTCTTCGAGCTTGGTTTCCTGCAGCGCCACGATGTCGGGCTGGCACTGGCCGAGCCACTGCTGCAGATGCGGTAGCCGCACGTTGAGGGAATTGACGTTCCAACTGGCGATTTTCATTGGCGCAGTCTACCGCTCCTCACAACGCGCCAGCCAGCGCTCCAGTGCCGGCCGGTCGCGCGCACGCAGCAGGCTGTTGGCGCGGCGGCGCAGCTTGCCCAGATGTGCGGCGCGGATGCGTTCGCGCACCTCCAGCAAGGTACTCGGGTGCAGGCTGAACTCGGTGAGCCCCAAGGCCAGCAACATCGGTGTGAACAGTGGGTCGCCGGCCAGCTCGCCGCACACCGATACCGGAATGTGATGGCGTTTGCCGGTGGCGATGATCTGGTGCAACAGATGCACGATGGCTGGATGCATCGGTGAATACAGGTCACCCAGCGCATCGTTGCCACGGTCGGCGGCGAGCACGTACTGGATCAGGTCGTTGGTGCCGATCGAGAGAAAATCGACGACGTCGATCAAGCTGTGCAGCGCCAGTGCTGCCGCTGGCACCTCGATCATCGCGCCCAAGGCTGGTGGCTCGGGCAGTTCGTACCCTTCCTTGCGCAAATCGGCGTGGCAAGCAAGCAGCAGTTTGCGCACCGCCTGCATTTCCTCGCGCCGCGCGACCATCGGCACCAGCACGCGCAATGGGCCATAGGCCGAAGCGCGGATGATGGCCCGCAACTGCGTGCCGAACACATCGCTGCGGCTCAGCGACAGCCGCACTCCGCGCACGCCGAGCGCCGGATTGGATTCGCTGCCCAGAACCAGGCCGCAGCGGTCGGCTTTGTCGGCGCCCAGATCCAGGGTGCGGATGGTGACCGCGCGGCCGGTCATGCCCAGCACCAGATCGCGGTAATTGCGGAACTGCGATTCTTCGTCCGGCAGTTCGGTGCTGTGTAAAAACAGGAATTCGGTGCGGTACAGGCCCACACCCGCCGCACCCAGTGCATGCGCTTCGGCCACATCGTCGCGCGATTCGGCATTGGCATACAGGCGGATGTCGGAGCCATCCAGGGTGCGCGTGGGCATCCGCCGCAGACGCAGGCGCTGCTCGCCGGCACGCTGCATTTCACGCTTGCGCGTTCGATAATGCCGCAGATCGCGGCCGGTAGGCTCGCGGATGACTTCGCCACTGCCGCCATCCACGATCAGCGCATCGCCATCGTTGACGTGGCCAATCAGCTCGTTCGCGCCCAGCACCAGCGGCATGTGCAGGCTGCGTGCCAGAATCGCCGCATGCGACAACGCGCTACCCGTGGCGCTGACAATGGCCACCACGCCTTCGGCTTTCAGTTGTGCCAACTCCGAGGGTGCCACCGCGTCACAGACCAGCACCTCACCGGCCATGCCAGGTTTGGGCGGGCTGGCATCGCGGTGCAGTGCAGCCAGCACCCGGCCCAGCACGTGATCGAGATCCTCGCGCCGGCTCTGAAAATACGGGTCGTCCATGCTGGTGAACACAGCAACCAGACGATCACGTTGCAGCTTGAGCGCATATTCGGCGGCGTAATGACCAACCCGGATCAATTCCGACAAGCCCGAGACGAGCTCTGGGTCATCAAGCAGTAGCGCGTGGAAATCGATGAAATCGCCCAGCTCATGCGCCAATGCACCCTGCAAGCGATCACGCATTTCACCCAACTGTTCGCGTGCCAGTGCCATTGCAGCGCGCAGGCGTTGCAGTTCGTCGTCAATGTGATCGGCATCGACCGTGCGCTCTTCGATATCAAACGCGCGGCCCAGATGCAGGCGCGCCCGACCCAGGGCGAGGCCGCGTGACGCGCCGGTGGCCTGTATCAGCGCGCGCATCTCAGTTCTCCTCGTCAAAACGGCGCGCGAACAAATCCTGCGCTGCCGCCAATGCCGCGTCCTCATCGGCGCCATCAAGGCGCAGCAGAACCTCGCTGCCCTGGCCCGCAGCCAGCATCATCACGCCCATGATGCTCTTGCCATTGATCTCGCGGCCACGCGCGCACAGCGTTGCGTCCGCTTGAAAACTGGACAATACCTGGACCAGCTTGGCCGCTGCGCGGGCATGCAGGCCGAGTCGGTTTTGCACACGCAGGCTGGCTTCACGCATCGTCAGCGATCACTCCCAGGCGGGCGCCGGTAACCGCCGCCTTGGCCATTGCATCAAGGTTGAGGTCGGGATAATTCAATATGCGCAGCAACATCGGCAGGCTCAGGCCGGCAACCCGGCGCACCGGGCTGCCCAGAAACGCCGCACGGCGCGCGATATTGGCCGGGGTGGCGCCGTACAGATCGCTGAGAATGAGCACGCCATCGCCCTGGTCAACGCTGCGTAGCGCTGCGCTGGCCGCAACCAGCATCGCATCCGGGTCGGCATCAAAAGGCACGTCCAGCGCGGCAACTGGTAACGGCAGGGTGCCGAGCATGCGCTCAGCGGTGGCAATCAACGGGCTGCCGAGCCCTTCGTGGGTGATGAGCAAGATGGCGACGGTCATGTGCCTAACTTAGCAGAATTGCAGCAGCCAGCCGGTGCTGGCAACGGCTGTGCCGGGAGCGCGCTCACAGTGCATGTGACCCGACACTAGCCTCGTCATGCCAGCCCCCGATCAAAGCATACGAGGGCAGGCTGTTAGTGCCTGATTTTCTGAAGTCACTGGATTCCCGCTTGCGCGGGAATGACGGAAACCTCCTGGCGCAGAGTATCCCCAGGTGTGCTTTTACCCGAGTGTCGCCGATCAGCCTTTCAAGCCGGCATCATCACGCAATGCCTGCGCACGGTCGGTGCGCTCCCACGAAAATGCGGTGGCCTTGAATGACTGGCCGGCGGCATCGAGGTAGCTGAACTCCTGCGGCTTGCGGCCAAAGTGGCCATAAGAAGCCGTCTGCTGATACATCGGGTGGATCAGGTCGAGCATTTTGATGATGCCGTACGGCCGCAGGTCGAAGTGGGCACGGATCAGCTTCTCGATCTTCTCATCGCTGATCTTGCCGGTACCGAAGGTGGTGACTGAAATCGAGGTCGGTTCGGCAACGCCAATGGCGTAGCTCACCTGCACTTCGCAACGCTCGGCCAGGCCGGCGGCAACCACGTTTTTGGCAACGTAACGTGCAGCGTAGGCAGCGGAACGATCCACCTTGGACGGGTCCTTGCCGGAGAACGCGCCGCCGCCGTGGCGTGCCCAACCGCCGTAGGTATCGACGATGATCTTGCGCCCGGTCAGGCCAGCATCACCGACTGGGCCACCGATCACGAACTTGCCGGTCGGGTTGATGTGGTATTTGGTGCCCTTGTGCAGCCACTTCTCCGGCAGCACCGGCTTGAGGATGTGCTCGCGAACCGCCTCGATCAGGTCTTTTTGTTTGATGTCCGGGTCGTGCTGGGTGGACAGCACCACCGCGTCGATGGCCACTGCCTTGTCGTTCTCGTAGCGCAGCGTGACCTGGCTCTTGGCGTCCGGGCGCAGCCACTTGAGCTTGCCTTTCTTGCGCACTTTGGCCTGCTGCTCGACCAGCCGGTGCGAGTAGTGGATGGCGGCCGGCATCATCGCCTTGGTCTCGTTGCTGGCGTAGCCGAACATCAGGCCCTGATCGCCAGCGCCCTGCAATTCGGGATGCTTGCGGTCCACGCCCTGGTTGATGTCGGGCGACTGCTTGCCGATCAGGTTGAGCACGCCGCAGGTGGCGCCATCAAAGCCGACATCCGAGGAGTCGTAGCCGATGTCGGTGATCACCTTGCGGGTGAGCGCTTCCACGCTTGTCCTGCGCCAGAATGGCGTCGAGCACGGCGTCGGAAATCTGATCGGCGACTTTGTCCGGGTGGCCTTCGCCCACCGACTCGGAGGTAAACAGGAAATTGCTCATCGCGGCCTTATATCCTTTGATTCGGATGGAAAGATAGGTTGTGCATGATAGCGCAGAGTAAGAGGGTGTGCATGTGCCGGTGACAGCGCCGCGTCGCAGGACAAATCACCTTGCTTCAAGCTGTAAAGCCGGATACGCCGTGCCACGCGTCAAGAGCGCGCGACTTGGCGCACTTCTGACTTGCTACCCTATGCCTTTGAGTGGGTAGCCGGCCTCCTTCGTCAATTTGCTCGGCATTCAGGGGGCGAACAGCGCCGTTGCGGATCGCCTGGCGATCGCATCGTGAAGAGTGATGCCGCCTTTCATCCGCCCCAGCGTTTCGTAACGATAACAAAGCTCACGCATGGCGCTTGCGTATCTGATTCTGATCAGATTGTCATTGGGATGGACATGCACGCTATCGATATGGCCGACGCAGTAGGCGCTCGAAACCATAGGCGTCAGGATGGTTGAGCAGAGCAGGTCTGTGATTTGGAGCGGGATGTGATTCTCACTGTGTCCGAATGTCGGCATGTCCAAGATGCGGCAGTAAGGATCCCCGTCGACGCGGAATTTCTGAGTGAAGATCGAATGGGAGACAGTCGAGTTGAGTGCAGGAGTCCGATAATCGGCGATGATCAGACCTTGGCTGTTCTGTTCTTCCAGGAAACGCTGAAAGCCGGCGCACAGCGCTTGCATCGACGCAGTGTAGACGGCTCTCCCGTCGAAAGGCTGGCCCGGACCCTTCACGTACACGCGCGCCAGGATTCTTGCGTCGTTGTTCGTCAGCAACTCGAGCGCCGAGTCCACAAAGCCGAAGACCGCACGCCGACGGTTCCGGTTCGCCCTCCGGATATCACCCCGGAGGTCGGATCCCTTGATCTCTTTCTTCGCCACATCCAAAAAGTGGTTGCAGCCTGCGCGTAGTCCAGGATTGAAGCGTGACTTCAGCGTCAGGAATTGACAGGTAAGCGGGGCTAGATTCTGTTGAGGGATGAAGAGCGCGGTCAGGACCAGCGTGGGTTGAACGTTCGAGTTCCGGGCCGGTAGGGCGCCAGGGCAACCGGCTTCATCGACGTAGCAGATGTGCATCAGCCCCCCAAGAACAACTAAGGCCGCTTGCGCGGCCTTAGGATTTGTCGCCCAGAACAAATCTGGTTCGACGTCAGACATTTGTCTTCGCGCAACATAGACCAATTTGTGCGCCGCTGTCAAGCATCTGTCCGCATCTGTCCGCGCCTGGTTCATGAGCGGCTCAAAGAAGTTTATTCGCTGCCTACACTTGGCACGTTCCGATGTTTCCCGCCAATCACAATACTGCAGCCAGTGGAACGTCGGAGATCAGTTCATCAAAATACGTGGCTGTGACTTGGCGTTGTGCAGTGGCGGTTTCAGCGGCATTGACCACGGCGCGAAACGCGGCATTTTCCGGGCGATCCCTGGCGTACCAGCCCAGGTGCTTGCGTGCGATGCGCACGCCCTGCGGCTCGCCATAAAATGCGTGCAACTGGTCGAGATGGGCAAGCAGGATGTTGCGCACCTCAAGCAAGGAGGGTGGCGGCAGCAGTTCGCCACAGGCAAGGTAGTGGCGAATTTCGCGGAATATCCACGGCCGGCCTTGCGCGGCGCGGCCGATCATCACCGCATCGGCGCCGGTCTGGCGCAGCACCTGCAGCGCTTTTTGCGGCGAATTGATATCGCCATTGGCGATCACCGGAATGCGCAGCGCGGCCTTCACGCTCGCGATGGTGTCGTACTCGGCATGGCCGGTGTAGAGCTGATCGCGGCTGCGGCCGTGTATTGCCAGTGCCGCGATACCGCAATCCTCGGCGATGCGGGCAATGGCGAGCGCATTGCGGTGATTGGCGTCCCAGCCGGTGCGGATCTTCAACGTCACCGGTACCGATACCGCGCAAACCACGGCGCTGAGGATGCGCGCCACCAGCACCTCGTCGCGCATCAACGCCGAACCGGCCCAGACATTGCACACCTTTTTCGCCGGGCAGCCCATGTTGATGTCGATGATCTGCGCGCCGTGATCGACGTTGAAGCGCGCGGCATCGGCCAGGCGCTGCGGGTCGGAACCGGCAATTTGCACGCTGATCGGGGCCGGTTCGCCGTCATGATCCATGCGTTGAAGGGATTTGGCGGTACGCCACAGGCGTGGGTCGGAGGTGGTCATTTCCGAGACTGCAATCCCGGCACCCATACGCTTGCACAACAGCCGAAACGGCTTGTCGGTGACACCGGCCATCGGTGCCAGCAACACGGGTGGGTCAATCAGGTAGGGGCCGATGCGCATGGGCGCATTGTACTGTGGCCGCAGGGTGGTGATTTTCCGTACCCTGTAGCACGGAGCGGCAATGCTGGCTATGCTGGGCCGAAGTCGGCGGCAAAGCCGGGCTGGCGCAAACCATACTGGGAGGGGTTTATGTCGTATTTCGTCACCGGTGCAACCGGATTCATTGGCCGTCATCTGGTTTCCAATCTGCTCAAGCGCAAAGGCACAGTCCACGTGCTGGTGCGCAAAAGTTCACAAAAAAAACTGACGCAGATGATCGAGCGCATGGGTTGGGACGCGCGCCGCATCCATCCGGTCGTGGGCGATCTGGCCAAGCCCAAGCTTGGCTTGACCGCTGCGCAAGTACGCAGCCTGTCGGGCAAGGTGCAGCATTTTTTCCACCTCGCCGCGATTTACGATCTCACCGCCGATGCCGAAAGCCAGCAGGTGGCCAATATCCAGGGCACACGCCATGCCATCGAACTGGCTACTGCGATCAAGGCTGGCTGCTTCCATCACACCAGTTCGATTGCCGCTGCCGGCATGTATCCGGGGGTGTTCCGCGAGGACATGTTTGACGAGGCCGAGGGCCTGCAAGACCCCTATTTCCGTACCAAGCACGATTCCGAGGGGCTGGTGCGAACCGAATGTACGGTGCCGTGGCGGATTTATCGCCCGGCGATCGTGCTCGGCCATTCCAAAACCGGCGAGATCGACAAGATCGACGGCCCGTACTATTTTTTCACGCTGATCAAGAAAATGCGCGAAACCCTGCCGCAATGGATGCCGACGCTGGGCATCGAGGGCGGCCGCATCAACATGGTGCCGGTGGATTATGTGGCCGATGCCATGGATCACATCGCGCACAAGAAAGGGCTCGATGGGCACTGCTTCCACCTGGTTGACCCCGAGCCCTCGCGCGTGGGCGAGGCGCTCAATACCTTCTGCCGCGCCGGCCATGCACCGGAAATGACCTTGCGTATCGATACCCGCATGTTTGCGTTTGTGCCCGGTGCGGTACGCATGGCCATTGCCAATCTACCACCGGTCAAGCGCATGACCAACATGCTGCTGCGCGACCTGCATATTCCGGCGCAGATGCTGTCGTTCATCAATTACCCGACCCGCTTTGATGCGCGTGAAACCGAGCGCGCCTTGAAGGGTACAAAAATCGCGGTGCCGCGCCTGGACGATTACGCCTGGCGGCTGTGGGATTACTGGGAGCGCAACCTCGACCCGGCGCTGTTCATCGATCGCTCGCTCAAGGGCAAGGTCAAGGACAAGGTGGTGCTGATTACCGGAGCTTCGTCGGGTATCGGCCAGGCCGCAGCGATCAAGGTCGCCGAGGCGGGGGCCAAGACCATCATCGTGGCGCGTGGTGAAGAAGAGTTGTTCAAGACCCGCGACCAGATTATCGCTGCTGGCGGCAAGTGTTGGGCGTATACCGCGGATCTGGCGGAAATTGCGTCATGCGACGCGCTGATTGCAACCGTGCTCAAAGAGCACGGTGCGGTCGATATCCTGGTCAACAATGCCGGCCGTTCGATCCGCCGCTCCATCGCATTGAGCTACGATCGCTTCCACGATTTCGAACGCACCATGCAGCTCAACTATTTTGGCTCGCTGCGTTTGATCATGGGTTTTTTGCCGAAGATGACCGATCGCCGTCGCGGCCATATCATCAATATTTCGTCGATCGGTGTGCTCGCGCATTCGCCGCGTTTTTCGGCTTATGTGGCATCCAAGGCGGCGCTCGATGCGTTCAGCCGTTGCGCGCAAGCGGAGTTTTCGGGCAAGAACATCGCCTTCACTACCATCAATATGCCATTGGTACGTACGCCGATGATTGCGCCGACCAAGATGTACGAATCGGTACCAACGATCAGCGCGGAAGAAGCGGCGGATTTGATCGTCGAGGCGATCATCGAACGGCCCAGCCGCATCGCGACCCGACTTGGTATTTTCGCCGGCGTGTTGAACGCGGTGATGCCGAAGGCCTATGAGGTGGTGATGAACACCGCGTTTGAGCTGTTCCCCGATTCGGCGGCAGCCAAGGGCGAAGCGGGTTCGAAGGAGCCGGCAGCACCGAGCAATGAGCAGATCGCGTTTGCTTCACTGATGCGCGGTGTGCACTGGTAGGGTTGCCGCCGCGCGCACGGGCTTTGGTTCGGGCGCTTGGCTTGCTCGGCCCGTTGGCAGGGCAGGCAGGTCGCCCACAGGGTGGGCTCCTGCTGGTGCTTCAAGGCGTTGGTGGGAGCGCGCCTTGCGCGCGAAGCTGTCGCATGATTGTTCGCCGGCAGGCCGGCTCCCCAACAGCATGGATTGGCGCCAGCAGGCAACACAGTTACTCCCACAGTTGAGTTGCGTATTTTTGTGGATGCCCTGTGTGGGCAACCCGTGCCGGCGGGTTTTACGAAGCGCTTCGTATCCCGCGCGACGTGTTTTCGATGTCTTGCGAGCCACAAATAAAAGGGCCCGCCAACCCGAAGTGCCGTAAGGGGAGGGATCTAACGGGACATCGTTTGGGTTGGCGGGCCACAACTGAAACGGTTTTGCTGGTGACAACCGGCTGCACGCTCGGCGCGCAACCGGATTCACGGTTTATCGCTGCCGCGAATCAATCGTTACTGGTCGGCGCGCTCGGAGCCGGCGTCTTTGGCAGCGTGTCTTTCTTGCGCGGCGCGGCCTTGCTGGCCTTTTTGGCCGTCGGTGCCTTGCTCGCCGTTTTCTTGGCAGCCGGCTTTTTGGCAGCAGCCTTCTTCACCGTCGCCTTCTTCGCGGCGGCCTTCTTGGCAGGAGCCTTCTTCGCAGTGGCTTTCTTTGCGGCGGGCTTGCTCTTGGACGGCACGCCAGCCAGCTTGCGCAATTGCGCATTGAGCTCGTTGACTCGGCCGATCAGATCCTGCAATTCCTTGCTGCCGGGCACGCCGAGCTTGGTCAGGGCGCGCTGAACGCGCTGCTCGAACACCTTCTCCAGGCGATCCCAGGTGTCGGACGCACGATCGCGGACATTGCCGACACGCTCTTCCATCGCATCGCGTACGGCGTCAACGCGATCACCAGCAATGTGGCGCGTGTTTTTTTCAATACTCATGCCTTCCTTGACCAGCGCCTCGAACATGCGAGTGCCTTCTTCCTGCGCGCGACCAAATGCGCCAACGCCGGCCAGCCAGATGTGCTGGGCGGATTCGACGATGGAGCGCGACAGGTGCTCTGCCTTGGCTTGCAGGCCGGCATCGCTCTTGCTTGAAGTGGACTTGCTGCTGCGCTTGGTGCGCGGTGCGGTTTTGGACTTGGCCATGATCATTCCTCGGGCTGTGGACAGCGGGTGCGACTGCGCCCGTCGAGTGCCAGTGTCGGCGCAGCAACTAGAGCATTCACACCATGTCGCTTTTGAAGCCGGCTGTCAGCGCGCAGCGCGCTTGCGCTGCGAGCCGCGACGCTTGGTGCTGCGGGTGCGGGTCGCGATCAGGTCGTCTACCGAATCCAGCGCATGGCGCAGTTGCGCTGTGGTCTCGGTGGCCGATGGCATTGGCGGCAAGCCTTTGATCAAGGACGGGTGCGGATCATCGAGCACCGCATCGCGCAGCTTCAGGCCGTGGCGCGCAAACACCGGGCCGAGCACGTCGCGGCGCGCGCGCAAATCGGCCAGCGTGCTGCGATAGGCGTGCTCGCACATGCGCCGGCGTGAGGAGTAGCTGAACAGGTTGGTGAAAAACATCTCGCTGTCGTCGGCGTTGGGTTCCAGCACGATCTGATCGACCTTGGGATACATCTCGGCGTACTTGGCGAGGCCCACTTCGACCCGTGATTGCAGCAGGGTGCGAAAGGTTTGCGACAACACCACTGGCAGGCCACCCTGGGCAATGCGATCGACACTGCGTTTGTTGCGGATGGCGGCGCTATTGGTATCGAACGGAACCAGTGGATTGACCGCCAGCAGCAGGTCGATGCCGTGATCGAGCACCGCCGAGGCGTTCATGGTGCGGCGCAGTGCGCCATCGACAAAGTGGCGGCCACGGATATCCACCGGCGGGTACAGGCCGGGCAAAGCCGAGCTGGCTTGCAGCGCCTTGGAAATCGGGATGTCGTCCCAGCCCTTGCTGCCAAAACGGATCGCTTCGCCGGTATCGAGGTCCACCGACGCCACATACAACGGTCGCGCCAGTTCACGAAAATCATTGGTGCGCCCGCGTTGGGTAAACAATTCGTGCAGAAAACGCTCAACGCCGGAATTGTCGAACAGGCCAATCGGAATCAGCCCGCCGAAATGCCCGATCAAGTCGCTCAACCGCGAATCGGTGGGTTCGGCCAGCAGGGTTGCGCACCAGTCCAGCATGATGCGCGGCAACCCGGCGGCGCGGCGAACATATTCAAACAAGGCAGGACGCACGAACTGCGCCGGGCGGAAGCGCACGTCATCGGAATCGCCGGTGATGAAGATACGGCAAATATCGGCCGTGCTCATGCGGTTGGCGAGGCCGGCGGCGAGAAACGCGCCGGAGCTGACCCCGACCGAGACATCGACCCGGGTCAGGTTCAGCCCTTCGGTGGCGAGCTCGAGTGCGCGCAGGGCGCCCAATTCGTAAATGCCGCCCAGCGGCCCGCCGCCGGCGATGGCCAGACCAATCTTGCCGTGGCTGGTGCTGGGGGCAGAGGCGCGTTGAAGTAGCAGCATACGGTGGCGGATGTCCTGAGTGGTACCCCGATTGTAGTACCGCTGGCCGCGATCAGGTAGCGCAAGTTGCGAAATTGCCGATATCCGCGCGGCGGTGGTTTACGCAGCGGTGATTCGCAGACCTGATCGTTGCTCATTTCTCATGAGACGAAGTGATTTGCTGCATTGCGATAAAGCTATTACATTCCGTCACGTGATGACCACATTGGGGAATCAAATGATCAATCGTGCGATGTGCGTGTTGAGCAGGAGGTCAGCCGTGACAGCAGTGACGGTCGACGCCATGATCGGCTCAATCACGATGCCTGGCAGCTTGCGCTTAACTATGTATTGACGGGAGAGGATGCAAGCTACAAGGGTATAAAGCCGAATGCGCCGTTCGCACCGGGTAGCGGCAACTGGGGCGCGTGGGAACTGGTAGCCCGGATTGGGCAGCTCAACATCGACAACGATGCATTTTCCGGTGGCAGCGATTCATTTGCCAGTCCAGACAGCGCCATCAGCAAGGCCACAGCATGGGCGCCGGGTGCTGATATGGGAGCCGACCGACTTTGATGGTGGTGCAGCCCTGGGCCGTAACCGCAGCGACGAGCAAATCTTGTTCAGCCGCGTGCAACTGTCATTTTGAAGGAGAACGACATGAGGCTACGTACAAATCCGCTTGCCAATCGTCTCGTGCAGCGTTTTGCCAGTGCCATCACCTTGGTAGTGTTCGCGATTTGCGTTGTTTTGCCAGTGCAGGCCAAGCCAGTTGAAATCCTCAATGTGTCGTACGACCCCACTCGCGAACTGTACGATGAGATCAATCCGCTGTTTGCCGCTGACTACAAGGCCGAGCACGGTATTGATGTGGTAATCAACCAATCGCATGGCGGTGCCGGCAAACAGGCGCGAGCGGTCATCGACGGCCTGGCTGCCGATGTGGTAACTCTCGCCCTGGCCTACGACATCGACGCAATGGCGAGCAAAGGGAAATTGATTCCGGCTGATTGGCAACAGCGGTTGCCACATAACAGTGCGCCCTACACGTCCACAATTGTCTTTCTGGTGCGCAAGGGCAACCCGAAAGGCTTGCATGATTGGGGTGACCTGACCGCTGCGGGTGTGGGGGTGGTGACGCCGAACCCGAAAACTTCGGGTGGTGCGCGCTGGAACTACCTCGCGGCCTGGGCCTGGGCGCGGCGCCAGTTTTCGGGTGATGAGGGCAAAGTGCTCGACTATATCCGTGCCCTGTTTGCCAACGTCAGCGTGCTCGATACCGGCGCACGTGGCTCCACCACCACATTCGTCGAGCGTGGCATCGGTGATGTATTGCTCGCTTGGGAGAACGAAGCACTGCTTGCGCTGAAAAATTACGGTGCCGACCAATTCGAAATCGTTGTGCCCTCGCTCAGCATCCTTGCCGAGCCGCCGGTAACGATCATCGACAAGGTAGTAGAACGCCGGGGTACTCGGGCAGTGGCCGAGGCATACCTTCAGTTTTTGTATACGCCAGCAGCGCAGGAAGTCATCGCCAAGCATCATTTCCGTGCGCGCGACCCGGCTGTTGCTGCCCGCTATGCCAAGCACTATCCAAGGCTGAATCTGGTGACCATCGATGGCGAGTTTGGTGGCTGGCAGCGCGCGCAGGCCAAGCACTTCAACGATGGCGGCACCTTCGACCAAATCTATCTCAAGCGATGACATTCGCACGTAAACGTGGCAACGTCGCGTGATGAGCGCAGTATCCACACCTGATGGCAGTATCCGGCGCTTGCCGCGCGCAAGCGTCGGCGTGTTGCCGGGCTTCGGCCTGAGCCTTGGTTACAGTTTGTTGTATCTGGGCATAGTCGTGCTCGTGCCGTTGTCGATGGTGATCTTGCGCAGCGCCGACATGGGCATGTCCGAGTTCATTGCCAAGGTAACCTCCGAGCGTGCCATCGCCAGCCTCAAGATCAGCTTTGGTGCCGCGCTGCTGGCAGCGCTGATCAATGCGTTTGTCGGTTTGTGGCTGGCTTGGGTGCTGGTGCGACATCCGTTCCCTGGCCGCAAGATCATCGATGCCCTGATCGACCTGCCGATCGCATTGCCGACCGCAGTGGCGGGCATCGCGCTGACGGCTTTGTATGCGCCAAACGGATGGATTGGGCAAGGCTTGGCGCAGCTCGGGGTGAAAGCGGCATTTACTCCGATAGGCATTGTCATCGCCTTGCAGTTTGTCGGTTTGCCCTTTGTGGTGCGCACCTTGCAACCGGTGCTGGAGGAGCTTGAACGCGAAGTGGAGGAAGTGGCGATCAGCTTGGGTGCGCGCGCACACCAGATTTTTGTCAGAGTCACCCTGCCGGCGTTGGCGCCAGCTTTGATCACCGGGTTTGCACTGGCGTTTGCGCGCGGCATCGGCGAGTACGGTTCGGTGATTTTCATCGCCGGTAACATGCCGCTGGTTTCCGAGATTACACCCTTGCTGATCGTTACCCAGCTGGAGCAATACGACTATGCCGGAGCCACCGCATTGGCGTTGGTGATGCTGGTAGCAGCGTTTACCCTTTTGCTGCTCATCAATTCGTTGCAAGCGCGACTGACTGCACGGGGACGGCGATGAGCGCGCTGCGAACGCCCGCTTGGCAGCGCGCTGCATTGGTGCTGCCGGCGGTTGGCCTTGCCGGGCTGGTTCTGGTATTGCCATTGCTGGTGTTGCTGTTGGGCGCAATGGCAGAGGGATGGTCGGCATATGTCGATGCAATTGATGAGCGTTCGGCTTTGGCGGCGTTGCGCCTGACCCTCACGGTGGCGGCAATCGCGGTGCCCTTGAACACCGTTTTTGGTGTTGTCGCTGCGTGGGCGGTGACCAAGTTCGAGTTCCCCGGACGAAGTGCCTTGATCACCTTGATCGATTTGCCACTGGCTGTTTCGCCGGTGATATCGGGGTTGGTGTATGTGCTGCTGTTCGGCGCGCAGGGCTTGCTGGGCGAGTGGCTCGCTGCGCATGATATCCAGGTCATTTTTGCGTTGCCTGGCATCGTGCTGGCAACCGTATTCGTCACCTTTCCTTACGTTGCGCGAGAGCTGATTCCGGTGATGCAGCAACAAGGGCGCGAGCATGAGGAGGCTGCCTTTTCCCTGGGTGCCAATGGCTGGCAGATTTTTCGCCGCGTCACTTTGCCGAAAATCAAATGGGGGCTGATGTACGGGGTGATCTTGTGCAATGCGCGGGCGATGGGGGAGTTCGGTGCGGTATCGGTGGTGTCCGGGCACATCCGCGGCAAGACCAATACTTTGCCGTTGCATGTGGAAATCCTCTACAACGAATACAACCACGTTGCAGCATTTGCAGTCGCATCGTTATTGGCGCTGCTCGCTGTGGTGACACTAGTGCTCAAGTCATGGGTCGAGGCCAAGGCAGTGCGTGATCTGCGTGCAGCGCAAACAGCCGCGCTCGATGAGGAATTGACGTGAGTATCGTAATACGCAATCTGCACAAGCAATTTGGCGATTTTGTCGCCCTCGATGCCATTGATCTGTCTATCAACGATGGAGAGTTGGTTGCACTGCTTGGCCCGTCGGGCTGCGGCAAGACGACCTTGCTTCGCGTGATCTCCGGCCTGGAAACTGCTGATATCGGCAACATCCAGCTCAATGGTGCGGATGTCACCCGGTTGGATGCTCGCCAGCGTGGGGTCGGCTTTGTGTTTCAGCACTATGCGCTGTTCCGCCACATGAGCGTGTTCGAGAATGTGGCCTTCGGCCTGCGCGTTCGCCCGCGCGCCACGCGCCCCAGCGAAGTGCAGATCGGCGAGCAGGTGATGCATTACCTGGAACTGGTGCAGCTATCGCAATTTGCGCAGCGCTACCCCGATCAACTCTCCGGTGGCCAGCGCCAGCGCGTGGCCCTCGCCCGTGCATTGGTGATCGAGCCCAAGGTGTTGTTGCTCGATGAGCCGTTTGGCGCACTCGATGCGCAGGTGCGTCGTCATCTGCGGCGCTGGTTGCGGCGCTTGCATGATGAGCTGCATGTGACCACGGTGCTGGTGACCCACGATCAGGACGAAGCACTGGATGTGGCCGATCGCATTGTGTTGATCGAGCGTGGCCGTATCGCCCAGGTGGGTAGCCCGCGCCAGTTGCAGGACAAACCAGCCAGTTTGTTTGTCAGCCGTTTTCTGGGCGAGGTTGTTCACCTCAAAGGGCGCTTGCACGCAGGAATGATTCACATCGGCGATGCACGTTGGGCTGCGCCGACCGATTCGGCCGTGGCGGAAGGGCCGGTGGATGTGTGCATACGGCCGTTCGATTGGCAGTGGTCGCTGCATCGTGCAGATGACGCATTGCCCGCGAGGGTTGTCGATGCACGCTGGCTGGGTGGACGCTGCATGGTGGAGTTGGCGGTGGATTTACCGGGCGTCGACTACCTGAACGCTGAGTGGGCACAGTCGGAGTTGCCCGAATGCGAGCCGGCCAGCGGCGATGTGTTGCACCTGCGGCCGCGTCGGTTGGCGCTGTTCGCGTGCCAGTAGATCGCCCACGGGCTTGAAGCAAAGCCGGCGCCATTTCGCCTGAAACACTACACTGGCGCAATGAGACACAGTGAATCCGTCAACGCGCAATGGGTGCAGCGACGCGTGCAATGGCACCGCGACCTGCATGATCCCATACGGCAGCCGCTCAATACTTCGCCCTGGTTGCCGGAATTGCGGCGTTGGCAATCGCAACGCCTGGCGACGAGTTTTTCCGATTTGCTGGCTGATGATCGCATGCGGCCAGCGGCGACGTTTTTTCTGACCGATCTGTACGCCGACCGCGATTTCACCCGTCGCGACCAGAACATCGCCAAGGTGGTGCCGCTGATGGCGCGCTGGTTGCCGGCATCGCTGTTGCGGGCATTGGGCGATGCGGTGGCATTGGGCGCGTTGTCGCATGCACTGGACCTGCGCATGGTGCGCGCCTTGTCAGCGACGGCGGTACGCGAGCTTGACGCCCAGCGTTATGGCGCGGCCTATCGCAGCGCCGGCTGCCCGCGTTTGCGCTGTTACCAGATCGATCTGATTGTTGCGGTCGGCCAGACTCTGGACCGCGCCGTACACAAGCGCGGCGTCTCCGGCCTGCTGCGTGCCAGCCGGGTACCGGCGCGCCTGGCCGGGGTGGCGGATTTGCAGCAATTTCTGGAACGGGGCTTCAGCGCGTTTGCTGCGCTGGATGGTGCCAGCGATTTTCTGCATACCATCGCCTCGCGTGAGCGCGAAGTGTCGCGCCGCCTGTTTGCCGGTCATGGCAAACCGTTCGCGAGGGAGCGCTGAGTGCAAAAGTTGGCCAAAAAGATGGACACACAGCACGGCTGCGCGGCATGCTGCCCACCACAACATCCCAAAATGGCAGAGAAAACCGCATGCGAAGGAAATCGTTGACCAGTGCTTGGGTGCTGATTGCGCTGGGCACCTATTTTCTATTGTCAAAACGCGGCTGGATGCCCAACCTGGGGCCACTGATCTCCGAGTGGTGGCCGGCGATTTTGATCATCATCGGCATTTCGATGATCGTGCGGCGATCTTCAGACGAATAAAGCGCATCCGTTTCAATCGAACTCTTCGTCCAGGTAACGCTGGATTTCGTCTTCGATCGGTTTTTTCAGCATTCCGAGCAGAAAGCCCAAGGTGGCGCGCACATGAATCTCGTCTTTGCCGACATTGATGTGGCCATCGACGCCGCTGCGTGAAAACTCCAGGGTGCTGCCTTCCCACGCGTAGTCGATGGCGAACTTCTCGGCAATATGCTTGGCGACACGATCAACACAGGCTTTGGCCTGCTTGAGCGGTTTGTTGTGAGGTTTGCGAATTTCGATTTGCGACATGGGGATCTCCTGGCGACGGGGCATTGTCGCCGCGCCAGAGCCTGACGCCAAGTTGCGGGGCAACAACGGGCATGGCATTGCTGCGCGCTGGTCATCGCCGCAGCGCAGGGCGTTGCTGCGCATGGTAAATTGCGCATTGGCAATGGAGCTGCGTGATGCGATTGACATTTCCTCATGGCGAGTCAGCCGATGTTGAGCTCAGTGCTGGCGACACCACCATCGGCACTGCCGAGGGCTCGACAATTCGTATCGCCGGGGTTGGAGTCAGTGCCAATCACGCGCGCATGCACCACAGTTCGGCAGGCTTGTGGTTGCGAAATCTGGGTAGCTCGATCCATGTAAACTCGCGCGCCGTCGCGGAATTGGCCTTGCTGCGCGCGGGTGATCGCGTACACCTGGGCGATGTCGAGATGTTGTTGCGCTCGGTGGCCGAGCCCATGCCGGTGCCCGCCGAGCCGATGCCGGCCGACAAGGTGCGCGAGATCGAACACGGCACGGTGGTTCTGCGTGGCTTGAGTGGGCCGGTGTCCGGGCAGGTGTTCGTGTTGAACGATGTGCTGCGGATCGGCAGCGATGAACACGCGCAAATCCCGCTCGACAGCCGCTACGCCGCTGCCGAGGAAGCACGGCTCGAATTGATCGGCGATTGCGTGATGCTGGTTTCCACCTCGCCGGTAACACCGCGGGTGAATGGCTGGCCGGTACAACAGGTGGTGCTGGCGCATGGCGATCAGATCGAGGTGCGCGGCCTGCGCTTCATGCTCAGTGCGCCAGGGTTGGCAAAGCGCGCGAGCTGCGAGGTTCGCGCGCAGGAAATGGCCGAATTAAAGCAAGAGAGTGAACATGAGATGGTTCCTCCGAATGAAACCGCCACTGGCGCCTGGCTACGCCTGCTGCTGATGGCGCTGGCGTTGGCTGCCGTGATTACCGCGTTGCTGCTTTTTTTGCCGTCGCTGTGAGGGTGCGTCATCATCGTTGGTTTTCAGCACCGCGTACCGAGCACAATGCAGTGAAACGCCAGTCAACCGCGCAAATCATGATCGCCAGGCGTGAGGGCTTTCAGGCGGCGCTTGTCTGGTGTTCCGCAAATCGCAGCAGATAGGCGCGTGAGTCAACCGACAGGCGGCGAAAGCAACGCAGCAAGTATTCTTCATCGCGGCAAAGCGCAGGCAGCGCTGTGGCGGCATCGGTTGCCGTGTCGGCGTGCATCGACCCGCTACCGACGGCCAGCCATTGCGCATTGACGCCAGTCAATCGGGCCAGTTCGAACAAGCGTTCAGACGACGGCCTGTTGCCTGCGCCGCGCTCCCAGTGCCCGACTGCGCTTGCATGTACGGCGAGCTTGCTCGCCAACTCGGCCTGGCTCCAGTGCATCGTGCGTCGGGCGGTGCGGATACGATCCGATAACTGCGTGTACATGCGATAGGGTCCCCGTTCGATCAGGTGTGTTCAATCATGCGGCTGTGTCCCCCCGAACGGCCGGTGCAACGGCTGACCACAAATATGTGACGAAAGTCGTTACCAATACGTGACAAAAGTCACGGTTATTAATACGGGATGTTGTCTGTCGATGCAACTGGAGGTGGATTGGCGGCACTGAGCAATATTCAGCAAATCCATGAATATCACTCAGTAGCCGCGCCAAGCGATTGATTCTTATGGAGCCAATTTGGCGTCCTGAGTGATGCTCAGTGCCGTGCGCCGGCTTTTTGCGCGTGGTTCAGCGCCGAGCGCTTGCCGGTGATTGCGCCATCTGCCTACCATCGCCTCGCCCGCAGAACGCGCACGCTCGATTCAGTGCCCTTGTTGCAGCGACCGCGCCACGCTGGGCATTCCATTCCCTTGTTCGGAGATTCCCGCATGAAAACCATGAAAACCGTGATCCAAGGCAGCCGCAGCAACCCCACCCGCCAACGCGGCCAAGGCATGACCGAGTACATCATCATCACCGCGTTGATCGCGATTGCGGCGATCGGAGCGGTGACCTATTTTGGCAGTACAGCGCGTTCCCAAGTTGCCGCAATGTCTAGGGAACTGTCGGGTCAGACGGGCACGGAAATGACGAATCGAGCGGTCAAGCAAGCCAATCTAGCGTTAGAAGAAGGCAAAGACGACAAGAGTCTCAAGCAGTATACCAACACGGCTGCCAAGTAAGCTTGTGACGAAACCTGTGAGTCTTGCGGTGCGGGAATGCTCGCACCGCAACACCGGATCAGATTGTGCCGTCGCGTTGGTCAGCCGGCACGGCGGGTGTGCGGTTGATTGTCCGTAGCGACTGGTCATTGTCGGAGTTTGCTGCGCACCAGCGAATTGCATTCGTTGTCGTTGATTGCGTCACCCGATTTGCTTACTGGAGTAGAGCTTTCATGTCGCATCCCTTCGCATCCCGCTGTTTTGCCTTTGCCGCACTTTTGTGCATCGTCGCGCCAAGCGTGTCGGCCCTTGATATGCCCACGACCGATGTCGAAGGCAGCCACGACCATCCGCTGGTGTCGCGCTTCGCAGGCTCGGTGCTCTACGGCTATCAGACCATCGACTACGATCAAATGCAGTTGCCGATGGGTAAGTACGAACGTGGCGAGATTTCCGTTGTAGAAACGGTCGAGGGCAAGATCACCCGCATTGCCTATGTCGCACCGGCTGGCAAGAGTGCGCTGGAGATATACCGCAACTACGCACAGGCGATCACCGCTGCCGGGTTCCAGGCACGCTTCGAGTGTCACGGTGGCGACGGCCCGCAGGGCTGTGGTGGGTTCGGTTTCGCCAGTGAGGTGAGCGCGCCTGCAATAAGTCGTGCGATGGGACCGGATTCAGGACGCTTGGTGATCGAGACCCTTAGTCCGACCGATGGCAATGTTTACGCAATGACATCCAGCTTGCAGCGGCCAGAGGGCGCTGTCGATCTGGTGCTTATGGTTGCCAAGGATGGCAATCACGACAATCCCGCCGGCATCTTGCTACAAATCTGCGAGCACCAGCCGATGGCCACCGGCCAGGTGACAGTGGACGCCAAGGCAATCGGCGAGGGCCTCGCGCAGACTGGCCATATCGCCCTGTACGGCCTCACCTTTGCCAGCGACAGCGCCAGCCTCGATCCGGCCTCGCAGCCAACCCTGGCGCAGATGGCCAAGCTGCTGACCGGGCAACCTGCACTCAAGGTGTACATCGTTGGCCACACCGATGCCACCGGCGATCTCGCGCACAACCTCGGCCTGTCGCAGCGTCGCGCTGAGGCAGTGGTCGCGGCATTGGTCAAGGACTACCACATTGCGCCTGCGCGTTTGCTGGCCAAAGGCATGGCCTCGTTCGCGCCGGTAGCCAGCAACGATGACGAAGCCGGCCGTGCCCGCAATCGGCGGGTGGAATTGGTGAAGCAGTAGCGCGGACGCGCTGAGCAGGGACGCAATCCGGGGCCGCCGTGAACCAACACAACCGCAACGCATTCACCCACACGATCAACCTACACAGGTACCACGCATGACATTTCAGGATTCAATTCGCATCGGTTTCAGCAAGTACGCCGACTTCACCGGCACCGCGTCGCGGCCGGAGTATTGGTGGTTTTTCCTGTTTCTCGTGCTCGGCTCGCTGGTTGCCATGGCGCTGAGCTTCTGGCTCTCGATGGTTTTTTCGCTTGCGACCATCGTGCCCTCGCTCGCCGCCGCGACGCGCCGCTTGCACGATACCGGGCGCAGTGGCTGGTGGCTGCTGATCAGCCTGGTGCCGTTGGTTGGCGGCATCGTGCTTATTGTGCTGCTGGCGCAAGAGGGCACATCGCTTGCCAGGGCGGAGGGCTGATGCAACCGACTCGCCATTTGTCGCGCCTGCTGCTGGCTGCTTTGCTGGCCATTGTCGCAGTCGCCAGCCCTGCCGTGTGGGCAGCCCGCCTGACGGATGCGCAACGCGCGGAGATCGCGCAGATTCGAGCTTTCACTCTGACGGATCGTTTCGTCGACAAGTACCTCGCCGCACAGGCCGATCCTGATTACCCGGTGGCGGCGCTTGCTGGGATGTTGGTAGGCACGGATGACGATGAAGACGACACTGAGTACGACACCGATGCAGATGGCGGCGATGAATACGACACCGATGAGGGCAACGCGGATGAAGACGACGACGCGCAGCCGCAATCGACAGCGCAATGGATCGACGCGATTGAAGCCACGCCGGGCGCTGCGGATTTTCTCGCCGGGCACGGCCTCTCGGTTCGCGACTTCGTGCTGGGCCGGAGCATGCTTGCTTTTGCCGCATTCCTGCAAGCGGAGCAACAGAATCCGGACCTGTTCGAAGACGATGAAGTCGGAGGCATTGATCTTGACCTGATCGTGTCACCGGCCAACATGGCGGTTTACCTGCGCAACAAGGACAAGATTCACCGCACGATGATGGAGGCCGGTAGGCGGCAGCTGCGTAGTCACGAAAAAAGTCGGTGGAGTAGATGACAATGCAAACGATACCGATCACCAGCTATCGAAATGCAGCCAGCCATTGTGGCGGCATATTCTCTCGTGTTCGCGGCCAGGCGCTGATTCTGGCGCTGGTGACGATGAGCGCACTGGTGCTTGGCGTTATCGTGTTGTTCAACACCGGGCAGGTGCTCGACAAGAAGGTTGAGTTGGTCAACGCTGCCGACGCGACCGCCTACAGCGTGGCGGTGCAGCAGGCGCGCGCCTACAACATGATCGCTTACATGAACCGTGCCTCGGTTGCCAACGAAGTGGCGATGGCGCAGATGGTGAGTTGGTATTCATGGACCAACTACATGCTGAGCGCGACAGATCATTTCAAGGACGCGGTGCAGGTAGTTGCCTTCGCGCTGGATGCTACGGTGGTACTCGCAGAAATTGGTGTGGCGCTTCAGCAGGTGGTTACGGTGCTGAATGGCGTGAAGCGCGCGGTGCGAGTTGCGCGTGATGGCCTGCAACCGGCATTTTCGCTTGCCGCTACAGGCATTTCGTTCATTGATGGGGTGTATTCAAACGCGTCCAAAATCATCGGTGCTGTCGGTTCGGCAGAGGCAGTGCCATTGGCGCAAAAGCTGGTCAAGCAAAATACCGGAGACAAGGCGCAGATCGGGCTGAAGGGCATTGGGGTGCTCGCCAAGGGATCCGCTGAGGCGTTCAGTTACGCCAAGCGGTACAAGATACCTGAGTCAGGACGACGTAGCGCCGATGCGGACCGTTATGCCAACGTGGTGATGGCGGCACGCGATGGTTTTTCGCTTAAACGCTCGGGCGGATTCGAGTTGAATGCGAAACCGGTTGTTGAATTCAGCATAAAGAAGCGTGGTGGTACCGATCTGGTTGACTATCGGGATTGGGTAGGTGCGGACACGCTCAATTTCGAAGCCAAGCTGGGCTGGGTTCCGATCGCCGGCTGGTCCAAGAAGGCGAACGTGGCAGTAGCCTGGGGCGGCGGCGCAGCGGTGGATGCTACTTTGCGACGCGAATCGTTCCGTCGCGTATCGGGCCGTGCCCGCACCTGGAACTCGCCGTATGAGACGGGTCGCGGGCGCCATAGCCGTTACGACGGCGGCATCGACAACGGCAAGGCAGGCAATAAGGTTCGCAGGGATCCAGCGCCCGGTGGCGAAAGATTTGCATGGCTGCGGAGTTCAATCCCACGGGAAGTCTCTAGCGTTGGATCTAGCGTTGGACTCAACGACTACAACGACACCGCCAACAACCGGGCCACGGTGCCCTACCTCAATGGCAAATCGGCCGCAGCCAATGGCGTCAAGGCGCTGGATGTCGGGCCGGTGTTCACGGTGCTGGTCGAGCAGCCAATCAACACGGTGCGCACCAGCAACCAGATCGAGGGTCTGGGTGGCGAGGGCGAGTTGCAGGCGGCTGATCGTGCGGTCGGCGACGCCATCACCGCGATGGCTTCGGCGCAGGTGTATTTCAGCCGGCCGCGTGATTTGTTCACAAGCGTCGTGGATTCGCGGCGCGAGATCGGCAATCTGTTCAGCCCCTATTGGCAGGCGCGGCTTGTTGAGACGCCATGCGCCACCAGGCAACAAGTCGCGCTATTTTCCGGCGCGATAGCGCCATGCTTGCCGGGCAGGGGTTGAGCGTGAGTGAACAACCCGCCGAGAAACGCACGATGAAATCAGAAAAGCACAAATTACTGCTGGTGTTGGCACTCGTCTGGTTGCTGCCCGCATGCGGCCCAGCTGAGCTTGGTTATGACGACGAAGAAGCTGAGCAAGAGCGAAGCGACCAAGTTGCTCGTGAAGCTGTGGCGAAGACACCACCGATTCATATCCAACAGACTGCGGCGTGGCAGGAAGATGGATGGCCGGGTGTTGATGGCGAGTATCACGAGAGACTTGCGCGGTGTTACGAAGACCAGGAGTCTCCGATTGTTCCGCTGTCCGAGGACGTGATCGACAAGCTTGGACATGTCTACTACGAGGCTTGGTATCAAGGCGCTCTCGTCACGGCCCGCAGTGATACTTGGAACTACAACGTCGAATCAATGGCGGCCTCCTGCCATTTCAAAGTGATACATGTGTCGAGAATAGTGATCGATGACCCCGATGATGGCACCTGGTTTATCGATTTCAACGACGGTGATCTCAACAGCGGTGTTGGATTCTTTACCCCGGCGACTGGAATCCGCCGGCAGCCGATTCCAGCTGACTTGGAGCAGCAACTGACTGACGCTTTTCGGCAGGCAGGTGTGGACGTACCGACCAAAGCCAAAGACCCACGCGAAGGTGTTGTGTCGATAGCCGGTGAGTCGTGCTTCATGGCTTACGGCGAAGAGGCTAAAACATGTTTGTGGACTCGCGGCGAACAGTGGGGATTGGCCCATTTCATACCGCCATTTCCTCCGGGGCCTGCGATGCTCCCTATGTATCTGCTCGGGTTCGCACTCGAATATCAACCCATAGGTAAAGCCGGTTATCACCTCTCCACGCAGAAGATCACGGTAGGAGAAGGATTTGATCAAAGCGTGTTCAGTGTGCCTCCCGGCATCAAGCGTGTGCCGGCATACGGTGACGAGGAGGATGATACCGATCCCGAATCGGACGATGCTGACGGAGAAAGCGATGATGACGAATGACGCCGGTGTGGCAAACACCATGCACGGTAGTGCGGCAACAGCCCGTTCGACCGCATTGCTGCGTGTAACTCCGTTACTCACCAGGATCAAGCGCAGCCACCACAGGACTTTTGTACCGCAGGCCCGATGCCAGCATGGACAGGCGCTGGTGGAGGCTGTGGTGTCGCTGATCGTGTTGGTGCCGTTGGCAGCAGGGATTTCCGTGCTCGGTCAATACCTGCATATCCAGCAACAAACCCGTGCGGCGGCGCGTGATGCCGCGTGGACGGCTGCCACTGCCCCGCGCCTGACCAGCAACAACCTGCCAGCCTTGAATACGGTGCAGACCCGTTTGCGCGGACGCCATTTCGCCGCTGCTGATGCACCCCTGCGCAGTGTTGTTGCAGCACCATCAACATTCAAAGACCCGATGTTGACCACCTTCGCCGGGCGCGCGCTGCTGAAGCCAGAGGCACTGACGCTGGACGTGTATCGCCAGGATTCCGAACCCGGCTTTCTCGCTGGTGCGCTGAAAATGCTGAGCAGCGCCAACCCGCTGGGAGACCCGCGACCGAATGCGCAGGGACTGATCACTGCCGAAGTGCATTTGAAGCCCGAGAAATTATTGGATCGAGATGGCAATGCACTGCGCTTTCTCGACCCGCTCGATAGCATGCAATTGGATTTTTCCGCCAAAACGGTGTTGCTGGCCGATGCCTGGGATGCTGCCGGTGGCGGTGAAACACGCTCTGGCAAGGATATCAGCGGCGCGTCCAAGCGAACCGTACGCAATGTAGTGGAAAAGTTGTCCCCAGCGGCTGCGCTGGGTAATAACGATTCCGTGGCGGGCAAGATGATAGATGACTTTACCAAGGTCTTGGCGGTACTGGACATGATTCCAGTCATAGGAGACCTGTTTACCGCTGGATTGGGCGATTATAAACCCGGCCGCACCGCCCCCGATGTGGTGCCAGCGGATCGTCTGGTGAAGTACAAAGATGTCCGCTGAGCTTGCCCTGATTGCACGCGCGCGCATCCGCCTTGCGCGGGTGTTTGCTCTGTTGTTGCTGCCGATTGCGGCGATCGCAGGATCGTCGTTTCCGCAGCCACCGCTGCCCGAGAATATCGAGATCGATCCGGTCGCCAAGCGTATCGTTTACAACGGGCTGGAGATGCGCGCCAGTGTGTTTCGCTCGCCGCAACCGGCAGCAGAGATCATCGCGTTTTACGAAAAGGCATGGAAGGGTCGCGTAGTGATCGATGCGCTTGGCGACACCACGGTGGTTGGTCATGGCGACGGCGATTATTTTACCAGCGTGCGGGTTGCTGCCGATGGCGCGGGCAGCAAGGGCGAGATCGGCATCGTCAACGTCGGCTCCGCGCCAAAGCACTTCGAGCCGGGCAAGGGGTTGCCCAAGCCGATGGGCTCGAAAGTATTCAACGACATCGCCTACCCTGACGACCCGGTGCCAGCGCGAACCGTGGCGCTACGCAATGGGCTTTCGGCAAAGCAGAACGCGGCATTTTTCCGCGAGCGTCTGGCTGGCGAAGGCTGGAAGCCGGTGGCGGATAACGCCTGTGCGCAAAGGGGTTGCGTGCTGGGCTTCGAACGCGGCAGCGCCAACCTGAGTCTGGTGGTGATTGCCGATACCGGTGGCCAGTCGCAGGTGGTGATCACGGTGCAGCAGCCATGAGCCGCGTCGGTCACATCGTTTCGGTGTATGCACGCCGCCAACAGGGTGCTGCGTTGGTGGAGTATCTGGTCGTCGCACTGCTGCTGGTGTTGGCGTTGATCGCCAACCCCAATGTTTTCGTTGAACTGGCCGACGCCTTGCGCAATGCGTACGCCAGTTTTGTCTACGCCCTCTCTACTTCATGGATATGACCCGATGCCCCCGCGTGGTGTAAAAATCAATCAGAACTTCGTCGTTCTCGGTATTGCCTTGCTGCTGGGTGTTGCAGCCAGTGTGCTGGCCGTGCGTTACGTGGACTCCCAGGTGGCAGCACGTACAGTGACGCCACCATCACAACACACGCGCACGCTGGTGGTGCCGGTACGTGATCTGGAATCGGGGGTGGTCTTGCAGGCCAACGATATTGCAGCACGCGAAGTACCGTTGGACTTTATCCCCGCCGATGCGTTGACAGCAGCCAATTACGAGGACTATCTCGATCAAGTGCTGCGTGCGCCATTGGCGCAAGGTGCGCCGATTCCTGCCAGTGCGATCGAGCGGGTACAGGATCGCTTTTCCGGGATCATTGCGCCGGGCCATGTTGCCTATACTTTGCAGGTGGACGAGGCCAACTCGGTCTCGGGGATGATTGTGCCGGGTGATCGCATCGACGTGTTGGTGCTGACGCCAGATGGCGGCAACGACAGCCTGCGCCCGCTGTTGAGCGATGTGCTGGTGCTGGCTACTGGCAGCCACGCGCAAGGCGTGCGTGACAGTGATGAAGCAGGCAGCTATTCCAATATCACCTTGCAATTGCCGCCAGCCGAAGCGCAGCGCATCGGGGTGGCGCGCAAGATCGGCGATCTGCTGGTGATGTTACGGCCGGCCGGCGGTCGCGAGCCGTTTAACCTGAGTGTATTCAGTAAAGCCGATCTGTTGCGGATGGGGCGCGCACGCGGTGTGGGTATCCAATTCATTATCGGCGGGGGCAGTTGAGCATGATCGGCAACACAAACACGGCGCATCGGTGGTTGGTAATGTGGGCCATGCTGTTGGGGTCGCCCGGGGCGTTGCGAGCAGTTGAGGCAACCGGCAATGCCGCAGCGCCAATCGCCGACGCAGTCACCCTGTACGCTGGTCAGGCACTGGTGCAAAGCGTGCCTGGTGCGATCAAGCGGGTAGCGGTAGGCGACGGCAAGCTGCTGGAAGTGAGGGCTATCGGTGATCGCGAGTTGGTATTGATCGCGCGTGCGCCGGGCGATACGTCGTTGCATCTTTGGCTGCATGACGGCAGCCAGCGCAGCATTTCAATTCATGTCGGGGCCGGCAACATTGACCAGGAAGCGGACATGGTGCGCCGTCTGCTGGAAGGGAGTCGTTCGATCGCTGTAAACAATGTGGCTGGCAACGTGGTTCTGACCGGCAGTAATCTGGCATCAGGCGAACTGGCTCAGGTTGCAGCAATCAAAAAGCTGTATCCGCAGGTGCTGGATTTCACCACTGCCAACGCGGTCGAAATGAAACCGATGGTGATGATGCAGGTGCGCATCATGGAGTTCGACAAGCGCGCCATGAACGAGATTGGCATCAAATGGGACACCATGATCGATGGCCCCAGTGGCGGCTTGATCCATGATTTCTCGACCAATCGAGTGTTCCGGCAGACGCCGGGCACCTTCCCCGGCCTGAATGCCGGTGGTAGTGGGGTTGACCTGCCTTTGCGCGTGCCCGGCACGCCGTCATTCTTTGGCATTGCGACATCGATCAGCTCGCGCATCAATCTGGCAATGCAGACGGGCACTGCATGGGAACTGGCAACGCCGCAACTGTCGGCACGTAGCGGCGGGGTTGCAGATTTTCTGGTTGGTGGCGAGGTGCCGATCCCGGTTACCCGTGAATTGGGCGAAACTTCGGTCGAGTTCAAGCCATTTGGTATCCGCTTGCATATCGAGCCGGTCATCAACAGCGAAGGCGATATTGCGGCAAACATCGAAACCGAGCTCAGTCGGGTTGATCCAAGCATCAACGTGAATGGATTCCCCGGCTTCATCACACGTCGCGTCAGTGCCGAGTTGAATGTCCGCGAAGGCCAGACCATCGTCATCTCCGGGCTGGTTGATGCCAATGCAACCAAGAGCTTTGACAAAGTGCCGGGGCTCGGCCAGATACCGATTCTCGGCGCACTGTTTTCTTCGCGCAATTTCCGCAGTGATCGCACCGAATTGGTGATCTTCGTGACGCCATACGTGATTGATGCGGAGTCGCCGAAGAACAAGGAAATGATTGCGCGCAGTAATGCGTTGCGCGATCAGATGCGCGCTGACGTAGGTGCAGATTTGGTCGACTGATCCCGGGATATTGCAATTATGTTTGAAGTGACTATCGAGACGCACAATTGCAAGCCACGCCAGGTGCGTTGCTTGCACGATACCTGTGGTATTGGCCGTGGTGACGACAATCCGGTGGTACTGCAAGGCTGGGATATCGCCCGCGAGCATGCGACGTTGCGTATCCGCAGCGGTGACGTGTTTGTCGAAGTGTTGGGTGGCAAGGCACCGGTGACGGTCAATGGCACCCGCATACAGCGTGAGCATGGCCCCTTGGCCGGTGCGGATATCGTCGCCATCGGCGACTATCGCCTGCGTGTGTCGGCCAACCCGTCCGTGCAGACTGAGCAGCGACAGCGGGTGGATGCGCTTGCCATATCGACGCGTGCGCCGATGGCCGATGACATCGCTGTAGCGGACACGACGGATCGCACGGCACGCAATGCTGCGGTTTCTAGCGCGATGCTGGAATGGCGCCAGCGCGTACACCAGTCGCTGGTCAAGCAGATGGATTTACGGCGCGTGGATGTGCGCGGCATGAGCGATGTGGCACTACGCAAAAAGACCTGTGAGCTGATCGAAGAGATTATTGGCCGCGAGTTTGCTGCCATTCTGCCTGCGTCGATATCACACCAGCGATTGGCGAAGGAGGTGCTTGATGAAGCTATCGGTCTTGGCCCGTTGGAGGAATTGCTGGCTGACGAGAGCGTTACCGAAATCATGGTCAACCGGGCCGATGAAATATTCATCGAGCGTGGTGGGCGCATCGAGCGATCAGCGGTCATCTTCACCAGCGACAAGGCGGTCCTCGCTGCGATCGAGCGTATTGTCGCGCCGTTGGGCCGCCGCATCGATGAAAGTTCGCCGATGGTGGATGCGCGCCTTGCCGATGGTTCTCGCGTCAATGCGGTGATTCCACCGGTGGCGCTGCGCGGCCCCAGCGTGAGTATCCGCAAGTTCAGTCGCAACAAGCTGACCGGCGATGACCTGCTGAAGTTTGGCTCGGCCAATGCGGCGATGCTTGAGTTTCTGGAGATGGCCGTACGCGAACGCAAGAATATCGTCGTCACCGGCGGTACTGGTTCAGGCAAAACAACATTGCTCAATATTCTTTCCAACTTCATCCCCGATGGCGAGCGTGTGGTTACCATCGAGGATGCTGCCGAGTTGCGGTTGCCGCAGCCCAACCTGGTAGCGATGGAGGCTCGCCCACCCAATCTGGAAGGCCGTGGTGAAGTCACCATCCGCGACCTTGTGCGCAATGCTTTGCGCATGCGTCCGGATCGTATCGTGGTAGGTGAGTGCCGAGGCGGTGAAGCATTGGACATGTTGCAGGCGATGAACACTGGACACGAAGGCTCGTTGACCACCGCCCATGCAAACTCACCGCGCGATGCACTTTCGCGTCTCGAAATCATGGTGCTGATGTCCGGTATGGATTTGCCCATCATGGTGGTGCGCGATCAGATCGCATCGGCACTCGATCTTGTTGTTCATCAGCGACGATTCCCTTGTGGTTCGCGCAAAATCACCCACATCAGCGAGATAACCGGCATCGAAAGTGGGGTCATCCAGGCGCAGGATTTGTTCGTGTTTCGGGTTCGCGACCAAGGTGGCGAAGGCGGCCGCGTGCGTGGCGGCTTCGTTGCGACCGGCGCAGTGCCGGAGTTCTACGAAGCGCTGGCCGAGCGCGGTGTGCCGGTCAACCTTTCGATATTCCGGTCGGATGACGCGGCGTGAACACGAGCCTGACTTCGCTGGCATTGGTAGTGTTCCTCAGTGCAGCGCTGGCGGCTTATCTCGCCACGCGTGGTGCGGTGGTCGTCTGGGCCAGCTACAAAGCCGCATTCACCGAGCGGGCACGATTCAACCTCGCCGACATGTTTTTATTCGTGGATGCGACAGTGCTGTGGCAGGTCAATGCTGTGTTGCTGGTCGTTGTTCCCTCGGCTGTCTGGCTGGTTTTCGGCAACTGGGTTGTGGCGGTTGCCAGTGCGCTTGCCGTAGCGATTTTGCCCCGTCAACTCTATGCCTGGCTGAAGGATCGACGCATTGACCGTATCGTGGCGCAATTGCCAGACGGCTTGTTGATGGCGGCCGGCAGCATGCGGGCTGGTCTTGGCTTCGGCCAGGCGCTTGAGGCGCTGGCGCGCGACATGTCTCCACCATTGGCGCAGGAGTTCGCGCTGGTGCTGCGCGAGCAGCGCATGGGCGTGAAGCTTGACGATGCATTGGGTCGCTTCAATGAGCGCGTGCCGGTACAGGATGTGACCTTGTTCGTGTCCGCCGTGGGCATCTCCCGCGAGATCGGCAGCAATCTCGCGGAAAGTCTCGCCCTGCTTGCCGACACCTTGCGCCGACGTTTGCTGATGGAAGGCAAGGTGAAATCCCTGACCGCACAGGGGCGATTGCAGGGAATCGTGATGGCTTTGATGCCGGTGGGTCTGGTCGGATTTCTGACCGCAGCCTATCCCGACACGATGCACGATATGTACCACACGGCGATGGGCTGGGTCGTCATGGCGGTGGCGGCGGTGATGGAATACCTCGGCTACCGCATGGCCCGCAAGATCACGAGCATCGACATATGAATCCGATGACGATCATGTTGGTCCTGAGCATCGTCGGCAGCATCACATTGCTGGTTTGGTCGATATACGGACTTGTAAGCGAGGTGCCGGCTGCAGACCGCCACTATCAGGATCCGTTGCCGTTCGGATTGCGCCTGTTATGGCCGCTGATCAATATGGCAACCCATGTGCTGGGGCCGCGCCTCGCGCCGGACAGGCTGGAAAAAGCACATCGACAGTTGCAATCCGCAGGCCAGGACTTTGTTCTTTCGCCCGAGCACCTATATGGCCTGCGTGTGGTTGCATCGGCGTGCGTTGTCGGATTCTGCTGGCTGTTACTGAGCATGTTGGATAAACATGGCGTCGCACTTTATTTGTATGCGCTGTTGTTGTCGGCGGTATTGGGTTGGCTGTACCCCAGTTTGTGGTTGAGCGAACGTCGCAAGCGGCGGCAGCAGCTTGTGATCAAGGATTTGCCGGTATTTCTCGATTTCATAACCATGGCGGTGGAGGCGGGGCTCAATCTGACCGGCGGCATTGAGCAAGCTACGGAAAAGGGGCCGGGAGGGCCTTTGGCGCAAGAGTTTGCCCGGCTTTTGCGCGATGTGCGCTCTGGCCTGCCTCGGGCAGAGGCATTGCGACGCATGGCCGAACGCATGGATATGTCGCAGATATCGAGTTTCACCGGCGCTCTGATCCAGGCTGACCGCGTCGGCGCCAGTTTGGGGGGGACATTGCGTGCGCAAGCCATGCAGCGGCGTGAGGAGCGGTTTTTGCGCGCCGAGAAGCTGGCGTTGGAGGCGCCAGTGAAGATGATGCTGCCATTGGTGATGTTCTTTTTCCCGCAAGTGTTTCTGATGCTCGGTTATTTCATTTATCTGCGCATGCTTCAGGAAGGTGTTTTGTGAACGTGGGCGTCGTTGTTCGCAGTGGACGCGAAATCATTCCGCAGGTTTGGCGCGCTGACAGCGCATGGAGCCGGATGCGTGGTCTGCTCGGGCGTCCGCAACTGGCAGCCAACGCACTGCAAGCGCTTTGGCTGGCGCCGTGCAACAACGTTCATACCATTGGCATGCGTTATCCACTGGATATTGTTTTTCTTGACCGTGGCGGTCGCGTACTCGATTACTGCGAAAACGTGTCCCCTTGGCGCATGCGCTGGTGCCGCGCAGCGCGGCACACGGTTGAGTTCGCACCCGGTGCTGTCGCCGCATTGGCCATCGAGATTGGGGAACTCTGGGAGTGGCAGGCGAGGAGTGGGGCATGAAGGCGAGATGCTGTGAAGCGGTATTGTTGATGGCTTTTCTGGCTGGCTGTGTATCGACAGCGCCGCACAGGGAAGTGAGAGCGGTACTGGCTTTGCAGCAACAAGCGGAGGCAGCCTATGCGCAGGGCAATATGACGCAGGCTCTGAACAGCTATCGTGTTTTGCTTGGTGAGATACCCGATGACAACACGATATGGTTCCGCTTGGGCAATATTTACGCAAGGCTCGATCAGCCGCAAGATGCGGTCGCAGCCTACCAGCAGGTGCTGCAGCGCGATGCGTTGCACGCCAAGGCTTGGCATAACCTGGGGGTGATGTTGTTGCGACAGGCACAGGAAGCATTCTCGCGCAGCGAGCAAACGGTGCGTGGCGACGATATGCTGCGTGAGCGGAGCAAGTTCATGGCGGACGCAATTGCTGGTCTTCGCCATCCCGACGGCCTTCCTGCGGCAAGCGATCCCGCGGATGCGGCGTTGGACGCTCCCGGAGCAACACCATGATGGCCCGTTACGCGCAACGCACACAGCACGGGCAGAGCTTGATCGAGACGGTTGTGGTCATTCCCGTGTTCGGCGCATTGTTGTTGGGGATATTCCAGATGGGGCTGTTCTATCGTGCCAAGGCAGTGGTTGATTATGCGGCGTTGGAGGCGGCGCGCAGTGGTGCTATCCAGTTCGCCGACATGGACGCCATGCGAGCCGGCCTTGTGCGCGGGGTGATGCCGCTGTACGCGCACCAAGCCAGCAACAGCGCAGTGGTCGAGGCGTTTTTGAAGGCGCAACTGGACGTTCGTGCGGGCGCGGGCAGCATCGAGATCATCAGCCCAACGCAAGCTGCCTTTGATGACTGGAAAGTGAAACAGTTCGATGGTGTGGAAGCGATCCCGAACGATAGTCTGTCGTTTCGCTCTGATCGTGTGGGCGCGCGCAGTGGGCTGACAGTGCAGGACGCCAATCTGTTGAAAATCCGTGTGACCTACCGCTATCCATTGATCGTCCCGGTGATTGATCGCATGATTGGTACACTCGATCCAGTACGTTCGGCGGTAAGCGGGCACGCGGTATATAGCCTGCGCATTGTTGCGCAAGCGACCGTGCCGATGCAGACGCCAATCCGCGAGCGCCGGCTGCTGGCACCTTCAGCGCGTGATGGCGGCCCGTAGCGGATACGCTGTGTTCCCAAGACCGTCGGCGCGATGTCCACGATGCGATGCCGCGAGAAGGCACCGCCATGAGCGCGATCATGATGTGGAATTGCGTGGCAAAGTATTTTTCCGCCTTCGACGCTGTGCTATCGGTGTGGCTTGCCCGACGCGATACGAGGTGGCGGCAGTGGAACCCCCCGGGTTGGCGCAACCCGGCCCTCGCCACCGCCAGCGCGCCAGCAGCAGCGCGGCCAATACCGCAGCGTAGATCAGTGGTTCGCGCAGGTCGGCTTTCACCTGCCAGATGAAATGCAGCACCGCGAGCACGGCAATCGGGTACACCAGCCGATGCAGCAGACCCCAACGCCGGCCCAGCTGGCGCATCGCGGCGCGGTTGGAGGTTGCCGCCAGCGGCAGCAGACCCAGCCAGGCGAGAAAACCGACGGTGATGAATGGGCGCTTCACCACGTCGTCGAGTATCTGCGCCCAGTAGCCGCCCAGATCGAGCACCAGATACACCGAAAAATGCAGGCAGGCATAGGCGAAAGTGTGCAGGCCAAGCATCCGTCGGTAGCTTAACGGCCAGCGCCAGCCGGTGAACCGGCGCAGTGGGGTCACTGCCAGTGTGAGCAGCAGCAGGCGCAGTGCCCAGTCGCCGCTGCGGTGGGTCAATGCCGCAACCGGGTCGGCGCCGAGTTGACCAAACCAAGCATCGTGCAACAGCCACAGCATCGGGGTTAGCGCGAGGGCATGGGCCAGCAACCGCGCCAGCAAGGCGGGTTTCAGAACCACTGGCGCAGGTCCATGCCAGCGTACAACGATGCCACCTGGTCGCCATAGCCATTGAACGGCAGGGTGGGGATGCGCTGTGCAAACAGCGAGCGGCCGTCACCGGCAATGCGGCGCTCGGTTTTCTGACTCCAGCGGGGATGATCCACGTCCGGATTGACGTTGGAGTAGAACCCGTATTCATCGCGTTGCGACAGGTTCCAGCTGGTTTCCGGCATGTCCGTGGTGAACTGGATCGAGACAATCGACTTGATGCTTTTGAAGCCGTATTTCCACGGCACCACCAGCCGCAGTGGTGCGCCGTTCTGGTTGGGCAGCGGTTTATCGTACAGCCCGGTGGCGAGCAGGGTGAGCGGGTGCATCGCTTCATCCATCCGCAAGCCTTCGCGGTAGGGCCAGTCGAGTACGGCGCGGCGCACGCTTGGCATTTGTTCGCGGTCGGCCAGCGTGCGGAATGCCACAAACCGCGCCTTTGGTGTGGGTTGAAAGCGTTGCAGCACGCTGGCCAATGGCACCCCCAGCCACGGAATCACCATCGACCAGCCTTCGACGCAGCGCAACCGGTAGACGCGCCGCTCCGGGCTCAGGCCGTCGAGCAATTGCGCCAGGCTGAACTGTCCGGTGTTGCCGGCTTCACCGCTGACGGTGATGGTCCACGGCTCGGTGCGCAGGCTGCCGGCGTTGCGCGCCGGGTCGGCCTTGCCGGAGCCAAACTCGTAGAAATTGTTGTAGCTGGTGACATCCTGATAGCGGGTGAGTTCGTCTTCGCCCGTAGGCACTGCCGCCGGTTCGCTGGCGGCATCACTGGGCGCTGAGCAGGCCAGCAGGCCGGTGGCGGGTAGCAGCAACCCGGCCTGCATCAGCAGCCGGCGGGCGCGGTAGACCGGCTCCGGGGTGATGCTCAGATCATTGTCGCGATCATTCATGGGGGGGCCTCGGCGTAACAGCGGGTGGCAACAGACTCGCATGGTGGTGCGTGACGATGCGTGAATGCTGGCAACAGGTCCCAGCCGAGAGGCGTTGTCATCAATCTGCAATTGTTTTGTCATAATGCTGGCATGGACGCGGACGACACTGGCGCCATGACCAAGCCGATGCGCGTTGCCATCGTCAGCGAAACCTACCCGCCGGAAGTCAACGGCGTCGCCCTGACCGTGCAGGCGCTGGAGCACGGCCTGCGCACACGCGGCCATCTGGTTGAGCTGATCCGGCCGCGGCGCAACGATGAAGCGGCCCTTGATTGTGCCGAGCAACTGCGGCTGCCGAGCGTGCCGCTGCCGCGCTATCCCGGTTTGCGCATGGGTCTGCTGGCAGGCCGTCGCTTGCGTGCGCGCTGGCAACAACAGCGACCCGATGCGCTTTACATCGCCACCGAAGGGCCGCTGGGCGCGTCGGCGCTGACGGTGGCGCGGCAACTGGGCATTCCGGTGAGCACCGGTTTTCACACCCGCTTTGACGAGTATGCAGCGCGCTATGGCCTCGGGTTCCTGCGTGGCGTGGTGTTCGCCTGGCTGCGGCGCTTCCACAATCGCGCCGAAACCACGCTGGTGCCGACGCGCGAATTGGCACAATTTCTCGGCGCGCAGGGATTTGCTGATGTCACCGTGCTACGGCGGGCGGTGGACACCACGCACTTCCACCCGGCACGGCGCAGCCCTGGCTTGCGCGCGCTGTGGGGTGCCGATGCTGACACCCCGGTGCTGATCCATGTTGGCCGCATTGCGCCGGAAAAGAATCTGTCGCTGGCGGTGCGCGCATTTCGCCGGGTGCAACACGCGCAACCGCATGCGCGTATGGTCTGGGTTGGCGATGGCCCGGATCGCGCCGCCTTGGCCGCAGCGCATCCGGATTTCGTGTTCTGCGGGGTGCAGCGCGGCGAGGCGCTGGCCCGACATTTTGCCAGCGCCGATCTGTTCGTGTTTCCAAGTTTGAGCGAAACCTTTGGCAATGTGACGCTGGAAGCGATGGCCTCGGGTCTGGCGACAGTCGCTTTCGATACCGGTGCCGCGCGCGAACACCTGCGCGACGGTGCCCATGGCGCCGCGATCGCGGTGAACGACGCCGATGCCTTCATCGCCGCCACCGTCGCGCTGGCGGGCGACCTGGCGTCGAGTCGATGGATGGGCAGTGCGGCGCGCGAGGCGGTGGCGCAACTGGCGCCGGAAACGGTGTCCGCGCGCTTTGAGCAGGTACTGCGAGAACTGATTGCGCGGCGGGCGCGGGTAGTGCCGGCATGGCCAGCCACCCCTGACAGGAGGCGGCCATGATCGCGCGCGTGCAGCGTTGGGTGGCACGCGATAGTGCGCTGACCGCCGCCGCCAACCGCTGGGGTCACGGGCGTTGGGTGCGTGCCTATTTTGCGACCATCAGCCGGCTTGGCGATGGCGTGTTCTGGTATGGCTTGATGGCGCTTATCGTGCTCTTCGATGGCTATCGTGGCCTGTTCGCTTCAGCGCATATGGCTGCCACCGGCGCGATTGCATTGGCCTTGTACAAAACCCTGAAGCGCTGGACCAAACGGCCACGGCCATTCGCCCGCGATCAACGGGTGCATGCCTTGATCGCACCGCTGGACGAGTTCTCGTTTCCGTCCGGGCACACCCTGCATGCAGTGTCGTTCACGCTGGTGGCGCTGGCGTATTACCCGGGGCTGGTCTGGTTGCTCGCACCGTTCTGCCTCAGCGTGGCGCTGTCGCGGGTGGTGCTCGGCCTGCACTACCCGAACGATGTGCTGGCCGCCAGCGTGATCGCCAGCGGCCTCGCCGCGTTGTCGTTGTGCCTGGTGCCGGGGGTGAGCTTGTTTTGATCGCCTCGGTGCACTGGCGTCGGTCGCGCACAAGCGCCCATCCTCGTTCTGATGTTGACGCACCGTGCGGCAATGTCATCGCGCTTTGCAGGGTGTGCGAGCGCGTGTTCGGCGTGCCATGGCATCGCCGCGATCTGGAAGCGACCCTTGCATCCGCGATCCGTTGACAATGGATTGTTCCGTGACTAAAGTCACTATCGTCCGATCCCCGGACTGACGTGGAGAATGATGTGATAAACCATTGTTCGTGTTCGCCAGTTGTTGCCCCCCCCCCCCCGCAATACGCGCTTAAATCGCGCGCCACGTAACGCCGCGCTGGCGTTCGCAATGGCCATTGCGCCTTTGCTGGCAACGCTCTCGTTCCATGCTACGGCAACATGCACCAACCCCACGCTCACAGCGCAACCGGGTTCAAGCACGCTCACCGCAACTCAAAACTTCGGCATCTACGATTGGGATGAAAGCGCACAGGCGTGGGTGCTCGATCAGGCTGGATACGCCGCATTTGCCGAGACGGAGACCCTGCAGGCGGGCGATATATCCATACCGGCATCGGTTTTCAGCGGTGGCGGTGGTGGTACCGGCGGCGGTGGCGGCGGTACTCAGGTCAACCTGCAGGCCGGCGAAATACCGACCGATACGCATCAAGGGTCGAGCAAGACTGGAACTACCTCGCTGTGCGGCGATCCGCCGGTGATGCCGGCCACCATCGTGACCGGCTTTCGTCCCAGTGGCGGCGTTGGTTTTCTGCGGCTCTCGGTTTTTCGTATAGGTGGCGGTGGCCGCTCCGGGATTGGGCGGCCGACGCCTTCAATCAGATCTGCGTCCGACGATATATCGTGCTCGAGCGAGCCAGTGTTGAGGCTCGCCAACGCGCGTGCATCATTGACGCTGGGGCTTGGGCCAAATGCAGCGTTTGCGCGCCCGACGTTTACGGTGATCTACCGTAATGGGCAACGTGAAACATGGCAAATTTTCAACGCGTTCAGCTCTGTTGGAGCCAGGCCTGTTGGAAGTTGCGGATGAAGCGAGGTACGTCGGGCGCGCGTCGGATCATCTTGATTTAGGTGCTCTAACGCGACGTATCAGACACATCGCGCTTTTCAGGTCAGCCAACAATCGATGGTCGCTTCCAGCACCGCGTGATCGTCGAGTTGCAGCAGATGGATTGCAATTTGGCCCGTGCAGTGCGCGGGCCAAATTGTCCGACCGGTGAACCTGCGTATTGGAGTTTCATACATGAAGCAAAAATTTTGGTTGTCCTTGTTAACGCTCGCAGGGATGGTTGCTATCTTGATGGCGATTCGAAATGGGCATCCCACTGCTCATGGGGTGATCCCGCAATCGGCCAGGTTGGCTGGTACCCAAGAATCATCCGATAGTGTTGCTGTCGATATAGCTTCAGCAATCGAGTCGCATGATCTGTCTGAAAGTCGGCGCGGTAAGCTTGCCTCGCTTTATTCAGCAAGGACTATCGACGAGTTGCAGCGACTTGCGCCTGTGGTTAATGGCGAGCAAGTTGCTGATTTGGTTGAGCTGTCCACGTTATCGGAAGTCTTCTGCAACGTTGGATACAGCTTGGTGGACGGCGGAAATGAGCCGTCAATGAAGGTGTTCGTAAAAATGCTGACCCGGTCCAAAAGTGGTGGTGCTACGTCTCAAGACTTGGCGTCAGCCGAGTGGCTCGATGGCCTGCGCGCGCGGTTTTGTTCGCAAGGGGTCGCTCTTCAAGATACGAATGCGAACGACGCCTTTTCCAGCTTGGATGCTTCAATGATTGAGGCTGCGGGGCTCGTCGAAGTACACGACGCGTTGGCGCTGCGCGACGAGCTCGAGAGTGTGGCGGATCGTATCGAAAGTGGCGAAAGCATATCCGAGCAATCCGCTGCCGATTTATTACAGCGTGTCAGCGAAACGCGGGAACGTCTGATCGATTTCTTGAAACGCACGCAAAGCCCGGCTGCGTTTCGGCGTGCCGCCGAAGTGCTGAGCGAGGACCTATTTGCGAAAGGTTGGTATCCCGGTGTGACATCGAACTATGCGGATAATTTCATGGCACCCGAAATTGGCTGGCGCAGTGTCGGTGCCGACTTGGCGTTTTGTCGTTTGGCTGGTCCTGGTTGCGGCCCTACCAGCATGGCACTGGTGCATCGTTGCATGCCGAACAATTGCCGACCCGGTGAAACCGTGGCCGATTTTTGGCGGCGAACCACATCGCCGCAAGCCATGGAGGCCGCGCAAGCCTACGCTGATGCGCTGTTGGCGATACGGCAGGGAAAGCCGTGATGGCGGGTCTGCGCGGATCGGAAGGTTATTCGCGCAATACCTGTGTTCACATCCTTGGCGCGATGCAGCCGCTGCGCTAGTCTGCGGCAATGGCGAACTTCATCGTGGCAATCACTGGTGGTATTGCATCGGGCAAGAGCGCGGTATGCGAGCGCTTCGCGGCGTTGGGCGTGGCGGTGGCCGATGCCGATGTCGCGGCGCGGCAACTGGTGGCGCCGGGGATGCCGGCGCTGGCCGAGATCGTGGCCCGCTTCGGGCCGGCGGTGTGCGCTGATGATGGCCGGCTCGATCGCGGTGCGCTGCGCGAGCGCGTGTTCAGCGATGCACAGGCACGCCGCGATCTGGAAGCGATCCTGCATCCACGCATCCGCGAGCAGCTTGAGCGCGAGTGCCGGCAGGCGAGCGCGGCGTACGCGATGGTGGCAATTCCGCTGCTGACCGAAGTGGGTGGCCGCGCGGCGTATCCGTGGTTGCAACGGATCGTGGTGGTGGATCTGCCTGAAGCCATGCAACTGGCACGTTTGCAGGCGCGCGATGCGATATCGGCAGCGCTGGCGCAGCAGATGCTGGCAGCACAGGCGACGCGCAGCCAGCGTCTGGCATTGGCCGATGACGTGATCGACAACAGTGGCAGCCTGGCCGCACTCGATGTGCAGGTGAGCGCGTTGCACCAGCGCTATTTGCAACTGGCTACAACATCGCCTTGAGCCGGTACAAGGCTTCCAGCGCCTGTTTGGGCGTCAACTCGTCGGGTTCGATGGCGTCCAGCGCCGCCAGTGCCGGTGCCGGGGTGTGAAACAGCCCCATCTGCAACGGTGAATCCAGCGCTTCGCGGCTGACTTCGGTGGCGGATGCGCTGCGCTGGCCTTCGAGTTCGTGCAGGGTGTGTTGTGCCTGCGCGATCACGCTGCGCGGCAGGCCGGCCAGTGCTGCCACCTGCAAGCCGAAACTGCGGTTGGCCGGGCCGGGCTTGAGTGCATGCATGAACACCAGCCGGTCGGCGTGCTCAATGGCATCCAGATGTACATTGGCAATGCCATGGCCACCATCGGCGAGTGCGGTCAGTTCGAAATAGTGGGTGGCAAACAGGGTGTAGGCGCGGTTGATGTTGGCTAGGTGCAGGGCACAGGCTTTGGCCAGCGATAGGCCATCGTAAGTGGAGGTGCCGCGACCGATCTCGTCCATCAGCACCAGCGAGTGCTGGCTGGCATGGTGCAGGATGTAGCTGGTTTCGGCCATTTCCACCATGAACGTGGATTGCCCGCGGGCCAGATCATCGCCGGCGCCGATGCGGGTGAGGATGCGGTCGATCGGGCCGATTTGCGCGCGCGTGGCCGGCACGAAACTGCCGATGTGCGCGAGCAGCACGATCAGCGCGTTCTGGCGCATGTAGGTGCTCTTGCCGCCCATGTTCGGGCCGGTGATCACCAGCATACGGGTGTGCGCATCGAGCCGCAGGTCGTTGGGCTCGAATGGCTCACTGCGTACCGCTTCCACCACCGGGTGGCGGCCGCGCTCGATGAAAAGGCCCGGTTCGGTGCGTAGCTCCGGCTGCGCCCAGTCCAGTGTTTGCGCGCGTTCGGCAAAGGCGCACAGCACGTCGATTTCCGCCAGCGCGCTGGCGCATTGCTTGAGTGTGTGCAACTGCGTGTTGAGTGCATCGAGCAGGTCTTCCCAGAGCTGACGCTCGCGCAGCAGCGAGCGTTCGCGCGCCGACAGCACTTTGTCCTCGAACTGCTTGAGCTCTTCGGTGATGTAGCGCTCGGCATTGGTCAGGGTTTGCCGGCGGGTGTAGTGCGTGGGTGCGCGTTCGGCCTGGCCCTTGCTGATTTCGATGTAGTAGCCGTGGACGCGGTTGTATCCGACCTTGAGGTTGGCGATACCGCTGGCGGCGCGTTCACGCGTTTCCAGATCAAGCAGAAACTGATCGGCACGGGTAGACAGCGTGCGCAGCTCATCGAGCTCGGCATCGTAACCTTCGGCGATCACCCCGCCGTCGCGCAGCAAGGCCGGCGGCTGTTCGATGATCGCGGTTGCCAGCAGCGTGGCGCTGGCGTCGTGTTCGCCCATGGCGTTGGCCAGTGTTTGCAGGCTGGGCGAATCCAGTGCCACCAGTTGCGTACGCAGGCCGGGCAACGCGGCCAGCGCATCGCGCAGCGTGCTCAGATCGCGTGGCCGTGCCGAGCGCAGCGCCACCCGCGCCAGAATCCGCTCGACATCGCCGAGGCCGCGAAACGCGGTGCGCAGCGTGTCGCCAGCGCCGCGCTCGATCAGGGTCTGCACCGCCTGATGGCGATGGCGCAGGACATTCTGGTCGCGCAAGGGGCGATGCAGCCAGCGCCGCAACAGGCGCCCGCCCATCGGGGTGATGGAGCTGTCGAGGATGCCGAGCAGGGTGTGCTCACTGCGGCCATCGATGCGGCTGTCCAGTTCCAGATGGCGCCGCGTTGCCGCGTTCATGGTGATGGTTTCGGTGCTCGACTCCAGCGCCAGTGAACTCAGATGTGGCAATTGCTGCTTCTGGGTTTCCTCGATATAGCCGAGCAGGGCACCAGCCGCGGCGATCATCAGCGGCTGGTCTTCGATGCCAAAACCGGTCAGGTCGAAGGTGGCAAAGCAGCGGGTGATCAGGCGGCGGCCGCTGTCGGCATCAAAATGCCAAGGCCCGCGCCGGCGCAGGCCGCGGCGCTCGTGCAGCCACGTCGGCCAGCCATCCTCGTCGGGCAGCAGCAGCTCGGCCGGTTCCAGCCGCGCCAGTTCCGCTGCCAGGCTGTCTTCGTCGGCGACCTGGTTGACCCGCATCCGGCCGCCGGCCAGGTCGGCCCAGGCCAGGCCGAACGCCGGCTTGCCATCCTCGCCACGGCCACGCGCCAGTGCCATCAATACGGTGTCGCGGCGTTCGTGCAGCAACGCTTCGTCGGTCACTGTGCCGGGGGTGACCACGCGCACCACTTTGCGCTCAACCAGGCCCTTGCTCTGCGCCGGGTCGCCGATCTGTTCGCAGATCGCTACGGACTCGCCCATCTGGATTAGCCGCGCCAGATAGCCTTCATAGGCATGTACCGGCACCCCCGCCATCGGGATCGGCTCGCCGGCCGAGGCGCCGCGCTGGGTCAGGGTGATGTCGAGCAGAGCGGCGGCTTTGCGCGCGTCGTCGTAGAACAACTCGTAGAAATCGCCCATGCGGAAGAACAGCAGCACATCCGGGTACTCCGCCTTGGCAGCGAAGAACTGGCGCATGAGTGGGGTGTGTTGCGGCGGTTCGACGGCGGGCATCCGTGGGGGCACTGGGGATCGGGTCGGTAGTTTAACAACTGTACCCTTCAACAAAATCGGTGGCTGCGGGGAAGGCAGGTATTCTCGCCAAGGCGCCAAGAACGCCAAGCAGGTCGCAGCCGATATTCCATCGGCATCATGCAATGGGCGGGCACTGCAGCAAGCGTCAACCTGTAAATTGCACAGTGCCGGGCACCGCGATGAAAACCCAGGTCATTTCGGGGAAAGCAGAAATCGAGCGTTCTTCGCCTGCATGCCCTCGGGTCGGAAACCGAAGTCACTGGAGGCTCTTGCAAAACTCTCCTTCGCGGCTGGATTTCCACCAGCCCGCACGGCGAAAAAAGAGTGGAGCGGGTGTTGCCATTGAAGGCATGATGATGG
>PGZE01000071.1 GCA_002840015.1 Gammaproteobacteria bacterium HGW-Gammaproteobacteria-2 | reverse complement strand
ATCGTGCCAACGTTTACGTGGGTTTTGGTGCGCTCGAATTTGCTCTTGGCCATGTCTTCCTACCTCAAAAATCAGATGGTTCGTGGATACGTCAGTTTTTCTTGACAATCTGCTCGGCGATGTTGCTCGGTGCCTCGGCGTAATGATCAAATTCCATGGTGAACGTCGCACGCCCCTGCGACATCGAGCGCAGCGAGGTGGCGTAACCGAACATTTCGCCCAACGGCAGCATCGCGTTGATCACCTTGCCCGACGGGGTTTCGTCCGACCCTTGCAACAGGCCGCGGCGACGACTGACGTCGCCCATCACGTCGCCCAGATAATCTTCCGGGGTGACGATCTCAACCTTCATGATCGGCTCCAGCAACACCGGGTTGGCCTTGTGGAAGCCTTCCTTGAAGCCCATCGAGCCGGCGATCTTGAACGCCATTTCCGAGGAATCGACTTCGTGGTAGGAACCATCGATCAGGCTGACCTTGACGTCAACGATCGGATAACCCGCCATCACGCCGTTGGCCACCGCTTCCTGGATTCCCTTGTCGACCGCGGGAATGTATTCCTTCGGAATGACGCCGCCCACAATCGCGTTCTCGAACACGTAGCCCGAGCCGCGCTCCAGCGGCGATATTTCCAGCACCACGTGGCCGAACTGACCCTTGCCGCCAGACTGGCGAACGAATTTGCCTTCCTGCTTGACCGCCTTGCGAATCGTCTCGCGATAGGCAACCTGCGGTTTGCCGACATTGGCCTCGACATTGAACTCGCGGCGCATGCGATCCACCAGGATCTCAAGATGCAACTCGCCCATGCCGGCGATGATCGTCTGACCGGACTCTTCGTCGGTACGCACCCGGAACGAGGGATCTTCCTGCGCCAGGCGACCCAGCGCGATACCCATCTTTTCCTGATCGGACTTCGTCTTCGGCTCGACCGCCATGGCAATCACCGGCTCCGGGAAAATCATGCGCTCAAGCGTGATGACATGATCCATGGCGCACAGGGTGTCGCCGGTGGTGACGTCCTTCAGACCGACAGCCGCAGCGATATCACCGCACAACACTTCCTTGATCTCTTCGCGCTGATTGGCGTGCATCTGCAAAATGCGGCCGATGCGCTCCTTCTTGCTCTTGATCGGGTTGTACACCTGGTCGCCAGCCTTCAGCGTCCCCGAATAGACACGGAAGAAGGTCAGCGAACCCACGAACGGGTCGGTCATGATCTTGAACGCAAGCGCCGAGAACGGCTCCTTGTCGCCGGCGGCGCGCGTCGTTTCCGCTTCGCGCTCATCCAGACCCTTGACCGGCGGGCGGTCGCCCGGCGACGGCAGGAAGCGGATCACCGCATCGAGCAGCGCCTGCACGCCCTTGTTCTTGAACGCCGTACCGCAGAACACCGGAATGATGGCGCCCGCCAGCGTCCCCGCACGGATCCCCTCGTAAATCTCGTCTTCGGACAGCTCGCCATCATTGAGGTACTTGTTCATCAAGTCCTCGGACGTCTCCGCCGCCGCCTCGACCATGAACTCGCGCGCCTTCGCGGCCTTTTCGGCCAACTCGGCGGGAATCTCGGCATAGGTGAACGTGGTGCCGTGGGCAGCCATGTCCCAGATGATCGTCTTCATCTTGATGAGATCGATCACGCCTTCGAAATGTTCTTCGGCACCGATCGGAACCTGCATCGGGACGGCATACGCGCCAAGGCGCGACTTCAACTGACCGACCACTTTGTCGAAGTTTGCACCGGTGCGATCCATCTTGTTGACGAACGCCAGCCGCGGCACACGATACTTGTTGGCCTGACGCCATACCGTTTCGGACTGCGGCTGCACGCCACCGACCGCACACAACACGAACACCGTGCCGTCGAGCACGCGCAACGAGCGCTCGACTTCGAAGACGTGATGGTGATGCCACGCTCCTGCTCCTGCTCCATCCAGTCCATCGTTGCGGCACCGTCATGCACCTCGCCAATCTTGTGATTGACGCCGGTGTAAAAAAGGATGCGCTCGGTGGTCGTGGTCTTGCCGGCATCAATGTGAGCCATGATGCCGAAGTTACGATATCGATCGATGGGGGTATGACGGGCCACGTTTGAATCCCTTTATTCAGATTACCAACGGTAGTGCGAAAAGGCCTTATTGGCCTCCGCCATACGGTGGGTTTCTTCACGTTTCTTGACTGCGCCGCCACGGCTTTCAGCAGCGTCGAGAAGCTCGGCAGCCAACTTGCGCGGCATGGTGTTTTCGGAGCGCTTGCGTGCAGACTCGATCAGCCAGCGCATGGCGAGCGCCTGACGACGGGTTGAACGCACTTCCACCGGCACCTGATAGGTTGCGCCACCAACTCGGCGAGACTTGACCTCAACCGCAGGCGCTACATTGCCAAGCGCTTTCTCGACCAGCTCAAGCGGCACGGCAGACTTTTCGCCGATCACATCCATGGCGCCGTAGACGATCTTCTCGGCCACAGACTTTTTGCCACTCTTCATCACCATATTGATGAAGCGCGCCACCATTTCACTGTGGTGCTTTGGATCGGGCAGAACAGAACGATTAACGAACGAACCTTTGCGGGACATGTGACGTGCCTGATTTGGAAAGATCGGGTATTGCGGTAACGCTTATCGCGCCTTGCGGCGCGTAACGTCAGGACTTGGGACGCTTGGCGCCGTACTTCGAACGCGCCTTGCGACGCTTGCTCACACCAGAGGCGTCGAGCGAGCCACGCACGGTGTGGTAACGCACACCGGGAAGGTCTTTGACACGACCGCCACGGATCAGCACCACCGAGTGCTCTTGCAGATTGTGGCCTTCACCACCGATGTACGAGATGACCTCGAAACCGTTGGTAAGACGAACTTTCGCCACCTTGCGCAGAGCCGAGTTCGGCTTCTTTGGGGTGGTGGTATACACGCGAGTGCAAACGCCGCGCCGCTGCGGGCAACTGGCAAGAGCCGGTGAAGCGCTCTTGTAGGTCTTGGGCGACCGGGGCTTGCGCACCAATTGATTGATCGTGGCCATTTGTCGAAGAACCTGCTATGAAAACGAAGGCAGACCGGACGAGTCCGATCTGCCGAGCCGAAAATTATAGCCCGTACAAACCGTCACTGTCAACGAGAACAGTGACACCAGGCGCCGTCAATCCAGTGACCCGAACACGAAGCACTTCCTGCGCTTCATTTCGTATGTAAAGCAGCCCAATGGGGCCGGCTGATTCTGGGTGCGCGCCGCGAGCGGCGCGCGTAACTCATTGCGATTGATCCGGCATCAACTTGCGTGAAGAACACTCACTCGCCTGAAACAGCCACTACAGCAGCGGGTGTACGCAAGGTTTCAAGATCCTGGTCGCTCAGCGCACCACTGGCCGCGCGTTGCCGCCGCGCGTGGTACGCAAGACCGGTACCTGCAGGAATCAAGCGGCCAACAATAACATTTTCTTTCAGGCCTCGCAAGCCATCACGGGCACCACGCACCGATGCCTCGGTGAGCACGCGCGTGGTTTCCTGGAACGAAGCCGCCGAGATGAACGACTCGGTTGCCAGCGATGCCTTGGTGATACCCAGCAACACGGGATCGGCCTGCGCCGGGATTTCATTACGCAGCGTCGCCTGCGCGTTGGCCTCAACCAGCCGCTGACGCTCAACCTGCTCGCCGGCCATGAACTTGGTGTCGCCCGGATCGGTAATTTCAACCTTGCGCAGCATCTGCCGGGCAATGGTCTCGATATGCTTGTCGTTGATCTTCACGCCCTGCAGGCGATAGACATCCTGGATTTCCTTGACCAGGTACGCTGCAAGCGGCTCCACGCCCAGCAAGCGCAAGATATCCTGCGGATTGGGCTCACCATCAACCACCGTTTCGCCTTTTTCTACGTGCTCACCTTCAAACACGATGATCTGGCGATATTTCGGGATCAGCTCTTCGTGCTCGCCGCCCTCACCGTCACGGATAATCAGGCGTTGCTTGCCCTTGGTGTCCTTGCCGAAGCTGATGACGCCAGAACGCTCTGCCAATATGGCCGGATCTTTCGGCTTGCGCGCTTCAAACAGATCGGCGACGCGCGGCAGACCACCGGTGATGTCGCGGGTCTTGGAAGCCTCCTGCGGGATACGCGCAATGACGTCGCCCACACCCACCGCCACCCCATCGCGCAGGTTGACGATCGAGCGCGGCGGCAGCAGATACTGCGCCGGCAAATCCGTGCCCGGGATGTTGAGATCGTTACCCTTGGCATCGATGATGCGCACGATTGGCCGCAGATCTTTCGCCGCATTGCCACGACGCTTGGGGTCAGTCACTTCGATGCTGGCCAGGCCGGTCAGATCATCGGTTTTCTCGACGATGGTGACGCCATCAACAAAGTCGATCAGGCGAATGAAACCACCGACTTCCGACACGATCGGGTGATTATGCGGATCCCAGTTGGCGATCACCTGCCCGGCCTTGACCGGACTACCGTCCTTGAGCGCAATGACCGCACCATAGGGCAACTTGTAACGTTCGCGCTCACGACCAGACTGATCGAGAACCGAAATTTCACCGGAACGCGATACCGCCACCAGATGTCCGGCAGTGTGGGCCACGGTCTTGATGTTGTTGAACTTGACCGAACCGGTGGTTTTCACCGACACGCTGTCAACCGCCGCTGCACGCGATGCCGCACCACCGATATGGAAGGTACGCATGGTGAGCTGGGTACCCGGCTCGCCGATCGACTGCGCTGCAATGACGCCAACCGCTTCACCGATATTGACGATATGGCCACGCGCCAGATCGCGGCCGTAGCACAGGCCGCAAACACCAAACGAAGATTCGCAAGTGATTGTCGAGCGCACCTTGATCGCCTGCACGCCGACGTCTTCCATCCGCTGCACCCACGCCTCATCCAGCAAGGTGTTGCGGGTAACGAACGGGTCTTCGTCATTGCCCGGCAAGAATACGTCTTCGGCCACGACACGGCCAAGCACACGATCACGCAAGGGCTCTACTACATCGCCACCCTCGACGATCGGCACCATGGTGATGCCGTGAGTTGTTCCGCAGTCAACCTCGGTAATAACCACGTCCTGCGCCACATCGACGAGGCGACGGGTCAGATAACCGGAGTTTGCCGTCTTGAGCGCAGTATCCGCCAGACCCTTACGGGCGCCGTGGGTGGAGATGAAGTATTGCAGGACGTTCAGGCCTTCACGGAAGTTCGCGGTGATTGGCGTCTCGATGATCGAGCCATCGGGCTTGGCCATCAGGCCGCGCATACCAGCAAGCTGACGAATCTGCGCCTGTGAACCACGGGCACCGGAATCGGCCATGATGAAAATTGAGTTCATCGACTTCTGCGCCACCGTTTCGCCCTTGGCGTTCACGGTTTTGTCGGTGCCGATCGCATCCATCATCGCCTTGGCCACGCGCTCATTGGTGCGCGACCAGATATCGACGACCTTGTTGTAGCGCTCGCCGGCAGTGACCAGGCCCGATTGGTACTGGCGTTGGATCTCTGTGACCTCGGTCTCGGCCTCGGAGAGAATCCCGGCTTTCTCGGTCGGAATCACCATGTCATCAATGCCGATAGACACACCCGCACGGGTGGCGTATGTGAAGCCGGTGTACATCAGGCGATCGGCAAATACCACGGTCTGCTTCAGACCCAACTGACGATAGCAGGCGTTGATCAGGCGGCTGATCGACTTCTTGCTGAGTTCGGTATTGACCAGATCGAAGCTCAGGCCCTCCGGCAGAATCTCGAACAACAAGGCGCGGCCGATGGACGTGTCGTGGATCGCAGTTTTCTCGGAGCGCACACCCGCTTCATCGATCACCGTTTCTTTCAGACGTACCTTGACCTTGGCATGCAACTCGACAACACGGTTGTCATAAGCCCGCTTGACCTCGGATACGTTGGCGAAAATCATGCCCTCGCCTTTGCGGTTTTCCAGCATGCGGGTCATGTAGTACAGGCCCAGCACCACGTCCTGGGTCGGCACGATGATCGGCTCACCATTGGCCGGCGACAGGATGTTGTTGGTGGACATCATCAACGCACGCGCTTCCAGCTGCGCCTCAAGGCTCAGCGGCACGTGTACCGCCATCTGATCGCCATCGAAGTCGGCGTTGAACGCAGTACACACCAGCGGATGCAACTGGATCGCCTTGCCCTCGATCAGCACTGGCTCGAACGCCTGGATGCCGAGACGATGCAGGGTCGGCGCGCGGTTCAGCAACACCGGATGTTCACGGATCACCTGTTCAAGGATGTCCCACACCTCGGCGCTCTCGCGCTCCACCAGCTTCTTGGCGGCCTTGATCGTGGTAGCCATGCCGCGACGCTGCAACTTGGAGAAGATGAACGGTTTGAACAACTCAAGCGCCATCTTCTTGGGCAGGCCACATTCGTGCAGACGCAGGGTCGGGCCAACCACGATCACCGAGCGGCCGGAGTAATCGACGCGCTTGCCGAGCAGGTTCTGGCGGAAGCGGCCCTGCTTGCCCTTGATCATGTCGGCCAGCGACTTGAGCGGGCGCTTGTTGGTGCCGGTGATGGCGCGGCCGCGACGGCCGTTATCCATCAGTGCATCCACCGACTCCTGCAGCATGCGCTTTTCGTTGCGCACGATGATGTCGGGTGCGCTGAGCTCAAGCAGGCGACGCAGACGGTTGTTGCGGTTGATCACGCGACGGTAAAGATCGTTGAGATCTGAGGTGGCGAAACGCCCACCATCCAGCGGCACCAGCGGGCGCAGGTCCGGCGGCAACACCGGCAACACGGTCAGCACCATCCATTCCGGGCGGATACCCGAATCCTGGAATGCCTCGATCAGCTTGATGCGCTTGGTCAAGCGCTTGAGCTTGGTCTCGGAATTGGTTTGCGAAAGCTCTTCGCGCAGGCGAATCAATTCGCCCGGCAGATCGATCGTGCGCAGCAATTCATAAACCGCTTCGGCACCCATCTTGGCATCGAAATCATCGCCATGCTCGGTGGTCGCCTGCAGGTACTGTTCTTCGTTGAGCAGGCTGCCGCGCTCAAGCGGGGTCAGACCCGGCTCGATCACCACGTAGGCTTCGAAGTACAGGATGCGCTCGATGTCGCGCAGGGTCATGTCCAGCATCAGGCCAATGCGCGAGGGCAGCGACTTCAGATACCAGATGTGCGCAACCGGGCTGGCCAGATCGATGTGACCCATGCGCTCGCGGCGCACCTTGGCCAAGGTGACTTCGGTGCCGCACTTTTCGCAGACCACGCCGCGGTGCTTCATGCGCTTGTACTTGCCGCACAGGCACTCGTAGTCTTTGGTCGGGCCAAAGATGGCGGCGCAGAACAGGCCGTCACGCTCCGGCTTGAAGGTGCGGTAGTTGATCGTCTCGGGCTTCTTGACTTCACCGAACGACCACGAGCGAATCATGTCAGGCGATGCGAGGGCAATCTTGATCGCATCGAAGTCCAGCGCCTGACGCTGCTGGTTGAAGAGATTGAGCAGGTCTTTCATGGGAGTCTCCTAAGTCGAAAACCGGCATCCGTGTCGGTTTCCATGC
>PGZE01000070.1 GCA_002840015.1 Gammaproteobacteria bacterium HGW-Gammaproteobacteria-2 | reverse complement strand
GCTTGCCGCGCGCGGTAACGCCATCGCTGCACGCGCCGGCGGCAATTTCGCGGCAATCGGCGGCAATATCGATCATCAACCAATGCACAAAATCGCCGCGCGGTTGATCGACAGGAATCTCAACGCCGGCCTTGCCGACCATTTCCGCCACCGTCGGCACATCCGGGTCCACGCACAGCAACACCAGCGAACGCGCCGCCGCCGGCACCTCCGAGAATGTCAGTTGCGGATTGCGATTGCCGGCGAAACCGAAGCTGTCGCCAACCGGTTTGCCCATCGCAAAATCGCTGGCTATAACGCCGCCGGGTGTAAAGCTCTGACTGACGATTTTCATGGTTGTCCCTCGGATGATTGGCCGGCGCATGAATTGCAACGCCAGCATGATGCCGCGTTTGCGCCGCTTGGCTCAAGGTTGCGAGCGCCCTATCGCGCACAAGGTGGGCTTCCGCAACAACGCACGATAATCTCTCGCTGTGGAGCAACTGTGTTGCACGCCAGTGCGAGCCATTGCTTCTGTGGGAGCCGGCCTGCCGGCGAACGAACTGGCGAAAGAGCTTTGCGCGCGGGCGCGCTCCCACGAAAGCGGTGAACGCTCACTGTGGGCCCACCCTGTGGGCGACCGCTCGCAACCGCAGCCAATGTGCGGGGCCGGCTACTTGCCACCCACATATCGCACCCGATAGATCGCATTGGCGTAATCGTCGGAAATCAGCAAGGACCCATCGCTGGCCTGGATCACATCCACCGGCCGGCCGAGGGTTTTTTCACCATCAAGGAACCCCTCGACGAACGGCGTGACCGCACTCACCTGGCCATTCGCCACCTGCACGCGCTTGACTGCGTAGCCGCTCTTTTTCGAGCGGTTCCAACTGCCATGCAAAGCAACAAAGGCATCGCCGTTATATTCGGCCGGAAACTGGCTGCCGGTATAAAAACGCAAGCCAAGTGCGGCGACATGGGCACCGAGATTGGCAGCCGGGGCGCGGTAATCAGCGCACGATTTGCCAGCGCCAAACTCGGGGTCGAGGATGCTGCCGGCGTGGCAATAGGGATAGCCGAAATGCGCCCCCGCTGTAGCGACGATATTGATCTCGTCATCGGGGGCGTCATCGCCCAGCCAGTCGCGGCCATTGTCGGTGAACCACAACTTGCCATCGGCCGGGTTCCAGTCAAAGCCAACCGTGTTGCGCACGCCGCGCGCAACCACTTCACGCTCACTGCCATCGGCGTTCATGCGAGTGATGCTGGCGAAACCGGGCTCATCACAGATATTGCACGGTGCGCCCAGCGGCACGTACAGCTTGCCGTCCGGGCCAAAGGCGATGTAGCGCCAGCCGTGATGGTCTTTATCGGGCAGGTCGCTGACCGCCACTACTGGCTTGGCCGGTTTGTCGAGCCGGCTTTCGATGGCGTCAAAGCGCACAATGCGATCCACCGCCGACACATACAGGGCGCCATCACGGAATGCCAGGCCGACCGGCAACCGGCATGCGCAAACCCTTGGCAATCACCTTCACCGAGTCGGCGCGGCCATCGCCATCGTCATCGCGTACGGCGTAAACCTGGCCTTTTTCGCGGCTGCCGACAAACAAGGTGCCATTGTCGCCCCACGCCATGCCACGGGCATTGTCCACCTTGTCGGCGAACAGGCTGATCTCGAAGCCGTCCGGCACGTGCAAGCGCCCCAATGGTGGTGCAGCCAACAACGGAAGTGCTGTGGCCAGTGCTACGCCAAGTACGATCATGCGCATGGTGTTTTCTCCTTTCGAGCAAACCCTGCTCCACACAGAGCAAGAGCGGATAGTCCGCAAACAAAGCAAAGAAATCCAACCAGGCCTTGAGCTTGCCTTTGCGAGTTTTGCGTTTTTTGCGGACCCAATATTAACGTTTTCGGCGCCGCTGCTGCCGGTCTTCTTCATCTCCTCCGCACCCCTCAGGCATGCAGCGCGTCTGCCACCCAGCGCTCGGCAAAGCCATTGAGGCTTGCGCCTTCGATGAATCCGCAGTGGCCTCATCGTTCGCCATCAGAATGCTGCTGGGCACTGTCAAACCGTGCAACCGATCACCGGCAATGCAATAACCATCGAAATACCCTTCCAGCGAGCCGTACGGCGTGTAACGCTCGACCAGCCAACGGGTCAGTTCGCGCATGTCCTTTTCGAGTGCCTCATCGTCAAAATTATGTGCTTCGGGAAACAGATCACGCTTGCGACGTAGTGAACGGCGCCATTTCTTCAAGAAGTACCACTGATATATCGACGGTGCATTTTCCAGTGCCGACATGCCCGCAGCCGGGTCCAGCACCGGGCATACAGCGGCGGCCTGGGCAATCACCAGCCCGGCGCCGGGTGCAGCCCTGGCGACACGCAGAGCGAAGTTCCCGCCCAACGAATAGCCGGCGATGGAAAGCCGTCGCGCGGGGAAACGCGCCGCAATTTCACCAACAGCCAGCACGATTTCATCGAGCCGGCAGGAATGGAAGATGTCCGGGTTCAGGTGATGGGTTTCGCCGTGATCGCGAAAGTTGAGGCGAAACACCTCAAAGCCACGTTCAAGCAAGGTTGCAGCGGTATGCAGCATGTAACTGGAATCGGCGCTGCCTTCCCAGCCATGCAGCAGCACCACCAGATCGCTCGCAGGCGCACCGGGCACGGCGCTGTGGAAACCTTGCAGGCGCACCCCTTCGCCCACTTCCAACTGGTGCCGGGTGGTCAGCGCGCCAAGGCGCCGGAAACGTTGCAAGCCACGCTGCCGGCGCAGCGGGCTGGCGCTAAGCGCCGACTGTACGTGCGGATCGCGTAGCCAGCGTGGTGGTTGATAGTCTTCAGCACGTAGCATGATTCATCTCGCCAACGCGTCTGCGATGCGGCTACGGCACAATTCGGCCATCCGTCGGCGGCCATCATGCGATGGCGCCACCGGCTCAAGAAAATGCACTTCGGCGGTACGCGATGGTTCGCCGATCAGGCGCAGCAGATTGCTCATGAAATTTTCCGTGGGAGTAAATGCAATGATGGTCTGCGCATCGCCGCGATCACCGTAACGCAAGGCCACCGGCTGCACCAATGCCGCTGCCGAAATTGCCGGCTGGAATATTCGTGCATGAAACGTTCCGAGAGCTGCACCCGATGTTGTGCGCCCCTCCGGAAACGCCGCCACCGCACGCCCAGCACTGAGGCGAGCAGCCATCTGGTGCATTACGCCGTTGAGTGAATCGGAACTGCCACGCGCGTGATAAATCGTTTCTGCGCGGGTGGCCAGCCAGCCGATTAGCGGCCAGCGCGCAATCTCGGCCTTGGCGACAAAACCCATCATGTGCTGGCTGTGCAACAACACGATGTCCAGCCAATTGATGTGATTGGCCACAAACAGCACGCCGCCGGTCAGAGGTGTACCAATTGCCTTGACCTGAATCCCGAACAGCCGTGCTACACGCGCACTCCACCAACGGATTGCGCGGTGATCCCAGCGCAGGCCTCCGATGGTGATGCGCGCGCCTAGCGAGTTCACCACCAAGGCCATCAGCGGCAACGCAATCAGCACATGCGCCAGCACCTGCGGCATGCGCCACACGATGCGCAGGGCGCGCCAACAATCGCGACGGTGTGCAACGGAGCCGGAGTTTTGCATCGACACTCGGGCCTCAGTGCGGTCGTTCGACCACGGCCAGGGTCAGCCGCGACACGCACGACTGACGGCCACGATCATCCTCGATGCGTATTTCCCAGACTTGCGTCTGCCGGCCGACATGCAGCGGACGGGCAGTGCCGGTGACGCTGCCAGAACGCACCGCACGCAGATGATTGGCGTTGATCTCCAGCCCCACTGCCATGTGCGTGGCCGGGTCCAGGCACAGATTGGCGGCAATACTGCCCACGGTCTCGGCCAATGCCACCGACGCGCCGCCATGGAGCAAGCCGAACGGCTGCAGCGTGCGCGAATCCACCGGCAGGGTGGCGCGAACAAAATCATCGCCCAGCTCGGTGACCACCATGCCCAACGTTGCCGCCAGGGTATTTTGCGACTGCGCGTTGATCGCAGCCACTGTTGTAGCCTGCCTCCAGATACGGGTGTCGGTTGCGCTCACAAGGTACTCCGAATCGTCACATGAACGTCATGGTAGCCGACCGTTCAAAGGATGGGCGCCAGGCCGGCACCAAACGCCGTCATCAATCGGGTGTAAAGCCCCTTGAGCGGCACATCCACTTCGGGAAACGAGCCTACCGCCTGCCAGCAACGTGAGCGTGCCGGGTCGGCAATGCCCAACGTCGCCTCCGCCATCAGCTCGCCATCGGCGCTGCGGCAACTGGCGTCCAGTTCGTAGCTGGTAGCGTAACGAAATGGCCAAAGATCAAACAGCGGCAAATGCTCGAACAGTTTGCCGAGCGAATAATCCAGACCGGAAAAAATCGCCGGCTTTGGCCGGCGGGCGATCAGCCAGGCATTCTCCGGGCGCATGTCGTGGCGTATCTGCGCCTCCAGCAGGCGCGCAAAGGTGTCGTCGAACACAACCAGCGCACATTCGGTGTTGTAGTGGTCCGAACGTGGGTCGAAATTATGGGTACCGACGACACCGATATGGCGATCAATCACCAGGCTTTTGGCGTGCAGGCCAACCCGCACCCCGGAATGCGCCAACGGCACCGGCCCGTGGCGCTTGCCGCCACTGCCACGCATGGCGGGGCGCTCACCGCCCGAACCCAGCCGACGCGGTACATCGATCAGATTTGGCCCCATCGGCGCCGGCTCGGGCAACAGTGCGCCGGTTGCTTCCAGGTCAATCATCGAGTTCGTCGGAAACGGTTTGTACTCCCATATCTGGAAGCGCAACTCGCGCAGATAGGTACGCTTGTATTTGTGCGACAACGCGTACACCGGCCAGGCATCGGTGGCAGCGAGGCTGTTGGTGGAAATTTCAACGGTTGGTTGGTCCGGGCCGGCACCCAGCCGCCGGAACAGGCGTTTTGCCGGCTTGGACAACACCAGATACGGGGTTTGCAACAATACCGAATCGCGCGCCTGCGCGACCAGGTCATGCAGGCCATGCGAGACGTTGCCATGGCGCGATGGCGTCAATTGCTGTGGCTTGCCCGGGGTATCCACCAGATACTCAACACGCCCCACCCGCAGCGATGGCACGAACAAGCGCTGATTCAATTGCTCAGGATCATTGGCCATTGCGCTCAATCGTGTACTGCGCTCGGTGCGTGACAACTTGGCTGCGGGCAGTCGATCCGGCACCGCGCCTTCGCTCAGGATGTCGCGGGCAACATCATGCAGTCGCGCGATGGGTATTGACAGGCGATGCTGCCAGAACGCGTCAAATGCCACGCGCATCTGTGATACCACCGACCCGGCCACCATCAGGTCGCGGTCGCGATAGTTGTAGCCACTATCCCAGTCGTAATAGCGATTCTGGTAATTACGACCACCGGTGATGGCCAGCAGATCATCAACCACCAGCGCTTTTACGTGCATGCGCCGATTGAAACGACGAAAACAGCAGACAATGCCCGCGCCAAACTCCAGAGCATTGGTCTGCGCTTCACCAAAGGTCGGGTTGTACAGACGCAATTCGAAATTGATGTGCATGCCCGCCAGCGCCGACAAGGTGCGAATATCATCGACGCTGAACAGCTGATCGAGCAGCAACCGCACTTTTACACCGCGACGGGCAGCAGCGATCAATTCGTTGAGCACAAGCCGTCCGGCATCATCATCGGTGTACAGGTACGTCTGCAATTCGATGCTGCGCTGTGCTGCCCGGATCAGATGCAATCGCGCCAGCAGGGCATCTTCGCCGCGCTCCAGCAACAGCACCCGGTGCGCGGGCGCCATGGCTGTGGACTGTGCAAGCAATGTCAATGCGTCTTCGCGCCACGGCGAGGGTGCCGCGCAAGCATCATCGCGCTGACACATCACCTCGGTTTCGCGCGCATCGGCGGCGATCGCTTCCGCCTCGGCCCGACGCGCCTGCGGCAAGTGCGCGCAGGCGCTCAATGCGAGCAGCGTGCCCGCCAGCAGGGTGCCACGCAAATTCATTTTCCGGCGCTCTCGGCAGTGGTGCCTGGCTCCAGCAACATCGAAAAATTGATGCTCACCTTGTCTTTTACCGTGAATCGTCGCGTATTCATTCCGAACGCGCTGCGGCTGACCTTGCCGCTGACTTCGATTGCGCAATCGATACCCGGGCGATCACACGGCGAGGGAAGCACCGTAAACGTCACTTGGCGAAACATGCCTCGTAAAAACAAATCGCCACGCAGATCGCCACCTTCGTACAGCAGTGCCGAGGTAAAGGGAACTGACTCGAATACCGCCCAGGGGAAACGCGCAACATCGAAAAACTCTTCCGACCGGGCATGCTGGGCGAAGCTTTCGTTGCCGTCAAAATCCAGCGAGCGCACATCAAAGCGGATGCTGACCCGCTGCTGGTTATCAGCGACAGGGCGCACCTCGCCCTCAAACTTTTTAACCGCGCAATGCAGGGTTTTGACCCAGCGCAAGCGTACGCCAATTTCGGCACTGGACAGGCCAGGGTCAATTCGCTGAGCTCCACTTGCGTCCACACAGCACAAGCACAGCAGCAAGCCCATGAGCCGCAGCATCACACGGCCCAGAACGCAGCCAAGCTCGCAACACCCGGTTCAAGCTCACAATCTTTGGGGATATGCAATACCACGATGCCAGCCGGCGGCAGGCCGCGATGGTCACCGGTCTGGCCGGTGCTGAGCAAGGCCGCAATCTGTTCCAGGCCGGGGTTGTGACCGATCAGCAGCAGGCGTTCAGCATCGCCATGCTCGTCGATCACGCTGAACAATTCACCCGGCGTGGCATCGTAGATTCGCGCATCCTCGCGACTGTCGATGTAACCCAATCCGGCCAGCACCCGCTCGCAGGTCTCGCGCGTGCGAAGTGCAGGCGAATGCAGCACCCGGTCGGGCCGGGCCACATGGGCCGCAAGCCAGGCAGTTGCCGCTTCGGCCTCGGCGATGCCCTCCGGCGACAGCGGGCGATCAACATCAGATTGGCCGGCAACTGCCGGTTCGGCGTGGGCATGTCGGAGCAGGATAAGTTCGCGCATACGTCGATTATGCGCATGAATCACCAACTTTCGGTGAATTGGACGCAAAAAACTTTCTGATTAGCGCTATATCTCAGCGGTTGAAGTCCCTCTCCCATCGGGAGAGGGGTTGGGGTGAGGGTTCGGTGAGCATAGAAGCTGCTGCATGGCTTCGAACCCTCATCCGGCGCTTCGCGCCACCTTCTCCCGGCGGGAGAAGGAGTCGAAGCGTGCCTGGCTGAGATATAGCGCAAATCAGGAAAAACTTTTGTAGTGTGCCTTCGCAGCGACGTTTCAGGCCGTTTTTTTCAGCCAACGCAGCAGCGGCGCCCAATCGGCCTGATGGCGGAGAATCTGCTCGGAATGATAATCGAACAAACTTTTGCCGAGGCCGATCAGCAACACATAGGCCTGCGAATCGCGCAATTGCGCCACCAGCGGATAGGGCCAGGCATTGAGTTGCTCCACCGCCTGCTGCGACGCCGAGGTCCACGGTTTTAGCCGGTTACCGACCAGCGCCACCGGTAATTTGCCCTTTTTTACCCGCACCTGTTGCGCCAGCGAGTTGAGGAACGGCACCGTGGCTTCCAGATCGATCAATGACGGGATGATCGGTACCAGCACCGCATCGGCATGCTCCAGAAACGCGCCACCGTCGATCGGCAACACCGCGCTATCGAGCGCGGCCCGGCGCTGACACCAGCGGGTTGACGAGCCCTGCGGGTCGGCATCGACCAGCACCGTGCGCTTGCCGTCGAGCGCGAACTGTGCGGCCAGATGCGTGGCCAATGTCGTTTTGCCGGCACCACCCTTGGAACTGGCTACCAATACGGTCTGCATTGCCTTGCCTCCTGCCTGGTGACTGCGGCCACAGCGCACTGTACACCGCTCACGCGGCATGTCCAAAATCCCGCTGACGGGCGCCAAGCGGCCGATGATTGCCAGCACGAAGGCCAACGCAATCGTAGTCACTACGGCAGCCGATTGCGGCAGCGCAGCAAATGTGCTTTAGTCAGTCGTTCGGGCTGTTGAACGGGGCGTTCAACGGTGCCGGTCTCACCATCGGAGCATCCATGTCGCATTCTGCCAACGGGCTGTATGACCCGCGCTACGAGCACGATAGCTGCGGCTTCGGGCTGATCGCGCAACTCGATGACCATCCCAGCCGACTGGTGGTGGATGGTGCGCTGCAGGCATTGGCCGGGCTCAATCATCGCGGTGCGGTGGCCGCCGATGGCCGCAGTGGCGATGGTTGCGGGGTGCTGATCCGGCGTCCGGATGCCTGGCTGCGTGCATTGGCGAGCGAAGCCGGCATCGCCGACCACCCACGCATCAGCGCCGGCCTGGTGTTTCTGAGCCACGACCCGGCACGCGCAGAACATGCAGTGAGCACACTGGAAGCACAATTGCTCGCCCAGGGCGTGCAGGTGCTGGGCTGGCGGCACACGCCGGTGGTGGCGGAGACCTGCGGCGCGCAGGCGCGAGTCAGCCTGCCGCAGGTGCGTCAGTTGTTCGTTGCGCCCGCCGCCGAACACGATGCCCACGGCTTCGAGCAGGCGCTGTTCATGGCACGCCGGCTGGCGGCGCAGGCGTTGCGCGATGACCGCGATTTTTTCGTGGTCAGCCTCAGTGCCCACGCCATCGGTTTCAAGGGCATGGTGTTGCCCGAACACCTGCCCGAACTGTTCCCCGATCTGGCGCGTGCCGACCTGACCAGCAGTGCGGTGCTGTTCCATCAGCGCTTTTCCACCAATACCGCGCCGCAGTGGCGGCTTGCACAACCGTTCCGGCATCTGGCCCATAACGGCGAGATCAATACGATCCAGTCCAATCGGATCTGGGCGCTGGCGCGACGCGGCCTGTGGCATGCGCCGGGCATCGACCTGAGCCGGCTCGATCCACCGGTGTCGATGGATGGCTCGGATTCGCAAAGCCTCGATGACATGCTGGAAGTGTTGCTGGCGGGCGGCATGGACGCGCTGCAGGCGATGCGCATCCTGGTGCCGCCGGCGGCGCACGCGCTGGAACAGCTCAACCCCGACCTCGCCGCGTTCTACGAGTACTACGCGCTGCACACCGAGCCCTGGGATGGCCCGGCCGGCATCGTGTTTTCGCATGCCGACCAGGTTGGCTGCGTGCTCGACCGCAACGGCCTGCG
>PGZE01000004.1:94800-140930 GCA_002840015.1 Gammaproteobacteria bacterium HGW-Gammaproteobacteria-2 | reverse complement strand
CGAGGACAACTGGGAATCGCCGACCCTCGGCGCCTGGGGCCTGGGCTGGGAAGTCTGGCTCAACGGCATGGAAGTCACCCAGTTCACCTACTTCCAGCAAGCCGGCGGCATCGAATGCAAACCGGTGCTGGGCGAAATCACCTACGGGCTGGAACGCCTGTGCATGTATCTGCAGAACGTCGACAACGTGTTCGACATCGTTTGGACGATCGGCCCGCAGGGGCCGGTAACCTATCGCGATGTCTATCACCAGAACGAGGTCGAACAGAGCACCTACAACTTCGAACATGCCGACGTGGCCGAGCTGTTTCACCGCTTCGATGCCTGCGAGCGCGAAGCGCTGGCGCTGGTGGAAAAGGGCCTGCCGCTGCCGGCCTACGATCAGGTGTGCAAGGCCAGCCACAGTTTCAATCTGCTCGATGCGCGCCGTGCAATTTCCGTCACCGAGCGCCAGCGTTACATCCTGCGCGTGCGTACGCTGTCGCGTGCGGTGGCTGAAGCCTACTACGCGCAGCGCGAGAAGCTGGGGTTTCCGGGATTGAAAACGCAGGCAGCCGCTTGAGTGCCGCAAGTAAGGATTGATATGAGTGCGCAAAAACCCCTGCTGATTGAACTGGGTACCGAGGAACTGCCGGTCAAGGCGCTACCGGAACTGGCACAGGCGCTGTTCGACGGCATGCTCGCCGGCTTGGACAAGCGCGGCATTGCCTACGAGCGCGGCCATGCACGGCCGCTGTACACACCGCGCCGGCTCGCCGTGCGCCTGCCAACGGTAGCGCTGCGTCAGCCCGATCGGCAAAGCGAAGTGCTGGGGCCGTATCTGAATATCGCGCTCGACGGCAACGGCCAGCCGACGCCAGCACTGCGCGGCTTCGCCGCCAAGGCCGGGGTCGAATGGAACGCGCTGGGCCGGGTCAGCGACGCCAAGGGTGAGCGTTTCGTGCATCGCGCCAGCATCGCCGGAGTCGATACCGCCAGCTTGCTGCCGGAGATCGTGCGCGAAGCGATTGCGGCGATGCCGATCCCGAAGCCGATGCGCTGGGGCGATCACGACTTTGCCTTCGCGCGGCCGCTGCACTGGCTGGTATTGCTGCTTGGCGACCAGGTCATCGATGGCGAAGTGTTCGGCATCCGCGCTGATCGCATGAGCCGCGGCCATCGCTTTCATTTCGCCAAGCCGGTGTGGATCGGCAGCCCCGATGATTACGTCGAGGCCTTGCGTCAGGCCAAGGTGCTGGTTGATCCGATCGAGCGCAGCGCCAGCATTCGCACCCAGGTCGAGGCCGCTGCCGCAGCGGTGGGCGGGCACGCGCGCATCAGCGAGGACAATTTGCAACAGGTCAACGCCCTGACCGAATGGCCACGGGCGATCACCTGTAGTTTCGAGCAAGCCTTCCTGCGGGTACCGCAGGAGGCGTTGATCTCGACCATGGAAGCGAATCAGAAGTTTTTCCCGGTGCTCGACGGCGAAGGTCGCCTCAGCGCGCACTTCATCGCCATCGCCAACATCGAATCGCGCGACGAAACGCAGGTGCGTCAGGGCTACGAGCGAGTGATCCGCCCGCGTTTTGCCGATGCCGCATTCTTCTTCGACGCCGATCGCAAGCAGGGCCTCGCGGCGATGAACGCCGGCCTCGCCTGCGTCACCTACCAGCAGAAGCTGGGCAGCTACGCCGACAAGGTGTTGCGCGTGGCCGCGCTGGCCGAAACCATCGCCGCACCGGTGGGCGTTGATCCGGTATTGGCACGGCGCGCGGCGGAACTGGCCAAGGCCGATCTGCAATCGCGGCTGGTCAACGAGTTCCCGGAATTGCAAGGCATCGCCGGGCGCTACTACGCTGCTGCTGCCGGTGAGTCCGCCGAGGTTGCCGCTGCGATTGATGAAGCCTACATGCCGCGCTTCGGTGGCGATGCGATTGCGCCGTCGAAGCTGGGGCAGGTGCTGGCAATTGCCGAGCGTCTCGACACTCTGGCCGGCGGTTTCGCCGCCGGGCTCAAGCCGACCGGCAACAAGGATCCGTTCGCGTTGCGGCGTAATGCACTGGGGCTGGCGCGGACAATTATTGAAGGCGCGCTGGAACTCGACCTGTGGGCGCTCCTCAAACATGCGCATGTCGAAGCATTGCAGGCTGTCGGCCGCAAAGACATGGACTCCAAACTCGAAGCCGCGATACATGCGCAATCGAGGGGAGTTGCAGTAGACCAGATGCAGACCGCACCGTTACCTAGTTTTGACCGTGCGAACGTAGACGAGCTGCTCGACTTCATCCTCGACCGCCTGCGACACTACACCGCCGAGCAAGGCGTGCCCGCCGCGCATTTCGAAGCGGTCGCGGCCTTGCGACCTACCTCGCTACTCGACTTCGAACGCCGACTCAAGGCGATCGGCGAGTTCGTGAAACTGCCCGAAGCCGAGGCGCTGGCCGCCGCCAACAAGCGCATCGGCAATATCCTGCGCAAGGCCGAGGACGAGATTCCCGAGCACGTCGAGCGCTCGCGCCTGCGCGAGCCGGCCGAGATCGCGCTGGCCGAATCGGTAGAAGCGGCGATCCGCGAAACCGACGCAGCGCTGGCCGCGCACGATTACATGGCGGTGCTGTCGCGGTTGGCCTGGCTGCGCCAGCCGGTGGATGCGTTCTTCGATTCGGTGATGGTGATGGCCGAGGACGAAGCCCTGCGCGAGAACCGCCTGGCGTTGCTCAAGCGCCTGCATGATCGCTTTGTCGCAGTCGCCGATATTTCGCAGCTTGCCAGCGGCTGACCCACGCGCGTGGCTCGGTCATACTCACGCTCACTTCAGTGGCGATCGGTATTCTGAGCGGATGACTATCCAAAGTTTCTGGTCGCGCACAGGATGCTCCTACATGGGTGCTTCAAGGCTTTTGTGGGAACGCGCCTTGCGCGCGAAGCTGTCGCAAGAGGGTTTGCCGGCAGGCCGGCTCCCACAACAGCACCGATTGGCACCAGCGAGTAACACCGTTGCCTCCAAGGCCACATCGTCGCTTTTCTGTGGGAGCGCACCCTGTGCGCGACCGCAATACACGGCTTTGCGGTGACGCCACGGTGATGCGACGACATCCCCTGCCGCATATTGTCGCAAGCATGGTGCTGGCCGTGCTGTTGATCCCTGCTTTATCAGTGGCTCAGGAACAAGTACCGGAACCCTCGCCCGAACCCTCGCAAGGGCTGGGCGATATCCAATTCGAGGGTATCAGCGACAGCCTGGCCGACAAGATTCGCCCGGCACTGTCGATTGCCCGTCTCACCAAATCGCAACGCAAGAAAATCAGTGCCGCACGGCTGGCGTTTCTCGTGCGTCGCAGCGAAGAAGAACTGCGTCTCGCGCTGATGCCGCTGGGCTATTACGATGCCCGGATTACGGTAACCACCGAGCAAACCGATAATGGAACCGATGTACGTGTGCAGGTGGATGCCGGTGCGCCGACGTTGGTGCGTGAACTCGTACTGCGTATCGACGGTGAGGCACAGTCGGATCGCGTGGTGCAACGTGCGTTGTCCAAGTTCAAGCCGGGGGTGGGCAAACGTTTTGTCGATGAGCGCTATGAAACAGGCAAACGCGGTATCAGCCGGGCATTGGCCGAGCGCGGCTATTTTGACGCCACGCTCGTCCAACACGAAGTACGGATAACACGCGCCGAACACGCCGCCGATATCGACCTTGGCTGGAACAGCGGGCCGCGTTACACCCTCGGCCCGGTGCGCTTTGAGGGCAGCCAGTTGCGGACTGGCCTGCTCGCGGCGCTGACGCCATGGCAGGTTGGCGACGCCTACCGCCAGAGCGAACTGACCACCCTGCAAAACCGCCTGGTAGGGCTGGACTATTTTGCGATGGTTGCGGTGCAGCCGTTGCCGGAGCAGGCACAGGACGGCGCGATGCCGGTGCAGGCAACACTTACCCCGGCCAAGCGCGATGTCTATTCGATGGGGCTGAGTTTTGGCACCGATTCGGGCGCGGGCGTGAATCTGGGTGCCGAGCGACGCTGGCTCAATGATCGCGGCCACAAGCTCAAAGCCGAACTCGATTGGGCGCAGCGCAAGCGTTCGTTTGCTACGCAGTATCGAATTCCTGCGTTTGCCCGATTCGATGGCTGGTACACCCTCAATGCCAACCTGCGCGAAGAGGATTTCGGTGCGTTCGACAACAGCCGCACCATCGAGGTGGCAGCCAACCGCAATGCCCGTTTTGGCGAGTGGGGTGCGACCGCTGGCGTCTGGGGTCAGCAGCAATCGTTTTCGGCTCCGGACGCGCCGCGCACCATCAGCACGGTCTGGTATCCGGAATTGTCGGTGCAAACCGTGCGCGCCCGCGACCCGATCAATCCACGCCGTGGCTGGTCGCTGAGCGCCAAGGTCCGCGGCAACAGCAGCGCGCTGGGCTCAGATGTGAGTTTTTTGCAGGGGCATGTGTTGGCCAAATGGATTACCCCACTGGCCAGCGATACCCGGTTGTTGCTGCGCGGCGAACTGGGCGCAACACGCACCAATTCATTGGCGGCATTGCCGCCGAACCTGCGTTTTTTTGCCGGCGGCGACCAAAGCATTCGCGGTTTTGGCTACAACGAGGTTGGCGTCGGCATCAATGGCGTCGCAGCGCTCGGTGGCAAGCACCTGGCGGTCACCAGCGCCGAGGTCGATCACTATTTCGGCAAACGTTGGGGCATGGCTGCCTTTGTCGATGCTGGCGACGCCTTCAATGATCCATCAGCAATTGCATTGGCTGTCGGTGCCGGGCTGGGCCTGCGCTGGCGCTCACCGGTGGGCCCGGTGCGGCTCGACCTGGCGCATGGCTTCAACAGCCAGGAGCAGGCATGGCGGATTCATCTGCGCATCGGGCCGGACCTGTGAGCCGGATCGTACGCCTGCTGTTTGCTGGTTTGGCTGCGCTGCTGCTGATGGCTGCGCTGGCGTGGGCCTGGCTATGGCATAGCCACTCCGGCCGCGATTTTGTATTGATGCAGGCACGCGGCGCTCTGGCTGATGGTGCGCTGAGTTGGCAAAGCGCCGAGGGCACGCTGGCCGGTGGCCTGGATGTGCAAGGATTGGTGTTGAACGTCGATGACATGCGCATTCAGATTGCGCAGGCGCAGCTTGCTCTGGCATCAACGGCACTCTGGCGCGGCGTAGTGCGCCTTGAGCCATTGCAGTTAAGTGGCGTAACGATCGATATTCCGCTGCCATCGCCCGATGCCGCAGAAGAGCCGTTTTCCTGGCCGTCGCAATGGCCAACACTGCCGCTGCCACTGGACATTGAGATAGCAAAACTGGTGGTGCGCGATCTGCAGATTCAACGTGGTGATAGCGCACCGCAAACAATTGCTGCGATCAACGGCGGGTTGCAGATGTCTTCTGATCGCGTACGGATCAAGGGCCTGACGATCCACCGTGTTGACGATACCTCGCGTATCGACGGCCGCATCGGTTTTGGCAAACGCAGCACGGTGGCGTTGACGCTGGATGGTGAGTCAGTGACCGATGCGCTAACCGCGTGGCAATTGCACGCGCGCATTTCCGGCAAACCGGCGGACCTGCAACTGGTGCTCGATGGCAATGCGCCAGGAACGCTGGCCCTGCGCGCCCGTGTACGCGTTGATGGCGAGCACTTGCGCTGGCAGCTGAATACTCGTGCGCAAGACATTGCGCCGCAGCTGTTTGGCGGCCCCGAGGGGCGCTATGGTGTGGCACTGGATATCGACGGCATTGATGCGGCGGCGAGCGTGACCGGCCAGGTGCAGTACGATGGCCAGGCGCTACATATCCTGCCATCGCAAATCGCCTGGCAAAACCAGCAGATTCAACTTTCACCATTGGTGTTGTCAGCGCTAGACGGCGAACTGCGTATCCGTGGCAGCGTCGGTGTTGCTGGCGATGCCCCGTTGATGGCGCTAGATATTGCTGGCGACGGCCTGCGTTGGGGCGCGGGCGACGAGGTGATAACTGCCGATGGCGTGACGCAACTGCAAGGCACGTTGGCGCAGTGGCAGCTCGATGGCAATGCCACCCTGCACCGCGACGCGGTTGCAGCGCGTATTGAGCTGCGCGCGCACGGCGATCAACAGCTCGCCACGCTCGATCAGTTGCTGCTGAAAACCGATGCCGGGCAGTCGCAACTCAACGGCGAGCTGGTGTTTTCACCCACCATGCACTGGCATGTGGTCGGTGACATCAGTGGTTTCGATCCAGTTTTTTTTGCACCGGATTTTCCCGGCGCGCTGTCGGCAAATCTGCTCAGTACCGGCTCGATCAGTGACGACCTTGTACAGTTCAACGCCGATCTGACTGCACTAAGCGGCCGTGTGCGCGGTCGTACGCTCGCGGGTGGTGCGCAGTTACAACACACGGCAGGCATCAGCACCGCCAGCATCGAGCTGAATATCGGCAACAGCCATGTGCGCGGCAATGGCCAGCACGATGCCAGCGGCAAACAGCCGTTATCGATGCAGGCCACGTTTTCACCCTTGCTGCTTAACGACCTGCTGCCCGATGCGCGCGGCAGCCTGAACGGCTCAATCGCCTTGCGTGGTGATATGCGCAACGCGCAAATACACGGCGAACTGCACGGCGAACTGCACGGCGAGCATCTGGCCTGGAATGACCTGTCCGTCGATGCGCTGCAACTGCGCGCCAGTCCGTCGGCGAGTGAGGGTACCGATGTCGAACTGACCCTTGATGGACTGAACAGCAATGGTTTGCGCCTTGCCCAACTGCAAGCCGATGCGCACGGCACACTGAGCAAAGCGCGGTGGTCGCTGCAGGCAACCGCCGACACGGTGAAGGCGAATGCAGCGGGCAACTGGTCGGAGTCCAAGAATGTTCGCCATGTGGCGTTGCGCGAGCTGTCGCTGACGCCATCGCAAGGCAATCCATGGCTGTTGCTCGAACCGGCATCACTGCTGCTTGGCGATGTCACGGCGCTGTCGGCTTTATGCCTGACACAGTCAGACAGCCGCCTGTGCGCGCAGGGCAACTGGCCGGGCGAGGCCAGCCTGTCGGCACACGCGTTTGATCTGGCGCTGCTTGATCCGCTGTTGCATCGCGAGGATGTGCAGTTTGGCCTCGATGGCCGTGTCGATGGCGATGCCACGCTGCTCACCAACGGTGCGCGCATCGTGCGCGGCGAGGCGCAACTACGCTTTTCACCCGGCGCATTGCAGGTAATACCGCGTGGCAAGCAACCGGCCTTTGCGTGGCGAACCATGAGCCTGGATGCGACGCTCAACGATAACCAACTGCTTGCCCGTTTCGATGCGCAGACCGGCGCCGATGGCGTGTTGCATGGTGAGCTGGCAACCGGCCTGGATGCTACCGCAGAACTCGCCGGCAACATCAGCCTGGATATTGCACAACTGGCATGGCTGGAATTGTTATCACCCGATCTGGCGGCACCCAGCGGTCATCTGCATGGGCAGCTCCGTATCGCCGGCACTCGGGAGACGCCACAGTTGAGTGGCCAGCTTGTGCTCGGCAATTTTGCCGCCGAAGTACCCGCACTGGGTATTGCGCTTACTGATTCGCAGGCGCAACTGGATGCCGCGAGCAATGGCGAACTGCATCTTGAGGCACAGCTGCACAGTGGCGATGGGCCACTGCTACTTACCGCCGATGGCCGGCTCGATAACCCCGACGCATTTACCGCCAAGCTCAGCGGCGAGCGGGTAAAGATCATCGACAATGCCGACCTGCGCGCCTTGATCAGCCCGAATCTGGATATCGTTCGCGCAGAAAAGGGCGTGTCGATCAGCGGCCAGTTGAGCATTCCCGAGGCACACATCGCGCTCGACAAGATGCAGGCCAGCGCTGCGGCACGTAGCCCCGATGTGCTGATCCTCGACCCGATCAAACCCGAAATCAAACAGCAAGGTATTCCCGTTGTGCTGAACGTGCAGGTGGCGTTCGGCAAGTCGGTGACGCTCTCCGGCTTCGGGCTGGATGGCAAGCTGGCCGGCGACCTGAAAGTCACCCAGGCTGCCGGACGCGAACCGCTGGGCACCGGTACGCTGAATGTTTCGGGCAGCTACGAACGCTACGGCAAACCGCTGAGCATTCGTCATGCCCGACTGAGTTATACCCGCACGCCATTGGATAATCCGGCGCTGGATATTCGTGCTGAACGCAGCATCGACGAGCAGATGGTGGGCGTGCAGGTATCGGGTAATGCACTACGTCCGATTACCACGCTGGTATCCAATCCCACCCTGGACAGCAGCGAGACGTTGAGCTGGCTGGTGCTGGGCAGGCCACTGCGCTCAGCGCAACAGGCCGATAGCGAAAAGCTGGACGCCGCCGCCAGCGCGTTGGGTGCGGGTGGCAATCTGTTGGCCGAACAACTCGGCGCACGGCTGGGCCTGGATGAGGCCGCCGTGGGTGAATCGCGCACATTGGGTACCAACACGCTATCGGTGGGCAAGTTTGTCTCGCCGCGCCTGTATGTCAGCTACGGCGTATCGCTGCTGGGCACCGGTCAGGTGGTGGCATTGCGGTACCTGCTCGGAGGTGGCTTTGAAGTGGAGATCGAATCGGGCCTCGAAAACCGCGGTTCGATCAACTGGCATACCGAGCGCTGAGCGGCCTCAACGCCTTCCGATCATTGCTCGCCGATAGTTGCGTGAATCGCCTGTACCACCATCGCGTCGCCAGCAACATCATTCCACAGCAGCACGACACCGTGTTCGAGTGGGAGCAGGCGCGGCACACCGGTGGCACGGCCGCGACCGGCGAGGTCGGCGATTTTCTGCCGTTGCCGTTCGTGCTGCAGATCATCACTGAACTGTGCCAACCACAGCGATTGCCTGCCATCGACTTCTTGCAGCCAGCTCAACCACACGCCATCGGCGTTGCTCGCCAGATCGACGCGGCCCAGCGTTTCGCCGCCGGCAATGTGCAATGGATCGGCAAACGTTTCACCGGCATTGCTGGACGATGCCAGGCGTAATGACGGTGCGCCACCGGCTTCGGTGTACCACGCCACCCACACCTGATTGCCTTGCGCCGCTATCGCCGGGCCGTTGACCGGGCACGCCGGCATATGCCAGTTATCGCGATGCACATAGCGCGGTGTGGTCCACGCGCCGTTCGTGTAACGTGCAATCTGGATGTCACGCAATTCCTCAGCGTCGCGATCACGCCATACCACCACCGGGCCATTGGCAGTGAACGCGGCATCGGTCTGACAGCAATCGCAGGTTGATGCGTCAAGCAGCCATTCGTGTTGCTTTTGCTGCTTCTCGTCGAATACCGCTGCCCGTAGCGTCATCGCACCACGGCCATGGCCTGCGTGTTCATCGGCACCAGCCGGCGCGCTGACGGTGTTGCGGCCATCGAGCCACACCGCGCCCATCGCCGAGATTGACCACGGCAGCAAGCTGACAAAGCCATGTTCGCTCGGGGTGCCATCGTCGTGCATTGCCGCAAGCGGCGACCAGGTTGCGCCACCGTCACGCGAGTGACTTAGCACCGCGTCATAGGCATAGGTCGCGCTGCCGTTTTTGCGTAGCAAGTGTGCCCACAGGCTGCCGTCGGGCAAACTGGCCAACGCTGGCAGATCGGCCCAGTTGACGAACCAGTCGTTACCGCGCGCGATCTCCTGCGGCGGCGCACATGTTGCCGGCACGATACAGCGCTGGAACATCAGGCGATGGCCGCCTGCGGGCAACTTCTCGATCCAACTCGCCAGGGTTGCACCATCCGCGCCCTGCGCAAGGTTTGCCGCCGATGCTCCAGCCGGTGCCGCCAGCGGCAGCGGCGTCAAAGTGAACGCATGGGCGAGGCCGGTGCTCGCCAGAAACAAAAAAGTGATCAGGTTTCTCATGCGCACATGCTACCTGCGCGATGGCGAAAAGTCGCTGTGGCAGTGTGCTCAGGGTTTCGGTGGCGGCGGCAGGCCCGCCGCTTCGGCGGCAAGCGCTTCGCGCAGGTAGTGTACGCGCGCGCGAATACGCTGCACTTCCCACGCACCCAATAGCCACACCACATGGATCAGCATAGCGAGCACTAAGCCCAGCACCACGCCGCCAATCACCAGCGCATTGATACGCGTACCCCAGAGCGACATGCCATGGCCGATGCCGGTGATGGTGATCAGGTACATGCCGACCTTGTAGGTAACGATGTAGGCAGGAACCGCAGTAAACGGATTGGTGATCAACTGCAAGCCCATCAGCACCGTGATGTTGCCGCGCACCAGTAACGCAAACACCAATGCCAGACCAAACTGGATGCCGTAGACCGGCAACAGCGACAACACGCAGCCCAGATACAAGGCAGGCAACACATGCTGCGCCCGAAACGACCACAAAAATGGCAGCCGCCGTGCCATCACGGCAAACCATTTGATCACCGGATAACGGGAAACATTGGCGCGTCGCGGCAGCGGCCGCAGCAGTTTGCGCAGCCAACCGCGACGCTGCTTCAAGGTGCGATGGTGGCGGTCGAGCTCGTCGCGCACGCGGGTCACGTCAGGCCACATCGCGACGCTGCTGCCGCAGCAGATGCACCAGCAGCAACGAGATCGAAGCAGGCGTGACACCGGCAATGCGCGACGCCTGACCAACCGTTGCCGGTGTGGCGGCAATCAGCTTCTGGCGCACTTCGGTCGATAAGCCTGTAACGCTGCAATAATCAAAATCATCGGGAATACCGGTCTCTTCGTGTCGTTGCTGGCGATCAATTTCTTCGCGTTGACGATTGAGATAGCCGGAATATTTCACGCTGATTTCCACTTGCTCTGCGACTAGTGGATCAGCGCTGCCTGGGCCCAGTTCGGCGAGTTGCATCAAGTGCGCATAGCCCAGTTCCGGCCGCTTTAGTAAATCCAGCACCCGGGTTTCGCGGCTGATGACCAGATCCAGCGTGCGTTGCAAAGCCGCACCCAAGGCATTGCCCGGTGTCGCCCACAAGCCATGCAGACGCTCACGCTCGGCTTCGATGGCATCACGCTTGTGCGCATAAGCAACCCAGCGCGTCTCATCGACAACGCCCAACTCGCGGCCGATTTCAGTCAGCCGCAAGTCGGCATTGTCCTCGCGCAGTTGCAGGCGGTATTCGGCACGCGAGGTAAACATGCGGTAAGGCTCCAGGGTGCCGTGGCTGATCAGATCATCGATCAGCACACCGATATAGGCCTGATCGCGGCGCGGTGTCCATGGTTCCAGCCCGCGCGCCTGACGGGCGGCATTGAGGCCGGCGATCAGGCCCTGAGCGGCGGCTTCTTCGTAACCGGTGGTGCCGTTGATCTGGCCGGCGAAAAACAGCCCGGCCAAATGCTTGGTTTCCAGTGACGGCCGCAGCCCGCGCGGATCAAAATAATCGTATTCAATGGCATAGCCTGGGCGCGTGATGCGCGCCTGCTCAAAGCCACGAATCGTGCGCACCAACTCCAGTTGCACATCAAACGGCAACGAGGTGGAAATGCCGTTGGGATACACCTCGATGCTGTCGAGGCCTTCGGGCTCGACGAAGATCTGGTGGCTGTCCTTGTCGGCAAAACGCACCACTTTGTCTTCGATGGACGGGCAATAGCGTGGGCCAACTCCTTCAATCTGGCCGGTATACAGCGGCGAGCGATCCAATGCGCCACGAATCAGATCGTGAGTACACGTGCTGGTATGGGTGATCCAGCACGATACCTGGCGCGGATGCTGGGCCACATTGCCGAGCGTGCTGAACACCGGCATCGGCTCATCACCGGGCTGCTCGGTCATCACCGACACATCGATGCTGCGCGCATCGATGCGCGGCGGTGTGCCGGTCTTGAGACGGCCGACCGGAAATGCCTGGTCACGCAGGCGTTGTGCCAGCGTCTGCGCCGGTGCATCGCCAGCGCGGCCGCCGGCGTACTGGCGATCACCGATATGGATCTTGCCGGCGAGAAACGTACCGGCGGTGAGCACCACACACGGCGCGCGAAAACACAGACCGCCCTGGGTCATCACACCGGCTACGCGCTCGCCCTCGATCAACAAGTCATCAACCGCCTGCTGAAACAGATGCAGGCCGGGCTGTGCCTGCACCGCATCGCGCACAGCGGCGCGATACAAGCTGCGATCGGCTTGGCAACGGGTAGCTCGTACGGCAGGCCCCTTGCGTGCATTGAGCGTGCGCCACTGGATGCCAGCCAGATCGGCCGCATGCGCCATCACGCCGCCCAATGCATCGATTTCCTTGACCAGATGGCCTTTGCCAATACCGCCAATCGCCGGGTTGCAACTCATCTGGCCGATGGTTTCGATGTTGTGGGTCAGCAGCAAGGTGTTCGCGCCCGCCCGCGCGCTCGCCAGCGCCGCCTCGGTACCGGCGTGCCCGCCACCCACCACGATCACGTCATAGTTGAACATTGACGACTACCATCCTGACTGCAGTGCCGCGAACGCATCGTGTTCACAATGGGTTTTGCGGCGTGATGCGAATTGTAGCGGCTCCCGAACTGGCACGCTTCATGCAGTGAGTTATTTGCACCCCCGACAGCCACGCGCTGCGGCGCGGGCCGGAACTGGAACAGGGGCTGGCCAGGCGTGTCGAGGGAATGCCGGCCGGGAGTCGCGGGGGCGCCTCCCGGCCACCTTCTCGTTGGCGCCACAGGCGCCACCATTCACTCTGAACCTGTCGCGCCAGCGTGGCGTGGTCTGCACCAGGCCATACACGGCAAGCGCTGACGTGCGTTGTGCGTCCACTCGTGTTCCACACAACACCACGGCACGCAGCAAGGCGTGTTTCAGTCGATATCGGGGTATTCACGACGGCGACAAGCCGGCCTTTCGTGAAGAAAGGCCGGCACCCGACGGGTCTAGTGGAACAGGGGGTATCCAGGGTGACCTGATGCCGGGTGCCGGTGACCGGTGCCGTATCGCGGCATAAAGCGACGCGGCGTGTCAGTTGCTGTCAGACAGTCTCACAGGGTTCAAGGATGCGTGGCCGTGAAATCCAGTGCAAGTGTTATATGCCGCTCATTCATCTACGGTGTCAACAACCTTTTTTAATTGTGATGAGTTTCGCGTTTTTTTACCAGCATCACGTGCTTCCTCGTTAAGCCCCCGTTGTGAACTCCGTGCTTGCGGTGACGAACGCGATGGCGGCTGGTTGGGCGCGGTAGCTTCCCGCGCTGACAGTGGCCGATTTTCTCGGGTACCTCGATATACCGGCGCCGGACCCGCACGCAATGTTTCCGGCGAACTCACTGGGGCAACGCGCGTGGGCTGGGGCGTCAATCGTTGTTTGTTTTTGCCTTGCTCGACATCGACCCGGCGCATCTGCACGATACGGCCACCATCAGACCGAAGCCGCACCGTGGCTGGCTGTTCCGGCGCAACACGCAAACCGGGTGTCGGCTGCGTCAGCCGGCGCTCAAACACTCGTGGATCATGGCCATAACCGGGTCGCCCAGGTTGCGCGTCGCGGCGATGGCGACCATCGCTGATCGGTGCCGCACCAAAACGACCCATTTGATCGTCTCGACGCTCATCGTGATCGGATCGATTGTGCGCGTCGCGATCATTGCGTCCGCGACGATCATGGCGTCCACGACCATGGCTCCGATCACGGTCGCTGTAGACAAAGCCCAAGCCAAAACCGGAATATCCGTAATCACGATAGCCTGCGAAACCGCCGTACGCATACGAGGCGCCGAAGCCCGAGCCGTAATACGACGAACGATACGGGCCGTAGTACGGTCGATACCGGTATGGCTGATAGTACGGATACGGCGAATAGTAAAACGGGGTGCCATAGGGTCCGTAATACGGGCGGTAGTAGCCGCGATTGACCGGCGGCCGACCGTAATAATAGTCGCCTTCATCGCCGCGCGATGGCCGGTAGTACGCACCATCGCGATAGCCACTGCCATAGCTCGCGCAGCCCGCAAACAGCACGATCAACGCAACCGAAACCATGGTTTTGACAAACATGACAAGCCTCCGCGAAATGGGTCACACATGCCTGGGCGATATCGCCATGGCAGCGTTAGCAGACAACCGCAGTCTTTGCCTGTTGCAGTGAATTACCCCTGAACCTTACGGCATATCGCTGGCGATGGCTGCGCGTGTGACAATCGCAACTGCCTCCACTCACGCGCACTGGATTTCCATGTCTCTGCATCAGGCCTCCGGTCGCTGGCGTCTGGGTTTGACCCTAGCTTTGGCTACCGCCGGGTTTTGGGCCACTTTGCCGGTGGCGTTGAAGATCACGCTGGAGCAGATCGACGCCATTACCCTCACCTGGTTTCGCTTCGTGGTGGCCTTCGTATTGCTTGGCGGCTGGCTGGCTGCGCGTGGCAAGCTCAAGCCGCTGGCGTATTTGCGCCGCCGCCATTGGCTGCTGTTGCTGCTCGCCGGGGTGATGTTGATCGGCAATTACGTGTTCTATCTGCTCGGAGTGCAGTACACCTCCCCGGCCAACGCGCAATTGCTGATCCAGTTGGCGCCGTTATTGATGGCGCTCGGCGGTATCGTGGTTTTTCGCGAGCGGTTCAATGCCTGGCAATGGGCTGGCCTGGCCGTCATCGTGATCGGCCTCTCGCTGTTTTTTGCCGATCAACTGCGTGCTGATACATTGCCAGCGGGGCGTTATGTGCTTGGCTCGCTGATCGTGGTGCTGGCCGCTGTGGTTTGGGCGGTGTATGCGCTGTTGCAAAAGCAACTGCTGCTGCGGTTGTCGTCGTGGTTGATTTTGCTGGTCATCTACGCGCTCGCCAGTGTGCTGCTTTTCCCCTTCGCGCAGCCTGCGGCATTATTGCGGCTCGACCCGTTGCATGGCGTCTTGCTGCTTTACTGTGCGCTCAACACGCTGGGTGCCTATGGCTGTTTTGCCGAGGCTCTGGCGCACTGGGAAGCCTCGCGGGTGTCCACCATTCTAGCGGTGACGCCGTTGTTGTCGATTGCCGCAGTGAGCGCCGTCCACGCCGCTTGGCCCTTACTCATTCGCCCGGAACACGTGAGCTGGCTTGGCTTTGCTGGTGCGGCGACGGTGGTGATTGGTTCAGCGTTGGCGGCATTGATGGGTCAGCGGCGCTGAGGTGACGTTATCGAAGCGACGCCACTGCACATAATCAGCGCGTGGTGAGCTGGCGCAAGGTGGATTTCAGCGCCATACCGTGTTCGCGGAACCAGGCTCGATGCACGCGCCAATCCGGACAATGCCGTTCAACCTCGCGCCAGAAAGCCGGCGAGTGATTGCGTTGATGCAAATGGCACAGCTCGTGTATCAAAACGTACTCGAACGCAGCCGGCGGCCCGAGCACCAGTGATAAATCCAGTGATAGCGCATCGTTGGCACTGAGCGAACCCCATAGTGACGACATCGCGCGGATGCGGATCGTCCGCGGCGCGCTACGCAGATGCGGTAAATACTTCGGCAACCATTGCCCCACATCGGCACGCGCCTGCGACAGATAAAACTCGTGCAGGGCCAAGCGCGCGCGTGAATCATCGGCATTAGCCGGCAGGCTGAGGCAAACGCCATGCGCGTCACGATCGACGCGGGCGTAGCGCCCTTCAGCCCAGCGTAATGGCAATAATTCACCACGCAGCGGTATTGGCTCACACGAACCCCGGATGAGCAGCGTCGGCGTGGCACTCCCGCTTAACCGATCCAGCTGAGCGATCAGCCAGCCATCGTGTTCCTGGATGAACGCATCGGCTGCGCGCAGCGACACCGCGCGCGGCAGGGTCAGGCGAACACCGCGCTCGCTGACCGAAAGCCGCATGCGTTTTGCACGCCTGTCGCGCACCCGCAGCAGGGTCACGCCTCGACCATCGGCAAGAGTGATCGTCACCTGTTCGCGATGACTGGTTGGTGCCGACGATTGTTTGAACCCGAGCATGGCAACAGCTTGCCCGATTTCGTTGAAATGTCCTACCAAAAAACAGTCGGCGATATCTCACCAACCGGTGCAGCGCACTTCAGCCTGAACGTGCAGATCACCGGCAACCGGTGGGTTCAAGGATGCTCTCGTCATTGCAGCGAGCGCTGGAAGCCATTGCCAACAGCAATCTGGTTAACTTCAGAACGCGGCTTGGCGTTCGTCAGCACCAGCAGATGGCGTGCTTGCTCAGCCTTGCGTCACCACCATCAGCACATCCTCGCCATAAGCTTCCAGCTTCTTCGTCCCCAGCCCGGATATCTCGCCCAGTTCGGCCAGCGTGGCAGGGCGGCGGGCGGCGATTTCGCGCAGGGTGGCGTCGTGCAGGATGACGTAGGCGGGGACGCCTTTTTCGTTGGCGGTTTCGCGGCGCCAGGCGCGCAGGGAAAGGAACAGCGGATTTTCGTCGTTGTGGACGCCTTCGCCGGGGCGGGGTGCGAAGCGCGATTTTTTGCTGCGCGCAGGTCGTACTTGGATCACGCGCAGCATCACCGTTTCTTCGCCCTTCAATACCGGCTTGGCGGCGGCGGTCAATTTCAGCGCGCCGTAAGCAGTGTGATCGACTTCCAGCAGCCCGCGCACCACCAGTTGCCGCAACACGGCACGCCAGACCTTGTCGGTTTGGCTGGCGCCGATGCCGAACACGCTCAAGCGGGTGTGGCCGAACTTGTCGACTTTTTCGGTGGTCTTGCCGAGCAGCACGTCGATGACGTGGCTGGCACCGAAACGCTGGCCGGTGCGGTAGACCGCGCTCAACAACTTTTGCGCGGCTTCGGTGCCGTCCCACAGCGTCGGTGGATTGAGGCAGACGTCGCAGTTGCCGCAGGGCTGGCTGGCTTCGCCAAAATAACTCAGTAACGCCATGCGGCGGCAGCTGGCGGCTTCGCACAGGCCAACCAATGCATCCAGTTTGGCGTGGCCGCTGCGCTTGTGGGCGTCTTCGGCTTCACCCTCGTCGATAAAGCGGCGCTGGGTGACGACATCCTGCAGGCCCCACGCCATCCAGGCCTCGGCAGGCTCGCCGTCGCGACCGGCACGGCCGGTTTCCTGGTAGTAGCCTTCAACCGATCGCGGCAGGTCGAGGTGGGCGACAAAGCGCACGTCGGGCTTGTCGATGCCCATGCCGAACGCCAGCGTGGCGACCATGACGACGCCGTCATCGCGCAGGAATTGCTGCTGATGGCGGCGACGGGTGTCGTTGTCCATGCCGCCGTGGTACGGCAAAGCGGTGAAGCCGGACTGCTTCAGTGCTTCGGCGGTCTCCTCGACTTTTTTGCGCGTGCTGCAATACACGATGCCGGCTTCACCCCTGTGTTCACCGAGAAAATCGTGCAGCTGGCGGCGTGGCTCGGTTTTTTCGGCAATGCGGTAACGGATGTTGGGGCGGTCGAAGCTGGCGACGAACACGCGCGCAGCGCCCAAATCCAGTCGCGCCAGGATTTCGGCGCGGGTTGCCGTGTCGGCGGTCGCGGTGAGCGCGATGCGCGGTACGTGCGGAAAATGTTCGTGCAACGCGGACAAGCCCAAATACTCAGGGCGGAAGTCGTGCCCCCATTGCGACACGCAGTGCGCTTCGTCGATGGCGAACAACGCGATCTGCGCCTGTTCGAGCTGCGCTTGAAAACGCGGCGTCAGCAGACGTTCCGGCGCGACGTACAACAGCTTCAACTGGCCGGAGACGAAATCGTGCTCCACCCGCGCGGCTGTCGCCGCGTCCAGACTCGAGTTCAAAAACTCGGCGGCGATGCCTAGTTCCTTCAAGGCGGCGACTTGATCCTGCATCAGCGCGATCAGCGGCGAGACGACCACCGCGCAGCCCTCGCGCAGCAGCGCCGGAATCTGGAAACACAGCGACTTGCCGCCGCCGGTGGGCATCAGCACCAGCGCGTCGCCACCCGCCACCAAGGTATCGACGATGGCCGCCTGATCGCCGCGAAACGCGGGGTAGCCGAAGACGCGGAGGAGCAGGCTTAACGGGCTTTCGGACATGGTAAAAAACAGGCGTCGACGAAGGTGTCGCAGTAACTAAAATTGTGTCACGTTTTGCTCCACGTCCGAGATTTTCCTTGAAAACCCTGGCCAACCGCGAAGCCCGCGAAGGCCTATAGCACCCTGTGCGGATGTTCGCCGACAGCGACGAAGTGCTGGTGGTGTACTGCGGCATGCCGGTGGCGCACTCGGCATATCGACCCGCCACTCACGTCATTGCAGCGAACGCTGGAAGCCATTGCAAACCGCAACAGGGGCAGCTGCTTTCGCTGCGCTGACGGCTTGCTCTGAGCGACCTTGGTGGTGTGCGCCTGCGATAACAGTCCATCAGGGCTTCGGCTCAACTCACGCGTTTGATCTGCATGCTGGCGCGTGCGACAGAGAATCGCCGTTCCTCGCTCAATGCCCGCAACTGGCGTGGCGCATCATAAAGCCGCTGCTGGCAGGCATCGCCAGGCAGTTCCAGCAATCGCACATCAACCTGCACACCATCGAGCGCCAGCACGCCAACGCCATGATGGTCGGTGTTGGCGTAGCGAAGCGCGTCATAGCCGTGCATGAGTAATTCATCCAGTTGCGCCACCATGTGTTCACCCGTGCGGCGCGATGGCGCATCCGGATTGCCGCCGACACTGCGCGCAAGGATTCCCTTCAAGGTTTCCGAGGACACCGCAGGCGTGGTGAACTCCACCGTGTGCGCGCTGTGCTGGGTGACGAAACCGGCATGGATATCGCCGGACAACACAATCACCCCGCCGGCTGGATCGAACACCTTGTTTATCAGGTGCTGACGCTCTTGCGGAAAACCATCCCACTGATCGACGTTGAGATAGAACTGCCTACGCATCGCTGCCGGCGCCTCCAGTTCGGGACGGGCAAGGTCAAGTACCAGCGAGGTGAACGACACCGAGCTGGCAACCACCTTCCAGTTGGCATCGCTGGCACTCAGCGTTTTGCTCAGCCAGGCGGCCTGTTCGCTGCCGTAGGCGCTGCCGATGCCATCAAGCCCTCGCAAGGCAACATACAGATCGTAGCTGTCCTTGACCACGAAGTAGCGCGAGCCGATGGCGTCGAACAAGCGCGTCTTGCCGAGCGCAAGCCAGGGCAGTCCGCGCTCGTAGTCGGCGTCTGCTGGCGGCAAGGCCACCTGTTGCGATGTCGGTGCGTTTGCGTTGTACGCGGCGAGAAATTGATTGAGTGCAGGCAGCGCGATCTGGCCTTTGGCGGCGGCATCGGCGCGCCTTGCGGCATCTTCGCCCGATTGTCCGGCGGCGAGATAGGCTTGTTCCAGCACCGCACGCAAGGGTGCGCGCAACGGCGCGAAGGCGGGCGTGTCCAGATCGAGGTACGGGATCAATGACGGTTCCAGTTCGGTGTAGCGCAAGCCCAACTCCGGCAGCCGCTGGTGCAAGGCAGCGCGATCAAAAATCAACGCGCCGGGAAATGCGTCCTCGGGTATCAGGTGGTCAGGCCGGGCGCTGCGGTAATCGGTGAGCAGCAGGTGCAGGTTGCGACCGAAACGCAAGTCGCGCCATATTTTCGTCTTTGGGAATAGCCGATCGCGCGCGACCGGCAGGCCGTCATCGCCGCCGCTGTCAACATCCACCGGCAGATACTCGAAATAGGCCTGCTCGGCATTGCGCCGGCGCTCGCCATCGCGCTCGCTGTGCGCGCCGTCGGCATAGGTGCCGTTGTCCTGCCAGCAATCGTCGGAAAACTCGTGGTCATCCCAGATCGCCACCAGCGGCACCCGCTCCAGCAACGCCTGCAGCACCGGGTCGCTGCGGAAGCTGCGATGTAACTGGCGGTAATTGCTCAAGCTGCGTGCGGCAAAATAATCCGAATCGGCATCGCCCAATGCGATCGCGCCGGCGCGATCATCGAAGGTGATCGAGCGTTCGGCGCTGACGCTCTGAAAGCCGGGCGCGCCCACGGTTTCGTAGATGAAGTCGCCAAGGTGCAGTACGAAATCGAGTTCCTGTTCGAGCAGCGGCAGCAGTGTGTTGTACCAGCGCCCTCCGAAATCCTGACAGCTCATGAAGGCAAAGCGCACCGGCACATCGGCGTCAGCGGCAGCAGCGGTACGGGTGCGTCCGGTCGGTGATGCCACAAATTGATCGCCGTCATCGAGCAGGAAACGGAAGTGATAGCCGGTGCCCGGCTGTAAACCGGTGATGTGCACCTTCACGCAGCCATCGCTGTCGCCATATACCGCCACGTCACGATCCACCCGCAATGCGGTGAATGCCGGATCATCGGCCACCTGCACCCGCACCCGCGAAGGCGCGGGATCGTCTGTGATGCGTGTCCACAACAGCACCCGATCCGGACGCGGGTCGCCTGATGCAACCGACTGTGGAAACGCGGTGCGTGAAATGGCGATGGCATCGCTCGCCATCGCCGCCAGCACCAACCGTGAGGGCATCAGCGCTGCGGCACTGGCGCTGACGGTGATGACCTGGAGAACACGGCGGCGGGATGGGCTATGCATGCGAGGTACTCCACAAATCGGTGCGCCGATCGTCACAAGTTCGCGTGACGTGGCAGTGACAACGCGACGTATGCGAAGACGCGTTTCATGTCATGGCGCTGACATGGTTAGCCGCGAGCATGTCGCCAGCCATAAGGCCGCATGAGTGAAAGGTTGCCCACGATGAATCGACTCACCCGTAAACCGCTGGCCTCTGCCATCGTGCTCAGTCTTGTCGCTTTGCATGCACCCGCACTGGCGCTGGCGCAGCAGAGCCCCGATGGTGCAGTACATGCCAAGCAACTCGACAAGATCGTTGTCACCGCGCAAAAACGCGAGCAGCAGGTACAAGACGTTCCGATTGCGATCAGCGCCTATTCCGGCGATTTTCTCGATCGCTATGACATTACGTCCTACGAGGACATCGGCAACTTTGTGCCCGGCCTCAACATCCAGGAACAAAGCCCGAACAACCCCGGTATCGTGATCCGCGGCATTACCTCCGATAGCGGCGCGGCCAATGTCGAACCGCGGGTGTCGGTGTTTCAGGATGGCGTGTCGATATCCAAATCGCGCGGCTCGGTGGTGCAGCCCTGATCCAGAACAAGGCGGCAAACGAAACCAGCGCCAGCTTTACCGGCGGTGCCGGCAACTTCGGCAGCACCTTGTTCACCGGCTACGTCAATTCGCCACTGCTGGATGACACACTGTTCGCTCGGGTGGCGGTGTATCACGAGCAGCGCGATGGCTTCGTTGAAAATCTTGCCGGCGGCGATCTCAACGGCAAGGACACCCAGGCGGCACGCGCCAGTTTCCACCTCAATGTTGGCGAACAAGGCGCGCTCGACCTGATCCTGAACTATCAGGAAGACACACCACCGGGAACCGCATTTCGCAGCGGCTCGATCCCCACTCGCGACGGTAATCTGGACATCAAAGATCGCACTGCCGACCTCAACCGGGGCAAGCAACTGGGGCTCGATCGCACCGTGCGTGGCGTCACCTTGCTGGGCGACTTCCCGCTCACCGATTCATGGACGTTGAATACCATTACCGGCTGGCGTGATTTCGACTCGCTGGAGGAGTTCGACGCTGATGGCTCGCAGTTGTTTGCACTGGAGTTTGCCGAGGACGCCAAAGGCCGCCAGTTGAGCCAGGAAATCCGTTTCAATTACGACTCCGGTGGCCGCCTCAAGGCGTTCGCTGGTGCCAGCTATTTCCATGAAAATGGCAGTCAGGGCGTACCGTTCCAGACCGATGAGCGCAGCTTCGTCACCTTGCCGGCCGTTGGGCTTGGCATACCGCCGCTGCTGCCCGATGGCAGCCCCAACACGCTGGTCAATCTGCTGCCGCTGGCGCCGGGATTTGCCATTCCGCTGAAGCCTTTCCATCAGGAAAAATCGACCAATTTCGGCAAGACCACGGCGTATGAAGTGTTCGCCGACGGGACCTGGTCGGTGACGGATCGCTTCGACATCACGGTAGGTGCGCGCGCCAGCTTTGAAGATGTACGCGCCGGTTACAACGGCCAGTTTTTCGGGGTGCCGAGCTTCCTTGGTTTGTTCGTCCTTGGCGGCTCGCCCAACCCGGCCAATCCGCAGAACATCCTGTTTGCGCCCACCGATGGCGTGCTCAGCCGCAGCGAAAACTTCGAATCGGTGGTCGGGCGTGCGGTGGCATCCTATCGTTTTACCGATGATGCCAGCGGTTATCTCAGCGTATCGCGCGGGCGGCGCCCGAACGTGGTCAACATCGATGCCTTCAGCAGCGAGGTCATCGCTGCAGAAATCGTCTGGAGTTACGAAGGCGGCTTCAAGGGTGCGCTGGCCGATGGCCGCCTGGTCTATGACATTGCCGCGTATTACTACGACTACAGCAACTTCCAGACCTCGATCCGCGATGACGATACCCAGCGCTTTGTACCCGCCAACGGCGGCAATGCCAACGCCAAGGGCGCCGAGGCCTCGTTGCTGTGGCAGGCCAACGATAACGTGCAAGCGTTCTTCAATTACGGTTATGTCGATGCCCAGTTCAACCAGCGCGACGACGATGGCAATGTGCAGGAACTGGCCGGCAATCGTTTCCGCCTGACCGCACGGCACAGCGCATCGGCCGGAATCGACGTGTCGGCCGATCTCGGCAACGGCATGCAGCTCTACCTGCGGCCAAGCTGGAACGTGCGCTCGCATGTGTTCTTCGAGGACACCAACTTTGCCGACATCGAGCAGGGCGGTTACGCGCTGTACAACCTGAGTGCCGGCATCCGCTTCAGCGATGGCCGCTGGGACTTGCGCGGCAACGTATCCAATCTCAGCAATAAACGCCACCTGATCGATGCCGGCAATACCGGTGAGCTATTCGGCACACCAACGTTCATCCTTGGCTCGCCACGGTTTTACGGGTTTACCTTGACCGGCAGGTTTTAGGCTGCGTTGAGCCAGTTAACCCTGACGTTTCAGACTTGGCGAGTTCGGCTGTGGCCGGACTCGCTTTGTGCTCATGGCGATGTCTTGCCTGTCGCCACGTAAAGTTGGGTCGATGCGATCACGGACACGTGTACGCGTACCACCCTTCGATGCACCCGTGGTGGTACCGGGCGCGATATCACCCACCCAGATAACGTGCGCGCTTGGCCGGTTTGAGGGTGTCAAGCTCGATGCGAATCAAGCCGTCAACGCAGTGGCCGAAGGCGGGGTCGATGCCGAACGCGAGAAAGCGGATTCCTTCGGGCGGGCATAAATCCACGTATTGCTTGTACAGCACCGGCAACGTCGCATCGCGTGACAATAGTTCTGAGCGCAACCGCAGCAAGCTCGCCTTGATCTCCTGACCATGCCATGCCGCTGTGGCAGCGATGGCAATATCGGCTGGTACCCGATACGGATTGCGAGCGCGGGCCGTATGCCCCGCGTCGCCATAGAAATGCTGGTGATAATGAACGATCCAGCCACGCGCCGATTCACCCAGGCTGGCCGACAGGCTGACCGGCCCGATCAGGTAGCGGATGTGCGGATGCACCCGCAGGTAGGCACCGATTCCCTGCCACAGGTAGTCAAGGCTGCGGCTACCCCAATGCCGTGGATGCACGAAGCTGCGCCCCAGTTCCACGCTGTGCGCGAGCATGGCCTGCGCATCGGTGGTGAACTCGAACAAGCTGTTCGAATACAGGCCGTCAAGGCCGCGCTGATCGATGATCCTCTTGCACTCACCCAAGCGATAAGCGCCAACGATTTCCATCGCCGGTGCATCCCACAACACGATATGGCTGTACCAGGCGTCGTAGCGATCCAGATCGCGCTTGAGGCCGGTACCTTCACCCACCTTGCGAAACGTCAGCTCGCGCAGGCGGCCGATTTCGCGCATTACCGCGCCTTCGTGGCCGCTTTCCAGTAACAATATCTGCTTGCCGTCGGCGGTCTTGCCGAGGCATCGTGCGCCGGCCAGGTCGTCGCGCACTGCGGCGGCAGGTTCGGCATGGGCCACCGCGCTGGATGTGGCGAACATCGGTGGTTTTCGCCGTGGCAGCCGATAGACGTGCGCACGCATGCGGCGCGCCAGCGCGGCGTCACTCCATCGCGCCGAAGTCAGCGCACTTGCCGGGATCGGCGCGCCGATGGTGATATCCATGCGTGGTTTGTCAACCGCGAACATCTCGCGCGCAAGCAGCAACGTTCCCAGCGGCTTGGCGAGCAACGACACACCGTAGAATGTTGGCGAGTTGCGGGCGGCAATATGGATCGGCACCACCGGCGCGCCGTTTTTGCGGGCGATGCGCAAAAAACCATCCAACCAGCGCTGATCGCGAATGCCATTGGCATGGATGCGACTGACCTCACCAGCGGGGAAGATGATTAACGTCTGATCGCGCTGCAGGCAGCGATAAGCCTCGCGCAACTGCGCACGCGGCTTGCCACCAAACACGTCGCATGGCACCAGCAGTGGCGCCAGGCCATCGAGTTGCAGCAGATAGTCGTTGGCCAGAATGCGCACATCGCGTCGCACCCTGCCGACCAGTTGCAGCACGATCAATGCATCGACCGCACCCAGTGGGTGGTTGGCGACGATGACCACCCGGCCTTCGGCCGGGATGTTCTCGATGTCAGTCGGTTCGACCCGATAGCGCGCACCGAGATCAAGCAGGCCGTGATCAACGAAATCAAAGCCTTGGTAGCCTTGCAAGCGACGAATGATCTGGTTGACCTGCTCCTCGCCAATCACCCGCCGCAGCAGATCCACTACCGGTTGGCTGAGTGCGCGACGGCGGCCGTCGGCGAGACCGGGAAACTTGCCGTAGAAACTCTTCTCGACGCTGATCACAGCGACATCCTCGCGGCTCCGATGAGCGAAGGATGGCGCGACTACGCGAATTTCCTGTGACAAAACGACAGTCGATCACTTGCCGGGGTCGTCGCATTCAGGCAATTCAACCGTACCGGCGGTATTCCATGACAATTTCAGCAAACGGATTGCGCCAGGATTTTCAGGCCGCCGCCTGGCTGAGTTTGAACTCGCGCTCCAGCATCACGAACAGGCGCTTGAGCTCGGCGCTCATCAACGCGAAACGGGCATCGAGCTCGGCCTGCAATGAGTCGCGCTCGGTGCTTTCCAGTGACTCAACTGCGCCGTCGAGAAACTTCAGCTTACGCACCACCAGATCATCGCCGAGCACGAAACTCAGGTGATCCTCGAACGTCAGCGCCAGGCGGGTGCATTGTTTGCCGGCTTCCAGATGCTTGGCCACTTCATCGCCCACCAGTTCCTGCCGCTGGCATTTGACCACCGCACCGCGATCGGCCGGGTCCTTGAGTTCGCATTCATCGCCCAGTTCCACGCGCTCAGGCAGCGCTTCACCGGCGATCCAGCCGGTAAGCACTACCCGTGCGCTGACTTCGGCATTGAGCGGCAGTGCCGGAAAACTGCCCAATGCACGGCGCAGTTCTGACACCAGGTTTTCGGCGGATTTGCGGCTGGAGCTGTCAATCGCAATAAAGCCGTGTTGCAGATCAAGGTAGGCATTGGCGCGCACCGGCTTGACGAAGGCGCGCGGCAACAACTCCTGCAACACGTCATCCTTGAGCCGCTGTCGGGCACGACCACCAATCTTGCGACCCTCACGTTCTTCCATCTCGGCGGCCTTCTTGCTGGTCGCTTCGTTGACCACCGCGCTGGGCAGGATCTTTTCTTCGCCACCGAGGCAAATCCAGATGCAGTCGCCCACTCGATGCGAGAGCACGCCTTCATCGCGGCCGAACGGTGAGACAAAGCCGCGCGTAGACAATTCCATCGGCCCGACCGGTTTCAGGGCGCATTCGGCGAGTTGTTCATCGAGCGCAGCAAACGCCTTGTTGAGCGTGGCAGGAAAGCGGAAAAACGTCAGATTTCGAAAAAACATGAAGACTCCGATGGCTGCGGCTGGCGCCGCGCGCAGAATGGGAAACGGGCTGATTCAGGGGCAGCGGCTACCACATGCCGTGCAACGCGCCCGAATCGGTGATTGTACCGGTTACGGCGATCATCGCGGGCGTGTAAGCTGATAGCTGGCAACCCGGCGGCGGGCTGCGGAGGGCAGCATGAGGGTACCAACTGACGCGTCAAAAACGGTGCGCGCACTGACCGAGTTGCGCCAGGAGCACCGTGACCTGGATGTCGCCATTGCGCGGCTGGTGGCCGACCCGACCACCGACGAGCTGGCGATCAAGCGCCTGAAAAAACGCAAGCTGCAGATCAAGGATGCGGTCTCGCGGCTGGAAAGCGCGCTGATCCCCGATCTGGACGCTTGAGCGATTATTTGCGCGGTTGCCAGTCGGCCGGTGCCTGCAATGGCACCGAATGGGCGGCCAGCAGGTCGCGCATCGCGACAATTTCATCACGGTGCAACATCGTGGCAAAGTAACGGAACTCCTCACCACTCATCAATATCGCCCCATACGGCCGCGACAATGAAATTTCCTGAAAAGCAGCCAGTTGCCAGTCGAAATCCTGGCGCAACACTTGCACGCGTGCGCGATCTGCTGGGTCGGTTACCGTGCGCTCAAGCAACGAAACCGCAATCATCCGATCCATCAAGGTATCGGCATCCTTGAACATGAGCTCAGCGATGCGTTGGCACGAATCGGTACGCGCAGGAAAAAGACTGATATCGCATGCTTTGATCAGATGCTGGTAACCAGGCAGGGACCATGCTGCGGCTATGGAGACTGCCGTGGCGCTTGCCATTGCCATGTCGGAAGCCCGACTGGTGAAATCCGACTCACTCGGCAGCGCAGCCAGATCGCGAGCCCGGGCCAGCGCACCATAGCTTGCCCGCGTCATCGTCAGGAAATCGCTGCGGTAATGGCTGGCCGCCGCCATTTCCTGCACACGCTGGTCGTAGATAGGGTCGGCGTAATCCTTGGGTGCAAGGCTCATCAGCGCGAGGGTATTGATGGCATTACCCGGGTCGAGCGCGTCGAGTTGTGCAAACAGGGCATCCGCCTGTTCGGGCGCGCTGCCGCGTACACCAGTGTCGGCTGTCATCAGGCGCAGCAGCAGCGGATCGCTATCGCGCGCGCTGTCGGCGCGTGCGTGTAGCGCGGCAATCATCGCGCGATCGTGTTCCGTCGTCTGCGTCCCCGGAATACTCAACCCCTTGGCCAGCAGCCAAGCTTCGCGGCCACTCGTTACCTGCTGAGCCGCAGCGTGCAACAGCGTGTGATACGCCTGCATCTGCTCGGCGTCACTGGCCGCATCGGCATCGGTAAATGCCTCGTCTTGTGCTCGGGCCTGCCCGGTGAACAGCAGGGTGATGAACAGCCAACGAAAAAGCATCATGGCGGTAGCTCTTTCATGAGCGGACGTGATATATAGCGTGCTGCTGGGGGCTGCCCATGTCAATAGCGCGGCGACGCATCCGCTCATTGTGCTGCTGTCGGCTGCCAATCCGCCGCTGGCTCCAGTGCCACCTTGTTTTCGGCGAACAGTTCCTGGATTGCACTGAGCTCTCCGCGCTCCAGCACACTCTGGCTATAGCGCACCCGTGCCGGACTGGCGTTGGCACCGGGTGGCGCTGCAATCAGGCGATTGGCTTGCTCGCTCTGCCACTGCACCTGCCGCTGCACTTTGGCGGCTTCGGCCTTGCTGACTGCATCAGTGGCTGCGGCATCGCCGAGCATGCGCCGGGCGATGGTGCGACATGCATCCGCGCGCGACGCGAATTTTTCGTGGTCGCAAGCGGTGACCAGACGCGAAAAATCCGGCGCAGCAATCGCGGCAGCGATCGACACCGCCACCACCATTGCCGGACTGGTGCCAGAATCACGCATTGCCTGCGTGGTCACGTCGTCGGGCCAGCTTATTCGCGACAAGGCGCGATGCGCAGCCTGCACGATTGCCGAAAAATCCGAGGCGTAGTGAGTAGCCGCAGCCATTGATTGCAGTCGCGCATCGACCTCGCTGCCGCTACCATCAGCCGGGTTGAGTGCCATTGCGGCCAGATCGTTGTTGGCGTTACCCGGGTCCTGCGTCGCCAATGCTTGCAGCACTTTCCCCGCGCGATCGCTATCGCGTACCAACGCGCCATCGTTGCTCAGGGTATAACGCAGCAACACGGCATCTTGCGGTGTCGCGGCCAGTACCAGTTCGCGTAGCGCATCGACTGCAGTATCGCTGGCATCCTTGCGCGACAACAATGCAGTCAGCATCGCCAACGCCTCGCGACCATCTTCGGCTTTGCTTCCGGCGTCCTGCAACAATTGGGTGTATTGCGCTTCGGTGGTTTGCGCGCGTACCGGCACTGTTGCCACCAATACGGCGGTGATGAACAAGGATAACGTGAGCAGGCGGTTCAATGTCATGGCTTTGTGTTCCTCAGTAAATGTGTTGTGCCAACCATGCCCACAACGGCAGGCTGACCAGGCTCAAAACAATACCGTAAGCGACCATGGCTGCGGCAAGTGCTGGTGCCAGACGGTGCGCTATCGCCAGTGCGGCAGCGGTAATCATCGGCGGCATCGCCGCTTCCAGCAAGGTGGCCTTGGCCATCAGGCCATGCAGGCCGAGCGCCGGGATCAGCACCAGCGCCAGCGCCGGCATCACCACCAATTTGAGCAACAGGCCAGCCGCCAGCGGCTTGCGGATGTTGGCAGGTAGGCGCAGCCGGATGGAAATACCGATCGCCAGCATCACCAATGGCAACAGCGCATCGGCCAGCCGCGCCAGGCCATTGGCGATGAAAGCAGGTGGATCGACCGGCATCAGCGTGAGTGCAAACAGCAGTGCAAGAAAGGGTGGAAAACGCAGCATGCGCAAGGCAATGTCACGCGCCGAGGGTTTGCGCTCACCGCCGTAGCGGGCAAGAACATACAAGCCGAAAGTTGACAGCAGCATGAACGCGCCAAACTGGTCATACACCACCGCGTACGGCAACGCCGCCTCGCCGAGCAGCGCGCGCACTAGCGGATAGCCCAAAAACGAGGTGTTGCCCAGCACCACGGTGAGCAGCAACACCGCGTGTTGATCGCGAGTTAAGTGCAACCAGCGCGTGGTCAAGCTCACCAGCGCAATGCTTGCCAACAGCAGCAACCAGGGCACGGCAATGATCGCCAGCAACGCCGGCTTGAGTTCCAACGCTGGCGCATAGCGCAGTACCGCAGCGGGAAGGCAGACATAGAGCACTACCGCGTTGAGAACCTCGGCGGCGTTCTCGTCGAATGTGCCCAGCCGTCGAAACAGCATACCCAGCGCGAGCATGAACAGGATCAGCGCATATGCGTCATAGGCCATTGCGTAATGTCCCGAAACCAATGGACCCGCAACCCGGCACAGTGCGCACGCAACGCCAGCTCAGCGCAATATTTTCTGCTGAGCGAGTAACGCGCGCATCTGGGCCTGAAACGCGCGGTATGAACTTTGCCACGCGTCATCGTGCGGAGTTGTTTGCAGCAAGCGGTGCGCCAGATTATGCCATTGCGCCAGTGCTTTACTGGCATCGTCCAATTGGGCGATGGCCTCGGCATAGTGATGGGCCGGCAGCAACTCGACCTTGCGGTCCTCACACACGCCAATACAAGTTTGCGGCGCTTCGAGTTTGCCGCAGCCGATGCATTGCCAGGCAACGATGGGTTCGGGCATGGCCGGCTCCACGATGGGAGTTGCGCTCGTCGTGCAAGCGGAGGATGCATCGTAGGTTTTATCAGCGCGCCTCGCCTTGATCGCCGTCAATCCGAGCAGAGCGCGATATAACTCGGGGAGCACGCGTTGCCTGTGGGAGCGCGCCTTGCGCGTGAAGCTTTCGCAAGGATGTTCGCCGGCAGGCCGGCTCCCACATGCACACAACCGTGGAAGGATGGTCGAACGCAGCAAAACCCTTCAAGCACCGTACGCAAAACGTGCTCGTGGTTTTCCTGCGTTGCTCGCTTGGCGTTCTTTGCGTCCTTTGCAGACCCAACGCAGCTTCGGCCATCCAGTGTGAGAGTGCGGGCCGGTCAGTATCCCGCCGCCTGGCCATCCTTGCGGCTTTCCGAGGCGCCGTAATACACGCCAGTATCGGGGTCGCGGGCAATCGCCTGATAGCCGCCGTACGGGCCAATCGCGAACTCGATACGATGGCCCATCGCCATCAGTGCGCGAATGGTTTCGTAGGAAAACCCGGTTTCCAGATTGAGCACGCCACCATCGCTCATCGCGACATTCTGGCCATCGGGTTCAGTCGAGCCGTCGTGCTGGATGCGCGGCGCATCGCCGGCTTCCTGCAAGTTCATGCCGTAATCAATCAGATTCATCACAATCTGGGCATGGCCCTGCGGCTGCATCGCGCCGCCCATCACGCCAAAGCTGATCCACGGCTTGCCATCACGGGTGAGAAACGCCGGGATGATGGTGTGAAACGGCCGCTTGCCTGGCTCAAAACGATTGGGATGGCTGTCGTTGAGCACGAATTGCTGACCGCGATCTTGCAAGATGAAGCCCAGCCCGGTTGGCGCCATGCCACTGCCCATGCCGCGATAGTTGGACTGGATCAGCGATACCATCATGCCGTCCGCGTCGGCGGTAGTCAGATAAATCGTGTCGCCCTGATTGAGTTGCTTGCCGGCATCCACTGCACGCGCGGCGTGTTGTGGATCGATCAACTGGCGGCGCTGTGCGGCGTAGTCTTTTGAGATCAGCCACTCCACCGGTGCCGCCTGAAACACCGGATCGGCGTAGTAACGGGCGCGATCGGCAAACGCCAGCTTTTTGGCTTCGGTGAACAGGTGGATGCGCTCGGCGCTGTCGAATGGGATTTTGGAGAAATCGTAGCCCTCAAGAATGTTGAGGATCTGCAGCGCGGCGATGCCCTGGCCATTGGGCGGCAACTCCCATAATTCGACACCACGATACGTGGTGCTGACCGGCTGCACCCATTCGCCCTGATGGCTGGCGAAGTCTTCATAGCTCAGAAAGCCGCCATTGGCCTGCATGTAATCAGCGATGGTGCGCGCGATTTCGCCCTTGTAGAACGCGTCGCGACCGCCTTTGGCGATCTTTTCCAGTGTGTTGGCAAGATTCGGATTCTTCCAGATCTCACCCTTGCGCGGGGCGTGGCCGTCGATGGTGAATTGCGCGCTGAAGCCGGGAAACTGCGAGAGTACCGGCACACTGCGATCCCAGTAATACGCAATCAACTCGGCCACCGGATGACCTTCACGGGCGTAGCGGATTGCCGGCGCCAGGTCATCCTTGATCGGCAACTTGCCAAAGCGCGCGTGCAGCGCGAACCAGCCATCGACCGCACCGGGCACGGTGACCGGCAACGGCCCGTGCGGCGGAATTTCGCTGTAGCCATGCGCAGCAAACCATTCCCGGTTCAGTGCCTTGGGTGAGCGCCCGGAGCCGTTGTAGCCATAAAGCTTTTTGCTTTTGGGGTCCCAGACAATGGCAAACAAATCACCACCCACCCCGCTGCCGGTTGGTTCCATCAAACCCAACGCAGCGTTGGCGGCGATGGCGGCATCAACCGCGCTGCCGCCACGCTTGAGTACGTCCAGTGCAATCTGGGTGGCCAGTGGCTGTGAAGTTGCCGCCATGGCATGCGGCGCAATCACTTCCGAGCGGCTGGCGAAGCTGTGTCCGGTAACGCGATCCATGGCAATGGCCTGCGCTGAAATCAGGGCGGCGAGAAGTATGAGGTTTCGCATTACATTCTTTCCACACGAAATCGGTCTTTGATCATACCTCGCATACTGGATATGCAACGATTGGTATTCAGGTGCGCTGGGTACAACTCGCGCTGCGTGCAACAAGCATTGCCCGCAGATGCTCTGGAGCTGCGGCTGCGATAAGCGCTGAGCGCAAGGCATCAAGCTCGGCTCGGCCTGCTGCAACATTGCCCGAGCGGCAGCTGAGCTCGGCCTGCAAGGCAGCCGCTTGCCACTTCAGCGCCCTGGCATCATCGCCGCGTGCCGCAATACGATCATGAAGTGCATGCAGTCTGGCGAAACCCGGGTCGGCTCCGCCCCCTTCAATCTCAATACGCAGGGCATCCAGCGCAAGCCCCAGCGCCAGTGGATGCTCGGGCACCAGCCAGTGGGCGGCAACAGCCTGAGCCTGATTCAGGCTGTCCTGTGCCGCAGCCTCGTCACCTGCATCGTGTTGTTGCTGCGCCCGTTGCTGCAGCGCACGCACATACAGTGTCTGCGCACTGCGCCCGGGCAGGCCATGCAACCAATGCAGCGCTGTGTCCAGATGTTGATTTGCCAGTTCCGGGTCGCCCATGGCGTGTGCTGTCTGCGCCGACCACAACTCCACTTCAGCCATGATCAGTGGAGAACGCCCAGATATCCGGCTTGAACGAACGCTGTAAAACTGGCGGCTCGCTTGCTCGAACTCGCCGCGACCCAAGGCAAGACGACCCAATAACAAATGACTGTACATCGTTTCCAATTGCTCTTCGCCAAGGCGTGCGCTGCTTTGCGCATCAAGCATGGTCAACACATTTGTTGCCTCAAGCAGATCGCCTCGCTCTATCAATATCTGGCCAAGCTGGCGCTGCACCGACAATGCCTGTGGATGGCTTGGAGGCAACTGAACCAGCGCCACGCCCAAGGCCTCACGTACACTCGCCACAGCACGCGTCAGATCACCATCGGCCTGATAGGCAGCACCCAGGCTTTGCCATAATTCGATAGCTTCCGCTTCATGCTCGCCGCCGTGGCGACGCAATTGAGCCAGCGCACTTTGCATCAGTGAAAGCGCAGAATCAGGGTTGCCATTTTCGATGGCCACCTGTGCGATATCCGCGCTGCTTGCGATCACCTCCATCGCATGGCCCATGCGCTCGCGCAGCACCTTCGCATGTTCAAATGATGCCTTGGCTTCGTCAAAGGCAAAGCCCGCAAGTTGACAATGGCCAAGTTCGGTAAGCAGCGCCGATGCGCTCCCCGTCTCGTCTCGGCTCATGGCTTTAGCCACTGCTGCCTTATCCAGCAACCCGGCGATGCATGCCGCGTTATCACCAAGGCCATGCAGTGCTCTTGCGCGCTCAATACTCGCCGGCCAATCCAGATATGCCGGAACGCGGCCCAATTCAACAAAGGCCCTGGCCTGACGATCGAGTACCGCCAACGCAGCATTGAAATCGCCGAGGCCGATATAGAGTTGCGCAACCATGCCCAACAAATCTGCGCGTGCTTCGGGTTGATCGCTGAGCTGACGCTCGGCGCGGGCAACACCCGATTCCAGCAACCGGCGGATGTCTTCGGTATCGGCACCCGCACCCTCAAACAAAGCAACGACGAATTGTTTGACGACTTGTGCCCGCGAGGCTTCTCGTACCGCTTCACGCGACTGCCAGACGATACCGCCGATTGCCAACGCAATCGACAAAAGCACCAGCGCTGTGATCGCGACCCCAGTGATGTGCCGCTGCACATATTTGCTGGTTCGGTAAGCCAGGCTGGGCGCTCGCGCGCTGACCGGCCATCCCCCCAGATAGTTGCGTAAATCGTCGGCCAGGGCATCGGCCGACCCGTAACGATCAACCGGAACTTTGTTCAACGCCTTGAGAATGATCCGCTCCAAATCACCCGCCAACGCTCGGGCCCGAAGTTGCGCATCGGGTGAGCCGCTGGCTTTTGCCGCCAATGAGGGGCGAACCGGATTTTGTTGCAAAATTGCGCTCTGCCATTGCGCATCACTGGACGTGTCAAGGCGATAGGGTTTTTCTCCCGCCATCAACTCGTACAACACCATGCCAAGAGCGTAGACATCGGTCATGGTGGTGATCGGCTCGCCACGAAGCTGCTCGGGAGCCGCATAATGCAAAGTGAAGGCTTGCATGCCGGTGCGAGTCTGGATTTGACTGATTTCTCCCGTATCGTCGAGCAATTTTGCGATACCAAAATCAAGCAGGCGCACCTGTCCGGCCGGGGTGACCAGAATATTGCTCGGCTTCAGATCGCGATGCACGATCAGGTTACTGTGGGCGTGGCTTACTGCATCGCAGACCTGCAAAAAAAGTGCGATCCGCTGCTCTACATCCAGCACCTGCTCGTCTGCGTAGGTGTTGATCGGCGTACCGTTGATGTATTCGAGCACCAAAAACGGCCGGCCATCCGAGGTTACGCCAGCATCCAGCAGGCGTGCGATGTTGGGATGCACCAGGCGCGCCAGGATGCGTCGTTCCATCGCAAAACGTGTTTGCAGGGCGCTGCTGGCAAAACCGGGACGAAGCAGCTTGAGCGCAAGGCGCCGTTCGAACAGGCCATCGCTGCGCTGCGCCAGCCATACCTGCCCCATACCGCCCTCGCCCAGGCAGCGTTCCAGCGTGTAGGTGCCGATATGATCGCCAACCTGTGGCCCACCCAGCAGATGATCCACCACGGGTTCGGCAAGAAACTGCGGTTGTTGCGCCTCAAGGTCCAGCAACTCGAGCACATGACGAGCAAGCGCTGGATCACTATCTTCCAGCGCCGCCAGGCGAATGCGGCGGCCGGCCTCATCAAGATCAAGCAATTCATCGAGAAGCGCAGATACGCGGGGCCAGTCGTGCCGGATCATGGCAATTCTCTGCCGGCCCTCAGTCGCTTTTCAACGACGCCAGCAGAAACATCCGCGCCTTCTGCCAATCACGGCGTACGCTGCGCTCGGAGCGCTCTTGTACGGCGGCGACTTCGATCTCCGAGAGACCGGCGAAATAGCGCAGCTCCACGACCTGCGCGAGCCGTGCATCCACCGCGCTCAAACGGGTCAGCGCGTCATCGAGCGCAATCAACTCGCCATCTTGCGGCACCGTGCCCGCCAGGTCGATTGGCAAATCAGTCACCCGCTGCAAATCGCCACCGCGCTTCTGGGTCAGCCGTTGCCGAGCGTGATCGACCACCACGCTGCGCATCGCCGATGCCGCATACGCAAAGAAATGCGCGCGATCTTCGAACTCCGCTTCGGTTCGGCCACTGATGCGCAAGTACGCCTCGTGTACCAATGCCGTGGCATTAAGTGTGCCGCCCTGATTGGCACCCAGTTGGCGACGCGCCATCTGCCGCAATTCGCGATACAGCACCGACAGCACGCGATCCAGCGCACCGGTGTCACCCTCACGTGCGGCGGCCAGCCACAGAGTGATGTCGGCGGCGTCATTCATGCGCATATTCCACTGGTTTGGAGCCCAGACTATAGGCCACTACGCGACAATTCGCAGCAGCAACCGTCCGCTGTGCATGCTTGTGTTTAGCGCTGACACTTCGGGCACCATACCGTGGCCCGCGCCGCCATCTCCATGCCCTGCAAGCATGTGGCACATACCCGGCATGGTTGACCCGCGCGACCGTAGACAAGCAATTCCTGTTCAAAGTAGCCAGGCGCGCCATCGGGTGAAATAAAATCACGCAACGTGGTGCCACCACGGCGGATGGCGTGGCTCAATATCTCACGTACCGCTTCTACCAGTCGGCGATAGCGCGCCAAGGACACCCGCGCGGCTGCGCGCCGGGGATCAATACCCGCCCGGAACAGGCTTTCCGCCGCATAAATATTGCCTACGCCGACCACAACCGCCTGATCCATCAAAAATGATTTGATCGCGATGTTGCGCAGCCGGCTACGCCGCCACAGGTATTCGCCGTCGAAGGCATCTGACAACGGCTCCGGGCCAAGCTTGCTCAGCAGGGGATGGATCTGGCCTGCAGCCTGCCAGAGCAGACAACCGAATCGACGTGGATCGTTGAAACGCAGAACTTTCCCCGAGTCGAGCACGATATCGACATGATCGTGCGCCCGTACCGGGATATCAGCATCAAGCACGCGCAATGCCCCCGACATGCCCAGGTGCCACAACATGCTGCCCCCATCGACATCGATCAGCAGGTACTTGGCGCGCCGACGCACCGCCTCTATACGCTGTCCGTTCAACAGCAACGGCAGGTCTGCAGGTATCGGCCAACGCAGATCGGGCCGGCGCAAGACAACCACGGTGATCCGACGCCCCAGCAAATGTGGAGCGAGCCCGGCGCGCGTGGTTTCAACTTCGGGAAGTTCGGGCATTGGCGAGTCTCACATTCGTCGCATAGCATAGCGCGGGACTCGGGACTCGGGACTCGGGACTCGGGACTCGGGACTCGGGAAAAGCGTAAAGCTCTTGGCGTAAAGTTTTTGCTGTAAAGCTCTTTGGTCCGCAAAGGACACAAAAATCGCAAAAGAAAAGCGCCAAAAACATCCAAGGTTGGATGTCGGTTCCACCGCTTCGCGGTGCCCCGGGTTACGGCGCAGCGGGCCTCCAACCCGGGCTTCAACGTGCGATGGGAAACAATGATTGCCGTGGGATGGAACGAAAAAGCCGGCAAGTAGCACAAGGATGTGCGGCCCAAGTGCGACAACGCGCCGTAGAGCGCGCTGAGCATCGCAGCCGAATGCGGGAGCAAGGCACCTGTGTTTGAGCACAAGGATGTGCGAGTTGGTGCCGGCCCGCATTCGGTGAGAAGCGCAAGGGACCGGTGAGGCATGACGCCGAACCGGCGCGCGTCCCGGCGCAAGGCGTTTTGGGTCCTTTTCCGCCGTGAAAAGGGCCTCGCCGGCCGCAGGCCGGTGAAAGCGTTGCTTTGAAGCTGTGCTTTGAAACTGCGCCGACCGCAGGCTTGAAACGCTTTGCTTTGAAGTTTGGCTTTGGTCGCAGAACGGCGAGGATTGGATGCCCGCCACGTTCGCAGCTGCTTTTTTACGATTTCTGCGGGCTGCATTGGGTTTTGTGTCGCCCTGGCCCGTTACCCTGCAACCCTTGATCGCCCATTCACCGCCTCCATATCGGGGAGACAGGTGACGCCGCCCGCCGCAGCGGGCATCATCGCTTCACCACATCCCCCGTTTCGAGAATCGACATGTCCTCAACCCTATACAACTGGCTGGAATCCGGTCTCAGCGGCTGGGGACTGAGCGCCATTGCCCTGTATTTCCTGGTCGTCGTCCAACTCACCATCTTTGCGGTGACCCTGTACTTGCACCGCAGCCAGGCCCATCGCGGGGTCGATTTTCATCCGCTGCTGGCGCATTTTTTCCGGTTCTGGACCTGGCTGACCACTTCGATGATCACCCGCGAGTGGGCCGCCATTCATCGCAAGCACCACGCCAAATGCGAAACCGCTGAAGATCCGCACAGCCCGCAGGTACTCGGGCTGGGCACGGTCATGGGCAACGGGGTCGAGCTGTACCGGGCAGCGCGGGCGGATCGTGAATCGATCGAAAAGTATGGCAAGGGCTGCCCGGACGACTGGATCGAGCGCCATCTGTACACCCCATACGCGAATTACGGGCCGATCCTCATGTTGCTGATCAATGTCGCCTTGTTCGGCGTGCTCGGTGTGGCGGTGTGGGCGCTGCAGATGCTGTGGATTCCGTTCTGGGCTGCTGGCGTGGTCAACGGCCTCGGTCACTGGTGGGGTTATCGCAATTTCGAGACTGATGACACCTCGACCAATCTCACTCCGTGGGCATTCTTCATCGGCGGCGAGGAATTGCACAACAACCACCACGCCTTTCCGAGTTCCTCGCGGTTTGCATTGCGCCGGTTCGAGTTTGATATCGGCTGGGTGGTGATACGCGGTTTGCAGGCGGTTGGCCTGGCCAAGGTGCGCCGGGTGGCACCGCAACTCGACGTCCGCCCAAACATCACCCTGCCCGACACCGACACCCTGCGCGCAATTCTGGTGCACCGGTTTCAGGTGATGAGCGACTATTTTCGTGGTGTGATCGTGCCAACACTGCGCTGCGAAGCTCAGCACGCTGGCGACAGTTTGCGCACGCTACCTCGGCGCATGCGCAAGGCGCTGATCAATGGCGGCCGTTGGCTTGATGACGATGCCAGTACACGATTGCGCGAGTTCATTGCGCAGCGGCCCAATCTGGCCACGGTCTACGAGTTCCGGCTGCGGCTGCGCGCAATTTACGAGCGCAGCGGGCAAAGCTCGGACGCCATGCTGGAATCGCTGCGGCAATGGTGCCGCGAAGCGGAGGCCAGCGGAAACGAGGCACTGGCAACTTTTTCGGCACGCCTGAAAGGATATGCCTTGGTTCCCGTGCGCGGGTGACGGATGCAACGCCTGATTGGTGGGCGCAGGCAACCTCACCGGAGCACGATCCGTCGCACTTGCTTTGTCATCTGCCTGTGGGCACCACTTGCTGTGGCCGGTTCACCCACGGCGGCTGACTACATCGCGCGCTACGATGGCGATGGCGATGGCCGGGTGTCGTTAGCGGAGTACCAGACCTATCTCTCGCGCGGCTTTGCGCAAATGGACCGCAACAGCGATGGCCGAATCAGCGGCGACGAATGGCCACGATCAGGTTTACCCGCGTTGACTCTGCAACGCCATCTCGCCAATCTGGCCGATGTCTTTTATCGTCAGGACAGCGATCACAATGGTTATCTTGACAGAACCGAGCTGCTTGCACCGCCCCGTTGACCCGCGCCGGGCAAAAAAAAGGGGCACCGGTATCGCGGCGCCCCAAGGGGAGAGTGCGGATCACACGATCAGCGTCCTTGCTGATCGTGTCAAACCAACGGAGTTGCTCAGTGCTGCGCGATATGGCTGGCGGCACCAGCACCACGCGGCACGCGGATGTTTTCCACCAGATGCTGAATATGCTCCGGCGGCGGTGCAGTGACACGCGATACTGCAAGGGTGAGCACGAAGTTGATCAGCATCCCGATCGAACCGATACCCTCGGGTGAAATACCGAACAACCAATTGGCCGGTACATTCAACTCCGGTGCCATGAACTTGAAGTAGATGATGTAGCCGGCGGTGAATACCAAGCCGGCCGCCATACCGGTAATGGCGCCTGCGGTGTTGGTGCGCTTGTTGAAGATGCCGAGCACGATCGCCGGGAAGAACGAGGCAGCGGCCAAACCGAACGCAAATGCCACCACCTGCGCCACAAAACCCGGTGGATAGATACCCAGCAAGCCGGCAATGCACACCGCAACACCTGCGGCTAGTCGTGCGTAGAGCAATTCCTGCTTCTCGGTGATGTTGGGCATCACTACCTTTTTGAGTAGATCGTGCGAGATCGATGACGAGATGACCAGCAACAGGCCTGCCGCCGTACTCAAGGCCGCCGCCAGCCCACCGGCTGCAATCAAGCCAATCACCCAGTTGGGCAGGTTGGCAATTTCCGGATTGGCCAGCACCATGATGTCGCGGTCAATCGTCATTTCATTGCGATCGTCCTTGGCGTAGAACATGCGGTTATCGCCGTTCTTGTCCTCCCACTTGATCAGGCCGGTTTTTTTCCAGTTGCTGATCCAGCCGGGTGCTTCGGCGCGCGGTGTGCCTTGGCCTTCCACGCCGTTGATGGTGGTAATCATGTTGACGCGGGCAAAGCTGGCCACCGCAGGAGCCGTGGTGTACAGGATCGCGATGAACAGCAGCGCCCAGCCGGCAGAACGACGTGCATCGCGCACTTTGGGTACCGTGAAAAAGCGCACGATCACGTGCGGCAAGCCGGCGGTGCCGACCATCAGCGCCAGGGTGATGGCGAAAACATCGATGGTGGATTTGCTGCCACTGGTATAGGCGTCAAACCCCAGCGCCGTGTTCAGGCCATCGAGTTTGTCGAGCAGGTAAGTACCCGAGCCATCGCTGAGCTGGCCACCAAAACCGAACTGCGGAATGGTGTGGCCGGTGAGCATGATCGAGATGAAGATGGCTGGCACCATATAGGCAAAGATCAGCACGCAATACTGTGCAACCTGGGTGTAGGTGATGCCCTTCATGCCGCCGAGCACCGCGTAGAAAAACACCAGCGCCATACCGATAATCACACCGGTGGTGATGTCCACTTCGAGGAAGCGGCTGAACACGATGCCGACACCGCGCATCTGCCCGGCCACATAAGTGAACGACACGAAGATCGCGCACACCACCGCCACCATTCGCGCGGTGTCGGAGTAATAGCGATCGCCGATGAAGTCGGGCACGGTGAACTTGCCGAACTTGCGCAAGTACGGTGCCAGCAACAGCGCCAACAGCACGTAACCGCCGGTCCAGCCCATCAGGTACACCGCGCCGTCGTAACCCATGAACGAGATCAGGCCGGCCATCGAGATGAACGATGCGGCGCTCATCCAGTCGGCAGCCGTGGCCATGCCATTGGCGATCGGATGCACACCACCGCCAGCAACATAGAACTCTTTGGTGCTTGAAACCCTTGCCCAGAACGCAATGCCGATGTAGAGCGCAAAGGACAGACCAACGATGAGATAGGTCCATGCTTGAACAGACATGATTCAGTCCTCGTGTACGTCGAGCTCGCGCTCGAGACGATTCATCCGCCACGCGTAGTAGAAAATCAGCGCGACGAACACGTAGATGGAGCCCTGCTGGGCAAAGAAGAAGCCGAGCTTGAAGCCGAAGAATTGAATCGAGTTGAGCGCGTCGGCAAATACGATGCCGGCGCCAAACGAAACGATGAACCAGATGGCGAGCAGACTCGCCATCAGTTTCAGATTGGCGCGCCAGTATTCGGCCGCCCGCGGTGGCATGTTGGGCATGATGTCTCTCCTCAGAACGAGTATTTGACGTGGAACTGCAGGCGCGTCAGGTCACCGTTGTTGCCGGTTTCGATTTCGCGTGTTGCCCACATCGCCTCGGCACCGACATCGAGCATCGGCAGTACCGTCCAGATCAGATTGGCATGCAGGCTGCTGACACTCTTGGTGACGTTGGCACTGGACAGCGAGGTGTCGTTGTCGAAGCGGGCATAGGCCCCGTAGAGATTGCCGCGCAGGGTTTTGTTGAACATGTGATGCCACGCGGCGTAGCCGGAGAACATGCCGATGGTGTCGAGCTTGTTGGCTGCATCGACATTGACATCGCTGTTGATCGAGAAACCAACATAGCGACTGATGCCTTCACCGTAATTGGCCATGAAGCGCAGGTCGTCGTTACTGCCAAGGTTATAACGGCCCGAGAAACTGACGCCGCCGCCAAAGGTGCGGTCATCGATCCCTGTTGCCGGCTCTTCAACCGCCAGTTGCCGCAACAAACCGGCAAACGACAGGTGGCCCCAGTCGGCCTTGTACACATAGCGCGCGGTCATGTCCGGCAGTTGACCGCTGTTGGAGCTGATTCGGCCACTGGTGCCGAATGGGGTCGCGACCGTACGCGGGTTTTCCAGCGACACCGAAAATGCGCCGTTGGTGTAACGCAACTGGCTTTGCCGTACGAAGACGGTACCTGCGGAGACACCCAGGAAGTCGACGGTGTCGGGCAGGGCGGCGGTATCCTGGAAGTTCGACCAGGTCTGGCCGGCCAGCCACTTGTTCCATGCCACGTACGCGTGACGGATGCTGAGGCCGAAGGTGTTGGTGTTGTTCTCGTTGCCCAATGCGGTGCCAAACAGGTCGGCCTCGAAGTAGCTGCGGATCTTGTCGCCGGTATCGAGGGTGGTGTCGGTGCCCAACCAGAACCGCGAGAACTGCGAATGCACGTCCAGAGTCGGTTTGGTGTTGACCTCGCTGGTACCCACCGGAATGGTGCCCGGCACGAAGAACAGGCGGCCGGCGGAGTTTTCCGCAATTTGGCCGTCACTGGTGTCGGTCAGCAGCGTATCGAACTTGATGAAGCCGCCATAGCTGAAGTCGGTGTTCGGATTAGCCTTCATGGTGATCCGATTACGCTGGATCATGTTTCCACCGGCATGCATGGCATCGGGATTGGCGACGACTTCGGCCACCTTGGCGGCGACCTGTTCGGACACCTGCTGCGCGATCTGCTGCTCGCTCGCGGCCTGCCCCGCCTGCTGGTTCTGAAGCAATTGCTGCACCATGTGTTCCAGTTGCGCGACCCGCGCCTCCAGTTCACGTTCCTTGTCGGTCTGTGCCAGCGCGGTCCCCGGCAATGCCACCATGATCGCCAGCGCCAAGGCGCCAACCCGCCAATGATTTGCTGCTCGTGTGCTCATCAGTTTCCCCTCCCATGAGAACGACCGTCGAACGGATCGACGATTCGGGTGGAGTGTGGGTACGGATTTCGAGCGGGGCTATTCACCTTTGGTCGTAGTCGGCGTATTTATAGACCATGGTCTAATGCGATTTGTCGCGAAGCCGGCAACAATAGACTCTGGATAGTGCGCCGCAAGGCCGAGGAGGAGTGATGAGCCAGTCGATTTATCCCGCTGCCGATGCATTTGTCGGGCAAGCCGCCATCAAGGCCGAGGATTATCGCCGCAACTACGCGTCGTCGGTGCGTGATCCCGACGCGTTCTGGGGCAAGGTGGCGGAGCGTCTGGACTGGATGCGCAAACCCACCGTCGTGCGCGATGTGTCGTTCAATGTCGATGATTTTCGCATCCGCTGGTTTGCCGATGGCGAACTCAATGTCTCGGTCAATTGCCTGGATCGCCAACTTGCCCGCCGTGGCGACAAGACCGCGCTGATCTGGGAAAGCGACGACCCTGCAAAATCACTGCGTATCAGCTATCGCGAGTTGCACGCCAAAGTGTGCCAACTGGCCAATGCGCTGCGCAATCTCGGTGTCGGCAAAGGCGATCGCGTAACCCTTTATTTGCCGATGATTCCCGAGGCTGCAATCGCGATGCTGGCCTGTGCCCGCGTTGGCGCCGTACATTCGGTGGTGTTCGGCGGCTTTTCCCCCGACGCACTCGCCGGCCGCATCGCCGATTGTGAAACCAAGCTGGTGATTACCGCCGACGAGGGCATGCGCGGCGGCAAGAGCACACCGCTCAAGGCCAATGTCGATGAAGCGCTCAAGCGCCCCGGCGCAACCTGCGTGGAAACGGTGCTGGTGGTGCGCCGCACTGGCGGCGCGGTGGCGATGCAGATGCCGCGTGATCGCTGGTACGACGCGGTAGTGGATAGCCAACCGGAAACCTGCGAACCCGAACGGATGAATGCGGAAGACCCGCTGTTCATCCTCTACACCTCCGGCTCCACCGGCAAGCCCAAGGGCGTGCTGCACACCACCGGTGGTTATCTGGTGTATGTGAGCTACACCCACGAATGCGTTTTCGATCTGAAGGAAGATGATGTGTTCTGGTGCTCGGCCGATGTCGGTTGGGTGACCGGCCACAGCTACATCGTCTACGGGCCGCTGGCCAATGGCGCTACTTCGCTGATGTTCGAAGGCGTGCCGAACTACCCCGATTTTTCGCGGTTCTGGCAGGTGGTGGACAAGCACCAGGTCAGCATTTTCTACACCGCGCCAACCGCGATCCGGGCATTGATGCGCGAGGGCGAGGCGCCGGTCAAAGCCACTTCGCGGCAATCGATTCGCCTGCTCGGCACGGTCGGCGAGCCGATCAACCCGGAAGCCTGGCGCTGGTATCACGAAGTGGTGGGTGACGCGCGTGTCCCGATCGTCGATACCTGGTGGCAAACCGAAACCGGCGGCATTCTCATTTCGCCGTTGCCTGCCGCCATTCCGCAAAAGCCGGGTTCGGCGACGGTGCCGTTTTTCGGCGTGCAACCGGCGCTGGTGGATACCAACGGGGTGATTCTTGAAGGCGAGGCCGAGGGCAATCTGGTGCTACTCGATTCCTGGCCGGGCCAGATGCGCACCGTCTACGGCGATCACCAACGCTTCATCGATACCTACTTCCGCACCTATCCGGGCATGTATTTCACCGGCGATGGCTGCCGCCGCGATGCCGACGGCTATTACTGGATCACCGGTCGCGTCGATGACGTGATCAACGTCTCCGGCCACCGTATCGGCACCGCCGAAGTGGAGAGCGCATTGGTGGCGCATGCGAAGGTGGCCGAAGCCGCGGTGGTGGGTTGCCCACACGACATCAAGGGTCAGGGCATCTACGCCTACGTCACCCTCAATGCCGGCGAAACTCCCAGCGATGAACTGCGCAAGGAACTGGTGGCCTGGGTACGCAAGGAAATCGGCCCGATTGCCACCCCCGATCACCTGCAATGGGCACCCAGCCTGCCCAAGACCCGCTCGGGCAAGATCATGCGCCGCATCCTGCGCAAGATCGCCGAAAACGTCCCCGACCAGCTCGGCGATACCTCCACCCTGGCCGATCCGGGCGTGGTCACCTCGTTGGTGAGTGAGCGGATGATTCGGTGAGGCAGCGCCATGGTCGCTGGCCGGTGCGACTAGCGACCATTGCGAACATCAGAAGGTGAATCGACAGTTGGCCTGCTGTCCGCCACCACCGTCACCGCAACCGCAACTGACGCCAAGAGTTCCAAACTCGCGTGCGATAGTTGTATCTCCTGAGCGCTTAGCCGTGTCTTGCACCGCTGTCAACGCGGCGCGCAGCGATGTGGCGTCGCCTTGTGCCAACGCCTGCTCAAGCCCGACAAACGCCTGCGCCATTTCCGGAGTTACGTTGTGCTGCGGCCAGCGCTGGCGGATCGATTCGGCTTCCTCGATCAAGTCGAGCGTGGTTTCGATGCGACTGTGCTCGCTCGGCCTCGACACCGAGGAGTAGACGAGGGATGCCAGGGGGCCGAGTCCCGGATCGATGCGTTGGACTTTGTTTTTCCCTTCAGCGATCGAACACGACGAACCATCGTCACAGGTAACATTGCAACTGGCCGCACCAGCGGTGCCGACGCAAGCCAAGGCGCAAGCCAAGGCGCAAGCAGCAGCAATCATTCGAACCCGTCCTGTCAAGAAATACATGCACCTATCTCCCGAAATACACGGATTCCCGTGCCGGTGCAGCATAGCCCCCCCCGGAGAGGTGTCAATATTGGCGAAGTCCTCAGCGATGCACTGCGCAAGGAGCTGGTGGCCTGGGTGCGCAAGGAAATCGGCCCGATCGCCACCCCCGATCACCTGCAATGGGCGCCGGGCCTGCCCAAGACCCGCTCGGGCAAGATCATGCGCCGCATCCTGCGCAAGATCGCCGAGAATGCGCCCGATCAACTCGGCGACACCTCCACCCTGGCCGATCCGGGCGTGGTCACCTCGCTGGTGAGCGAGCGGATGATTCGGTGAGGGTTGGGCAGCTGATCCCGATTTGGTAATCTGCCGCTCTGACTCGGTTTTCGGGGCGGCGATGAATCAGTCTCTGGCGTGTCCGGCGTGTCATCGGCTCGTGCCATGGCGTGCGCTGCGGCGAGATGACGTGGTGGTGGCACCGTGCCATTTTGGCGTTGCGTGGCCGCGTTGCTATTGTCCACATTGTGGCGTGCAACTGCGCAGCAATACGCAGTCGCTGACAGTGGGGCTGCTGCTGATAGGCGGCGCCATGATCTTGTTCGGTGTCAGTGCCATGTCTTCTGGGCCATGGCCGCATCGCCTTGTGGCCGCAGCATTCGTTGCCGTGGCGCTTGCCGCGCCGGTTGCGTTGTGGCTGCACCGTTTTGTCGTGGTTCCGGATCGCATCCGGACGGAGTCGCGCAATTGAACGTTTATCAGCCTGCGTGAAACGCGATGCGTGCCCTGGGTGTGGTTATCATTTTGGCTGGCGGGGGCCACGCGGCCGTTCAGCTCGCGAGAATCGAAAAATTGTTGCGCGGTGGCCGTTCATCTGCCCGAAGTGCAAGACACAATTGCGTTCCGTGAAGACACTTGCGGAGCGTTGGGTGGCCGGAGTCATTTACGTTATCGGCGTTGGCTATTCGGCCGGGCTGTTGTGGCACATGATTGACTCCGACAGTGCGCCATCGATGGATATCCTGCTTGTCGGGCTCATCGCTCACGTGGTGCTCGGCTTCTGGCAAGTCACGTGGCCCAAACATTACGAAGGCCGCGAACCTGCTCATCAATCGGAAAACCACGTCTCACGGTACTCGATTTGAAGCGCATACTTTGACAGTGCCGTCGTCCGGTCGCAGTGAGCAATGGCTCACATTCCCGGTTGCACAACACCACGACATTCCCCAACGAGCGTACCTATGGATTCCGCAGCAGCCCACACCGACGCTGTACGGCCCACACCATCGAAGCGGATGAAAGTGGTCGCCCTATTCTCCTCCTGCCGGGCACGTCGGTGCTGGATTGAAGCGCGCAGCCGCTTGTCGCGTTGTATCTAAACGGATACAATTGCCGCATTAACCGCTTCGAGACAACCGCCGAATTTGATCGCTGGTTGTCCAAACTCACGGATCGTGTTGGCAAGGCGCGCATCACGCAACGCGTGCAGTCGGCAATGGCAGGTCATTTCGGTGATTGTGCGGCCGTCGGTGAGGGCGTATCGGAAATGCGGGTCCACGTCGGTCCTGGCTATCGCGTCTACTTCACACGCATCGGTGCGGTTGTCTATCTGTTGCTGGCGGGTGGCGACAAGGCGAGTCAGTCGCGTGATATCAAGCGCGCCATTGCGATGGTGCGCGCATTGAAGGAGTGAATCATGAAGAAGATCAAAGCCAATCCG
>PGZE01000004.1:0-94732 GCA_002840015.1 Gammaproteobacteria bacterium HGW-Gammaproteobacteria-2 | reverse complement strand
CGCGCGCTGGGCTTGCGCTTGCACGTTGATACTGCGGCTTGATGACACACCCGCATCATGCGCGGGGTGCGACAATTGCAATGTGCCTGGCTTCGCGCGATGCGACGCTGCAATCCCGAGCGAAGAGAAAGCGTAGCTTACAGCCGACACTAGCATCCCTTCCAATGAGATAGCCAATGGACCCCGTACCACCCACCGCCGATATTGCACTGCCCACCTTGAGCGCCATCGAGGCACGCATCCTTGGCTGCCTGATCGAAAAGCAGGCGACGACCCCCGAGAATTACCCGCTGACCGCCAATGCGGTGGTACTGGCCTGCAATCAGAAGACCAATCGCGATCCGGTGCTGGAATTACAGCCAGGTGCGGTCGGCCATGCGCTGCGCGAGCTTGAGGATCGCCGGCTGGTGCTTGCCAACCATGGCGCGCGCGCGCAGCGTTACGAGCACCGGTTTTCGGCGGTGTACTCGCTCACCGCGAAACAACAAGCGGTGCTGGCGCTGTTGATGCTGCGCGGCCCGCAAACCGTGGCCGAGTTGCATGCGCGCTGCGAACGCCTGGCCACGTTCAGCGATAGCGACGACGTTCAGCAAACGCTGGAGCGCCTGACCCAGCGCAGCCCGGCACTGGTGATCCGGCTCGGCCGCTTGAGCGGGCAGCGCGAGGACCGCTACATGCACCTGCTGTGCGGGCCGGTGGATGAGTCACGTTATGCACAAGCCGCCAGCAGCAACAGTCCGCCCCGACGCGGCGAACTCGAAGTGCGGGTCGAAGCGCTGGAACAGGCGCTGGAAGAACTGCGCGAGCGACTGGATGCGTTGACTGGCGGCTAGTGTCCTGTCACGCCTCTAGTGGCGTGTTCAGCAAGCTGAGAAGCGGCCAGATGCCAGGCGCGCGAGCGCAGGACTAGCCAGCTAATTCAAGCGAGTGCAACGACGCAGATGGCCGCTTATCGGCGCCCAAGCGCCAATACTGCGTTGCAGTCCTTGGCAAGGGCACGCCATTCCCTGCGGACTGCGCCTTGTCTTGGCACTTGGGCGGAGGCTCTGAACACGCCACTAGAGGCGTGACAGGACACTAGCCCACCACCCGCACGAACAAGGCTTTACCGCTGCTGCCCGCCGCAGCACGTTCTTCCACCGCGAAATGTTTGGGCTGGCTTTTGAGCAGCTCGCTCAATTTGCGGTAGCCGTACAAGCGGGTGTCGAAGTCCGGCCGCACCTTGTTCAGATAAGCCCCCACCGGCGCCAGATTGGCCCAACCCAACTCGTCCGACGCGTCCTCGATCGCCTGCCGGATCAAGCTCAGCGGCGGCGGCAAGGGGCCGCTGGCTACGGCGGGCTCGGCCACCTCGGCAGCAACGCCTTTTCCGGTTTTCGCCGGTGTCGTTGCATCCTTTGCGGCAGCTTTTGTTGTTGTCGGCTTTGGCTTGGCGGGTTTGTCAGTTGCCGGCGTCGACTTCTCCGGCGTTTGCGTCTCGGCACGCAGCACCTCGGTGTAGATGAACTTGTCGCAAGCCTGCACGAACGGATCGGGCGTCTTGCGTTCGCCAAACCCGTAGACGGTCAACCCCTCCTCGCGCAGCCGCTGTGCGAGGCGGGTGAAATCACTGTCGCTGGAGACCAGGCAAAAGCCGTCGAAACGGCGCGTGTACATCAGATCCATCGCATCGATGATCAGCATGCTGTCGGTCGCGTTCTTGCCGCTGGTGTAGGCGAATTGCTGCACCGGGCTGATCGAATGCTTGAGCAGGGCTTTCTTCCAGCGTGTCAGTTGCGGCGAAGTGAAATCGCCATAAATGCGCTTGACGCTGGCCACCCCGAACTTTGCCACCTCCGCCAGCAAGCCCTCGATCACCGCAGCCTGCGCGTTGTCGGCATCGATCAGCACCGCGAGATGGCGCTGCTCGTCGTCTGAACTGCGTGACAGATTACCGTTGGTTTTGTTTGCACTGGTCATCGGACAGGCCTCGTTGCTCAACTAGGTTGAGCCCTACGTTACCAGCCAAAGCCGGTCGCTGGTCGCAACAGACAGACATGCTGCGGGCAGCCGTCAATGCCGTTGCAAGAGGTTTACCGCGCAGTCGCCTCGGTGCCAACCTACATCGCGACCAGACTGAACAACAAGGTCGCGGTGATCCCGATCGAAAGCAGGATCATGTACCACATTCCCAACCACGCGTAGTTCCACCCGGTCAACAACCAGCCTTGGCCGTACACGCGTTTTTGCATCAGCAGCAGGTAAACCGGCATCCACACCGCCACGACCACCTCAAGCCAGCGCGCTGGTACCGCCAGCCAACGCCATGCACTGTCTGCCAGTTGACCAAAAACCATCATCAGGAAAAGTGCCGCGAACAAAAACGCGTGACTGTGCAGTGCCACAATCAGGTGCTCCATGTACAGGCGGCGTTTGAACAGAAAAGTGATCTTGAGCAGCAACGCAAACAGTGGCATCAGGATGAAAAGGGTCGACGGCAACGCCGAGAGCACGGCATCCTTGAGTTGGTTGGGGTCTTTCTGGATGCGTTCGATATTGCGTTGTCCGCGCTCAACCCAGTGATTGATGCGGTCGTTGACGCCAGCCGGAAGCCAGGCGATCTTGATCGGATTGGTTTGAGCGTCCCACGGACGCTCGCCAAACGAAATCCGCGGCGATGTTGATGGTGGCGAGGCATCCTCTGTCGCCGTGAGCGACCCACCAGGAGATACTGCGGCTTCCTGCAATTGTGCCAGGCGGCGATCAGCCGCCTGCATTACCTGACGCTCGGCTGCAGCCATCGACTGTGCCAACCCAGGTACTTCGGTCACTTCCGCCTTGGCTTTGGCAATCTGCGCCAGCGCCTGGTCGCGACGCGCAATCAATTCCGCTTCGCTGTTGGCTGAAGCCAGCGCACCGGCATCAACGCTCACGAGCGCGTCGGTGCCTGAGGCATCGCCATTGCTATTCAGATCAAAGCCAAACTGCGCGACAAAAAACGCAAGCAGACTGAGAAACACAAACAGGCGAACCGGGCTGACATAACGTACGCGACGCCCGGCGAAATATTCCGCACTCAAGAATCCAGGGCGCAGCAGCAAAGGCCCAATGGTTTGCACAATGCGGCCATCAAGTTCGAATACGGAGTCGAAGAAATCGCCGATGAAGCTGGAGAAATGCCTGACCAAACCGCGCACCGGCTGGCCACAGCGATAGCAGTGATCACCCAGCAACGGTAACCCGCAATTCTGGCAGCGCGGTGTTGCTGCCGGTTCCGGCAGTGTCGGCTCGGTGATGGTCATGCGGCGATTCCCCAATCGCGTTGCGCGTCAAATAGCAGCTGCCATCTGAAATCCGGTGTCGTATCAGCAACATCGTACGTTGGACGGTGGTGCTGTCAAGCGACATCGTGAGGCGATGGTACACGCGCTGACGAATGCACGCGTAGGCGCGGGCCATTGGGCATCAGGGAAACGAGAAAGTGGTGCGCCCGTCGGGCGACAGCCCGCGTAGGCGCTTTGCCTCAACGCTTCGAAGTAACGAGGAAGTGGTGCGCCCGACGGGCGACAGCCCGCGTAGGCGCTTTGCCTCAACGCTTCGAAATAACGAGGAAGTGGTGCGCCCGACAGGATTCGAACCTGTGACCCTTGCCTTCGGAGGGCAATACTCTATCCAGCTGAGCTACGGGCGCGTTGATACTTGGAATGGTGCAGTTTAGCGTATTGCGACCGGCTCATGACAATTCGCCGTACTTTGACGCATCACGATCGCGGGATCGGCACACCAGCCTACGTCCCACGCGGCTTGGCGCGATGGGTGGGCGTGGCGGTCCACGGGTCTTCGGGCCAGGGGTGGCGTGGATACCTGCCTTTCATTTCCTTTTTCACCTCGGGATAGGTGCGCTGCCAGAAGCTGCGCAGATCCTGGGTGATCTGCAGGGACTTTCCGCCGGGTGAGAGCAGGTGCAGGGTCAAGGCAATCCGGCCGTCGCCAATGCGCGGGGTGTCGGCCAGGCCAAACAGTTCCTGCAGCTTCACCGCCAGCACCGGCGCGCTGCCGTGCGCGTACGCGATGGCGCGTTCCTGCCCGGAGGGCACGGCGATCCGGCGCGGTGCGAGCTGGTCGATCCGCTGCCTCGCTGCCCAGTCAAGATTACTGCGCAGGGCTTCGCCCAACTCGTCTTCGCTGAGCGCATCCAGACGGGTCTTGCCGACAAAGGTCGGCTGGAGCCAACGCTCGCGGCACGCCAGCAGGGCCGCATCGGACAGATCAGGCAAGTCAAGTTCGGGCATCCACTCGCGCAGGCAGCGCACGCGTTCGCGCCACTGCGTGAGTGCCTCGGTCCATGGCAGCACGTCCAGGCCCAGCTCGCCGACGGCGTCGCACAGGGCCTGCGCCGCCTTGGTCGGATCGGGGCGCCCCGCCGGGCGGCTGTCGAGCACGATGCGATCAAAGCGGCGTTCGCGGCGTGCAATCAGCGCGCGTGCCTCGGCATCCCAACGCACCGTGTCGTGTTCGCCAAAGCGATCCGGAAAGTCTTCGCGTAATCGCGCTTCATCGACCGGCGCTGCGCGCAAGATCAGCGCTTCCCTGGCTTCGTGACGCAACTCGACGATCACCAGCCACGGTTCGCCGAATACCGCGCTATCGTCGAACAGCCGCGCACTGCGGCCATTGGCAAGCTGGTAGCGGCGCGGGTCGCCGGGGTGTTGATGGGCGATGCGATCGGGGAACGCATGCGCCAGCAGATCGCCAAACGCGTGTGCGGGCACCGTTCCTGGCGGTGCGACCAAACACCGCAGCCGGCGACGCCACTGCGCAGCGGCCTGATCGATGGCGGCCAGCGCGCCGCGACTGGCTTCGCCCGGTACGCGTCCGCTGCGAAAGGCGGCCAATGCCTGCCAACGCGCTGCCAGTGCATCGCTGCGACTACGCAGCGGGTCACGCGCTTCCACCAATGCGGCCAGATCACAGGCCAGGGCGCATTCATCACCGCGCGCGGCAAGCATCATCGCGGCCAGACGCGGGTGGGTACCCAGTTCGAGCACGCGTCGACCAAAGGCGGTAATGCGTACATCGGCATCCAGCGCGCCGAGGCGTTGCAACAGATCGCGACCGGCCGCCAATGCGCCGACTGGCGGCGGATCGGGGAAGCGCAACGCAGCACTGCCCCAGGCGGCCAGTTCCAATGCCAATGGTGCCAATTCGACCTGTGCGATTTCCGGGGTGCGGGCAGGTTCCAACCGCTGCGAGGCCGGCCACAGGCGGTAACACCAGCCCTCGGCCACCCGCCCGGCGCGGCCAGCGCGCTGATCGGCGGATGCCTGCGAAATACTGGCCGTATTCAAGCGAGAAAAACCGGAGTTGGGGTCATAGCGCGGTTCGCGTGCCAAGCCACTGTCGATCACCACCCGCACTCCGGGCAGGGTGACCGAAGATTCCGCGACGTTGGTAGCCAGCACCACGCGGCGGCGGCCCTGTGTGTCGCTGTGCAATGCCGCGCTCTGCGCATCGATGGCCAATTCGCCGTGCAGCGGCAATACCAGCACGTCGCTGTCGGCCAGATGCGACAACGCCGCCTGCGCCTGTGCGATTTCGCGCTGACCGGGCAGGAACACCAGCAGATCGCCGCCATGTTGGCTCAGCGCGTACTCGATGCAGCGGCGCAGTTGCGCCAGTTCGGGTTCCTCTCGGCGTGATGGGAAGTGATTCACCTGCACAGGGAAACTGCGCCCGGCACTGCTCAGTCGCGGCGCATCGAGAAATGCTGCCAACCGCTCGCCGTCCAGAGTTGCCGACATCAGCACGATGCGCAGCTCCGGGCGCAGTTGCGTCTGTACATCCAGCGCCAATGCCAGGCCAAGATCGGCGGCAAGATGGCGTTCGTGGAACTCGTCGAAGATCAGCGCCGCCACGCCATCCAGCGTCGGATCGGCCTGGATCATGCGGGTGAGGATGCCCTCGGTCACCACTTCGATACGGGTCGCTGCGCTCACCTTGTTTTCGAAGCGGATGCGATAACCCACGCTGGCGCCGACTGCTTCACCGCGCGCGCTAGCCATGAACCCTGCTGCCGCGCGCGCCGCCATCCGCCGTGGTTCGAGCATGATGATGCGGCCATCACCACGCCACGTGGCGTCCAACAACGCGGGCGGCACTTGGGTGGTCTTGCCGGCGCCGGGCGGCGCTTCCAGCACCAGCCGCGGATGTACCGCAAGACTGTCCAGTACTTGCGGCAACAGGCTATCAATCGGAAATTGCGTTGCGCTCATCGCACAAGGATAAGCGCTGCACGCACTACAATGCCCCAGTCCCCAGTCCCCAGTCCCCAGTCCCGGATTTTGAATGCAACTGATCGACATCGGCGCCAATCTTGGCCACGAAAGTTTCGCCCATGATCTCGACGCCGTGTTGGCACGCGCACGCGCTGCCGGCGTGGCGCAAATGATAGTCACCGGCGCCAGCCGCGAAGGCTCACAGCACGCACTCGCGCTGGCCCAGGCGCACCCGGGACTGTTGCATTGCACGGTTGGGGTGCATCCGCACCATGCGCTGGAATACACCGATGAGGCCGATGCCGAGCTGCGCACCCTGCATGCCGATGCGCGGGTATGCGCGGTGGGTGAATGCGGGCTGGATTATTTTCGCGATTTCTCGCCGCGCCCGGCACAGCGGCGCGCTTTTGAGCGACAGTTGCAGATCGCCGCCGATACCGGCAAGCCGCTGTTTTTGCACCAACGCGACGCGCATGCCGATTTTGTCTCGATCCTGCGCGGCTTCGCTGGCCAGATCGGCCCGGCAGTGGTGCATTGCTTCACCGGCAGCCGCGACGAGCTGTTCGAATGCCTCGACCACGATTGGCATATCGGCATCACCGGCTGGTTGTGCGATGAGCGGCGCGGCACCCATCTGCGCGAGCTGGTGCGGCACATTCCGGCAAACCGGCTGATGATCGAAACCGATGCGCCCTATCTGTTGCCGCGCACGGTGCGGCCACAGCCGGTGCACCGGCGCAATGAGCCGATGTACCTGCGCCATATCGTCGAGGAACTGGCGCGTGATCGCGGCGAGGATGTTGCGGTTACCGCCGCCAACACAACGGCAACTGCGCGTGCTTTTTTTCGCTTGTCGCTCGACGAGCGTTCAAGCGGTACGTGTAGCCCGGTTTAGCGCGGAGCGCGTAACCCGGGAACAACGGGGCGTGGTATCAACTACGCAAACCCACGCCGCGCTTGAGCAGCATCAGGCCGAGCCAGCTCAGCACCACCACAAAGCCGATCATCACCGCGTAGCTCAGGCCCAGCGGCACGTCGCTGACGCCGAGCAGGCCATAGCGGAAGGCGTTGACCATGTACAGGATCGGGTTGGCGTGTGAGGCATTGGCCCAGAACTCGGGCAGCAAGTTGACCGAATAAAACACGCCGCCAAGGTAGGTGAGCGGGGTCAGGATAAAGGTCGGCACGATGGCGATGTCGTCAAACTTCTTGGCATACACCGCGTTGACGAAACCCGCCAGAGAGAAAATCGTGGCGCCGAGCAACACGGTGCTCAGGGTAATCAGCGGATGCGGAATACGTACCTTGGTGAAGAACATCGCGATCACCAGCACGATCGCGCCCACCATCAAGCCGCGCAGCACCGCACCGGCGACGTAGCCGCTAAGGATCACCCACGGCGGCATCGGTGCCACCAGCAATTCCTCGACATGGCGGCCGAACTTGGCGCCAAAAAAACTGGAGCTGATGTTCCGCCCATGGAGCCGATACGGCTGCCGATCAGGTTGCCGAAAATCAGGAAGTACAGGGTCATGGTGATCGCCGGCGGCACCAGCGTCTGTGCCCAGATGCGCAGGATGCGATGCACTTCGCGGCGGGCGATGGTGTACAGCGCGACCAGATTCGGATGATGGCTCATGCGGCACCCTTGCCATTGCCAGTGAGGTGAACGAAAAGTTCTTCCAGGCGGTTGGATTTGTTGCGCATCGAGCGCACCCGGATGCCGGCATCGGCCATAGCGTTGAATACGCGGTTGAGGTCGAGCGCACGCGGCATGTCCACCTCGATGCAGTGGCTGTTCGCCGAGGTCAGGGTCACGCCTTCGACCAGCGGCAGTTGCGCCGGCACCTCGCCGTCGATGTCGAAGATGAAGCCTTCCACGTCGAGCCGCGCCAGTAGCTCGCGCATCGGCCCGGCGGCAACAATCTGGCCGTGGTCGATGATCGCCAGATTGCGGCACAGGTTCTCCGCTTCTTCCAGATAGTGGGTGGTGAGGATGATGGTGGTGCCAGCGGCGTTGATGTCACGCAAGGTTTTCCACATGCCGCGACGGATCTCGATATCGACGCCAGCGGTGGGCTCATCCAGAATCAACAGCCGTGGCCGCGTCATCATCGCGCGGGCAATCATCAGCCGCCGCTTCATGCCGCCGGACAGCGTGCGCGACATCGTGTGCGCCTTTTCGCTGAGTTGCGCCCGAGCCAGCTCTTCATCGGCACGCACAATCGCCTCAGCGCGCGGTACGCCATAGAAACCGGCATAGTTCACCAGGATGTCGAACGGCTTTTCAAACAGGTTGAAATTGATTTCCTGCGGCACCAGCCCTAGCAGGCGCATCGCCGCAGAACGGTTTTTCGCCACCTCTTCACCGAACACGCGCACCGCGCCCGAACTGGCATTGACCAGCGAGCAGATGATGCCGATCAGGGTCGATTTGCCGGCCCCGTTCGGGCCGAGCAAGGCAAAGAAATCGCCGGGGGCAACGCTCAAGTTGATGCTTTTGAGCGCTTCGACGCGGCCGCTATAGGTTTTGCGCAGGTCAGTGACCTCGAGCGCAGGAGTCTGGGTCATGGGGATTTGCATTGGCTGGCCGTAAGCAATATTGGCCGGAGCTGGTTAGTATATCGGGTCACCCCTACACGCCGCCTGTATGCTCGCGTCGTGTTCGTAATCTGGAGATACCGTGGCCGCCCATTTTCCGCTGAAACTGATCCATTCGCGCGCACTGGCACCCAGCATCCATCACTTCGTGTTTCGCCGCGACGATGGTGAGGCGCTGGCGTTCATCCCTGGCCAGTTCATCCAGATCCATTTCAGCTATCCCGATGGTAGTCCGACCAAGCGTAGCTATTCGATTGCGACCGTGCGCGAAGCGGCTGCGTCGCCGGACGACCCGATTGAAGTGGCGGTGTCATACGTGCCCGGCGGCGCCGCCAGCGAATTGTTCGGCCAGTTGCGTGAAGGCCAGCAAATTGACGCCAGCGGGCCGTTCGGCCGCTTTTGCCTGATGCCGGCCGACGCCAATCGGCGCTATCTGTTGATTGCGACCGGCACCGGGGTCACCCCATACCGCGCGATGTTGCCGTTGCTGCGCCAGGCCATCAGCGAACGCGGCGTCGAGGTGGTGTTGCTGTTCGGCGCGCGCAGCCCCGTCGAACTGCTGTATGGCGACGAGTTTGCCGCGTTCGCGAAGGCCAATCCGGGCTTTCGCTTCATTCCCTGCTTCAGTCGTGAGCCGGCGCTGGACGATGCCTTTCCCGAGCAACGTCGCGGCTACGTGCAAGATGCGCTGGCATCGCTCGCTCCCGACCCGGAGCATGACCTTGCCTACCTGTGCGGCAATCCGGACATGGTGGATGCCGCGTTCGAGATGCTCAAGGGCTTTGCTTTGCCGGTGCCGCATATCCGCCGCGAGAAGTACGTCAGTAGCCGGTAACCCGTGTCAAGTGTGCTTGACATATGGGCGTGGCCGCTTTACTCTGCGTGTCAAGGGTACTTTACACGCGGGGTTGTCATGAACGAATGTTCCGGGCCGGGCACACGCGCCAGCATCGTCGCGGCTTTGGCGTATGCCGTCACGGTACTGCTCTGTGTTTGGTTGCTCAAGCATCCACTTGCCGATGCGGCGCCCGTATGGCGTGCGCTGGTGGCACTGGTGCCCATGGCGCCGATTACCTGGATGATCCGTGTCCAGGTCGCGATAATCCTGGCGCGCGATGAACTGCAACGACGTATCGATCTGGAAGCAATCGCCATCGCCAGCATCGGCGTTGGCCTGGGTTCGCTGAGTTTGGCGCTGCTGATCGTCGCGCGTGTTTGGGATGTCTCGGGCCGCTCCGCCCTGCTCTGGGTGCTGCCTGCGCTTTCGCTCAGCTATGGGCTTGCCCGTTACTGGGTTGCGCGGCGTTACCGATGAAAAGCCGAGTGCGCGAATTGCGCGAGAGTGAGGGTTGGTCGCAAGCCACGCTGGCCGAACGCCTGCACGTTTCGCGGCAGACGATCAATGCGATCGAAACCGGCAAATATGATCCAAGTTTGCCGCTGGCCTTGCGTCTGGGACGGTTGTTCAAGCAACCGGTCGAGTCGATTTTTTTTTACGAGGAGGAACACACATGATGTCCGATTCCGTCATCCACCGCCCCGCGCGCAGGCTATGGCTGCTGCTGGCGGCCACGCTCGCCTTGCCGGGTAGTGCATTGGCGCGTGAGCTCGGCTCTGTCACATTCGCACCCTGTACATTGTCCAGCACAGCCAGTGCCGATGCGGTAGAGGCGCAATGCGGCACCCTGCCGGTTCCGGAAAACCGCGCCGATCCACAAGGCCGTCATATCGATCTGGCCATCGCCTGGGTACCGGCACGCGAAGAAGCACTACCCGATCCGGTGTTCATGCTGGCCGGTGGCCCCGGCCAATCTGCGCGTGAAGGCTACCCGCAGTTGGCCGATGCCTTTCGCGATACCAACAAGCGCCACCACATCATCCTGCTCGATCAACGCGGCACCGGTGCGTCGCATCCGCTGATCTGCAAAAACGCACAAGGCGAAAGCGCGGTGATGGCCGATGGTACTCAGTCACCAGCTGCTGCGGCGGCGTTCGCCGAGGCCTGTCGCGATGAACTCTCAGAGCGCGCCGACCTGCGCTATTACAGCACCACCGACGCGATCCAAGACCTGGATGCCGTGCGCGCTGCCATCGGCGCCGAACAGATCAACCTGGTCGGCATTTCCTACGGCACCCGAGTGGCGCAGCACTACGCTGCCCGTTACCCCGCGCAGACGCGAACGGTGCTGCTCGACAGCGCGGTACCAAACGATCTGATCCTGGGCAGCGAACATGCGCGTAATCTGGAAGATTCGCTTGCTCAACAGTTCGCTCGCTGCAAGGATTTACCGGCTTGCGTCGAGGCATTTGGCAATCCGCGTGAACAGCTCAACACCGTCTTGCAGCTGGCGCGCGATGAATCGCCGATGGTGCGCTTTCGTAATGCAGTATCCGGTGATTGGCAAAACGAACGCTTGACTGAAGATCGCCTGGTCACGCTGGTGCGGCTGTTTGCCTATGCGCCAATGGTGGCCGCGATGCTGCCGATGACCTTGCACGACGCCGCGCATGGCCAGCCGGAAAGCCTGATGGCGCTCTCGCAAATGATCGGCTCGCAGCTCAGCGAGCAAATCATGCATGGCATGCAACTTTCGGTGATGTGTACGGAAGATGCGCAGGGTTTGACTGTAAACGCTGACGATCAAGACACCCTGCTTGGTACAGCATTGGTTGATTTTCTCAAGGCGCAGTGTGCAGTATGGCCGCGCGGCGAATTGCCCGATGCGTTTCACACACCGCTGCACAGCGATCTGCCGATTCTGTTGCTTGCCGGCGAGTTCGACCCGGTAACGCCGGTTCGCTATGGCGAACAAATCGTCAAGAGGCTCAACAATGGGCGCCTGCTGGTGCTGCGCGGCCAAGGCCATAACGTGATTCCGGCGGGTTGCATGCCCAAGCTGATGGCGCGCTTCATCGACAGCGCCGATGTCAAGGGGCTGGATGCCGATTGTCTCGACACCTTGTCCTACGCGCCACCGTTCACTGGTTATTACGGCTGGGAACCCTGAGCGCCCGTCGCTTCCGGTTCGCTACGTCCTACACAGTAAGGAAGCAAACATGATTCACGTCGAAAACTTACGCAAATCCTTCAAGACCAAAACCGGCGTGGTGAAAGCCGTCGATGGCGTCAGCTTTTCCGCGCCCGATGGCCAGATCACCGGCTTGCTTGGCCCCAATGGCGCCGGCAAGACCACCTGCCTGCGCATGCTCTACACCCTGATGAAACCAGAGCAGGGTTCGGTCCGCGTTGATGGCCTGGATGCCAGCCGCGATGCCGATGCGGTGCGCCGTTCGCTCGGCGTATTGCCCGATGCCCGCGGCGTTTACAAAAGGCTCACGGCGCGCGAAAACATCGCCTATTTCGGCCGCCTGCACGGCATGAGCGATGCCAACATCCGCGAGCGCACCGAGCGGCTGGTTGCGGCATTGGAGATGGGTGAGTTCATTGATCGCCAATCGGAAGGATTCTCGCAAGGCCAACGCACCAAGACCGCAATTGCCCGCGCGCTGGTGCATTCACCACGCAATGTGATTCTCGATGAGCCCACCAATGGCCTGGATGTGATGACAACACGCGGCCTTCGCAATTTTTTGCTGGAGCTCAAGCGTGATGGCCATTGCGTGATTTTTTCCAGCCACATCATGCAGGAGGTGGCGGCATTGTGTGATCGCATCGTGGTCATCGCTCACGGTCACGTGGTGGCTCAGGGTAGCGCCGATGAGCTCAAGGCACAGACCGGCGCCACAAACCTCGAAGATGCTTTCGTCAAGGCTATTGGCTCCGAGGAGGGTTTGCTCGCATGAATATTTTACTTACGGTGATGCTCAAAGAACTGATCGACTTCGCGCGCGACCGCCGTACCCTGTTCATGGCGCTGTTCCTGTCACCGATCATCATTCCGGTGATGTTGGTCGGCATCAGCACGGTGGTGCAGAAGAAGAATGCCGCACAGTTGGAAAAACCTCTCGAGTTGCCTGTAATCGGCGCTGATTTCGCACCCAGCCTGATCGCCTATTTGCAGGGCCACAACATCGTGATCATGCCCGCGCCGGCAGATCCTGCGGCAGCGATTCGTGAGCAAAGCGCGGATGTCATCCTGGAGATCGATGCTGCGTTCTCCGACAACTGGCGGCAAAGCAAGCCGGCGACGGTAGAGATCATCCATGACGCCACCCGTCAGGACGCGCAGATTCCGGTTCGCCGGGTGGAGGGGGTGCTCACGAGCTATAGCCAGGCCGTGGGCAGCCTGCGCTTGTTGGCGCGCGGTGTCAGTCCTGGCGTTATGACTGCGCTGCAAGTTGGTCATCGCGACCTGTCTACGCCAGAAGCCAAGCAGGGCCAGATACTCGCAGCGATGTTGCCCTATCTGCTGATTCTCACCGCATTCCTTGGCGGCGCCTATCTGGTGATCGACAGCACCGCAGGTGAACGCGAGCGGCAATCACTGGAGCCACTGCTGGCCACTCCGGCTTCTCGCGAAGCGGTGATGAGCGGCAAGATTGCAGCCGCCTGCCTCATTGGATTGGCCAGCCTGTTGCTGACCATGATCAGTGTCAAGGTGGGTTTTGCTCTGGCGCCGGGGCTGGGCAGCAAAGCCGATGTATCGTTGTGGGCCATCGCACGCATCCTCGGCATTCTGATTCCCATGCTGTTGCTCGGCACCTGCATGTTGACCTTGATCGCCGCCAGCGTGAAGAGCGTCAAGGAGGCGCAGAGTTACATGGGCATCCTGATGATGGTGCCGATCATCCCGACCGTGTTGCTGATGGTGTCGCCGGTGAAAAACCAGTTGTGGATGTTCGCAGTCCCGTTCCTGTCGCAGAACCAGATGATCGTGAGCGTGTTGCGCGGCGAATCGATCTCGCTGCTGCAATGGTCGATCTATTTCGGCGTTGGCCTGTCGCTGGGTCTGATCCTGTGGCTGTTTGCATCGCGCATGTATCACCGCGAGCGCTTGGCTATCTCGGCCTAATGCAAATAGCACCAACGGCGCCGTGTTTGTGACGGCTCTGTGTTGTCGATTGCGCAACCTGCAGTCGCGGGAATCGGGTTGTAAACATCAGCAGATGTCACACCAAAGGGTAAGAGTTCGCATCGGACGCCAAGGCACTAACAAAAATTTGCGTCTTTTGCGTCATTTGCGGAAGGCCATTGCGTTTTGCTGTTCGGCACCGCCGTTCGAAGTGTTGCACTGGCGAGCTGGCCTCACTTGCCGATGCAAAATCCGGCGAATATCTTTCCAAGCAGATCATCGGCGCTGACCGCGCCGGTGATTTCGCCCACCGCCTGATGCGCCAGTCGCAATTCCTCAGCAGCCAGTTCACCCGCACGACACACCTCGATGCACGTACGTGCTGCGGCCAGATGGTGGTCTGCCTGTTGCAAGGCGGCAACGTGGCGCGCCCGTGCGCTGAATGCCCCTGCACTGCCTTCGCCTTGGCCCGCAGCATCACGCAAGGCGGCGCGCAAGACATCAAGACCGGCGCCAGTGTGTGCCGACAGCCAGATATGATCTGCATGCCCGGTTTCATAGCCTGGCGCATGGGCAGCCAAATCGCATTTGTTGTGCAGATACAACCGCTTTTCAACGTTAAGCTCGGGCAAGTCGGCAGCACTCGTCCTGCTGGCGTCACTGACAATCAGTGCCAGATCCGCCTTGCTCAGCTCATGGTGTGCGCGACGGATACCTTCACGTTCGATTGCATCATCACTCTCACGCAGGCCCGCCGTATCCACCAGGGTGATTTCGATGCCATCGATGCGCACCACTTCGCGCAGCACATCGCGGGTGGTGCCGGCAAACTCGGTAACGATGGCGCGATCACTGCCGGCGAGTGCGTTTAGCAACGAGCTCTTGCCGACATTGGGTGGCCCGACGATTACCACATGCAGGCCATCACGCAGGCGTTGTCCGCGCCGCGCCTCGCTCAGCAATTCATGCATTTGCTGCTGCACAGCGTCGAGCCGCGCATGCAAGGCATGATCCGAGAGAAAATCGATTTCCTCCTCGGGAAAATCAATTGCTGCTTCGACATGCATGCGCAAAGCACTCAGTGCATCGGTAAGCGCGTGGGCTTGTTGCGAGAAAACCCCATCCAGTGAACGCCGCGCGGCGCGCGCCGCAGCCTCGGAACTTGCCGCGATCAAATCAGCCACCGCTTCAGCCTGGGCCAGATCGAGCTTGCCGTGGATAAATGCCCGTTCGGTAAACTCACCGGGTCGCGCCAACCGCGCGCCTGAATCGCAGCAACGCGCCAACAGCAAAGCCAGCAATACCGGGCTGCCATGCGCCTGCAATTCGACGACATCTTCGCCGGTATACGAATGCGGTGCGGCAAACGCGAGCAGCAAGCCGTCGTCGATGAGCTCGCCGCTTGCCTCACGAAATCGGGTGTAGATGACACTGCCCGGGCGTGGCGGCCGATCACTGAGCGTGTTTGCGATAAACAGCGCGCGTGGGCCAGAGATGCGTACTATGCCCACGCCAGCCGCACCACTGGCGGTGGCAATGGCGGCAATGGTGTCGCGATGATCGACCATGCGCTGTTGCCTAATCAGGCCCGGCCTGTGGCCGGGGCACAATCAGCTTTTGCTGACGACTGCCGACTTGCCGGCGTGATCGCCATGACGGCGCATGATTACCCATTGCTGCAACAAACCCAGGCTGCCGTTGGTGGTCCAGTACAACACCAGGCCCGCCGGGAAGAAGGCGAACATCACACCGAAGATCAACGGCATCAGCTGCATGAACTTTTTCTGGATCGGATCCATGCCAGGTGCCGGACTCAGCTTCTGGGTGAAATACATGCTGAGCATGTTGAGTACCGGCAGCACGAAATACGGGTCGCGGTCGGTGAGGCTGTGAATCCAACCGACCCACGGCGCGTGGCGCAGTTCGACGCTTTCGAGCAGTACCCAGTACAACGCGATGAACACCGGGATCTGGATCAGGATCGGCAGACAGCCACTGGCGGGATTGGCCTTTTCCTTCTTGTACAGCTCCAGCATCGCTTGCTGAAACTTCTGTTTGTCATCGCCATAACGCTCTTTCAGCGCTTCAATGCGCGGCTGCAGCTTGCGCATCTTGGCCATCGACAGGTATTGCTTTTCCGACAGTTTGAAGAAAACCGCCTTGATCAACACTACCAGACCAATGATCGCCCAGCCCCAGTTGCCAAACAGCCCGTGCAAAAATGACAGCACGGCGAACAGTGGGTCGGAAATCAGCGTGAAGATGCCGTAGTCAATAGTGCGTTCAAGGCCCGGCGCGACATCGGGGAGTTTACTTTGCAGCTTCGGGCCTATCCACAGGCGCGCATCGCTGCTGGTGCGGCCACCGACGTCAGCATTCAATGCCGGGCCGACTTCACGAATCACGTAACGTGGCGTGCCATTGGCGATGACTGTCGTCGAGAATGTGTTTTTGTCCTCGGCCGCAGGAATCCATACCGCCATGAAATGATGCTGCAACATGGCGATCCAGCCGCCGCTGATGGATCGATTCAATGGCTCGTCGGCAAGCTTGTCGAACTTCAACTTCTCAAATTTTTCTTCCGGGCTGTACCACGCCGCGCCAGCAAAACTGTAGCCCTCGGGATTGTTGAAACCGCTCTTGAGGATCACTGGCGGCACACGCTGCAATTGCCGATAAACATGACCCTGCCAGGCGGCGCCACTTTGATTATCCACCTCGTCGCGCACACTCAGCACATAACTGCCGCGGCTGAGGGTGAACACTTTGCGCACACTCAGGCCGTTACCATCATTCCAAAGCAGCGTTATCGATACCTGCTGCTCACCATCACGCAGTATTTGGCTTTGCAGGCCCGACTCGCTGACAAACACGCTTTCATGCGTGGGTGCTGCACCCTTGCTGCTGACCAGACCACTTTGCGCAACAAAAAAATGTTCCGGTGCGCTTGACAACAACTGCACTCGCTCGCTGTCGGCGGCTGCGGTTTGTCCGTAATCCAGAAGCTGAGCATCGGCGACGGTGCCGCCCCTGGTGTCGATTTCCAGACGCAGCACGTCGTTGGCCAGCAGCAATCGCTGCGAAGTGGCCTCTGCAGTGCTCGCCGTGGTCGTTGGCACCGACGCATCGTTGCCAGCGACGTTTGTTGCGACCGGGATCTGCGGCACACCTCCATCACCGATGGCTTCTGCGATAGCACTGCTTCCTGCCGTCGGTTGCGGTAGCTGCTTTGGGCTCGTCCAGGCATCCCATAGCATGTAGGCCAAAAAAAACCATGCGATCAACAAAAAGGAGCGGGTCTGATTCATCAGCGGTCTGAACTCGATGGCCGGCTTGCGCCGACAGGGGATGGGACGTCGCTGACATGCTGCGCCGCCGTGTAGCCAGACATTGTGCCGGTGTCGCGGGCCTGGATCAATAAAATAGCGCGCTGCCACAACACCATCAGCTCATCTGCCAGGCCCGCGCCTGGCGATTTTCCAGGCTTCGCCACAATGACATAATCGCCGGGTGGCAATTGCCCATTGTGCTGACGGAAGCTGTCGCGCGTGATGCGCTTGATGCGATTGCGGATTACCGCCAGCTTGCTGACTCGCTTGCTCACCGTGATGCCGAGGCGAGCGCGTGGCGGTGTTGCGGGGTGGTCCGGATTGTGCAGGTGCAACCGCACACTGCGGCTATGCAAACAGCGGCTATCGCGCAGTACACGCTGATACTGCGCCGGACTGTGCAGGCGCATGTCGGGACGAAACGAATTAGGATGCGCAGTGCTCACTCAGGCGGCCTTGCCCTTGACTCGCCGGACGCAGCTATCAGTCGTGCGATGAAGCCTGGTGCTGCATTAGTATTGAGTAAACCAGCGCGTCGTGACATGCGCGGCCGGTTCGCTGCACAAGTCAACGGCAATGGATTGCGTCTCAGACAGCGAGGCGCGTACGGCCCTTGGCGCGACGGCGGGACAGGATTTTGCGACCATCGGCAGTCGCCATGCGAGCACGGAAACCATGGTCGCGCTTGCGCTTGATGTTGCTGGGCTGGTAGGTGCGTTTGGTTGCCATGGTGGCGATTCCACAAACATTGGACAAGGCCGAGCATCATAGCGAGTGTTGACCTGTTCGGTCAAGTTATAGTCTCTTCCAACGAGGTATGAGCCTGAACCGCCCGCCGTGATTCCAACGAGATATGAGCCTGACGGGGTAGGCGGCTGACGCACAGGGTCGATCATTACCGACATGGTGATCGACATGAACGAGTCTCAGGTGCGTACGCTGGTGCAGGTACGTGAGGTACTTGCCGGTACGGCCGCGCTGGAGTTCCACTGCGCGCACGATGACGCCGGGCGCTATGTGTGGATCAGTACCGTGCTCAATCGCTTTGGCTACCGCCAGTTGCGGCGCGCGGATCGCGGCGCGGTGCTGGTCTACCTGCAGCGCCTGAGTGGCTACAGCCGCTCCCAGGTCACGCGGTTGGTACGACGGTGGTGCGACGGGACGACGCTGGTCAAGCGCTACCGCGCCCCGGCACACGCCTTCGCACGCAAATACACGACGGCCGATGTCGCTCTGCTGGCCGATGTGGATCGCGCCATGGACACGCTCTCGGGCCCCGCCACCGCCTGCGTACTGCGCCGCCAGTTCACGCGCTATGGCGACACCCACTACTGCCGCTTGGCGAGCCTCTCGGTGGGCCATCTGTACAACCTGCGGCGCAGCGCCGGTTACCGCGCCGCGCGCGTGCTGCTGACCAAGACCCGGCCCGCAAACGCCGTCACCATCGGCGTGCGCCGGGCACCGACACCCGATGGCCGACCCGGCTTCATCCGCATCGATTCCGTGCATCAGGGCGACCTGGATGGTACCAAGGGCCTGTACCACATCAACGCCGTGGACTGCGTCACCCAATGGGAAGTGGTGGCCAGCGTACAAACCATCTCCGAAGCCCACCTGCTGCCGGTCATCGCGCAAATGCTCGACACCTTCCCGTTTGCCATCCTCGGCTTCCACGCCGATAACGGCAGCGAATACGTCAATCATCAAGTCGCCAAACTACTGGGCAAACTCAACGTCGAGTTCACCCGCAGCCGGCCCCGCCGCAGCAACGACAACGGACTGGCCGAAACCAAAAACGGCGGCGTCGTGCGCAAACTGTTCGGCTACGAACACATCCCGCAACACCACGCCACCGCCTTCAACACCTTCTGCCACGACTTCCTCAACCCCTACCTCAACTTCCATCGACCCTGCCTGTTCGCCAGCGACAAGCCCGATCCCAAAAAACCCGGTCGCATCAAACGCATCTACCGACCCAAAGACGCCATGACACCGCTCGACAAGCTCGCCAGTCTGCCCAATGCACAAGCCTTCCTGCGCGACCACATCACCCTCGAACACCTGCAACAACGGGCACAACAACAAACCGATGTGCAAGCCGCACAAGCACTGCAACTGGCGCGTGCCAAGCTGTTCAAAACCGCGCTCAAACGCACCGGATAACCACACTCACACCACAGCCAAGCAACTGCTTTACACTCAACTCCCCAACCACCCATCGACCCCGTGTGCAACACGCAAATCAGCTTCCTCCAGGCTCATACCTGAATTGGAAAAGACTGTTATTGCTTTGTCGCCCTGCATTCTGGCCTCTTGTCACACAGCCTCTGGTTTGTATCCAGCGTTGCAAGAACTGTATGGGCCGGTGTTTGGCAAGCGAGTACTCATTTCCCCTTCACATCGGTTTGCTGCTGGCAGCGCCAAGGTTGCGCGGGTAGACTGGGGCGTTCTGTGCCGTTGTCTGTTGTACCTGCTCGGCGATGACGACGACGATCAAATACCCAACCGTTTGTGACCCCAATAATGATTGCTGCCTGGCTGCGTTGCCTGGAACGTCTGGAAACCGAGTTTCCGGCGGAAGAAGTTCATACCTGGCTCAAGCCGCTGCAGGCGGAAGCTGGTGAAGAAGGCTTATGCCTTTTTGCGCCGAATGCGTTTGTGGTGGAAACCGTTCGCGACCGCTACCTTGAGCGAATCTGCGCATTGGTGAGTCACTATGCCGGTACCGATACCACGGTTCGCCTCGAAGTAGGCGCCATGCGGCGCGCCCAGCCAGAGTCCGTTCTACCAGCCAATGGCAATCGGCGTGTGACGGCCACTGGCAAACCGTTCGCCGGAAATCTGGATCCGCACTACACCTTCGACAATTTTGTTGAGGGCCGCTCCAATCAATTGGGGCGCGCAGCTGCGTTGCAGGCGGCACAACATCCGGGAGAGCGCGCCCACAACCCGCTGTTGTTGTACGGTGGTACCGGACTGGGCAAGACCCACCTGATGTTTGCCGCCGGCAATGCGATGGTGCAAAACAATCCCTCCATGCGCGTACTGTACCTGCGCTCCGAGCAATTTTTCAGCGCCATGATGAAGGCTCTGAGTGAAAAGGCGATGGACCAGTTCAAGCGTCAATTTCACTCAATCGGCGCGCTACTGCTTGATGACATCCAGTTTTTTGCTGGCAAGGATCGCACTCAGGAGGAGTTCTTCCATACCTTCAACGCGTTGTTCGATGGCAAGCAGCAAATCATCCTGACCTGTGACCGCTACCCACGTGAGGTCGGCAATCTGGAACCGCGTTTGAAGTCACGGTTGTCGTGGGGGTTGAGCGTGGCCATTGAGCCACCGGATTTCGAGACACGGGCTGCGATTGTGATGGCGAAGGCGCAAAGCCGCGGAATCGCGTTACCGGAAGCGGTCGCACTTTTGATGGCTCAGCGCATGCGCTCCAACGTTCGTGATCTGGAGGGCGCGCTGAATACGCTGGCAGCACGCGCCAATTTTACGGGTCGCCAGATCACCGAAGATTTTGCACAGGAAACTTTGCGCGATCTGTTGCGTGCCCAGCAACAGGCGATATCTATCGCCAACATACAAAAGACCGTGGCAGACTACTTTCAATTGCGTGTGGTTGATTTGCTGTCCAAACGCCGCACCCGGTCGTTGGCCCGACCACGGCAGATTGCCATGGCGTTGGCCAAGGAGTTGACGGAACATAGCTTGCCGGAGATCGGCGACGGTTTTGCCGGCCGCGACCACACCACGGTGATGCATGCCTGCAAGGTGATCCGTGAATTGGTGCAAAACGACGGCAAGATGAGCGAGGACTGGGAAAAACTGATCCGCAAACTGACCGAGTAGCATGACCTGTGGATAAGGTGTTGATGAAGAAAACCGGGTAAAGTTACCCACAGCTTTATCGACAGTTCAAAGCCGCTATTTCACAGGCCGATTGGTTGGCAATATCCTTTTTAAAACAAGCTATTACATAAGTTATCCCACGCTTTCGGCGACACCACCACCACCAGTCTTATAGTTAATACACATCGTTATTGGGGATTTCGACATGCGATTCAGCCTACAACGCGAAGTGTTGCTCAAACCGCTGCAGCAGGTCGTCAACGTTGTTGAACGGCGGCATACCTTGCCTGTTCTCGCCAACCTTTTGCTGCAGGTGAGTAACGGGCGCCTGGCAATGACGGGTACCGATCTTGAAGTGGAGATGGTCGCCCGCTGTGTGGTTGATGACGCTCAGGACGGCGATGCCACCGTACCGGCACGAAAGCTATTCGAGATCGTGCGCGCATTGCCGGATGGCAGCCGGGTAACGATCAGTTTTTCTGGCGAAAAGGCCACGGTACAGGCGGGACGCAGTCGCTTCAGCCTGGCCACCCTGCCCGCCAATGACTTCCCCAACATCGATGAGCTTGAGTTGGTGGAACGTGTCAGCTTGCCCGAGTCGGTGCTCAAGGAACTGATTGAGCGAACAGCCTTTGGCATGGCGCAACAGGATGTGCGCTATTACCTCAACGGTTTGTTGCTGGATCTGCGAGAAAATTTGTTGCGCTGCGTTGCGACTGACGGCCATCGTTTGGCGTTATGCGAAGCAGAACTGCCCGAAGGCGTCAAAGCGCGCAAACAGATTATCGTCCCGCGCAAAGGCATTCTCGAGTTACAGCGCTTGCTTGAGGGTGGCGATCGCACGGTCGAACTGGAAGTGGGTCGCAACCATCTGCGGATTCATCGCGAGGATGTGACCTTCACCAGCAAGCTGATTGATGGCCGCTTCCCTGATTACGATGCAGTAATTCCCATTGGCGCGGACAAGGAAGTTGCCGTGGACCGCGACGCCCTGCGCGCCGCTTTACAGCGCGCGGCGATTTTGTCGAATGAAAAATACCGCGGCGTGAAACTCGAGTTCTCTCCCGGGCAGCTGCGTATTGTTGCGCACAACCCCGAGCAAGAAGAAGCGCAGGAAGAGCTGGAGGCAGAAACCCAGATTGACGATCTTGCGATTGGTTTTAATGTCACTTACCTGTTGGAGGCATTGTCGTCGTTACGCGAAGAAAAAGTGTTGCTGTTGTTGCGTGATGCCAACTCCAGCGCCTTGCTGCGCGAGGCAAGCAACGACAAGACCCGGCACGTGGTGATGCCGCTGCGGCTTTGATTGCCTCACCGATGCGCTGTGACCAGTGTGCTGCCTGCCTGTGTGGTTGGCTGTTGTGCGCCTAGATCGACTGGCTATTTCCCGATTTCGTTGTGTTGCTGACGCGAGCCTGGCGCTGGGCCCAGGCATCAACCTGATCACCGGTGATAACGGCGCCGGCAAGACCAGTGCCATTGAGGCCTTGTATTTATTAAGCCACGGCAGATCATTTCGTGGTCGCCGCTACCGAACACCGCGCCGGCATTGAGCACGATGGCAAGCAGTGGCAGGCACGCGTTAATGGTGCGTCGGTCAAAACCCTGGCAGAACTGGCTAGTCGAATCGCTCTGGTGTGTTTCGAGCCCGGTAGCCATGCCCTTTTGAGCGGTGCCGCTGAAAACCGCCGCCGATTCGTCGACTGGGGCCTGTTTCACGTGGAACCTGGGTTTTTGGAATGCTGGCGACGCTATGCTCGGGCTTTGCGACAACGCAATGCCCTGCTCAAGTCAGCTCATGACGAGGTTTCACTTGAATCATGGGAACACGAGCTACAACACAGCGGCGACTTGATTACGGCCATGCGCATTTCCTATTTGGCACAGTGGGAACTCGCACTGCTCGATGCCACAGCTAAGTTCTTGCCAGAACTCCCTGTTGCCAAAGTGAGTTTTGTTCGTGGCTGGCGAGCGGAAGATACGCTGGCGGCTGCTCTCAAAAGTAGTCGTGATCGTGACCAAGCAATGGGATTTACCAGCGTCGGGCCGCATCGCGCTGATTGGCGCATCAATTTCGGCCGGTTGAGCGCCAAGGACGGGCTTTCACGCGGGCAGACGAAACTCACCGCGCTGGCATGCGTGTTGGCACAGGCGCAGCAATTCGCCACGGTGCATGGCGATTGGCCAATCGTGTGCCTGGATGATCTTGCGTCGGAGTTGGATCAACGGCATCAGCAGCATGTCATCGAGCTGGTCACTGCCAGCAAGGCGCAGGTCGTGATCACTGCGACCGAAGCAATTCCGTCACTCGCCACATTGCAGGTAAGTAGGTTTCACGTGGAACGGGGCGACTTCACGGCGCTGCTATAATCGCTGGATAGTGTTTCGGATCGTCGGGCCCGTGTGCGGCTGTGCCCTGCTGCGTGCCTCAATTCAATAACGCGACCCTAGGTCGCTGGAAGCCACTGGTTATGAGTGAAAACGTCTACGACTCCAGTCGAATCACCGTCCTTCGTGGTTTGGACGCGGTACGCAAACGCCCGGGCATGTACATCGGTGATGTTCACGATGGCACCGGCCTGCACCACATGGTTTTCGAGGTGGTAGACAATGCCATTGATGAGGCTTTGGCAGGCCATTGCGACAAGGTTGTCGTAACAATTCACGATAACGGCTCGGTCAGCGTCAGCGACAATGGCCGCGGCATCCCGGTGGACATACACAAAGAAGAAGGCGTTTCCGCGGCCGAGGTCATCATGACGGTGCTGCACGCGGGCGGAAAGTTCGACGACAATAGCTACAAGGTCTCTGGCGGGCTGCACGGCGTCGGTGTTTCGGTTGTTAATGCCTTGTCGGAAAGCCTGCGCATGGATATTTGGCGCGACGGCCTGCACTACGAGCAGGAATATGCGCTGGGAGAACCGTTGTATCCGTTGCGTGAGGCCGGTACGGCGACGCGTCGCGGAACGCTGATACGCTTTTTACCGGCACGCAGCATTTTTTCCGACGTCGAGTTTCATTACGACATCCTGGCGCGTCGGCTACGTGAACTGAGCTTCCTCAACTCCGGTGTGCGCATCGAGTTGATCGACGAACGCGGCGACGGAAAGACCGACGTTTTTGAGTTTGAAGGCGGTATCCGTAGTTTCGTCGAACATCTGTCGTCCATAAAAACACCGCTACATCAATCGGTTATATCGATTTCCGGGGAGCATAACGGGATTTCGGTAGAAGTGGCGCTGCAGTGGACCGATTCATACCAGGAAACCATGTTCTGTTTTACCAACAACATCCCGCAAAAAGATGGTGGCACTCACCTGGCCGGGTTTCGTGCAGCACTGACGCGCACGCTGAACAACTACATCGAACAAAACGGTATCGCCAAGCAGGCCAAAGTTGCGTTCTCCGGCGACGATATGCGCGAAGGACTGATCGCGGTTTTGTCGGTCAAGGTGCCCGACCCGAGCTTCAGTTCTCAGACCAAGGAAAAGTTGGTGTCTTCCGAGGTCAAACCGGTGGTGGAGTCGGTGCTTGGCCAGAGACTGGAAGCGTTTTTGCAGGAAAACCCGACAGACGCGCGCGCCATCACCAACAAGATTGTGGATGCTGCACGCGCACGTGAAGCAGCCCGCAAGGCCCGCGATCTGACCCGCCGTAAAGGCGCGCTCGATATTGCCGGCTTGCCCGGCAAGCTGGCTGATTGCCAGGAAAAAGACCCGGCGCTCAGCGAGCTGTTCATTGTCGAGGGCGACTCGGCGGGTGGCTCGGCCAAACAAGGCCGTAACCGCAGAACGCAGGCGATTTTGCCGCTGAAGGGCAAGATCCTCAATGTCGAACGTGCGCGTTTTGATCGCATGCTGGCCTCGGCCGAGGTGGGCACGTTGATTACGGCACTGGGCTGCGGTATCGGCAAGGATGAATACAATCCAGACAAGCTGCGTTATCACCGCATCATCATCATGACCGATGCCGATGTAGACGGCTCGCATATCCGCACCTTGCTGCTGACATTTTTCTATCGTCAGATGCCGGAACTGATCGAACGCGGTTATGTATATATTGGGTTGCCGCCGCTTTACAAAATAAAACAAGGCAAAACAGAGCTTTACATGAAAGACGATGAGGCGTTGAACCAATATCTGGTGAACAACGCTGTGGAAGGTGCCGAGTTGATACCGGGCGCCGGGCTTCCGCCAATCCAGGGAGCCGCTTTGGAACGCCTGATGCTGGAGTTTGCACATGTGCAAGAAATCATTCGCCGGGTAGCACACCGCTTTGACCCACAGGTGCTTGAAGCGATGCTCGATTTGCCGGCACTGGGCGCTGACGCATTTGCCGATCAAGCGGGCATGAATCAATGGTTGTCGCGATTGCAAGGTCGGCTCAATGCCACGGGTCTGGGCCGGCCACGATATCGGCTCGAGGCGCGGCCAGCGCTGGGTGAGCAACCCGGTGCTCTGATCGTCAACAAGGCTCACAACGGCCTTGAATCGGTCCAGGTACTGCCAGCAACCAGTTTTGAGAGTGGTGATCTCAAATTGCTTGCTGGACTATGCCGGCAACTCGATGGCTTGTTGCAACCCGGCGCAACGGTAACGCGTGGTAGCAAGAGTCTGAGCATTGAACGTTTTGCGACGGCGCAAGCATGGTTGCTGGATGAAGCCAAAAAAGGGCGTGCAATCCAGCGCTTCAAAGGCCTGGGCGAAATGAATCCGGAGCAGCTGTGGGATACCACAGTCAATCCAGAAACCCGCCGCTTGTTGCAGGTGCGTATCGAGGATGCCGTTGCAGCCGATCAGATATTCTCAACCCTGATGGGCGATGTGGTGGAACCGCGGCGTGCATTCATCGAAGACAATGCACTCAAAGTATCCAACCTCGACGTCTAAGCGAGTTCTCCGCACGACTTGTCGTTGTTGGTGTGTCCATATACTGTGAGATCCTGATCAGCATGCGTTGATTGGGGACATGGGCCTGTACCGGGAAAGCGCAGCCTGCCATGAAAAAGACGCATCTCTATCTGCTGGCATTTACCGTAGCGGCAATTGCCATGGCTGCGATTACGTACAAGTGGCAGGTGTTGAAGTTTCCGCTGCAACCACAGAGCGAAGTCTCGGTGTGGACGATTCAGGCGCGGGTGACCTATCGTCCAAAACGCGGACCCAACACCGTAACCTTGCAGCTGCCCACGATGACGCCGGGCTTTGCGGTGGTTGATGAAAAGTTCATCGCCAGAAACTATTCCATGTTGGAACAGCAGACCACCCGTAAACGCGAGGTGCAGTGGGCAATACGCCGCGCACGCGGGGAACAGGTGCTGTATTACCGGGCAACGCTGGTGCGCTCTTCGCTGAGCGACAACCAAGAGTTGCCCTACGAACCCATTCTTGCCAAGCCGCCGCCTTTGGAAGAACCGTGGGCAACCGCATCGCAAGCGTTGCTCGACGACGTGCGCGATTTTTCAGCAGACATCGTGACGTATGCCCGCGAACTGGTGCATCGTTTCAATCAGAAAGTCCCAAGCCAGGAAGTGGCGATTTTGGGAGAACTACTCGCAACGCCTGGCGAGCGCGCACGTTTTTTCGCCAGCTTATTGGCAACGCGAAAGATACCAGCACGGGTATTGCATGGTTTCATGCTGACCGACGACAACAGCAATCGATTGACGCCGCGCGCGATACTGGCGGTACACAATGGAACTGACTGGACATTGATTGACCCGCTCACTGGCGCACAAGGCTGGCCGAGCGACTTCTTTTTGTGGCATAGCGGTGATCGGCCAATGTTGCGAGTGGACGAAAATCCAGCGGCAACGGTGGAGTTTACCGTCAGTCGCAATCTCGCCGATGCGATGGCGGTTGCCGAGCGTCGGCTAGAGGTACAGGACGCCAACATGGTGCGTTACTCGCTGCTTAGCTTGCCGCTGCAAACGCAGGAGGTCTATCGCGTTTTGCTGATGATACCGATCGGCGCATTCATCATGTTGTTGCTAAGAAATATCATTGGAATCAAGAGCTTCGGAACGTTCATGCCAGTGCTTATTGCGCTGGCATTTCGCGATACCGGGATCATCGCCGGCGTGCTGCTGTTTGCCCTGGTGATCGGTGCGGGGCTGATGGTGCGCTTCTACCTTGAACGCCTGCGCTTGCTTCTGGTGCCTCGATTGACAGCGATATTGATACTTGTGGTGTTGCTGATGGCGCTGGTGAGCGTGCTCTCCAATCGCCTTGGAATAGAGGTGGGTTTGTCGGTCTCCTTATTTCCAATGGTCATCATGGCAATGACCATCGAACGCATGTCGGTAGCTTGGGACGAACGCGGCGCAGGTACGGCAATACGCGAGGGTATCGGCTCGCTGTTGGTGGCGTCGCTGGCGTATCTGGCGATGAGCTGGCCGCCACTGGAGCATATGGTTTTTGTGTTTCCGGAAGTGCTGCTGATCTTGTTCGCGGCAACATTGCTGCTCGGCCGCTACTCTGGTTACCGGCTCACGGAGTTGTTCCGTTTCCGCGCACTGGCACGCGAGGACGATCCCATTGCGCCGATGCCCGGCACCAAGGCCTCCTGAGCCATGCGAGTGTTCAATCCCGTTGCTATCGCGCGATCCTTGCGCCGTATCGGCCTGATGGGCATCGGTGAGCGAAATGCCGACTATGTGTTGTTGCACAACCAACGCAAGTTCTACCCGCGCGTGGATGACAAGCTGATCACCAAAAAGCTGGCGTTGGCTGCGGGGTTGCCTGTACCCGATCTGTACGCGGTGGTGCGCGAAGAGCATGAAATTTCCGACCTGCATCAACTGCTGGCGTGCCGTGAACAATTTGTAGTCAAACCGGCGCATGGCTCCGGGGGGGATGGGATTCTTGTCATCACCGGGCGACGCGGGCAAAGTTACCGGCGCGCCAACGGCGACCTGATGTCGCGGGGCGATTTTGCCCACCATCTATCCAACGGCTTGTCAGGGCTGTTTTCACTGGGCGGTCAGCCCGATCATTTGCTGGTCGAATATTGCGTGCAGTTCGATCCGATCTTTGATCAGGTCAGTTTTCGCGGTGTGCCCGATATCCGCATCATCGTATTCTTCGGTTACCCGGTAATGGCCATGATCCGCTTGCCAACGCGCATGTCGGACGGCAAGGCAAACCTGCACCAGGGTGCGATCGGTGTGGGTATCGACTTGCCCAGCGGACTGACCCGCAGAGGCGTCTGGGGTACGGAGTTGATCCGCGAGCATCCAGACACTGAACACAGCATTGTTGGTATGAAAATACCGCACTGGGAAAACTTGTTGCAGATGGCCGCGAGTTGTTACGAGCTTTCCGAGCTAGGTTATGTTGGCGTCGACTTCGTCCTGGATCGTACACGCGGGCCGTTGATGCTTGAGCTCAATGCCCGCCCTGGCCTGGCTATTCAGATGGCCAATGGCAATGGTTTGCTGCACCGTCTACGACGCGTCGAAGCGCTCAAGGCAGCGGGAGCATTGAGTAGCGACCCGCAAGCGCGTGCCCGCTTTGCCCAGGAAAACTTCGCCACATTGGGGTAAAGGCACGACGCTGCGGCCACAACAACACGCATTGACAGCAAATTAACTCGTGTTCTGGTACACCGGATATTGAAACGGGGAGCGGCATGATATGAATCGGTTGATCAGCCTACTGCGCATTGCGCTATGTACGGCCTTGCTTTCGGCCTGCGCCACCGCACCAAGTGGTCGCAGCCAGATCCTGTTGTACTCCGACACACAAATGGATCAGTTGGGCAGCGCGTCGTTTGACCGCCTCAAGAGCGAAGGAAAGATCGCACGCGAACCCAAACGTGAAGCGTATGTGCAATGTGTCGTCAATGCCCTGGTCGCGCAATTGCCAGCGCCGTGGCACACGACGGCATGGGAAGTCCAGGTATTCAACGATGACACCGCCAATGCGTTTGCCTTGCCCGGAGGTAAGGTGGGCGTGAACACCGGGATGTTTGCGATAGCTGAAAACGCCGATCAACTTGCCGCCGTGCTGGGTCATGAGATCGGCCATGTGGTGTTCCGCCATTCCAACGAACGGGTGTCCACTGCGGCTATCGCAGACACCGGATTGGGCTTGGTCAATGCTTACGTGGGCGCGCAGGCGACTGCACAAACCAGCAACGCCGTGATGACGGCACTGGGCCTGGGCACGCAGGTTGGCGTGCTGTTGCCGTTTTCGCGCAAGCATGAAAGCGAGGCGGATCTCTATGGTCAGCGGCTGATGGCGCAGGCCGGATTTGATCCCGCTCAAGCGGTGGCTTTGTGGCAAAACATGAGTCAGGAGTCAGGCGGATCACGGCCTGTGGCCTGGCTGTCAACGCATCCGGACCCGACTCAACGCATTGCCAGGCTACAAGCTGAAGTTGCAGTATTGCAGCCGGTGAAGGCACAAGCGCGGGAACGAGGGTTGCGCCCGAACTGTGTACTGCGTCGCTAGTTGATATTCGAGACTTGAGTAATCGCACTAATAGCGGTTACTCTTGCGCCCCAACGCAGCACCATAGTGGAGCCGATAGTGAAGACATTCCGAGCCTTGGAGCTGATGCAGCACACGACCATCATCGCACTGATGGCCGTGTGCTCTATCGCGTATCCGCTGCACGTGAGCGCACAGGCACAGCAAGGAGAGGAGGCGCCAGTAACTGACGCGCGTGATGACAAACGCAGCCGTGTGGAAAAGTTCCGTGACCACCGAGCGGGTAAAAAAGCTGCCGAAGAGGCGAAGGCACAAACGGCAGAAGCACTGTTTCCGCTCGCTACACGTGTTGAGCCAACGGTTCGATTGTCCAGCAGAGATCAGCGCAATGTACAAAAAATGCTCGATCTCTCCAGGGGAGAAGCAGAAGACCAAGCCAAGGCTCAGGCGATGGGCGAAGAGCTGCTCGCTAATCCCAAAGTCACCGGTTACACACGGGCATTCACCAATCGAGTCTTGGCAGATATCCGACTTGAACAGGACGACATTCAAGGTTCCATCGACTTCCTGAAGGCCGCAATTGATGCAGATGCCCTTTCCAACGACCAGCATTTCCAGACCATGTTGGTGCTGGCACAGACGCTGATCAATGAAGATCGAGCGGAAGAGGGCATTGTCGTGTTTGATCGGTTGGTTGCCGAAAGCAAGACCGACAACCCCGATTACCTGATCATCAAGGCCAACGCGCTCTACCAGCTTGAGCGTTACCCCGAGGCGCTGGCGCTGGCCAAACAACTGGTTGCCGCATCGGCCGAGCCCAAGCCAGGCTGGCAACGTCTACTGGTAGCCCTGTATGCCCAGACCGAGCAGCCGCTGGAAGCGGCCGAGGTTCTCAAAAAGCTGATCGCAGCAGACCCTACCGACAAGGGACTGCGCACGAACCTCGCCGGCATGTATCAGGAGGCTGGCGACAATGATGCAGCCGTTGCAGTGCTCAACGAAATGCGTGCGCAAGGCCTGTTGACGACGGATCGCGACTATCGCGCGTTGTACTCGCTGTATGCCAACATCGAGGGACATGATGCGGATGTGATCGCAGTAATCAACGAAGGGCTCGAAAAAGGCATTCTGGAAGAAAATGTACAGGTGTATACCGTGCTGGCACAATCGCACTATTTTTCTGACCAGATACCGCAAGCCATAGAGGCGTACAAAAAGGCCAGCGAGTTCGCAACCGATGGCGCCCCTACGTTGAATCTGGCGCGTATATTCGCGACCGAAGGCCGCATGGCTGAGGCAAAAACGACCGCCAATGAAGCACTGGCCAAAGGCCTGCCAGCGCCAGGCCACGCTTGGGTGCTCCTCGGTCAGGTCGAACACAATCTGGGCAACCGTGCGGCTACCGCTGCTGCAATGAAAGAAGCGGCGAAGTACCCTGAAACCAAGGCAAACGCCGAAGAGTGGCTACGCAAGAACAAAGTGCGGTAATCTGGCGGGCCGCGAAGCGCTCTTGGCGCCAGCGTCCCATTCGTATACGCTTACAAATTACCGCTGCTTCAGGCTGTGATCGTATCCCGCGATCAGGGCCTCTGCTGCACCGGACTAGAGCAAGTCTTTTCGCGCATGACGGACAACAACTACAAATACGAGATCGAACCGCAAACGCTCAACTGGCTGCGTGTCAGTGGCATTGCGTTCGCCCTGGCGTTTCATATTGGCGCAGTGATGTTGCTGATGGTGCCTGCCACGAATCCCAATGCGGATGACGACAAAGAAGATGTCGTACAGGTAACCTTTATCGAACCGCCACCGCCGCCACCACCGCCGCCGCCGCCGCCGCCGGAACCCCCGAAGCGCCCACCCCCGAAGGTGATCGAGAAGGTGAAGCCGACACCGACGCCGCCGCCGCCGGAACCGCCTGTCGTGTTCGAAGACGCTACAGCGATGTCATTTGAGGCCCCGCCACCGTCGCCACCAGCACCACCGGCGCCACCAGCGGACTATCAGGCGTCAGAAGATCCAAGCTATCGCCGACAGTTTCCACCGCGTTATCCGCCGCAGGCATTGCGCCGTGGTATCGAAGGCGAGGTATTATTGAAGGTACTGGTCGGTACTGACGGCGAACCACTGGATGTGCAAGTGGAGAAGTCAAGTCGCAACAGGGACTTGGATCGTGCAGCGGTAACAGCGGTGCAGCGTTGGAAGTTCAACCCGCAAATCCGCAATGGCCAAAAGGTACAGGGCTATGTATTGGTGCCAATTGTTTTCAGCCTGAACTGATGTTTTCCCACCCCAAGGCAACTTTTCAACCAGAAGGTACGCGTTATGCTGCAGGACTCTAATTCCCAGCCGGTCGACCCGGCATCGGCCACCACCGAGGTGGATCCGAACGCTGCGGCCATTGCCGCCCCACCGGCAGCAGTAACGGAAGCGCAGCCAAGTGCCGTTCCAAGTGCCATCCCGACCGGAATCACCGATACCGACGCCGAGGCATTCCAGCAAATGGGGTTTGACCACTTGCTGGTAGGTTTTGATATGGTCGGCTGGGTGGTGTTCGTCACCCTGGTGGTGATGTCGATCGGCTCGTGGTACTACACCGTCGTCAACGTGCTCTCCAATCTGCGTGTCAGTTCGCGTGCAGATCGAGTGGTGCGCACGTTCTGGGAAACCACCAACGCCCAGGACGCGATCCACTTCATGCAGGAGCAACCCAAGACCGAACCATTCTCGAAAATTGCGCTGGATTGTGCAGAAGCCGCAGCACATCACCAGCGTAGCGAAGGTTCGCGCCTTGCGGAAGCGCTCAACCGGTCAGAGTTCATCGACCGCGCATTGCGTCAAGCCGTAACCCGCGAGAACTCGCGGCTGGAAAGCGGCATGACCTGGCTGGCCACCGTCGGTGCGACCGCGCCGTTCGTTGGTCTGCTTGGTACGGTTTGGGGCATTTACCACGCGCTGATCAAAATCGGTCAAACCGGTCAAGCCTCGATCGATGCCGTTGCCGGCCCGGTCGGTGAGGCGCTGATCATGACCGCGCTCGGTTTGTTCGTGGCAATTCCCGCCGTGTTGGCTTACAACGCCTTTGTCCGCGTGAATCGGGTGACCAACTCCAAGTTCGACACCTTTGCGCATGATCTGCACGACTTCTTCGCCACCGGTTCGCGTGTGGGTGAGTCGGCAGCCAAGCGCTGAGCTGCTTGGGATTTCGGGAGATAAACAGCCATGGCGTTCAGTAGCAATAGCGGCAGCGGCGGCGGCCCAATGGCTGAAATCAATGTCACGCCCCTGGTGGACGTGATGTTGGTTTTGCTGATCATTTTCATGATCACGGCGCCATTGATGTCACACAAGGTGCAAATCAAGCTGCCGGAAGCGACACTCGAAAATCGTCCCGAACCACCGATCCAGCCAATCACCTTGGCGATCAAGGATACCGGTGCCATATTCTGGAACGATCAGCCAATCGACATGTCGTTGCTGGAAACACAGTTGGCCGTAGAAGCGCAGAAAGTTCCACAGCCGCAAGTGGACATACGTGCTGATGGCACTACCCGTTACAAGATTATCCGTGACGTGGTGAAAGTGGCCAAGCAGACAGGCATTCGCAAGGTTGGCTTTGTCGCTACTCCCGAGCACTGATACGTACGAGGATTTGCCCGATGGCCTTTAGTAGCAATAGCAGTGGCGGCGCAATGGCTGACATCAACGTCACGCCGCTGGTTGACGTGATGTTGGTTCTGCTGATCATTTTCATGGTAACTGCGCCAATGGCGTCGTACCAGATCCAGGTCGATCTGCCGCAGCCGAGCAAAAACCTGGAACAGCCGAAGGATCCGCCGAAGCCGATTCGCTTGCGTATCGACGGCAATGGGCAATTGTTTTGGGACGGTTCGCCGCTGCCGACTGCGGCGCTGTATCCTCAGTTGCAGATCGAAGCGACGCGCGATCCACAGCCGACTCTTGAGCTTGAAACCAATGGCGAAGCTCGCTACGACGTGTTGGCCAATGTGTTGTCAACGGCCAAAAATGCGGGCATGGAAAAGATCGGATTCGTTGAGACGATGTAACTCTGGCGATCATGCAATTACAAAAAAAGCCGCTTATAGCGGCTTTTTTTGTGCATGTCTGCTGGTAACGCGGTTTACAGCGGCCGCCACACAGCACCGCAGCAGCGGATTATGCCCCGGCAGCTTTTGTGATGATGGCCAGGTAGCGCCTCACCGTTGTTTCGATACCGTCGTACAAAGCTTCTGAAATCAAGGCATGTCCGATAGACACCTCATCAATCGGCGCGACCAGTGCGAGAAAATCTTCAAGATTGGATTGGCTTAGATCATGACCTGCGTTTACCCCAAGCCCCGCCAAGCGCGCATCATCGGCCACGCGCGCGTAGATATTGGCACCCGCTTTGCCCTCGCCCGTTGCATGCGCAGCGGCGTACGGGCCGGTATAAAGTTCGACACGGTCAATACCGATAGCACGCAAGCGATCCAGGCCATGCACACTCGCGTCAACAAAAATACTGACGCGTGTACCCATAGCTTTCAAAGCGTTAACGACGCTGATTAACCGATCACTATCGATCATGGGATCGAAACCGTGATCCGACGTCAACTGATTGTCGCTATCAGGTACCAGAGTAACCTGCTGTGGGCGGGCCTGTTCAACAATCGACACAAGCCCAGGGTAGCCAGTGCGCGGGGGAGCAAACGGATTACCCTCGATATTGAGCTCAACGGTATCAGGCAAGAGGTCCCGCAAAGCCATGACATCACCAAAACGGACATGCCTTGCGTCCGGCCGCGGGTGTATCGTGATCCCCTGACAACCAGCACGGATTGCAGCAGTCGCCGCCACGCAAATATCGGGTTCAGTACCACCGCGCGAGTTGCGCAACACAGCAATCTTGTTGAGATTGACGGATAAAGAAGTCATTGTGTAAAGCTTACAGCTACTTCTCGCGTTACGCACTTGTGTTCGACACTCGATTCAAGTGACAAGCCGCTGTTCAGGGTAAAAAATTCAAACCCTGAGCTGATCAGCGTCTGACATCGGCTGGTCTGTCCTATCCGGGTTTGAAGCAGCAGCTACTTGGCTGGCTCATCATGCCTGCCTGGCCGGTTGCTTGGTAGTCGTATCAGAGTATTCTTAAAGGGCGAATGATACGGTTGCGGGTGTGTCGGGCCGGAAGTCGGTCATGCAATAGTGCTGAAACCAAACGCTTGGAACCCATCGCCGACAACTTTGGCCTGAAACCATGACTGCAATTCACCACTAATGTTGCGACAAGGCCATCAATGCTTCATCGCACTATTGCTGCTGCTGGCAATACTGATGACCATAAAGCCAGCGCGTGCGGCCACGGAATTACGCGGTGCACCGCTGCTGGATCGCTACAGCACTGAGAGTGTCGGCGCACCGCCGCGTTTTTACGGTGCAACACAAGACAACGATGGGCGGCTCTATGTTGCCAACCAACAAGGAATGCTCCGTTATGATGGAGACCGCTGGGTTTTGCTTGCCTTGCCAGGGAAGGAAGCAGCGACCAGTGTCGGCCGTGATCTGAAAGGCCGAATCTATGTCGGTGGATTCGACGCCTTTGGCCGCGTTGATTACGATTCTGAAGGAAACATGCAGTTTATTGATTTGCGACCGAGTCGCGAAGGCGATGTTCGTGCAGAGCCTGTCGCGAATGTATGGCAAATAATCAAAGACAATGCGTTGTTACACATCCGCACCGAAACTGCGCTATACACACTGAATAGTGATGATCGCATCATCCGGGCTATTCAGTTGCCAGAAACAGCACGGCTTTTTTTTGCAACGCCATTTGGACTGATTGGACGCATCGATGGTCGTGGTCTGGTGCTGGTGAGCGATGATGGTGAAATGCACGATATTGACGGCGGCAACGTTTTTGCCGAGCACGGTGTCGTTGAAATCATCAATTCATCGCAGCGTAGCATCATCGTTGCCGAGCGCGGTTTTTATCAGCTCCAAAAGCAAGACATTCAGTTGATCGGCGACAGCAATCGCGCTGAGTACGGGTCTGACCGAGCCAACAGTGCTGTTGCACTGAGCGATGGCTCAATTGCAGTGGGTACTGTGAACGGCGAATTGTTACGGTTTGACCCGGCGTTAATCCTGCGCGAACGCGTACCTATAAACGATGGCAGCATCGAAGCGTTGCATATCGACGCAGAGAATGGATTGTGGGCCTTGGGTGAGGGCGAGCTTGTTCGAGTACGGTTACCTGCACAATGGACAAAATACAGTGCCATTCACCATGTCACCGGCACCATCTACGACGTTGAATGGCACAACGGTGGGCTCTGGTTTGCGGGTAGCGCGGGATTGCAGCATTTGACCCCAGACACCGCGCGACTGCCCAAAGCGGAACACCTACAATGGTTCGAATACGAAGGCTATGCCCTGCAATCGACTTCTGCGGGTTTATTGATTGGCCACCGCAGTGGACTTCTGGTACTTGAGCATGCACAACAACCACGTTCGATAATCCGCGCAGAGGAGGCCATACAGTGGCTGCTGCCGGTAACCGGTCGTTTGGATCGCATATTTGCTGTTGGTGAGCGCAATGTCTACATGTTGGCGCAGTTGCAGGGCCGATGGGACGTATTAAGCACCACGCCGCTGGTAAATATTAGTGCTAACAGCGTAATCAGCGGAATTGAAGCAGGGGAATTATGGCTGTCCGACACACGAAATGTACCGCAACGCTGGCAATTTGATCCCGATAGCGGCGGTGTGGTAAAGCAAACAATGTTTACACCCGAAACCGGATTGCCGCAACACGAAGGTAATGCGACTCGACTATTCAAACTCGATAATCGTATCCACGCGGTTATCGACAAGCAGGCGTTTGTTTTTGATGGTGTGCAATTTGTGCAGGCTCGTGGTGCACCGGTAACGTTGCTAGAGCACCCAGACGATTTGCAAACGGTAGAGAGCCCAGCGGGAACTTTTGCGCTGACCTGGAATGAGATAATGCGCCGAGCACCGGGAAGTAAACGTTGGGATCGCCTTTATTTTGGCGCTGGCATCGACCGTGGCTTCGTAGGAATGCGCCTGGGAAGTGACGGCACTGTCAGACTGATTACGTGGACAGGCGTATTGCAGTTTGATTCAACGCAATTGCAACCGCCCGAACCGATGCTGTCCGCTGGATTCGCCAGTATCGGCGCACGTTCTGCACAAGGCGCGTATACCGCGCTGCCTGCGAAAGCGGACAGATCGCCTGCCATCGTCCCGGCTGGCAATAGCCTTGAGATGCGATTTGGTCTAATAACCATGGAACCAGGCGCGGAGTTTCGCTATCGCCTACATGGCGTAACGACCGATTGGAGCACTTGGCGAACAGATCGTGTGCTGACGCTGCGCTCACCGGCAGGCGGCGACTATTCGATAGAGGTGCAGGCACGAACACTATCGGGGCGTGAAGCAAGCCCCCTGTTCTATCGATTCACGGTGCAACCGACATGGAGCGAGAACGTCTGGGTGCGTGCGATTCTCGCAGCTTTGGGATTGCTTGTTTTGGCAGCGATCGTGCATTGGGTCGCCTGGTGGCGTACGCAGCGGCTACAAGTCGCAAAACGACTTCTGGAGGAGCGTATTGGCGAGCGAACACAAGAGCTCGAAGTGGCAAACCGCAAACTGGCGGATCTGGTCACGGAAGACAGCCTGACCGGTATCGCCAACCGGCGAGCACTCGATAGTGGGTTGATACGCGAATGGCATCGTTGCCTTGACCAGCGTCGCCCGATCGCGGCATTAATGATCGATGTAGATCATTTCAAACGATACAACGATGAGTACGGCCATCTTGAAGGTGACCTCGTACTCAAGCAAATAGCCAATTTACTGACGCAATTGCACAATCCGAACCGTGAATTACTGGCACGCTTTGGCGGCGAAGAGTTCGCCCTGTTGCTGCCGGGCTTGCACATCGAAGAAGCGCAAATGCGAGCGCGCGAGGTGTGCAAGGCGATCGCCGAGGCCAAGCTGGAAGTGACGGTAAGCGTTGGTGTTGCAGCACAAGTGCCAAGCCCATTGGATGACCCACACATTTTGCTGCGGCGCGCAGACGCAGCACTGTATCGCGCCAAGCGCAATGGCCGGAACCGGGTTGAGATCGCCAACGACTGAACATGACCTCGGGTCTGACGCAGCCAGGGCCTTGACGTTTCAGGGCTGGGGTTGATCCTTGCTGTCCGTCGCCGTCGCCTGGTGTTCGGCCTGACGGGGCAACACGGTATGTGCCGCAGGATAAAGGGCAATGGCTTCTGGCCGCGCCGCAGCACCGACACGTTGTGCAAGCAAAGCGAACGTAGCTGCGAACAGCAGCACGAAAGAACCCAGTGCAGCCAATGCGGCCAGCCAGGTCCAGGGTGCAAACAAGGCCAGAACGAAACTGGCAACGGACAACAGTAATAACACCAACCAGGACATGCATCCTCCGCGCGCGAGGCCGTTTCCGGGGAAGTTTACACGCACTTGGGGTTATCAACGGTGCTTGTCATTGCGGCGATGCAAACAATACTTCGGCTCGTTGGAACAACACCCAGCTGGTCGCGATGTATTTATCCTTGCCCAACGGGCGGTTGCCGCGATGGGTGTGAGTAAACCCGGCAGGGGCAATCAGCAAGCTGCCGGTTCGCGGCGTGATCAATCGTTGTTGGTGAAAAAACTCGGTTTCACCCTCGGCAAAGCCGTCATTGAGATAGATCGTCCACAACAGCGTCCGGTGCAAGGCATTGCCGTCGCCGACTTGCGGGTAATGTTCGCAATGCCAATACGGGTAGCCACCCTGGTCGGCGGTGTAACGCTGCAAGTTGATCGCACCAGGGCGAAAACACAGGCGAATCAGTGTACCGAGGCGATCATCATCCATCGCGATGACATCATCGGTGGTGAGTCGTCGCGAAGTACCCGATTCGGGATCAGGTATTTGCAGCATTAGCGGTGCAATCAGCGTATATGGATACTTGCGCAAGTACTGCAGCAACCCGGAAAACATTGCTGCGTTGAGTTGCTCCTCAACCGTGCGCCAAGCGGGCTTGCCAGTAATCTGCAGATCGCGACTTCGCTTGAGTTCGGGGATTACCCCGCCACCAACTCGGCCAGGACAATGCTCTGCCCCACTTTCAAACCGCTGCAACCACTGTGCGCAGACATCGCCCGGTAATGTGTCGGGGTAGACTTCGATGAAATCATCGGCTGACGTTGTCATTGCGTAGATGCCAGGATCGTATGGATCGAGAATGGTAGCGTGCCTGCATTGGACACGTCAGTGGTAATGCGGTGTTACGGGTAACATGGTGTGCTCAGCGTGCCATCGGGAGCCGGCGTCATGACGTCTACGCAGTTACCCAGCATCATGGGGTTGGCAACCGCCTCAGGTATCGGCTTGTTGATCGGCTTGGTGCGCGAGCGCGCAAATGCCGAGCACCCAAACCAGATCGCCGGGTTACGCACCCACGCCTTGGCTGCCCTGATAGGTGCGCTCGGCTTCTGGCTGGGGACTGCCGTGCTGGTTGTCTTGCTGGCCGGTCTGGTGCTGATGGCCGCGCTAGGTTATCGCCGCAGCAGCGAAAGTGATCCAGGCTTGACTGGCGAGCTGACATTGCTGTTGACCCCGCTGCTGGGTGCGCTGGCAATGCAGGTTCCATCTTTGGCTGCGGGTCTTGGGGTTGCCATCGCGATCTTGCTGCAAGCCAAGGCAAGCCTGCATCACTTCAGCCGGGTATTGCTAAGCGAGCAGGAACTCCACGATGGGTTGGTGCTGCTGGCCTCGGCACTGGTGGTTTTGCCGCTGTTGCCCAGCGGGGCGGTTGATCCCTGGGGTGTATTGCGGCCCGATGCGGTCTGGCGACTGGTGGTGCTGGTGATGGGGGTCGGGGTGTTGGGGCACATCGCGCAGCGCGCAGCCGGCGCGCGTTGGGGTCTGCAACTGGCTGGTTTTTTTGCCGGTTTTGTCTCGTCCACTGCAACGGTTGCCAGTTATGGTGCAGCGGTGCGACGGCAGCCAGAGCTGGCGGCATTTGCGGCATCTGCGGCACTCCTTTCCAACCTTGCCTCATTATTACTGATGGCTGTTGTAGTGGCTTCGGTATCGCTGCCACTGGCAACAGCCGGTGTCCTGCCATTGACTGGTGCTGGCGTGACATTGCTGATCGTTGCGCTGTTGGGGCTTCGCGCGCAATCCGGTCAATCGAGCGAGCCACCAAAACTGAACGGACGCAGTTTTCAACTACGCCATGCCGTGTTGCTGGCCGTGGCGATCAGCCTGGTATTGTTGATTTCGGCCGCGCTGACGCAAGTAATGGGCAATGCCGGCGCACTGATCACCTCAGCCTTGGCGGCATTGGCCGAATGGCATGCGGCGGCGGCGAGCCTGGCACAACTTGCCGCAGCCAATGCACTGCCACTGAGCAATGCTCGCTGGGGCTTGGTGCTGTTGTTGGTCAGCAGCGCAATCGCCAAAACCGCATTGGCATTCATTAGTGGCAATCGCCGCTATGGCATGCGTGTTGCTTTCGGCCTATGGTGCATGGTGCTCGTCGCCGCCGCGCTGGCGGTGTTGTGACATCGCACAGAGCTATACGTCGCCGTCGTTGCTCCAACCTTCGCCGGTGCCGCGGTTGAGCACTTTGTCCGAACCCAGGATGCTGCCTGCAGGGATTGCCGTCAGTGCATTCACTTCGCGATAGATCGGAGCAAAATCCGGCCGTGTTGCGTCGAACAACTGGGCAAAATCGTCGATTACAAAGTAGGTCTTTTGAAAGCTGTCGATGCGGTAACGGGTGCGCATGATCCGGCGCAGATCGAATGCGATGCGATTAGGGGCACGGCTTTCCAGGCAGTGGATGCTCTCACCTTTGGAGCTGACGATACCGGCGCCGTAAATGCGCAGCCCATTGCCGCTACGTATCAACCCGAACTCCACCGTGTACCAGTACAGGCGGGTAAGGTTGAGCAGCGCCTCGGCGCCCAGGCCATGGGCCTTGACGCCGCCACGGCCGTAGGCCGCCATATAGTCGGCGAAAACCGGGTTCATCAGCAGTGGCACATGGCCGAACAGGTCGTGGAACAGATCCGGTTCGGCAATGTAATCGAGCTGATCGGGGCGGCGAATCCACCACGTTACCGGAAAGCGGCGATTGGCCAAGTGCTCGAAGAAGGTGAGCTCGGGCAGTAACCCCTCGACCCCGACCAGTTGCCAACCGGTGGTTTGCGCGAGCACCTGATTGATGTCGGAAAAGCGCGGTATCTGCTGCGCCGACATCCCCATCGCCTGCTGCGCGGCAAAAAACTCGTCACAGGCCCGGCCCTGCAACACCTGGTGCTGGCGCTCGAATAACTGCGACCACACCGCGTGATCGCCATCGCTGTATTGATCCCACGGTTGCTCGACCACGGCGGTGGTGTAAATCGGTACATAGCCGCGGTCAGTGGCTTGCCGTTCAACGCGTTGGGGTGAGTTCAACATGGGCGAACCTGCTGTTGGGCGGGGGTACGAGCATAATGCCAAGACAGCGCTATGGGGTTGCAAAGATGTTGTAAACTGCGCAGGATTCACACGGTTATTGCGCAAAAGTCTTGTTTCAATGCAGAATATTGCGATGAATGCAGACACGGTTTCGCTCGACCGCACCGACATCGCGATCCTGGCACAGTTGCAGCGTGATGGCCGCGTCACCAATGCCGATCTGGCCGAACGGGTGAATCTGTCGGCAAGTGCATGCCTGCGCCGTACCCAACGACTGGAACAAAATGGCGTGATCGGCGGCTATGGCGCCTGGCTTGATCCGGCGCGGGTCGGGCTTGGTTTGCAGGCGTTTGTTCGCGTGCAACTGGCGCAGCATGATGCGGCCGCCATTGCCCGATTCGGGCAGGCCGTGCAATCGTGGGATGAGGTGGTGGCCTGCCATGCGCTAACCGGCGAGATGGACTACCTGCTGCACATCGTAGTCGAGGATCTGGATCACTTCTCGCGCTTGTTGCTCGATCGCCTGCTCGGCGATGCCGGTGTCGCTGATGTCAATTCCAGCTTTGTGCTGCGTACGGTAAAGCCTGCGCGCGGGCTGCCATTGCCAAAAAAATAGGCGTTCGCAGGGTCGGGGCTGGCGCGTTATCACGGTGGAACGCAGTCATCCATGGCATTGCGGTCAGCACGAGCGCGCACATTGTTGCGACACGCACCGGCGTTGCTATCCGAGCAACAGCCAATACAACAACCCGAGTATCAGTCCAAGCTTGAGCACCTTGTACAGCGTGCGATTGAAATGCTTGAGCGCGCGCGCCTGCTGCTTGAGCCAGTGCACCCCGCCATACAAACGGTTGACCACGCCGACCCGATCACTGGCGAGGTTCTGGGTGGCGGTGGCGCGGCCCAGCATACCGCCGATCACGCGGTTGACAGCGCCCAACCAACGCGGCCGCAATGGCCTCTCGACATCGCAAAAGAAAATGATGCGATCGTGCGCGCTACGATTTTCGGCCCAATGCACAAAGGTTTCGTCAAACAGCACATCTTCGCCATCGCGCCATGAATACATCTGGCCATCGACGAAAATCCGGCAATCATCATTGTTCGGCGTGACCAGCCCGAGGTGATAGCGCAGCGAACCGGCAAACGGATCGCGGTGCGGATTCAATTGCGCGCCGGCCGGCAGTAGGGTGAACATCGCCGCCTTGACGCCCGTCACCTGCCGCACCAGGGCGACGGTGCGTGGGCACAATGCTTGCGCCGAGGGCAGCGGTTCGTCGTACCACTTCAGGTAAAAGCGCTTCCAGCCTTCCTTGAAAAACGAATTGAAGCTGGCATCGTTGTGCTTCAGCGCCGCCTGGATATGGCCCTGGTCAGACAGGCGCAGCGCTTCATCGCGGATCACTTGCCAGTGATCGCGAAAGACATCGAGCTCCGGAAACGCACGACGATCCAGATACGGACGCGCCGGTACCGCCGAGAACAGATACAGCAGCGCGTTGATCGGCGCCAGCACCGACGAATGATTGAACAATTGTCGATGAAACGGCAGCCGAACGCGGCCGCGCAGGTGTACATAGAGCACACTGGCGACAAACAACGCGATGATGATGAACTTGGTCGATGACATGGGGTCGGAAATCCATACCTGCGTCAGCAGCGAAGAGCACGCATTGTCGGCGCTTGCACGGGCCAGTGAAAGAGCGCATTGCAGAGGTGATTGCACATGACCACGATTCAACCGCGTTGGCGCACCGGCTTGCAGCACCTGCTGCATGATCGCAACTGGCGATTTGCATTGCCACGCATTGTGCTGCTCAGCGCCTTGGGCTGGTTGCTGGTGCAGCAACTGCTGCCGCGTTCGAGTTTCGCCGGCACCCCCGACGAGCTCTGGCCCAACACCGATTTCAGCCGTCATTCGGTGCCACTGGACGAGTTCGAACCCGGCGGACCGCCGAAGGACGGCATCCCGCCGATCGACAAACCGCGTTTCGCACCGGCGAGTGCAGTGGAATGGCTGGCTGATGATGCACCGGTGATCGTGGTGCAGCTCGCCGATGCGGCGCGCGCGTACCCGCTGGAAATACTGGTCTGGCACGAGATCGTCAACGACACCCTGAGCGGGGTGCCGATCGTGGTCACCTTCTGCCCGTTGTGCAATGCCGCGCTGGTGTTTGACCGGCGCGTGGCTGGCGAAACCCTGGATTTTGGCACCACCGGCTGGCTGCGGCTGAGCGATCTGGTGATGTACGACCGGCTGAGCGAAAGCTGGTGGCAGCAGTTCACCGGCGAGGCAGTGGCCGGCAAGATGACCGGCGCACAGCTCACCCAGGTGCCAGCGCAGATCATCGGCTTTGGCGATTTCCGAGCCGCCTGGCCCGCAGGCGAGGTGCTGACCCGGCGCACCGGCCACAGCCGTCGTTACGGCGAAAACCCCTATGTCGGTTACGACTCCATGCGCCAGAACCCGTTGCTGCCAGAGAAAAATGATCGCCGCCTGCGGCCAATGGAGCGCGTGCTGGCGGCACAGATCGGCAAGTTGCAACGGGTATACCCGTTCACCGCAATCGCCAAAGAGGGTCTGATTCACGACCGCATCGGCGACACCCCGGTGGTGGTGTTCGCGCGCAAGAAAGGCATGCGCTCCGCACTGGATGGCGAGCGCATCGCCCGCAGCAAACGGCTGCCGGCCGCAGCGGTATTCATTGCCCGTCATGGCGAGCAGGAACTGACGTTCGTGCAAGACGGCGATGGGTTTCGCGACCAGCAAACCGGCAGCCACTGGAATCTACTCGGCCATGCCAGCGCTGGCCCGTTGGCCGGACAACGCCTGCAAGCCCTGCCCGGCGGCGTCCACTTCGCGTTCGCGTGGCTGGCGTTCGAGCCTGATAGCGAGATCTACAAATCCGAGTGACCAAAGATTGGCACTTGCAAAGTGCGTCGAAGAAATACGTTCGAGTACGGGGTCCAACGGTAACGCCAAGACCACACACAGCGGCGTAGAATGGCCGCATAAACGTACTGGAGCCGTGCTATGGCAACCGCCGACCTGAGCCAGCAAGTCCATCAGATCGCTGATCAATTACGTCCAGAATCGACGTGGGATGATGTCATCGAGCAGGCCCGTTTCCGCAAGGCCGTGCAGGAAGGCATCGTTGCAGCCGACCGTGGTGAGTTCGCGAGCGACACGGATGTGCGGCGCGTGTTCCAGAAATGGGGTGTCGATGTTGACGCTTAGATGGTCGATCAAAGCGCTGATCGACGTTGACGAGGCGCAAGCCTACATCGCTCAGGAGAACCCGTTCATCGCCCAGACGGTGGCCGAGCGAATCTGGCAGGCAAGCCGCCGACTGAGCGAGACACCACGCATGGGACGGCCTGGCATCGAGCCGGACACGCGGCATTGGGTCGTCAAGCGCACCCCGTACTTGATTGTTTATCGTGTCACTGACGAAGCGGTTGAAATCCTGCGTGTTTGGCACGGCCGACGCGATTGGATGGGGTGCGAGGACTGAGCGCGCTCCACGCACACGCAGCGATGTGTCTCATGCCTCGATCAGTCGGTTGGCTGTCGCAGCGGGGGGGGGGGCTGCAATTCGCTCTCAGCGAGTTCCAGCAACGCCGCCTTGGCGCGCGTTGAGCGCTGCCGGTACGCCCGCAACAAACGGGATTCATCCACGCCCAGACATACCGCCGTAGATGTGTCGCCAGCCGCCACCATCGGGCCAGTGCCCGTTGCCAGCCATTCAACGCAAACCCCGGTCACACCGGCAAGGGCGAACAAGCGGGCCAGTGAGGGTGAACTGCCCTCGCCACGCTCCCAATGCCCGACCGCACTGCGATCCACTTCCAGCATGGCCGCCAGATCGGCCTGCTTCCAACCCTTGCGGTGACGTGCCGCGCGGATACGATCTGATAAGCGCATGGTTGTGATTTCCATTGGAGAAGTGGCGACAAAGAATCAAAACTTCCGAACCACTTCCTATGGACTGAACACGCGTCCTTGCGCAGGCGGGGATTTTATGTGCTTTTCGTCACACTTTGCTACCGTGCCGTCACGGTCCATTGCGCAACCGCTACGTGGCGCGCCCGAACCGCCAACGCGCACGCTCGGCCCAGAGCATGCCAAAGCACGCGTCACGTGTCTGTCGGAGAATTGCTGACGCGCGTGTAAGAAAATTCCTACACGGCGCCTCGGAACAACAGGCCCCTCGGCTGGGCGTTGCTTCGGCGGTAGGTACACCTGCACCCGAGCGACGCATTGGAGAACGGTACGGGTACGCTGCATGCCTGTGGTTCGCACGCGTCGGCGAGCGAACCACAGGCAGTGCGTGAAGCCGACCATGACTGCGAGTGTGGGGCGTTGACAGCGGCAGCCGCGCAAAATCCACCACGCCAAGCCGCCCAAGTGAGCGGATTTCACCTGCTGAGTGATATTCAGCAAACTGGTGAATAGCGCTCACACGCCTTGCTATCTTGTTGATTTCGTAACACCACGTTTTGACCATGTGAGTGATACTCACGCGGCGTGCAGCCAAAACACAACGTCGCGGCGAGGGGTGGGCTTGACGGCCGAAGTGAGGCCGTTGTGTGATGTGTCTGCCAGCGATGGGCTGGTCAAATCAACAAAGGGGTTCGGTCATGCGCGCTCTATAATATCAATTAAACCCGAATAGGGACAATATCACCAATGTCGCGCGTAATAAGGCGGGTTGGCACACACAAAAACCAAATGGTCAATTGCTCCAATTTCAATTTCAAGAATTAATTTAAAGGTGGTAGTGTGACTAAATTTTCAAAAATTATAACAAAAAATATTGCGGCAGTAGCTGTGCTGGCAGTTATATTATCAGCGTTTATTTCTTACCACTTAGTTAGTGCTAGTGCAAAAAAAAATAAAAGTTTAGAAATTAATTATGGCAATAAATTAATCAGAAAAGAAAAAATTAATCACTACTTCGTGGATAATAAAGCAACAAAGCTTACTGAACTACATTCATCTACAGTAAAAAAAAATGTCAGCGTAGAAAAACATGAATTTGCCGGAATTGATAAAAAAACAACGGCAATAGATCCATTTTCTAACATACCAAAAAGTAGGGACAATCTAGATTTCGAGACTGATCCATTTTATCCAAAATCAAAAGATGAGCAAGCTTGGCTTGATCGACATGGATACCCTAATGCAGAACAATGGCGCGAATACAACGTTGCAAGCGACACGCAACTAGAACAGGCGGCACTTAGTGGCGATGTTGTTGCGGAGACATTGTTAAATGCGAGATTACTTAATCGTGGGGATGAGAGCGCAGAAACGGCTCTGCTATATTCTGCCGCGCTTGGGAATACATTCGCTCTTGAGATGCTGTCATCGACTTTGGCGAGTGGTGGAAAATCAAGTAACCCTATCGATGCATATGCATTTTCGAGAGTAGCCGAAATGCGAGGTAATCTAACTTTAGGAATGGGTAGAGAGATGTTTTTCCCGGTGCGACTTAATAGCTCACAACGAGTCGAGGCTGAAGCTCGCGCATTAAACTACTTCAATATGCTGCTTGAAGTTCAGAAGCAAATACAAGGTAACAACGCGACTACGATAGACCTTAGGCCAATACAACAACTAGAAGCTGACAATAACGGTGGATAGTTTGTTAAGAAGGTTCAGCTAGTCAAAAGTATAATAAATAAATTGCACCGAGCTTCTGTTTATATCTGAAAAATTAAAAACCACTATGGCAATTGTTATGTTTCAAAAATACAGTGTTGTTACTAACAATGGAGGGTAGGTATGAAGAAGATTAGTGTGATACCTGTAATTACAGTTGCAGTGATAGTCGGTGCGGCTCTCGCATGCGCAAGAATTGCTATGCCACCTATAATTGTTAGTGTATCGTTAGCTGATATCGCGGCGGCTAGAATACAAGGATATAGTAATCCATTTCGTTCTGCCGCATTAATCAATCTTGACAGTTTAGCATCTTCAATTCTCGGGGCGTCTAATTGGCGAGCAAATAACTATACGGGTCCTGTAACTTATCGGTCTCCGACACTTTTTGGGATGACAGGAACTACAATTGTAACTGAGGATAAGCCCTGTGATTCAGATGCTATCGATCAGGTAGTAAATAGTGATGGTGGTGATGGTGGTGGTGGTGGCGGTGGCGGTGGCGGTGGCGGTGGCGGTGGCGGTGGCGGCGGCGGCGGTGGCGGTGGAAGCACAGTAGTCATAATCACAACAGGCGAGCAACAGGGGACAGTATCTACTGGGGATCCAATCCCTCTGCCGGATACGGTAGGACAGTAGAGCGAATCGTACCCAAGTGCGGGACAGCGTGGTGCAGTGAAGAGTAACCGTCCGCCCAGACCCCATCTATCCGCACGCTGAGGGCTGCGGTTAACTGTCAGCGGTGTTGTGACGTGCGGAGCCCAGCGATGCGGGAGAGGATGTCGAGGTGTTTATCGAGGGTGGTGGGCAGGCGCCGCAGTACGTATTCGAGGTAGACGCGCGGGTGGCCGCGATCCACGACGAAATCGCGGCAATGCCGATGGGCTATCACAGCCTGTCGGCGACATGGGCACCAGCCTCTCTGGTGGCCAGAAGCAGCGCGTGATCCTGGCACGGGCGCTGTACCGCAAACCGCGCGTGTTGTTTCTCGACGAGGCCACCAGCCATCTCGACGTGGCCAACGAGAAAGTGGTGAACGACGCCGTGCGCCGTTTGCGTCTGACCAAGATCATCGTGGCGCACCGGCCCGAGACCATTGCCTAGGCCGATCGTGTATTGGTGATGCACGCCGGACGAATCGTGCAGGTGCTGCGGCCGCAGGCTGCGGCGACAGCCAACGCCAATCAAGAACCAGCGGTGGCAGCGCACAGTGCACCGGCACATCTGCACGCGGTGCAGGGCGCGGGTACCAGCGCGCCGGCAGCGAGCTGAGCCGTGAGCGAATCCCTGTTCCGTAAAGAGGCGCTTGCCGCGCATGGCAATCAATGGTTGGGAGGCATCTCGCTGGCGCAACCGTTGCGCTTGTGGCTGTTGGCGTTGGCGTGCGCATTGGCCGCTGTAGTAGTGCTGTTGTTTCTGATTTTCGGCGAATACACCCGCCGCTCGACGGTGAGTGGGCAACTGGTACCTAGCGCCGGGCTGATCACGGTGATGGCGCCAACCACGGGTGTCGTATCGCGGCTGATGCCGCAGGAAGGCGAGCGAATTGACTTTGATGCGCCGTTGTTGACGATCTCGGTGCCGCGTTCGCTGGCGTCGGGCGGCGATGCCATGCTGGCGATGGGTGAACAATACGACAACCGTCAACAGAGTATCGAGCAGGAACGGCAGTCGCGCGACGAGTTGTTCACCGCGCAGAATGAGGGCGTCAAAAATCAATTGGCGGCGGCACGCCGCGAACTGATGCAGATCGAGGCGGAGGTGGCAACGCGCAAGGAACAGGTACGCATCGCCAGCGGGCTGCTGCAACGCTACCAGCAGCTGTCGGAAAAGCGTTTCATGAGCGAGATGCAGGTTGAGCAGCAGCAACAGGCGTTGTTGGAACAGGTCGGCAGCCAGCAGGCGCTGGAGCGGCAGGCTGGCAGCGTGCGGCGGAGCATCGCGCAACTGCAGCAGACACTGCGCGAGTTGCCGGCACAGCATGAGGTGCAAGGCGCCGCCGCTGACCGCGATCTGGCGGTGCTGCAACAGGAGCGCGTGCAGGCCAATGCCAATAGTGAACTGTTGATCAAGGCACCCGCAGCCGGTCTGATCGCCAATCGATCGATCACTCTGGGTCAGGCGGTTCAAGTGGGCCAACCGTTGTTCACCCTGCTCCCGGCTGGCGCCACCTTGCAAGCACAGTTGCTGGTGCCGAGCCGAGCGATCGGCTTCATCGCGCCCGGTGACACGGTGTTGCTGCGCTATCAGGCGTTTCCCTACCAGAAGTTCGGACATCACCGCGGCAAGGTGGTACGCATTTCGCGCAGCGCACTGAGTTCCAGCGAGGTAGCAGCCTTGGCGGGCAACAATCAAGCGACCGAGCCGTTGTATCGGGTGCTGGTCGCGCTGGATGCGCAGTCGATAACTGCTTACGGCAGACCCGAGCCGCTGCGTCCGGGCATGCTGGTGGATGCCGACATTCTCGGTGAGCAACGCAAACTGTACGAGTGGGTGCTGGAACCACTGTACTCGGTGCGCGGCATGGGTGGATGACCAAGCCGAAAAGTCAGGCATCATCGCCCCTTGACGCTATACGGAAATCCCGCATAATGGCAGGCGTGCGCACCGTGATCGAGACCCCGACATTCCAGCGGCAGGCGGAGAAAACGTGGTCGGAAGACGAGCGGCTCGAATTCATCGACTGGATCGCGATCAACCCCGAGGCCGGTGACGTCATTCCCGGCGCCGACGGGGCGCGCAAGGTGCGCTGGAGCCGTGCGGGCCATGGCAAGCGTGGTGGCGTGCGGGTGATTTACTTCAACTTCGCCGAGGACGGCACGGTGGTACGGGTCATGCTTTACGCCAAAGCCGACCGCGCCGACGTACGGCCCGGCGACATCGAAAAGGCGATGTAACCTATGGATATCGAGAAGATTGCCAATGTCATCGAAGCAGACGCTGGCCAGTCGCTGACTGAACTGCGCGATGCGCAGGGGCGGCATGGGCGCGTCACCACGGCCGAGCAGATCATGGTACGCGCTGCGCGGACACGGCTGGGGCTGTCCCAGACGGAGTTTGCCGCGCGCATAGGCACGCCGGTAGCGACGCTGCGCGATTGGGAGCAAGGGCGCTTCGCGCCGCCCGGCGCGGTGCTGTGTCTGCTGCGACTGCTGATCGCGCACCCTGAGCTGTCCAGCGAACTGCAAGCGGCCTGATCGCAAAGCGGCCGATTGTTGGTCGCGCTACGTCGCTATTTCGCCGCGCCCAAGTGCGTTCATCACGTCAGCATAGCTTTCGAGTTGGCGGCTCTCCACGTGTCGAACGTGACGAGTGACCATCGCGACGCGTTCGTCACGTTGAAACAACCGGCGCGGCGCCCCCCCGGCAACCGCGCCGGTGCGATCAGATGCCGTAGTACATCTGATATTCCAGCGGATGGGTGGCGGCGCGGAAGCGGGTCACTTCCTGCATCTTCAGGGCGATGTAGCCGTCGATAAAGTCGTCGTTCATCACTCCGCCGGCCTTGAGGAACTCGCGGTCAGAATCCAGTGCTTCCAGCGCCTGGTCCAGCGAATGGCAGACGGTGGGGATGCCGCGTGCTTCTTCCGGCGGCAGGTCGTACAAGTCCTTGTCCATGGCCGCGCCGGGGTCGAGCTTGTTCTTGATGCCGTCGAGGCCGGCCATCATCAGTGCGGTAAAGGTGAGGTAGCCCGACTGGATCGGGTCGGGGAAGCGCATTTCGATACGTCGCGCCTTGGGGTTGGTGACGAACGGGATGCGGCAGCTCGCCGAGCGGTTGCGTGCCGAGTAGGCCAGCATCACCGGTGCTTCGAAGCCCGGCACCAGGCGCTTGTAGCTGTTGGTGCCGGAGTTGGTGAAGGCGTTGATCGCGCGCGCGTGCTTGAACACGCCGCCGATGTACCACAGCGCCATCTGGCTCAGGCCGCCGTATTCATCGCCGGTGAACAGATTCACTCCGCCTTTGGCCAGGCTCTGGTGTACGTGCATGCCGCTGCCGTTGTCGCCAACCAGCGGCTTGGGCATGAAGGTGGCGGTCTTGCCGTTGCGATAGGCCACGTTTTTGATCACGTACTTCATGGTTTGCAACTCGTCAGCCTTGTACACGAGCGAGTTGAACTTGGTGCCGATTTCGCACTGGCCGGCATTGGCCACTTCGTGGTGATGCACTTCCACCTCGATGCCGAGGCTGGTGAGGATTTTGCACATCTCGGCGCGCAAGTCGTGCAGCGAGTCGGTGGGCGCCACCGGGAAGTAACCGCCCTTCAGGCCCGGACGATAGCCGGAGTTGCCGCCTTCATATTTTTTCTTCGAGTTCCAGTGCGCTTCCTCGGAATCGACCTCGAAGAAGGTGTGGCCCATCTCGTTGCTCCAGCGCACCGAGTCGAACACGAAGAACTCGGGTTCGGGGCCAAAAAACGCCTGCTCGGCGATACCTGAGGCTTTGAGATACGCCTCGGCACGCCGCGCCACGCCGCGCGGATCGCGCGAATACGACTGCATGGTGGCCGGGTCGAGGATGTCGCAGACCATCACCAGGGTCGGGTCGGCGGTGAACGGGTCGAGAAACGCGGTGGCCGGGTCGGGCATCAGCACCATGTCCGACTCGTTGATGCCCTTCCAGCCGGAAATCGAGCTGCCGTCGAACATCTTGCCGTCCTCGAACAGCGCCGATTCGACGATGCTGGCCGGGAAGGTAACGTGATGCTGCACACCGCGCACGTCAGTGAAGCGCAGATCGACGAATTCGACGTTATGGTCCTTGACCAGCTTTTCGATGTTTTCAAGCGACATGGGGATTCCTGATTGGGGTGTGTAGTGGCGCGACGCCGGCGATTGCCGACGAATGACGGGTACCCTGAAGCAATAGGCATGCCAACCAAGAATGTCATTTAACCATTTGATTATTTTATAGATAAATAAAACAGGCAGTGGCGGATAGCACCAAAACGGTGCAACCATCGCACAGTTGCACGATTATGATGCAATGCAGCGGAGTGATGGCGTTAGGGATGGTCTGATCACGGTGTCATTGCGGAGCGGCCGCTCTTGCGCATCCGGCAACGGCTCCTGCGTTGCTCTCGGCCGCTGTTCCAGACGCGGCTCTACCTCCTGCATCCATGCAGTCGTCCTGCATCCATGCCGTCGCCATGCGCCCGCAGCACATGTACGTCCCTGTGCGGCGAAGCGACGTGGCATACGATTCCGCATGGCCTTCAGGCCATAGCGGATCGGAGTCCTTTAGGACAATCCAGAAAACACCATGAAAACATCGCTGGATTGCTTCGCTGCGCTCGCAATGACGTCAGAAAGAGCTTGTTCAGAGCATCCTTAGCGAATACGACGCGCCAATGCACCACGACGCCCGGCGTCGCGACGCATCGCAGCCGTCAATGCCGGCTCGGTTGACCACAACTGCAGGCGCGTTTTCGCACGGGAAATGCCGGTGTACAGCAGTTGCCGCGAAAGAATCGGATTATCGGCATCCGGCGGCAGCAGCACGGCAACCTGTTCGTACTCGGAGCCCTGGCTCTTGTGGATGGTCATCGCAAATGCGCCGCGATGCGTCGGCACGCTGCCGGGGTTTAGCCGGACCAGGCGCAAGCCCGCATCGGTGGTCAGCGCAGTTGGTGTCGAGTGGCGCTCAAACCACACCTGCATCCCGCCGCTTTCATCGCGCAGACAGATGCCGACATCGCCGTTGAACAAACCGGTGCTGTTGTCATTGTGGCTGATCATCACCGCGCGGCCGGGATACCAGACGGCATCGGCATACTCCGCGTTTGCTTTTCGCAGCGATTCCTCGATGGCGTCGTTCACCGCGTAAGCACCGAAGTCGCCCTCGCGCAGCGCACACAGCACTTGCTGCTGGCGCAATGCCGCAAGTGCTCGCAGTACCATTGCCGGGTCATCACGCGGCACGGCAGAAAATGCGCCAGCATTGTGCAGTGTGCTGCACAACGCCTGCACCCAAAGGGCGAGCTGCTGGCGCAGCATGCTTGCACTGGTGAGTGGCAGCCAGTGCGCGGCGTCGCCGGCGTGCTCAAGCGCGCTGAACAGTGTGGCGGTGTCGCCGGCACGCGCCGCTTCATTGATCGGCAGCAATGTGTGGTGCGCACGGAACGAATGCTGCAAGCGAACCAATCCTGCGCCGCCTTGCTGGGCGATGGCGTTGGCGATGTCGAGCAGTACCGAACCAGTACCGACCGAACTCAATTGATCAGCATCACCCACCAGCACCAGCACCGCGTGCGCCGGCAGGGCGTCGAGTAACGCGCGCAGCAAGGCGAGATCGATCATCGATGCTTCATCAAGCACCACGATGTCGGCATTGAGCGGGTTGTCCGCATGCCAGACAAAGCCATTGCTGGCACCACGGCTGCCGAGCAGGCGATGCACGGTGCTGGTTTGCGCGCTCAATGCGGACTCCAGATACGGTAGCCACGCGTCCGGTAATGGATGCTGTGGGTGTCCACGCAGCGCATCTGCTCCTGTGCGCAGCGCCTGTGCCAAGCGCTGCGCCGCCTTGCCGGTGGGCGCGCATAGTTGAATGACGGGCAAGTCGCCGGTATGTAGCGCCGCATGCTCGCGCGACAAAGCCAGTAGCATCCGCAGCACCGTAGTGGTCTTGCCGGTACCCGGCCCGCCGTTGAGCACAAACAGGCTGGTGCCGAGCACTTGGCGTACGGCTTCGCGCTGCGCATGCGCGGCATCGCTGCGATCATGCTGAAACAAGGCGTCAATATCTGTCGTGCTCAGTGCAGCTACGGTTGGCCGACCATGCCGGCGTAACCGAAGATGGTCTCCAACAACCACTTCATTGCGGAAGTTGCGGCGCAGATAAAAGTCGTCCTGATCGAGAACAAACGGGGTATTGTTTACGTCGCTATCAGATGCTCCAGTGACGCTGAGCAAAGGCTCGCAGGTCAGTGCCGCGAGTTCAGTTGCGGTGAGCGTACGCATGCCGTGCCTGCCTATGCCATCACCGCGCAAAGGCAGGGCGCTGTCACCCTGGCCATCGGCAAAACTCGCCCAGGCGGCTACTTCCGCCAACAGTGGCGAGCCGCCATGGCTCAACACCCAGCGCGCCACTGATCGCTCAAGTGGTCGCCAACACGGCGCCGATGGCAGGTCAGCCTGGTTTTGCCGAAAATGGACATACGACGGGTTTGTGCTCATACAAGCTCCGGATCGGCATCATGGCCGGCAAACACCGCATTGACTGCATCAAGCAAGGCGTCAGAAAAGCGGTGCCGCCAGATGCCGCTGTCCACGCCAAGGCCAGCGGCGCGCACGAACAGGTAAAAGCACTCTCCCAGGTGCTGACTGCGTTGATACGAATTGCCCAGGCGCTGATGCAGGTAGCGATCCAGCGCAACGCTGTACAGCAGTGCCTGGAAACGGTAATGCGCTGCGTCCATTGCGGTGTGCAGCGCTGCCCCCTGATAGGCCGACAAGTCCTCACCGAGCAGGTTGCCCTTGTAGTCGAGCAGGTAATAGCGTCCCTGATGCTGGAATATGAGATCAATCTTGCCGTTCATCAGGCCAACCAGCGTACGTGCATCGGCAGGGACCAGCCCAGCTTCGCCGTGTGCCGCGCAAACCCGGGCAAGTGTGTGCATGGAAACGCTCGCCAACGGGAAGTAGAACTCCATCTCGGCACGCAACGCATTTTCGGCAAGCGCACTGAGGCACAGTTGCGGCGCCTGCGCAGCACCAAGCGGCGCATCGAGTGCTGCTTGCAGCCGGCGCGCCAGTCGTTCAACAACCACTTCCGCAGGTAGCTCACCGAGCGCTACTGCATGCGCTGTGAGCCAGTGACGCAACAACGGCTTTTGCGAAATCAGTGGCACGCCGATGATGCGATGCTCAAAAATGCTGTGGATCGCGTTGCCGATCGCCTTGCCGCGAATCGCTGCCAATCCGAGCAGCTCGGGATGCGGCAGCGACTGCTCCGGATGTGCATGATTGAGTAGCGATAATGGCAGTTGCTCACGGGCATCCGCTTCATCGGCAGCGGCAGTTTCGGCATCGGTGCTTCGTTGCCCGCCACCACGGCTCAAGGTGGTGAAGCTGTGTTTCGCCGACAACGAATGCGACACGGCCGGTGGCAGTTCGCGAGCCGAGTGTCGTGTCGCGGGGCCGGTATTCGGCTCATGCAGAACGTGCGTTGACTGCGGTTGCCAGCCGTCGCGCCATTCGATCGTATCAGCGGCATCGTCTCGTTGCGGCGAATCCAGCGGCGGTTGCATGCGCGCCAGCATCACGTCGATGGCACTGCGCGCACTGCCGGAAGCCGGGCCCTTTGCATTTGCTTGAGCGAGCCGATCAGGTGGCAGCACGAACACGTGACAAGCATGGATGGCGCGGGTAAGCGCCACATACAGCAGGCGAAAGCGTTCATCAAACAACTCGGCGCTTTGCAGCGTCTTGCCTTGCTCGGAACTGTCGATGCGCCGCGGGCCGCCATCGGGATCGCTGAGCAACGACAGGCCAGAATCGCGGTGTTCACCGTGCGCCCACATCAACGGCAAAAACACGATGGAAAACTCAAGGCCTTTGCTGGCGTGCAGGCTCAGCAAACGCACCCGCCTTTGATCCGATTCGATACGCAACTGCTGGGCGTCAGCCGCTTCTTCGTCGGTATCGCCGTCGGCACGCTGCTGCTGGCCCAGCCAGGCAAGCAACGCCTCGATGCCAGGAGCCAGCTCGGATTGCGCCTGTAGCAGTTCCGCCAGATGACGAAGATCAGTCAGTACCCGCTCGCCACGCGACGTGTGCAAAACGCGTGGCGCCAGTTGTGCGATCAACGCCGATATGACGACGTAAACACCTTCTGCCCGCCAGAGCAGCAACCACTCGTGAAACTGCTGTGCGATAGCCTGCTCCGGAGCCGGATCATCGGCCCACGAGCGCATCTGCGCCAGGCTGCAACCCCACAAGCGGGTCGCCGCAGCGGCGCGTAATGCAGCCTTCTCGTCGCAATGGGCAATGCCGTACAACAGCAGATGCAGATCACGCGCGCTGTCGCCGGTAAACACGCTGCTGCGAATGGTGGAAATGCAGGGAACGGCGCGTTCAGACAAAAGCTCGCGTAACGATTCCACCTGTTGATTGCTGGGCAGCAATACCGCGATGTCAGAGGGTTGCAGTGCCCGCCCAGCGATGCGGTGTTCGCCCGATTGCAGCATCTGCACAATCTGATTGGCACAGACCCGCAGCGCCAGCGCCTTGCGTTGCTCAGCGCTTTCCGGCACATCGCCAAGATAGTGCATGCATAACGGCCGCGCCACGGGCTTGCCATTCACGCAATACGGCGTTGCGTTTTGTCGATCACTTGCCAGTACCGGTTGATAACGGATTGCAAGCGCATCGGGTTTCTCGTCATCATCGCTACCCAGAACGTCACCAGCCATGGCATAGAACGCGTTGCAGGCAGCGACCAGATTGGCCGAGGAACGATGATTGACGTTCAAGCTCATGCGCGAATCGGGCGCCACCGTGCGCGCCGCGCGCAAATAGGCATGGATGTCGCCACCACGAAACCGGTAAATCGCTTGCTTGGGATCACCAATCATCACCAGCCGGCCGCGCGCAGCGCCATCCACGTCACGATAAATCCGATCCAGGATGCCGTACTGGATGCCGTCGGTATCCTGAAACTCATCGATCAATGCCACCGGCCAGGCGCGAAACAAGGCCTCCGCCAGACCCGGCCCATTGCGCGATTGCCGGTTGCGGTCAAGGCTGTCGTGTACGCTCAGCAGCAGATCATCGAAGGTGTGTTGATTGCGATTTTGCAATCGGCTGCGCGCCTCGGCTCTAGCCCATTGCGCAGCCGCATTCCAGAACGCCTGTGCGGGGCGATCACGCAGCGGTTCCAGTATCGAAACACAGGATAATGAAAACGTCACTGCAGCCAATATCTCGGGGTCAGACTTGCCCTTGGCCGCAATGCCGTTGAGTTTTGCAGCGTTGGCCAGGGCGCGATCCAGATGCCGTGTTGGCAATGGCTGCAAGGGGTCGTCGATGACATCAGCCAACGCTGACCAGTGCGTGCGCAGTGCACAATTTTTGGTGAACAACGCATCGCGCGCAACCAGTGTACGCAGTCGATTCGCCCATGCCTTGGGCAACGCCTGCTCGATCTTGGCCATGTCGATGCACGGCACGATGGCATCCGGCATCAGGCATAAACGCAATTGGCGGGTAAGCGTGGGGCGGCTGAGTTCGTGTTGATAAGCTTGCTGCAAACGCACCAGCTCGCTGTCGGCATCTCCCTGTTGCAGGTGGCGGATCAAGTCACCAGCCAACTCGTTTACCAGCGCATCACTGCCAATCAGATCACCACGGTTGAATGCGCTGCCACAGGCAAATGGATGATCGGCGACGATGCTGCGACACAGCCCGTGCAAGGTGCTGATCGGTGCAATATCCAGCTCGGAAATCGCCAGCCGGATACGCGCCAGATCCTGCTCGTGGCGTTTTGCGTCATGCCGCCAACGTGCATGCAGCCAATGCGCATCCACAGCTTGCACATCCTCATCACCGGGCTGCTGGGTACTGGCTTGCGATTCCGCCCAGAGCAGCCGCGCGCGCAGACGATCGCGTAATTCCTGTGCGGCGGCAGTGGTAAACGTGGTCACCACGATCTGCTGGGGCGACAACGCAAACTCAAGGATCAAACGCAGATACAGTACCGAGATCGTCCAGGTTTTGCCGGTACCGGCACTGGCTTCGATCAGGCTGCGTCCGCCCTCACGCAAAGGCAAGCTGCGCCAATCGATAGGCGCATTCATAGTGGCACCGCTTCGGTAGCAGGTAGGGTGATGCACGTGTTGAGTGCAGCGGCAAAATCCAGCAATGCTTGCAGTTCGGGCTCGTCGTTGGTGAAGCGCCGCTCGCCAGCAAACATCCGGTTGTAACCGGGGCTGTATTCGCGTTCGCCGCTGCTGCGCCAGGGGTCGAACCACACCTTGCGCAGTGCAGCCGTTTCGTGTGCTTGCAACGTATGCGACCAAGCACTTTCGCTTTCGGCCGTGGGTAATTGCGCGGCCTGCCAGCTGGTTGCCGGGAAATACCACTGCACGCGGAACTGCGCTTCGTGCCACCAGTGCAGTAGTTGCCAGACACGCGATTGCAGATCGTTGAGCAGCGCTGCTTGCCTGCTTGCATCGGCAAGCAGCAGGGTGTCGTCCCAGCGCTGAATGGCGCGCTGCCACGGTGGATCTTCATCCTTGACCAGCAGTACCGGGCGCAGCGCAGATAGCGGCAATTCGCTACGGGCCAGGCTCAGGCGCAGCAGTGCCCATTCGAGAAAAATCGAAACCCGCTCGCGAAAGTTCAGGTCGGACTCGCGCTTGAGTTCGCTGCCCGACGGTGGATAGGCGCGCAGCAGGTACATGCCGCTACAGTCGTTATGGTGGAATGCAAACAATTGCGTAATCCGGCCGACCACGCGACAGGATTGTTGTGTGTTGCGCGCGATGCGTACATCGATATCGTGAACCAGGGCCTTTGCTGCGCTATCACCAGTGAAGCCGGGAACCCGGCGCAAAGCGTGGAGCAGCATATTGACCGCCTCGCGCTCGTGCTGCCAGGCGCGTTCGCCACCGCGGCCCGGTGGCAGTAGGCCACTCAGACGCAACCAGGGTGGCGCGCACACGGGTTGCCAGTCAGCGCGCGGCCATTGCGGCAATGCCTCGTTGAAAAACAATCGTCGGGTGACGTTTTCCATCCGCTCCACCGCGTCGCCGAGTGGCTCCTCCTCACGCAGCCCGGTTTCGGCAAGCGCATCCAGCCGCAGTGTGAGTTTTCGCGCCAGCAAATAGCGCGCCGGGTCTTTGTAGTAAGCCAACACGTCGGCCAGCGGTAGTGAATCTGGCATGGCAGCGACCGCACTATCGTGACAATCGACAAAAGGCGGCAAAATCGTGGCCTGGCCAGCACCGTGCATGTCGGAAAAGCGCGGGTTGTAGGAAAACAGACGCGCGTCGCTGCCGTCGAAATAGCGCGCGTCAAACGGTTGCAACGGATGGTGTACCAGCCATGGCCGTGCGCCCGCCTCGTGAATTACCATGGCATGGCGATCAAGTTCAGCCAGCAACTCGGCCAGTGGTGCAGCCGGGTTGAGCGTCTTGCCGTCCTTTACGTTTTCACCAAGGTAACTCAAGTGCAGGCGTTCGCGTGCCGACATCAGGGTTTCAAGAAAAAGATAGCGATCATCGCTGCGCACGTCGCGGTCACCGACGCGGCGTAGACGCGCCATCAAGTCGAGGCCGCCATCACTGCTGTTGCGCGGAAACTCACCATCGTTCAAGCCCAGCACGGCAATCAGCTTGAATGGAATTGCCCGTTGCGGAACCATGCCGCAGAACGTGATGCCGCCAAGCAAAAAGCGCTGCTGCTCGGGTACTGCCTGCAATCGCTCGGCAATCAGGTCGCGCGCTACGCTGAAATGCAGCACGGGGTCTTCGTCAATCACCTGCGGCTCGTTGGCCAATGCCTGCACGTTGGCCAACAGTATTTGCCATGCGTCGCGAGCGGCGCTGTCGTTGGCGTCGATGCGTAACATGGCATGCAGGCGCACGTCCATTTCATGTGCCCACTGCGAGGCGGTTTGGCAGGTGCTGCCCAGATCGCACCAGGCCTGGATTTCCTGCAGCATTCGATCCAGCGCGCCCAATGCTTCAGCGGCTGGGCCATGCAGGCCGTTCAATGGCGCCAGCTCGCAACCATCCGCCAGTCGTACGCCGCGATCATCATCGGCGTGCGAGCCGTCAGCCATCACATAGCCGGCAATCATTCGATCCATTGCCCAGGAAAAGGTGTGCTCGTTGATTGCCGGCACGCCAAAGCGTGCCCGTGAAGCGCCATCCAGGCCCCAAGCGACGCGGCTACGGCGCAGCCATTCGTACAAGTGGTCAAGGTCATCGGCACTGATTGCGAAACGACGCTGCACTTCCGGGATCGCCAACAAATCCATCACCGCCGGTGCGCTGATGCGCGCTGAGGGCAGTTCCAACAGCGCAAGAAACGCAGAGAACAATGGGTGGTTGCGTGCCACTGCCACATCGGCGAGGTGATACGGCAGTATCGCTTGACTGCGTCCGGCAGGGCCAAACACCGCCGCGATCAGCGGCACGTAAGCGGCGATATCGGGCGCCATCACCACCATGTCTGCCGGCGTGATTGGTGCCCGACCCGGTTGTGGCGTCAGTGCATCGAGTAGAGCGTCACGCAACACTTCCAGCTCGCGCAGGCGGGTGTGGCAGGTGTGGATGCGCAGCGAGGCATCCGTCATCTCACGCGCCGCAACCGTCGTGTCGCTGAGGTCCACCGCCAGCAACGCTGGCTGCAACTGGCGGATGCTGTGTTGTACCCGTTGCAGCCGATTTTCCGGCTGCGTCGGTTCATCGCCACGATGGCGGACGTCTTCGTGCACCTCGTCGTCGGCCAGCGCACAGAAAAAGTGCTGCCCCATGCGGCCCCAGCGCGCCAACAATGGGTGGCCCTGGTCAACCCAGTAATCGTTCTCGCCGGCAACCGCGATACGCTGCGCTTCGTCGGCCTGATATTGCCGCAATTGCGTGCGTGAGTCGCTGATGCCACCCCAGTATTCGCGGCAGGGGTCGGGCGCGTACAACGCAACCAGACTGCGGCGGGCATACGCACGCGTCAATGCCAACTCACTTGGCGGCAGATGGCTGATGCCAAACAGGTGTACCACTGGCAGCGGGCCCGACTGCTTGCCCAGCACGCGCGCCAGTTCGGTTACGGCATCACCACGATGCTCACCCAGTCGTGTGGCAAGCTTGCGCCACAATGGCGCCAGAATGTGTCGCTCGGTCGCTTGCAGCGTCGCGTCGCTGCCCCGTTTGCTGGCAAAGTCATCGTGGCCTTGTTCCCAGGCGTGCAGCCAGTCCGGCCGATACACCAGATACTGCGAATACAGGTACGCCAGACGATCGGCAAGCTGAAAACGCCGCCGCGCCAGATGGGTATTTGTGTCGGCATCCGTATCGGCTTTTGCAGCCAGATAAGCAATCAGGCGTGGATCGGAAAGCCCCGGTACCTGTGTGATATCAACCAGCGCTGCATGCACCGCCCAGCGCAGGTGCTGGCGCTGGTAACGTGGCAGCGATACCGCCTTGCGCCCTAATTGAGCATGCGCCAGACGGTCGATCCAGGTGCTTGACAGTACGATATCGAGATTGGCAATGATGCCGGTAGCGTTGACTCGCTGCGCCAAAGCCGCGTTGAGCCATTGCCGCATGCCGGCATGTGCGGCGATGACGGTTTGTGGTTGCAGTATGTTGTCGGCCCAGGTGGCATCGAGCAAGGATTGCAAGGGGTCGAGCAATGCTTCAAGGCGACTGGCGCGATACAGGACAAGCCCGCTGAGCGAGTCGCTACCTACAACCTGGCTGTCAGTATCAATGCGGGCTTGTGCCGTCACGTGGTTGCCTGGGTTCAGCGAAAATCAATTGCGAGAGCCACAGTGTACTGAGCCATGGCTGCCAGCGAGCGTTGCTGACGATGGCTCAGCCGATACCGCCGCCGACAAGATGCCCGATGGCGTACGTCAGGGCACCAGCACCGCCGCCAATGACGAGCATGCGCAGGCCACCAAGAGCCGCATTGCGGCCGGTGAACAGGCTCATCGCCGCACCGGTGGCAAACAGCCCGGCGGCGGCCAGCAGCGAGCCAAACAGTGCCGCAGTGGGCAGCACGGCACCGAAGAAGAACGGCAGCAACGGCACCAGCGCACCGAGGGTAAACGCCACAAACGAAAACCCGGCGGCACCGATCGGCGACCCCAGATCGTCAGGATTCAGGCCCAACTCCTCGCGGCTGAGCACGTCCAGCGCCACGGCCGGATCACTGACCATGCGCGTCGCCAGCGCCCGCGCTTCATCCATGGTCAAGCCACGTGCTGCATAGATCAGCGCCAATTCTTCGGCCTCTGCTTCTGGATATTCGGCCAATTCGTCGCGCTCCAGCGCAATCTGGTGTTCGAACAATTCGCGCTGTGAGCGCACCGAGACGTATTCACCGGAAGCCATCGACAACGCACCGGCCAACAGGCCGGCAATCCCGGTGGTCAACACCACGCCGGTGTCGGCATTGGCGCCCACCATGCCCAGCACCAGGCTCGCATTTGAAACCAGACCATCGTTGATGCCGAAGATGGCGGCGCGCACATTACCGCCTCCGACCGCACGATGGCCGCGCCCGACATCGGCCAGTGATTGCGGCATGGCGTGGCCGCCTGGCACAGGCGCAGAATAAATCGACAAACCGCGAACCTTCAGTGCGGCAAGTAGCGGTTTGATCCGCCTGCCACCAAAAATCGTCGCCAGCTGTGCGCCCAGACGTGCCCGCCAACCGGGATGAAACGCCGGCAAGGCATGGCCATCGGTGGCCAGCAAGCCTTCCCAGTGCAATGCCTGTTGCTCGGCAGCTGCGGCCAGATCGACAAACAGCCGCGCCACGGTCGCATCGCGCTCGGTCTGCGCCAGTTGCCGATATAACCAGGCCGATTGCCGTTCTTCGCGCCAACTGTCGATTGCGCTCATTGCGGCAGTTCGCCTGGCGCATACACAATCACGTCGGCGGCAACTTGCTGGTTATCACGCATGCCGCCGATCAGATAAAACTTGCCGTCAATCACAGGCATGCCGCGATGATCCATGCTCGGTATCGGCAAAAGCGGCAAAGCAAGCCATTGGTTGTGGGCCGGGTTGTAGCCTTGCACACGCGCCGAACCCAGGCTGGGCTGGCCGTCGTAGCCCATACCATCGTAGTTGTAGGGGTTTTCGCTGCCACCAGCGAAAACGACCAATCCATGTTCGACGGCGGCAGCCGCGCCCATACGATAACGCGGCGGGCCCGGATGTGAGGCGATGCGCAGCCACTCGATGCGCAGCGGATCATCGGCGTGGATGTCACCGCGCCAGCAGGCATCGCTGGCGGCGAAGTCGCGCTTGCGGTCTCGAACCGTCAATATCACCCCGTCGCATATCACCATGCTGCGCGCCAATAGCGCGCCGGCATGCCCAAACACCGGCTCTCCCGGAAACGGCGTTGCCTGCGCCCAACGGTCCTCAAGGCTGTCGTAGACCTGCACCAGTGCAACATTGCGATCCATATGCCAGCCGCTGACCAGATAGATGTACCGGTCTTCGAGCACTACTGCCACGCTGTCATCAACCGGAACCGGCATTGCCAGTACAGTGCTCCAGGTTTCGCTGATCGGGTCAAAACGCAGCACCTCAGGCGTAGAAACTTCATGCCCGTCCTCGGCCACCGTGTAACCGCCAAACAAATAGATATTACCGCCTGCAACCGCTGCAATACTGGCCAGCCGACCCTGGGATACCGGTACCGGCGGCAGCTCGCGCCAGTGATCCCTACCTTCGCGCCAGCCATAAGCCGCACGGGTGATGTCATGCCATTGCTTGCCGGCGCCCAAGCCGAGAAATGAATACAATCGCGATTCCCCGTTGACGCTAATACCGGCGACAGCATTGTTAGACAGCGCGGCAGGCAATGGTGGTATGGCATCCTCGCCACGATCAATGGCGGATGAAGCCACCGGTATCGACAGTAATACAGACAACGCGAGTTGGTGAACAAATGAGGTATTCATGAGCGATATATAGCCTGAAACACTACACTAGCGATAGTCATTGCACTTACTCGTCGGCAGCCTTGCTATCGCCACCGCCACATTAGATTATTGCAGGCATTTTGGATGGCCAGAAAAATTGTTGCAAAAAAATCCGCGATCCATGGCGACGGCGTGTTTGCTACCGAAGCCATCGCCACTGGCGAGCGTATAGTGCGTTACAAGGGCAAGCTGCGTAGCCACGAAGACGTTGATGCGCTTTACGGCGAGCAGCCCGAAGATGGCCACACATTCTTGTTCACTTTGAACGAGGACTATGTCATCGATGCCAACGTTGACGGCAATGTTGCGCGCTTCATCAACCACAGTTGCGCGCCCAACTGCGAGGCCGTGGTCCACCAGAACAAAAATGGCAAGCGCCACAAGGACAAGATCCAGATCGAAGCCATTCGCGACATTGCAGCAGGTGAAGAGCTGACCTACAACTACGGGATCGTGCTGCACGAGCCGCATACCGCCAGGCTGAAAAAACTGTGGCTGTGTCGCTGCGGATCGCCACAATGCACCGGCACCCTGTTGCAGCCAAAGCGTAGCAAGAAAGCCCAGCCACCCGATTGATTCGGCGTGTTTTGCCGTTGACGGAACTCGGGGTCCAGCTGCTTCGCAGCAGCGGCCGCTGCGCGGCCTATGCCTTCGCTACGCTCGGTCGGGACTCGGGACTCGGTCGCTCACAAGGTGAGCTCCACAAATGCGTGGAGGTCTACCTGGTGGAGCATGCCGGCGAACGAACTGGCGAAAGCGCTTCGCGCGCAGAGCCTGCCCCAGACTTGATCTGGGGCGCGCTCCCACGAAAGCGGTGAACGCTCCCTGTAGAAGCCCCCCTGTGGGCGACCGCTATCGCTAAGGTGCAGTGGGATGAAACGAAAAAGCGGCGCTGTAGCGCATGGCGATGGCATGGGCAGATATTTTGCGCCATGCAAAATCTGCATTCCCCAGCCATGTGGGTCATGCCGGAGGTAGAGCCGCGTCAGGCCAGTGCCTCAATCGCGGATACCCAGCCGCTTGCGCTCCAGCCGCCGCAAAAACTCATCCATGATGCGGCGATAAAGGTCCTCGCCCAGATAGCCATCCTCGACCCCGGCATCGATCGATGGATTGTCGTTGACTTCGATGACCACCACACGATCCTTGGTAGCCTTGATATCCACGCCATACAGGCCGTCGCCGATCGCATTGGTTGCGCGCAGCGCCAGTTTGACCACGTCAGCAGGTGCATCGCGCACCGGCAAGGTCTTGAACTTGCCCACCCGGTCGCCGCCCTTGGCGGCCGCGTGATTGTAAATCTGCCAATGGCCGCGCGACATGAAGTACTGGCAGGCATACAGGGGTTGTCCGGCGAGTACACCAATGCGCCAGTCGAACTCGGTGTACATGTATTCCTGCGCCAGCAGCAACGCGGTGTGTTGAAACAACAGCTCGGCGGCGGCCTTGAGTTGTTCGGGTGTTTCCACCTTGCTGATGCCGCGCGAAAAACTGCCGTCAGGGATTTTCAGCACGATGGGAAAGCCGATCAGGTCGGGCAACGCCGCGAGGCGCTTGGCGTCATCGCGAAACACGATTTCGGTGCGTGGAATCGACAACTTGCGCGACTTGAGCAGGTCATGCAGATAGATTTTGTTGGTACAGCGCAGAATGGAAACCGGGTCGTCGATCACTACCATGCCTTCACGATCGGCGCGGTGCGAAAAGCGGTACGTGTGATTATCGAGTGCCGTGGTTTCACGGATGAACAACCCATCGTATTCAGCGAGGCGGGCAAAGTCATTCTTGGTGATCGGATCAAGCTCGATACCCAGCTCTTTGCCGGCATCGATGAACAGCTTCAACGCCTTTTTGTTCGACGGCGGCATCGGGTCGGCCGGGTCGTACAGCATGGCCATGTCGTAGCGATAGCTGCGCCGCGCACGCGGCTTGCGCCACAACTTGCGGCTGAAGCCAGCCAGCGCTTCGGCAAACGCGTCCTCCTGGCCGTCAGAAAGCGTATGCAGGCCGGCTGGCTTGATCGAAGCAATCCGCCATACCCGTTCGCGCTCGAATTCGATGCGCAAAATCGGACACGGAAACGCTTCGAACACCTGGCGGGTGAGATCGGCCAGCGGCGCGTAGTTGGTCTGTCCGAAATACAACAGCAAGCCAAAATCGGTGGCATCACGCGAACCCTCGGGCAGAAACTTGGCCAGCTTCTGGTTGAGGTCCTCGATGTCCACACCGTACAGCGAGCGCCGGCGCAGATCATTGATGGTGCGTACCGAGGGAATCACCTTGTGCCCGCGCGCTTCCGCCAGCAACGAAACGTAATAGCCCAGGCCAAGGTATTTGTAGCTGCGGCACAGGTTGATGACCTGGGTGCGCTCGCGCTCCAGGTCTTGCGCTTGCAGCGGCTCCTTGAGGTAATCCACTGCAGAAACGACATTATCGGAGGGGTAGTAGGAACCCCAGTCCGAGGCTTTTTCGACAACGATCAGTAGGCGGCTCATGGTGGCGCATAATGTGCCACTTTCAGCGAACGCGCCAGCGTATTCAGCGCGGCACGAACACCAGCGCGCCGTCCTTGAGCATGAACTGGCCTGGTCCCAGTTCGCTGCCGACTTCGTAGCTGTGCCCGTGGATGCGTACGATGACCCCCGGATGGCACTGTCGATGAACGACCACGCGTGCGGCGTCCAGTTCGCCGAGCGCCGCCAGCAGTTCGGCGCGCGCCTGCTGCAATTCGGCCTGCCGCGCCTCAGCCTTGGCGCGGGTCGCTTCCAGCCTGGCGCTCACCTCGGCCAGATCCGCGGGCGGTCGTATGCGAATCCGCTCCTCAAGTTGCGCCAATGACAGCAATTCCGCCTCGCGCTCGGACAATTCCGCCTGCAACTCGTCCAGCCGTTCGCGGGTGTCGCTGGACATGCCAACGGCCACCTCGGTGCGGGCGTAGGTGCTGGCGCCGAGGGTGACCACCTCGATGCGATGATTGGCGTGAGCGACCCCGCCCATCAGGCTCCCTTTGCCGGCGTTTTTGCCGCCCACCGTAATCGAACCGTTGGCCGATAGCGTGCTGTTGAGCACGCTGCTGCTTACCGTGATGTCGCCGTTGGCGAACACATTGGCGTTCTCGATGAACCCGGCCTGCACGTCATGTGGCGAGAACACCTCGCTGGCATGGCCACGGATGCCTTCCTTCACCACCACGCTGCCCCCGGCGCGCACGATGGCATCCTCGACATTGTGGTCCACGATCACGTCCTTGAGGCTCTTGACCTGATAGCCGGCGACCACATGGCCTTTGACCTGCACCGGAATACGGCTGTCCACGTTGCCGGTCTGCGCGCCGACATCGCCGTCGATCGCCAGCAGCTCGGTTACCGACAAGTGGGAGCCGTCGACGAACAGGGCGCCGTCGTGCTCGGCGGCCAGCTTGCCGTGGCGGTCGCACTGCACGCCGTCGAGCTCCAGCGTCACCGATTGCACGGGTGCTGCAGCAATGCGTTCGCCACGCACCGTGTAACCGTCCTCGCCGGGCTGGGCCTCCTTCAGATGGCCGATGGGGTCGCCGCCGCGTACATTCCACGGGTAGTCGCGTTCACGAAAATCGATACGACCATGGGCCAATACCTGGCCGACCATGGAGCCGCGATGAAGTACCGAGAACTGCGCATCGGTGCCTTGCGTTGGTGGTTTGCCGCGGGCGACCTCCACTGCGGTGGAGGTCGCATCCGGGCCCGCCGTCGCAAGCGCCTTCGCGATGGCATCTTGATCGATGCCGGCAACTACGCCATTTTCCATAAGCATGGCCTGCACATGCGACAGCGCAACGGGTCTTCCGCTGGCACTGTGTGCAAACAGCTTGACGGTTGCGCTCATGGCATCGGCGCTCAGCGATAAACGCGGATCAACGACGAGCACATGGCCATCGAACTCGGCCACACCCAGCCAGCGTGCGCTATAGGTTTCATGCTCCTCACCAGGCGTAACCAGTACGCCGGGGCCAGGTTGCAAGGCAGCCGGCTGGCCGTTACGCGGATGCAAGCGTTTTCCGGTAACGGTACAGCCGGCCACACCACTCGTTGCCGGTGCCAGCGTTGCCAGCACTTCGCCCGGCAGTACCACGCATGCAGCAGTATCGTGTGTTGCAACATCAATTTGCCAACTCAGTACCGCGTCCGTACCGTCGCATGCCATTTCACCGCTGGCGATGCAATATTCCAGCCCATCAGCAGTCGCCACATCCTTATCACGCAGCGGCAACGCGTTCAGGGTATCGTTGAGCCGCGCATGCACAAGCTCGGTAATGCGCGCCTCATCGAGGCCATGACTGATTTTGTGCTTGCGCAGCAAGGCGCGGATTGCTTCATTGATTGTGTCGGTACTTGCAGGCGCTGCCGCAGAGAGGCCGACCAGCCAGGCCGCCATGCCATCACTCTGCACGCGCAAGCCAAGCTGGCCACCAACAGCGCTGGTCATCACCGCAATCCCGCCGCATCGGCGTTGTCGCAGCAGGTGGTGGCAACTCGGCAGCGATGGATCGAACTGGGCATGCAGACTCTCCGCCAGCTAAAGCACGCACAGTGTATTGCCGAATCAAGCAAATGCACTGTGCACTGCGTGGCAGTCCCGTACGGCGGGTCCGGTCTGCCATACTGAATCCCATCCAAAGTCGCGGCTCTCGTTCCTCGATGTCAACCACACTACCGAACACACTGTGCGCTTTGTTGTTGCTTGCGCTGACCGGGTGTTCCAGCGCCGACATGCTGGCGCGGCGGATCGCCGAGCCCGAGCCGATCTCGCGCCGGCAATTGCGACAAAGCGCGGAGGTTTATCACATCCTTCAGGCAGCGCCGCAGCGGCTCAGTTTGCCCGGCGGACCGGCCTTGTCATACCGGATACTGGCTCCCGCAAATTTCGGTTTTCACTCGACTTTGCGTCAGAGTTCGGACGCGCTCAGGCTCAAAATGCACTTCGAAAAGCCCGGCATCGCATTGCCCGAGCGGGGCACGATCATGGCGCTGCATGGTTGGTCGTTCGATGGCAGCAGCCTGTTGCCATGGGCGTTGGGTTTCGCCGAGCGTGGCTATCGGGTGGTGCTGGTGGATCTGCGTAGCCACGGTCTTTCGGGCAAGGCATTGGTGGGTTATGGCAGCCGTGAAGGGGCAGATATTGCAACTCTGGTACGAGCCCTGCGCTTGCGCGGAGAGATCACGCAGCCGCTGACCTTGTTTGGCGTGTCCTACGGTGCGGTGAGCAGCATTTATGCTGCGGCGGTACTGCGGGCAGATGTCGATGCCGTGATTGCGCTGGAGCCATTCGCCAATGCCGGTGAGGGGGTACGCGACCTGATTCGTGGCACGTTGCGCGAACGCCCGCATTCGTTGCGTGAGCGGCTGCGACAGTGGTTTGTGCGACAGTACGTCGATGCCGACAGCATTGCTGTGGCGGTGCCGCAGGCGGGGCGTTTGCTGGGGCTGAACCTGGATGCAGTGGACACCCGCACTGCGATGGCCAACCTCAGTGCCTGCGTGCTGTTGTTGCACGGCGATGCCGACAATTGGTTACCGGTATCGCATTCGCGCCAGCTGCTGGCGGTCAATGCGCATGCACAGCTACAGGAAATGCCGGACGAATCGCATGTGAGCCTGCCACTGCGGATCGACTGGTTACTTGCGCCGCTTGCATCGTGGCTGGCAAAGCAGGTCGATCACAGCGACTGCGCACCCTTTGTGCTGCCGCCGGCACCGAATGCCGACGATGATGGCAAAACCCATCTCGATCCGCCGGCAAGCGCAACGCTACCGGGGCCGTGGCGACCCCGGCAATAGTGTGGCGAATCATTGAAATTACCGCTCACCACGGCCATGCCGCGATCGCCTTGGCCACGGCTTTGGGGCGCTCCATCAACGGCATGTGGCCGCAGCCTTCCAGCACCACGCTGCGGCTGTCCGTCAGCCCGGCACGGAAGGCATGCATCGCGCTGAGGTCGATCACCCGATCCTGCCGACACCACAGCAGCAGCACCGGCATCCGGATATCGGCAAGCCGGGCCGCGAGCGCGTAGCGCTGATCGGGGGCACTGATTTGCGTCAGCACCGCGCTCTCGAAGTCGGCATTGGCGGCACGTTGCCGCGCCAGTGCCAGATCCACCGGCCACGGCAGAAACGGCGGCGTGCTGAACACCAACGCCATTTGCCGGTGCAGATCGGCGCGGTTGTGTACCGCAAACGGGTTTTCACCCGTACGCACCGCGATGCTGAATGCGTTGTCAGTGAATGGCACACCGACCGCTGATATGGCCGCCCATGGAATGCCCGACCACGATCACCGGTTCATCGCCCAGTGCGGCGATGAACGCGTGCAGGCGGTCGGCTTGCGCGATCACCCCGTAATCGGCGCCGGGCACGCGTTGGGACGCGTTCCAGCCCGGCAGGTCGGGCGCGATGACATGAAACTGCGCCGATAACTGCGCCATCAGCGGTAGCCAGTGCTCCTTGCTGCCGGTGAATCCGTGTACCAGCACCAGTGTCGGCCCGCTTCCCGCTTCCAGGTACTGCCAGCGATGCTCGGCGGCGGACAGCGACTTGACCTCGGCGCCGGCCAGCCAGCGCAGACGTGCATACTCTGCCGCCAACAACCCCTGTGGCCGCCATGCCAGCACGGCGAGCGCGAGCACAAGCAAAAGCAGAGCGAACGCTATGCGCGGGTGTCGCACGGGCTACTTGCCCTTGTCGCCCAGCACCGATTCAACCGAGCCCACGGTAATCGGATGGTAGCCGGGGCGGGCAGTGGCAAACACGCGGCGAGCAAACGCTTTGCCGTCCTTGCTCGCGGCCAATGCTTCATAGGTCGGCATGATGAGCTTGCGGCGGCCAATACGCTTGAGGAACGAGGCCATTGCCGGCCGCGCTTCAAAATAGCCGCTGCGCTCGGCCAGGGGATACCAGCGCTGCGCGATTTCGCCGTTGGCGGTACCAGTAAACAGAAAAGCATCATCGAGTTCGATCAGGCGCTTGGGCGGCAGCTTTTTCGGCAATTGCTCGATGAAGTGTACCCACTCCTGCGTGCTCCACTTTACGGTATCGATTTCATTGGCAGCGATACGGCGCTTGAGCCAACGCTCGGCAGCCGTGTCCACCGCAGTAAAGCGTGCGCTTTGCGCCGCGCTGGCAAACTTGGGAATACCCGGTTGCGTGAGCCAGGCATCCACCTCGGCAGCACTCACCACATCCGGTGCCGCCGCCAGCAATTGCGTGTTCAGGTAGGCACGAAAATCATCGCTGCTGATGCTCTGGAACGCAAAGTGATCGAAGTAACCACGCAAAAAGGCATCAAAGCGCTCACGGCCGAAGCGCTGCTCCAGAAACGACAGGAACCACGCGCCCTTGACGTAGGGCACATCGGTCAGCGCTTCGTCGGGATCGCGTCCTGTCAGCGGCGGCAAGGCCAGCAACTGGTCGTTTTTTGCCAACGTTGCCAACTCTTGCTTGAGGCCATATTGGCTGATCACGTTTTCCATCTGTGCCTGTTCGACGCCGAATACGGCCTCGACCAGACGGTTTTCCACGTAGCTGGTAAAACCTTCGTTGAGCCACATGTCCTTCCAACTGGCGTTGGTGACCAGGTTGCCCGACCAGCTGTGTGCCAGCTCGTGTGCGACCAGGCTCACCAGTGAGCGATCACCAACAATCACGGTCGGGGTGGCGAAGGTGAGGCGAGGATTTTCCATGCCGCCAAACGGAAAGCTGGGTGGCAGCACCAGCAGGTCGTAGCGGCCCCAGCGATACGGCCCATACAGCGATTCCGCAGCCTGGATCATCTTTTCGGTATCGATGAACTCGTTGGCGGCTGCGGCCAACATCGATGGCTCGGCCCAAACCCCGGCGCGCTCGGACAAGGGTGCGAACTTCAGATCACCCACCGCCAGCGCCATCAGGTAGGACGGAATCGGCTGCGGCATGCGGAACACATAATCGCCATCACGGGCGGCGGCGGGGTCGTTGTCCGCACTCATCAACGCCATCAGGCTGGCCGGCGTAACCACATGCGCGCTGTAGGTGAAGCGCACCGAAGGGGTGTCCTGCAACGGTACCCAACTGCGCGCGTGAATGGCCTGCGACTGGCTGAACAGGAATGGATGCTTGCCACCGGCGGTCATCGCCGGTTCCAGCCATTGCAGCCCCGAGGCCTGCGGCGAGGTGTGGTAGCGGATGCGCACCACTTCGTAAGGCTTGCGCATGGTGATGCTGAGTTTGCTGCCGAAGATCGGATCGTTGACCGCCAGCTCGAACTTCAGCCGCCGCCACACGCCATCGCCGGACTTGCCCAGCACTTTGTCGATGTGTAGCGCGCGGGTGTCCAGTACCAGCACCCGATGTGCCGGGTCGAGCCAGTTCAGGCGCAGATCGGCGCGTCCTGTGAGCTCTTTCTTGTCGAAATCCACACGCAGGTCAAGACCGAGGTCGGCAATCCGCACCTTGTCCGGCTCGGCGTAGGAGCTGGGATCATTCGCGTGTGCGAGCAACGGTGCGAGCAATAACAATAGCGACAGGGCGATACGCATGGAAAGACTCCGCAGGTTGACGCTGCAAGTCTAACGCGGATATTTCAAACCCGATAACCGCTGTGGATGGCGACAATGCCGGCCGACAGGTTGCGGTACTCGCAGCGCTCGAAGCCTGCGGCCTGCATCATCGCCTTGAGTGCGTCCTGCGGCGGATGCTTGCGGATCGATTCGGCGAGGTACTGGTAACTGTTGGCATCGCCGGCAAACAGCCGGCCCAGACGCGGCAGCACCCTGAACGAATGAAAATCGTAGATCGGCCGGAACCATTCGGGCTGAACCTGCGAAAACTCCAGCACCAGCGCCCGCCCGCCGACCTTCAGCACCCGCTGCATTTCATTTAGCGCGGCCTGCTTGTCGGTGACATTGCGCAGGCCAAAGGCAATCGTCACCAGATCAAAGCTCGCATCCGGAAACGGCAACGCCTCGGCGTTGAGCTGCACGTATTCCAGGCCGCGCACCAGGCCACGGTCGGTGAGCCGATCGCGGCCGACGCGCAACATCTCGCCATTGATGTCGCCCAGCACCACCGAACCGGCCTCGCCGACCCGTGCGTGCAGCAAGGCGGCGATGTCGCCGGTGCCGCCGGCCAGATCGAGCACCCGATCGCCACGACGCACCCCCGAGGTGCCGACAAAATAGCGCTTCCACAAGCGGTGGACCCCCAGGCTCATCAGGTCGTTCATCAGGTCATAGCTGCCGGCAACCGACGAAAACACCTGGCCAACCAGTTTTTTCTTTTCCCCGACCGGCACATCGCGAAAGCCGAAGTGAGTGGTTTCTGGGTTGCGTTCGGGCTCGTTCATGGTGGCGATTATCGCACCAGTTACTGCGTGCATTGGCATAATGCGGCGTGAATCCTTGCTCCGACTGGTGCGTCGATGGCCGACATCACTGTGATCGATACGCCACGCCTGCGATTACGACCGCTGGTGGCGGGCGATGCCGGGTTTTTGTTGGGGCTGCTCAATGAGCCGGCATTCCTGCGCCAGATCGGCGATCGCGGTGTGCGCAACCCGGCGGATGCCGAGCGCTATATCGCCACTGGCCCGGCCGCGAGTTACCAGCGCCACGGATTCGGTCTGCTGCTGATCGAGCGCAAATCCGATGGCGTCGCGCTCGGCATGGCCGGCCTGCTCAAGCGCGAACATCTGGCTGATGTCGATCTGGGCTATGCCCTGACCGCCAGTGCCTGCGGCCAGGGTTATGCCAGCGAAGCGGCGCGCGCACTGTTGCAACATGCGCACGCCGTGCTGGGCTTTATCCGCCTGATAGCGATTGTGGTGCCGGACAATCTGCCGTCATTGCAACTCTTGCAGCGCCTGGGATTTGCCTTTGAATGCACGCTGCCGGCCGAGGCCGGACAAACCGTTCTGCATCGGTATGGCATCGCATTGCCAGCATGCAACGTTGCGCGATAATGCCGCCATGAACGCGACCATTTATCACAACCCGCGCTGCTCGAAATCGCGCGCCACCCTCGCCCTGCTCGAACATCATGGATTGACGGTGAAGGTGATCGACTACCTCGCCAATCCACCTTCGGTAGCGCATTTGCGTGAACTGGTTGCGAAGTTGAATCTGCCGGTTACGCGCATCGTGCGATTTGGCGAATCCTTGGCCAAGGAGCTTGGGCTTGCCGTAGATGACGCGCGTTCAGCGACGCAGTGGCTCGAATTGCTGCATGCACACCCGGCCCTGATCGAGCGCCCGATTGTGGTGATCGGTGATCGCGCGGTGATTGGCCGGCCGCCGGAAAACGTGCTGGCGCTGCTTGATTCAGCGTGCTGATGCGGGTCGCGGCGGCTCTTGCAGATAGGCAATCAGAGCAGCCATATCCGCTTCGGAAAGTTGTGCGTAGCCGGCCTTGACGCTGCGCACGCGCGCGGACAGATTGGCGTCGATGGCGGCATCACCGGTGATCCACTGACGTAGTGCCGGGCCATCAAGACGGCTGGCGACATCGTCCAGCGGCAGTCGCGCATTGCCTTTGCCAGCAAGTGAATGGCAGCGTGCGCAGCCCTGTTCGGCATACACCTGCGCGCCGCGCGCACGCTGATCGGCGATCATCACGGTTTCGGCGACTGCCGAAGGGGTGTCGTGGTTCTGCCAGCCGGCCAGCGCGGCTGCCAGTGCCAGCAGCAGCACGCCGGTGAGCAATGCCACGAGACGAGCCCATTGTTCACGCATGGTGGGCTACCCGATTCATGCCAGGTCAAAGATTTCCGAATGCACCCGGCGCAGCGGTACGGCCAGCGCCCTGAGCGCGTGCTCGGCAACACCGATCATCGGCTGTGGCCCGCAGATAAAAAAATGCAGGCCAGTGCGTTGCTCGGGCAGATGGCGCGCAAGAAGTTCCTGCCGCAACAGGCCACGCTCCCCGCGCCAGTCCGCTGCTGGCTCGCCCAAAATATGTACCAGGCGCAAATCCAGGCGTTCGCCGAGCGCCTGCAACTCCTCGCGAAACAGCGTGTGTTGCCATAGCCGGTTGCCGTAAAACAGCCACAACGGGCGTGGGTCGTTGCGATCGGCGAGCGCGCGCAGCATGCTGATGATGGGTGCGATGCCGACCCCGCCGGCGATGAACACGAAACCCGCCGCCTTCGGGTAACGGTCACAACTGAAAGCGCCGTAAGGCCCATCAACATAAGCGACAGTACCCGGCTTGCACTCGGCCATGGCGGTGGAAAAATCGCCCAGCGCCTTGATGGTGAAGGTGATGGTGCCGGGCCGGGTGGGGCTCGATGCCAGTGAAAATGGATGCTCGCGCAAGGCGAACGGGGAGTCGCCGACACTCAGCCAGGCGAACTGCCCGGGCTGGTAGTCAAAGCCATCATGGCCTACCGCTTGCAGCTGCACACTAACGCTGCGACCGTGTTCGGCCTGCACCGCAGCCACCCGGAATGGGCGCCGCAGCAGCCGCCACGGCCGCAGCAGGCGCACGTGTACGATCAAACCCAGCCATGCCAGCGACAGCGCCGTCCACGCCAGCCGCTTGCCCGGGCTGTTGAGCATGCGCGCGGCGATATCAACGTGGATCACCGCCAGGCTCAGTGCCAGTATCGCCAGCACGGCGTGTACACGCCGCCAGTAGTCGTATTCAATACCCAGCCGCTTGCGCCACAGCGAGCTGATCAGCAGTGCCGCGATCAACCCCAGTGCCAGCCGGCCCAGACTGATGGCTGGCGCTGCATGGCGTGGATCAAGCGGCCCGACCGCGCCCGGATCGAGCGCGGTGGCAAGCAGTGCGTGCAGCGCGATCAGCACCAGCATCACCAGCGCCAGATAGCGATGGAAAAAATAAATCACGTCGATACCGAATGGCGCACAGGCGCGCTTGGCGAAATCCCAGCCAAACCCGGCCGCAACGGTTGGCGGGGCCGCGGCAAGTGCCAGCGGCACCATGACCAAGGCCAGGTACACGGCGAGCCAGAATGCCGCTTGCAGGAGTGGACGGATAACGGATCTCCCGATCTACCGCGCACAGTATGTGCTGCCTGTGTCGCGATTTCAGCACCGGTTCACCATATTGGCACACACTGCGCTCTACAGTTTATTGCTGGAGGTAAGCCGGATGCATACGCGACTCGCGATCACGACCCTGTTCCTTGGCACACTGTTGCTTTGCGGCCCGCTGCATGCGCAGGAACACTACGCATTCGGCTTCAGCCCGAACAGTGGCGATGCCTGGGTGGATGCGCAACTGGGTGACTTCAACGTCTATGCCGCAGGTAATCTCGACGGCTTCGTCGATGAGGTGGTAGTGAGCTACGGCGCACCGCGTGTTCTGGTGCGCGAATATGTGGTCGATCGCCGCTGGCCGCCGGGGGATGTCTACTATGCTTGTGCATTGGCGCACTACAGCCATCGCCCCTGCCGCGCGGTGCTCGACATCTGGGAGCACGAGCATGGCAAGGGCTGGGGCGTTATTGCCAAGGGGCTGGGGATCAAGCCCGGTTCGGCCGAGTTTCACGCGATGAAGGCCGATCTCGGCAAGTCCAAAGGCCGATCAAAGGCGAAAGATCATGGGCCGGGCAACGGCAATGACAAGGGCAAAGGCCGCGACAAGGACCACGGTCCACCCGGACGCTGAGTGCGGCGCGTCGGGTTCAGCCGCGCTCAATGGCCGCGGCTGATGCTCGGGTCGAGCCGTTGCAGGGCTCGGCCAATGTCGGTTTCGCCGGTGCGCTCGATATCATCGCGGCCATAACTGCGGCCGGGAGCATTGGCGATACAGCCGTCCCGGTCACGGACTTTCATCCGGGTGCCGGTATGGCGGATGCAGTGGCGCTCGGTGCGCAGCGCCGCTTTGGTTTGGATCGCAGCGTTGTCGGCATTGTCTGCGTCGGTAGAGGCTACCGCAGCAATCGGCGTTTCGGCGTGAGCCAGCCCCAAGCCCAGCATCAGGGCGATCATCAACAAAGCGTTGCGCATGGCGATGTCTCCGCTGTGGACAAGCCTTCAGTGTACCCCTGCGCTGGTGCCTTGAATGAGCGCATGACAACCGACGTTTCAGGCAGTCGAACACCGTTCATCATTGTCGCGTCATGAGCAATCGTTCTGTCGATATGAGCAATCGTGGCATTACAGCGGCGGCGTTGCACGCTACCTTGGCCAGGTCATGATCAGCCATTCGACTCCTTCCGCCGCGCCCGATCGCCACTATTGTTGTTGCGGTGGCATCTGCGCGTCTCGCGGATAACGGCACGGCTGATCAGGTAACCCCTTCCTCACCTCACCGAATCCTGCGACGGCATCGTCCGCGCCAGGGTTCACGCTGGGCGGTGGTGTCGCAGGCCTCGACCAATCGAGAGCTCACGATGCCATTGTCTACGCAACTTCCCACTCACACCCCTCGCCGTCACGCGTTGACACTGTCGCTGCTGTCGGCGCTGAGCATGGCGCTGCCGGTGCAGGCCACCAACGGCTATTTCGCCCACGGCTACGGCGTCAAAAGCCAGGGCATGGCCGGCGTCGGCTACGCGCTGCCACAGGATGGCCTGGCCTCGGCATTCAATCCGGCCGGCATCGCCGAGCTCGATGATCGTTTCGATCTGGGCGCCACCGGCTTTTTCCCGCGCCGCAGCGCCGATATTCAAGGCAACGCGTTTGGCCCCGATGCGCATTTTGAAGGCGATGGCCGCAAGACCTTTGTGATCCCCGAGTTCGCCTGGGTGCATCGGCTGTCGCCGCGCTGGAGCACCGGTTTGGCGGTGTATGGCAACGGTGGCCTCAACACCCAGTTCAAGGACAACCCGTTCGCCCGCTTTGGTGGCAGTGGCGAGGCCGGCGTCAACCTCGAACAACTGTTCATCACGCCATCACTGGCGTATCGGATCGGCGAAAACCATCGTTTTGGCGCGGCGCTGAACATCGCCTACCAGCGCTTCTACGCCCGTGGCCTGGGCCTGTTCGCGGGATTCTCGCAGGCGCCCGACAACGTCAGCAACAAGGGTACCGATTCCTCGGTGGGTGTTGGCCTGCGCCTGGGCTGGTCGAGCACGCTGGCGCCTGGGCTTACTCTCGGTGCGAGCTGGGCATCGAAGATCGATGGCCGGTTCGACAAATATCGCGGTCTGTTTGCCGATAACGGCGGCTTCGATATTCCGGAGAACTATGGTGCCGGTATCGCCTACAAGCCCTCTGATGCGTGGACACTGGCCGCCGATGTGCAGCGCATCCGCTACAGCCAGACCGGCTCGGTCGGCAATTCGCTGGCGCCGTTGCTGCAGGGGGTGCCGCTGGGTGCCGACAACGGCCCGGGCTTTGGCTGGCGCAGTGCCACCACGTACAAGTTCGGACTCAGCCATGCGCTCAGCCAGCGGCTCACGGTGCGCGCCGGTTACAGCCACGTCGATCAACCCATCCCGGCAAATGAAACCTTCTTCAATATCCTCGCGCCGGGTGTGGTCGAAGATCATCTCACTGCCGGTTTCACTTTCACCCTGCGCGATGGCGATGAGTTCAGCGCGTTCGTCACTCATGGATTTGGCAAGACCGTCAATGGCCGCAACTCGATCCCGGCCGGATTTCCGCCGGGCGGCTTCGGTGGCGGCGAGGCCAATATCCGTTTGCGCGAAAACATCGTCGGTATCGCCTACGCCTGGAAGCTGTAATGGCGATGGATGTCTGGAATCACTACGGCCCGGCGCTGGCCGGCGGTGTGCTGATCGGGTCGGCGGCGAGCCTGTTGTTCTGGTGCAATGGCCGCATCGCCGGGGTCAGTGGCATCGCTGCCGGCTTGCTCGGCTCGATTGGCGAGGATCGCCGCTGGCGTGTGCTGTTCGTGCTCGGGCTGATAGCCGGCACCGGTGCCTACGTGGCGCTCAGCGGCGATCTGCCAATCCCGCGTGCCGACTTCTCGCCTGCCATGCTGATCGTTGCGGGTCTGCTGGTGGGCTACGGCACGGCACTGGGCGGCGGCTGCACCAGTGGCCACGGGGTGTGCGGTCTGGCGCGGGGCTCGCGCCGTTCGCTGCTGGCGACGCTGGTATTCATCGCAGTCGCCATGCTGGTCACCTACCTCACCCGTCACCTGTTTGGCGGATCGCCATGAGCGCGCACGCTGTGTACGCGCCGCTACGTGCGCTGGCGAGCTTCGGCAGCGGCGCGCTGTTTGGCGTCGGGTTGGCGCTGTCGCACATGACCGACCCGCTGCGGGTGCTGGGTTTTCTCGATGTGGCTGGCGACTGGGATGCGCGATTGATCGCAGTGATTGCGGGTGCGGTGCTGGTCAGTGCGCTACTGTTTGCGCTGGCACGGCGGCGCGGCAAGCCGCAATGGAGCGAGCGCTTCCATCTGCCCGATAGCGATGTGATCGATCACCGCCTGCTGCTGGGCGCCATTATTTTTGGTGCCGGCTGGGGCCTGGCCGGCTACTGCCCCGGCCCGGCGATTGCGTCACTGGCGTATTTCAACAATGAAGCGCTGTGGCTGGTGCCGGCGATGCTGGCCGGTTCGGCGCTGCGGCAATGGCAGTTGCGCGGTCGCTGAGGCGTTTATGGTTGCCGCGTGCTCGCGGTCACCGGCGTGAATGCTTCACAATGCGGCTTCGTTCATCACTGTAGCCGCCCGTGAAAATCACCACGTTCAACGCCAATGGCTTGCGTTCGGCCGCGCGCAAAGGCTTCTTCGACTGGTTCGCGCAGCACGATGCCGATGTGCTGTGCGTGCAGGAGACCAAGGCCCAGGAACATCAGTTGCGCGAACCGGCGTTGCAGGCATCGGGTTACCAGGCGTTCTACAAAGATGCCATTACCCGCAAGGGATACAGCGGGGTGGCGATCTATGCCCGCCACGAACCCGATGAAGTGCGCGACGCGCTGGGCTGGGCGCCGTTCGACGACGAAGGCCGCTACATCGAAGCGCGCTTTGGCAACCTCAGCGTGGTCTCGCTGTATCTGCCGTCAGGCTCGTCTGGGCCGGAGCGACAGGCGTTCAAGTTCGAGGTGATGGACTGGATCGCGCCGATTTTCCGCGAATGGCTGCACAGTGGCCGCGATTACGTGATCTGCGGCGACTGGAACATCGTACACACGCGCAAGGACATCCGTAACTGGACCTCGAACCAGAAAAACTCCGGCTGCCTGCCCGAGGAGCGGGCGTGGCTTGATGGCCTGATCAATGGTGATGGTTGGGTGGACAGTTACCGACACCTGCGCCCGGACGGCGAAGACTACACCTGGTGGTCGCAACGCGGGCAGGCGCGTGCCAACAACGTCGGTTGGCGCCTCGACTATTCGATGGTGACGCCATCGCTGCGCACCCGATTGCGCGATTGCGCCATCCACCCCGAACCGCGGTTTTCCGACCACGCGCCGTATGCGCTGGATCTGGGGTGATGGTGATGCAGCGGTTGCGGACGATGGCGAGCGCATTCGCGCAGCCCGAGGCGCGCACCTTGTTCGTGATGGGCTTTGCTTGTGGCCTGCCGTTTTTGCTGGTCGGCCCCACCTTGTCGATCTGGTTGCGCGAAAGTGGGATGTCGCTGGGCGCGATCGGGTTGGTCGCCTACACCGGTTTTTTCTACGTCTTCAAGTTTCTGTGGGCACCGTTGCTGGATCGCTGGCAGGCACCGGGGCTGGCGCATCTGGGGCGACGCCGTGGCTGGTTGCTGGCTGCGCAATTGCTGTTGATGGGCGGGCTGGGCGGCTTGGCGCTGATCGGCCTGGATACCGCTGCGATGACGGTGTTCGTACTGCTGCTGGCGATCACCGCGTTTGCCGGTGCGACCCAGGACACCGTGGTGGACGCCTATCGCATCGAAATCGCGCCGCTCGAACAACAGGGCACACTGGCCGCCACCTACAGCCTTGGCTACCGGATCGGCCTGATCGTTGGCGGCGCCGGCGCCTTGTACGTGGCCGAGTTCTGGGGTTGGCGGGTGGCGTATCTGGTGATGGCGCTGCTGTTGTTGCCGGCGCTGTTGGCAACGCTGATGGCGCGTGAACCCGAGCGCACTGCCACGTTGCACACACAGCCACTGCTGGCGTTCATGATCGGCCCGTTTGTGGCCTTCTTCCGCCGCTTTGGCTGGGTGCTGGGGCTGGCGTTGCTGGCTTTCGTTGGCCTGTACAAGCTGCCCGATCAGATGCTCGGGGTGTTGGCCGGGCCGTTCTACCTCGATACCGGTTTCAGCAAGGCCGATATCGCCAATGTGTCGAAGTTGTACGGGGTGTGGATCGGTATCGGTGGCGGCTTTGTTGGCGCGTTTGCGGTAGCAGCTTGGGGCCATTACCGCAGCTTGCTGATTGCGGCAGTCGCGGTAGCGCTGTCGAATCTGCTGTTTATCGTGATGGCGTTCCATCCCGGCGAGCTGTGGGCTTTTGTGCTGACCATCTCCGGCGACAACTTCAGCCAGGGTTTCGCCGGCGTGGTGCTGATTGCCTTCATGTCGGGGTTGACCAATCGCAATTTCACCGCAACCCAGTATGCGTTGCTGAGCGCGCTGGCCAACCTGCCCGGCAAGCTGATTGGTGGGGTATCCGGGTTCATCGTCGAGGCGTGGGGCTATGTCGGATTTTTCAGCTTCAGCGCAGTTTCCATCCTTCCCACGCTGCTGTTGCTGGCGTGGCTGCATCGCCGTTCAAAGTCGGGTGCGCTTGCGTCCTGACGCGATCACGTTAAGCTTTGCGCTACAGGGGGATGTCAAACTGGGAATGTAATGGCCGATATCCTTCTACGTGACGTTGATGCCGGCATGGTCGAGCGGATCAAGGAAGTTGCGCGCGAGCGCGATTGGCCAATCCACGACGTGCTGTTGTTCGCGCTCAAGCGCGGTCTTGGCATCATCGAACCCGAGCCGCCGAAAGTGCCTGGCGATATCGCGCGTTTGGCGGGGTCGTTCGAGGATGCCGAGTCGCGCGCGTTCAACGAGGCACTATCGGCCCTTAAAGGCTTGGATAACGTCCGCCAGTGAGCCTCGCATGTATCTCGAGTTCTACGGCCTGAAGGAGCCGCCGTTCTCGATCACGCCGGATCCGCGCTTCGTCTACCTGTCCGAGCGTCATCGTGATGCCCTGGCGCATCTGCTGTATGGCATCGGCCAGGGTGGCAGTGGCGGTTTTGTGCAACTCACCGGCGAAGTTGGTACCGGCAAGACCACGCTCAGCCGGCTGCTGCTGGAGCAGTTGCCGGACAATACCCAGGTGGCGTTGATCCTCAATCCGCATCTGTCGCCAATCGAGTTGCTGGAAACCATCGGCGAGGAGTTGCATCTGGATCTGGCTGGTCGGCGCGGCAGCCTCAAACGCCTGCTGGATGTTTTGAATGCCCATCTGCTCAAGGCGTATGCCGAAGGGCAGCGCGTGGTGCTGATCATCGACGAAGCGCAGGAATTGTCGCGACTGGCACTGGAGCAGGTTCGCCTGCTGACCAATCTGGAAACGCCGTCGCAAAAGCTGCTGCAGATCGTTTTGCTGGGTCAGCCCGAATTGCGCGATTTGCTCGAACGGCCTGAATTGCGGCAGCTGGCGCAGCGGGTAACCGCCCGCTATCACCTCACCCCGCTGTCGTATGAGGAAACCGATATCTACCTGCGCCATCGGCTGGCAGTTGCCGGCGCAACCCGGTTTCCGTTCAGCAAGCTGGCGGTGCGGCGCTTGCACGAACGTGCTGGTGGGGTGCCGCGAGTGATCAATGTGATTGCCGACCGGGCGCTGCTGGCCGGCTTCGCCCACGATCAGGCGCAGATTGGTGAACGCCTGGTCGAGCGTGCGGCCGGTGAAGCCCTGAGTACGCGCATCCGTCGTTACTCGCCGCCGCCGGCGTTGCTGGTTGGCGCACTCGCTGTGGCGCTTGCCGCATTGCTGTTGTGGTTGCTGCCGCGCCATGATCTGCCGCCGACAGCGCCTACCCCCGCGCAACCGGTTACGGATGTTGTGCCAGCCAGGTCAGCGGCGGCAACGGCACCGCAATCACTGGATCAGGCGACGCTGACCGAGCGGATCCGTGCGACAGGCCCATCATTGCTGCTCGCCTTTAACCGCATGTTGGCGTTGTGGTCGGTGCGTGCCGAGGCAATTGACGCCGCCACTGCCAGCCGTTGCCCTGCGGTACTCAGCAGCGGCGTGTTTTGTTTGCGTGGCAACGCCAATCTGAGCAAGCTGGCGCGTCTGGGGCGCCCGGCCATCGTGCATTTGCGTAGCGAGGGAGTCGATGCCTGGGCATTGTTGCTGGGGGTGGATGCACTGCGCGTCCGGCTGTGGCTTGGCGGTGAGCGCATCGAGCTCGACCGCCTGTTGCTGGAGCGGCTGTGGAATGGCGAGTTCATCAGTATCTGGCGAGCGCCGGAGTTCGTGGTATTGCCGTTGCGGCAGGGCGATAGCGGCGCGGCAGTAGACTGGCTGCGCACACACGTGCAGGCAGACGGCGATCAGGGCGCAATTGGGCCGGCGCTGTTTGATGCCGAACTGACGCTCGCGGTGAAGCGGACACAGGCGCGTTATGGGTTGCTTCCTGATGGTGTTGTCGGGCAGGAAACATTGCTCGCGTTGATCGCCAATGATGATAGTGGCCCGCAACTGCGCACCCGCCTGGATTGATCGATGAGCTTGATATTGCAAGCCTTGCGCAAGTCTGAAGCCCAGCGGCAACTGGGCCAGGCACCGTCCCTGCTCAGCCCAATGCCGGCCATGCGCGCAACACGCAGTAACGGTTGGCGGTGGGCCGCTTTTGTGTTGTTGCTGGCACTGGTGGCAAGCGTCGCGTGGTGGCTGGGTCAACGCGGTAAGTACGGCGAACCCACCACCCTCGGCGATGGCGGCCGAGCCATCGCCGCACAACCCGATGTGCGGCCCGATGTGCGCCCGCAGGTACCCACGACACCGGCACTGATTGAAAGCGGTGCAATTGCGACACGTGCTCCGGTGGCCAATGTTGCCAAGCCAGCACAGCCAAAACCCGTGCAGCCAAAGCCAACCCAACCAATAGCCACGGTGGCCGCAATAGCGTCGCCAGCGATTGCTGTCGAACCACCTACAGCGCCACCTGCGCCGGCAATCGTTGCGAGCGAGCCGGAATTGCGTGTGCTGGCAGATTTGCCGCCTTCGGATCGGCAGAACCTGCCGCCGCTGCGTATCACCATGCATGTGTTTGCTGACCAGCCAACGCAGCGCTTTGCCATCATCGATGGCCACCGGGTAGGCGAAGGCGCGCTGCTGGGTGATGGCGTGGTGCTGTCGGAAATCACCCGTGCCGGCGTGATCCTGGATCTGCACGGGTGGCGCGTGCTGGTGCCGAGGCCCTGATGTTCGTCAACGTCCCCTCCCGTCATCGCCGCGTGCTGCGCTGGGCAACGCCGCTGCTGGTGTTGCTGACGATGACGGTTTTCGTTTGGTTGGTAACGCTGCAACAGCCGGGTGCGCATAATGCCGCGCTACTGCGTTGGGGTACGGTTTCCGGCGCCCTGCCCACGTCTTTGCAGCAATGGTATGAAGCCGTACATGGGGGGCGTGCAGTCAGCCTCGTCAGCGCGCTGTTTGTCCATGCCGGATGGGTTCATGTGTTGGGCAACATGCTGTTTTTGATGATTTATGGCTTGCCCAGCGAGCGGGCAATGGGCTCGTGGCGATTCCTGTTGTTGTTCATGCTGGGTGGTGCGTTGTCGAATCTGGCAGCGTCGGCACTGCTGGACTCGCCCAATCGCATCATCGTTGGCGCCAGTGGTGCGGTATCGGCGGTGATCGGTGCCTATGTCGCCCTGTTTCCACGCGCGTCGTTGGGCGTGGTGTTGCCACTGGGCCTGTACCTGCAATTCGTGCGCGCCCCGGCACTGGTATTGATCGGCATCTGGGCACTGTTGCAAGGGTTGTTTACCTTTGTCGGCCCTGCCTTCGGTGCGGTTGCCTGGTGGGCACATCTGAGCGGGTTTGCATTTGGTGTGGTGTACGCTTTGGCATCACGCCGCAGCATTGCACGCCGGCTGCGCAGGTTTGGTGCCTGATCGCGCACGGCGGCGACCGACCGGCGTGATCGTTGAAAAAGTCACGCCGTTCCCACTGCCGACCAAGCCCTCGCGTTGAAACGTGTCTGCTTGGCCAGAACCGTCAATCGGCTTCCCACCACATCCAGAAGCCGTCATTGAGGCGTTTGAACAGCCCGCCTTCGGCGATGTCATCCAGCGCCACCAGTGGACGCTCCACCAGCACGTTGTCATCCAGGCTAACCCGCAAGGTGCCAACCCTTTGCCCTTTGCCGACCGGCGCCAGCAACTGCGCGGGCACATCCATGGTGGGCTTGAGATCGTTGTAGCGTCCGCGTGGCAGGGTAATCCGCAGCGGCGCAACAAGTCCCAGGGCAACGGTATCGGACTTGCCTTTCCACAACTTCACCTCGGCAACCTGGGTTGCTGCCGCATACAGCGTATGCGTTTCATAAAAACGAAAGCCCCAATTGAGTAGCGCCTGGCTGTCGTCGGCACGCAGCTTTTCGCTGGTTGAGCCCATTACCACTGAAATCAGACGTTGATCGTCGCGCAGTGCGGATGTGGCAAGACAATAACCGGCGCCCGAATGGTGGCCGGTCTTGATGCCATCCACACTCGCGTCTCGCCACAACAGCGAGTTGCGGTTGTGCTGGCGGATGTTGTTGAAGGTGAATTCCTTCAATTTGTAATAGGCATATTCATCAGGAAAATCGCGAATCAGGGCCTGCGACAGCACGGCAATATCGCGAGCGGTGCTGTAGTGCTCGGCATTGGACAGGCCATGTGCGTTGACGAAGTGACTGCCGCTCATGCCCAGCCGCTGTGCGTACTGGTTCATCAGCGCGGCGAATGCTTCTTCGCTGCCCGCGACATGTTCGGCGATAGCGATCGAGGCATCGTTGCCTGATTGCACAATCATGCCGTGCAGCAGGTCATCGAACTTCACCTGGCTGCCCAGCGGCATGAAGCTGGTGCTGCCGTCGGTGCCGGCGCCGCCGCTGCGCCACGCGTTTTCGCTGATCGTCACCAGATCAGCGGCGTTGATCTTGCCAGCCTTGAGCTCGGCGGCGGCCACGTAGGAAGTCATCACCTTGGTGATGCTGGCGGGCTCGACGCGGGTATCGATGTTTTCACCAGCGAGCACCTGGCCTGTGGCGTAGTCCATCAGCAGCCAGGCGCTGCCGGTGATTGACGGCGGTGGCGGCGTGGGTGCGGGTTGCAGGGTTGGCTGCGGCGTGGGCACGGGCAGCGGTGCTTGCGCCACCGCGAGAGGGGTAGACGAAAGCAGCAGTAAAGCAAAAATGGCAGGTATAACCTTCATCGAAATCCTTCTTGGCGGTAATCAGGTGGGGGTGTGCGGGGGGCCGGTTATGGGTGCATCAATTGCGGGTACGGAAAGCCAATCGCCTGCAATTGCTGGCGCAGCGACTGGATGGCAGCAAAGCCGGTGACCGGCCCGGCGCGCACGCGCCACAGCGATTGGCCATTGACGCGCGCACGAAAAATGCGCGCGTCGGGGATGCCTGAATCGCGCAAGCGGCGGTATACGCGGCGCGCATTGTCGTGGTCGGCAAAACTGCCGACCTGCAAATAGACCGGTGCATTGGCATCCACCGTGGTATCTGCTGCTGGATTGCCCGATTGCAGGGGTTCAGTTGCCAGGTCATCCGGGTCGAGTGCAACCACTTCCACCGGCGCGGTGCCCTTGATGTGAACGCCGAGTTTCACTGCGGCGACATACGACAGGTCGATCAGGCGATCACCATGAAACGGCCCGCGATCATTGACCCGCACCACGACGCTGCGGCCATTGTCGAGATTGGTGACGCGCGCATAGCTGGGCAGCGGCAGGCTTTTGTGCGCGGCCGTGAAGCGGTACATGTCGTAAGGTTCAAGGCTGGAGGTTGCCCGCCCGTGAAACTTGGTGCCGTACCACGAGGCGGTGCCGCGCTCGTGATAACCGATGGCGCTGGGCAGCACCTGATAACTGCGGCCCAGCACCGTGTACGGCGAACGATTGCCATAGCGCGAGAGCGGTTCAGCTTGCGGTACTGGTTCCGGGATGGCGCTGATATCAGGCGGTACCGGTGGTCCGCCGTCGCTGATATGTGGCGCGTACAAGCCCCCGCCGGCGGGGGCCGGGGTGGTGCTCGTTGCCGGTGCGGCCACCCGTTTTGGCGCGCTGCCACAGGCTGCCAGCACGAGGAGCAGCAGCGCCAGTGCGGCGCGCGCCGCCATCACGGTGCCACCGGGGCCGAGTCAGTGCCCAATGCCTGTGCCAACTGGTAGACCGCCATCGCGTACATCGGTGAGCGGTTGTAGCGGGTGATGCTGTAGAAGTTTCGGAAACCGAACCAGTATTCCGGCCCATCGCTGCCGTCGAGCACGATCAGGCTGGCGGGCAGATCATCGCCCACGGCGGTTTGCGGTCGGAACCCGCTGTCCGCCAGATCGACCAGCGAGAATGCCGGCTCATACGAAGCCTGTGCGGGCGGCACCGCATTGGCCTCGGCGTTGGCGCGCACTACCACGGGCTGCCCCGGCTGCCACTGGTGTTCAATGAAATAATTGGCGATCGAGGCAAACACATCGGGCAAGGAACCGAACAGATCGCGCTGGCCATCACCATCGCCGTCGCGGGCGAAATGGCGATAACTCGATGGCATGAACTGGCCCCAGCCCATGGCGCCAGCATAGCTGCCTTGCAAGGTATTCAGATCCAGCGACTCTTCCTTGGCCAGTGCGAACAGTTCACCCAGTTCCTTGCGGAAAAACGGTTGCCGCGGCGGGTAATGAAAGCCCAGCGTATACAGCGCATCAAGCACGCGGTAGCGGCCGCGGTTGCGGCCATAATTGGTTTCGACACCGATAATGGCGACGATGATTTCTGCGGGCACGCCGGTATTGGCCTGCACGGCGGCCAATTCGGCCTGGTGTTCGAGCATGAAGGCACGGCCGTCAGCAATGCGTGCCGGGGTCAGAAATATTGGCCGGTACGCGCTCCAGGGCTTGCTTTCAGCGGGTCGCGTGATGGCATCGATGATGCTCTGCTGGTAGGCGGCACCTGCCAGCAGGGAGTCTATCTGGGTGCTTTGCAGGCCAAACTCCTGTGCGGTTTGCGCAATAAATGCCGCACGCTCGTCCTGCGCAACGCTGGCGCTGGCACAAAGCAATAACAACGATCCCAATAAAGTTCGCACCCGCACTCTCCCTGATAAGTATAAAAATCTACCATGTCGCGCCATCGCAACCGACATTTGCAGCGTGGCTTGTTCAGGCGCGGTCGAGATATTCACGGTGTTCACGGCCCCATCAGCTTGCGGTGCGCATGCACCGACATCACCACCCCGAAGCCGGCCAGCAACGATACTGCCGAGGTACCGCCGTAACTGAGCAACGGCATTGGCACGCCGACCACCGGCAACAGCCCGGAGATCATGCCGCCGTTGACAAATACATAGACAAAAAAAGTCAGCGCCAGTGAACCGGCGAGCAGCCGCGAATAGCAGTCACGCGATTGCGCGGCGATCCACAGGCAGCGGCCGACAATGAACAGATACAGGGCAAGTACGATACAAACACCGAGCCAGCCAAACTCCTCGGAGAGCACCGCAAAAATGAAGTCGGTGGTCTGTTCGGGCAGAAAATCCAGATGTGCCTGGCTGCCATTGCCCCAGCCCTTGCCGAGCAAACCGCCGGAGCCCACCGCGACTTTCGACTGCATGATGTTCCAGCCGGTGCCCAGCGGGTCAGCTTCCGGGTTCAAGAAAGTGAGCAGGCGCGCACGCTGGTATTCCTTGAGCAGCATCCAGCCAAACGGCGCCATGGCCAGTGCCGCGCCACCCAGCAGGGCGATGCGCCACCAGGCGAAACCGGCGAGAAAAATCACCAGAATGCCACTGGCCGCCACCGGCACCGCAGTACCCAGATCGGGCTGTGCCGCAATCATCAGTGTCGGGATGCCCAGGCCGATTGCCGATAATGCGGCAACCCGCCAACCCGGCGGCAACGGCCGGCGCTGGATGATCCAGGCCACCATCATCGGCACCGAGAGCTTCAACAACTCAGCCGGTTGCAGGTAGAAAACGCCCAGATCCAGCCAGTGGCGACCACTGCGCCCGGAACCGAATACCGGAACCAGCATCAGCAGCAGCAATGTGCCGGCATATATCCATGGCGTCCACACGCGTATGCGTGCCGGCGGGATCTGCGCGATCAGCAACATCACCGCAACGCCCACCGCAAAACGCAGCGCCTGCGGAATCAGCAAGTCCGTGCGTTCGCCGCTGGCGCTGTGCAATACCGCCATGCCAATTACCATCAGCGCAAGCAAGGCGAGCAGCAGCGGCAGATCCAGTGCATTGACTGCGCGCAGTGGCAGCCGGCGCAGTGAATACCACAGCGCATTCATTGTGTGCGACCCTCATCGAGTAGCCATGCATCCAGTATCTTGCGCGCAATCGGCGCGGCGGCACCGGAGCCCGAACCGCCGCTTTCCACTACCAGCGCCAGCGCGATGCGCGGTGCCTCGGCAGGCGCAAAGGCGATGAACAGCGCGCGATGGCGCAGGTTGAAGGGAAGATCTTCAAGCTTGATCGCGGTGTCGCCAACACGGGTGACACGCTGCGCGGTGCCGGTTTTTCCGGCAATTTGATACGTCGCGCCCACCGCCGCCGCGCGCGCACTACCCGTTGGCGGTTGCATCACCGCGATCATGCCATCGCGCACGGCGGCCAGATTGGCGGCGTTCTCAACCACACGCTCACCGGCTGCGATCGGTTCAGGCACTAACTCACTGGCAAAGCCTTGTCGGGTGGCGTGCAGCAAGTGCGGTCGATGCTTGACGCCGCCACTGGCGATGATGGTCACGCCCTGCGCCAATTGCAGCGGCGTGGTAACCCAGTAGCCCTGACCAATACCGATAATCACGGTTTCGCCGGGAAACCACGCCTCGCCGCGCACGCGTTGCTTCCATTCGCGTGACGGCAAGATGCCGGAGACTTCGCCCAGCAGATCGATGCCGGTTGGCGCACCAAAACCAAAGCGTGCCATCTGGGTGCTGATGCGATCAATACCCAGTTCGGTTGCCAGCGTGTAGTAGTACGTATTCACCGACTGCGCCAGCGATTCGCGCAAGTCGATACGGCCATGGCCACCGCGCTTCCAGTCGCGGTATTCGCGGTCCTGTCCCGGCAACTTGTAGGCCCCCGTTGAAAGCACAGTGTCCGATGGCTTGCGCAAACCCAACTCCAGGCCAATCAGCGCCAACAGCGGCTTGATCGTTGAGCCGGGCTCATAGCCGCCCAGCAACACGCGGTTGAACAACGGCCGAGAAGGCGAGGCGTTGAGCGCAGCATACTCGGCAACGCCAATACCGCCGACGAACGGATTGGGATCAAAGCTGGGCAGGCTGACCATCGCCAGCACCTCGCCATTGCGCGGATCGAGCACCACCGCCGCACCGTGGTTTTCGCCAAACGCCGCCGTCGTTGCGGCTTGCAGGCGCGCATCTAGGCTCAGATACAGATCGGTGCCGGGTTTTGCCGGGTTGCGCCGGATCACCCGCAGATCACGGCCGCGCGCGTTTTGCTCCACTTCCTCATAACCAATTTCGCCGCGCAGGCGGGATTCGTAAAACCGCTCGATGCCGGATTTTCCGCTGTGTGACAACGCCGCATAGCGGCTGTCATCAAGTGATTTGAGATCCTCGGCATCACGCCGCCCGACATAGCCCACCACATGCGCAAACAGCGCGCCATAAGGGTAACGCCGGGTCAGGTAGGGCGTGACATCAACGCCGGGAAAGCGGTAGCGATTGACCGCAAAGCGAGCCACCTCCGCTTCGCTCAGCCGCAGTTTCAGCGGTACCGGCAAAAACCGTCGGCTGGCTTGCCGTGCCGATTCGAAGCGTTGCCGATCCTCGTTACTGAGTGTGATCACCTCGGACAAAGCGGCCAGCGTGGCCGGAATGTCGGCAACCAGTTCGGGCACCAATTCCAGCCGGTAGGCCGGTACATTGTCGGCAAGCAGGCGACCAGCACGGTCGTAGATCAATCCGCGAGCTGGTGCGATGGGGCGCGCCTTGATGCGATTGGCTTCCGAACGGGTGCTGTAAACCGCGTGATGGATCACTTGCAGGCGGAAATACCACCCCGCCAGCAGCAGCGTTGCCAACGTGACGGCAATGAAGCCCAGTAATGCACGGCTGCGGAAGATCGTCGCTTCAGCAAAGGCATCACGCAGGGTGCGGCCAGCGCTTCTCATGACAAACGACGCCCACGCTGGCGCGCCAGTTCCATGAAGATGACCAGAAATGGCCACAGCAACAAACCGCTGATCGGCGAACACCAGAATGCCAGCGGTGGCAGACCTTCACCGAGAAATACCCGAATGGCCGCAGCCACGATGCGGTCGTTGAGCAGCAGCGCAAATACCGCCAGCGATTGCTGCCCGATCGGGAAAAAGCGCAGACGTGGGCGAAACCGCTGCACGATGAAGGAAAGCACTACCAGGCGCAGCGCATATTCACCCAACAAGGTGCCAAAGATCAGATCGGCCGCCACACCGAGCACAAATGCCACGCCAAGGCCGACGTGTTCGGGCGCCTCAAGCACCCAATAGGCCAGCACCAAGGCCAACCAGAACGGTTTGAATGCGGCCAGCCAACCGGGCAACGGCATCAGGCCCAGTATCAGCGCCGTCAATGCGCTGATTAAAAACAATGAGGACGCAAAACGAGACCGGCTCATGGCTCGATCGGCTCAAGGCTGTTGCTCTCCGGCACGATGGGTGGCGGCGAGGGAGGCCCGATATGGGTGTCGGCAGGCTGCGCCCAGACCAGCAACACCTGATGCGCCCGAGCGACTGCGGCTGCGGGCGCAAGGTCGGCGACAGAGAACAGCTGCGACTCGTCCTGACGCAGCCCGATAACCTTGCCCACCGCAAAGCCGGCCGGAAACTTGCCACCAATACCGGACGTGATCAATTCATCGTTTTCGCGAATATCGCCACTTTGCGGAATGTCGCGTACTTCCAGCCGGTCCCGCTCGCCGGTGCCGTAGGCGATCACCCGCAAACCCGAACGCACCACTTGCACCGGCACCGCGTGATCGGGGTCGGTGACCAGCAGGGCATTGGCGTGACCGGGTGCTACCGCCGTCACCTGGCCAAGCAGTCCGCTGGCATCGATGAAGGCCTGGCCCACCGCGACCCCGTCGCTGGCACCCAGATCAAGCACAACCTGGTGGCGGCCGGGGTCGAGGTCGACATCGATGATGGTGGCCAGGCGTACGCCCAACTGCATGCTGCGCGTACCGCCCAGCAGATCGCGCAGTTGCCGGTTTTCGTCTGCCAGTGCCAACAGACGCCGCTCGCGCGCCTGGGTGAGCAGCAATTCATCGCGCAGGCGATGATTTTCTTCCAGCAGTTGGTTGCGGACTTGCAAGGATTCGCCGGTAAAACGCAACAACTGCGAAGGCGCAGCGGCCAACCAGTAAATCGGCCCGACCAGCAAACCGGCCTGTTGCCGCACCTGCGTCAGCCAGGAGCCGCGCATGTCGGCAGTCATCAACGCCAAAGCCAGAGCCATATAAGCGAGCAGGCGCAGCGGGCTGGCCTGGGACTCGGAAAATCGCAGTGTAGAGTTCGTTGACAGCGACACAAGCTACTCATGTTGTGGGCTGTATTGCGCCCGTGCCGATTATTCTGCCGCGAAAAACTCGTTGCCCTGCATGTCCATCAGTTCCAGCGCACGGCCACCGCCCCGTGCCACGCAGGTCAGCGGGTCATCAGCAATGTGTACATGCAGGCCGGTTTCTTCAGAGATCAACTTGTCCAGATCGCGCAACAACGCACCACCACCAGTGAGCACGATGCCGCGCTCGGCAACGTCGGCGCACAATTCCGGCGGGGTCTGTTCCAGCGCATGCTTGACCGCGCTGATGATGCCCGACAACGGCTCGTGCAGGGCTTCCAGCACCTCGTTGGAGTTGATGGAAATCATCCGTGGCACGCCCTCGGCCAGATTGCGCCCCGACACCTCGATTTCCAGCACCTCGGCCTGCGGAAACGCACAGCCGATCTGTAGCTTGATCCGCTCGGCAGTGGCCTCGCCAATCAAGGTGCCGTGGCTGCGCCGAACATAATTGATGATCGCCTCGTCGAAACGGTCTCCGCCAATGCGCACCGACTGCGAATAGACCACGCCATTGAGCGAGATCACCGCCACTTCGGAAGTACCGCCGCCGATATCGATCACCATCGAACCGCGCGCCTCGTGTACCGGGATACCAGCGCCGATTGCCGCCGCCATTGGCTCCTCGATGATGAATACCTCGCGGGCGCCGGCTTCCTCGGCCGACTCCTTGATCGCACGCCGCTCCACCTGGGTCGAACCGCAGGGCACACAGATCAGCACCCGCGGGCTGGGTCGCAGCAGCCGCGACTTGTGTACCTTGCGGATGAAATGCTTGAGCATTTCCTCGGTGGTGGTGAAATCAGCGATCACCCCGTCCTTCAGCGGACGGATGGTGGTGATGTGCCCCGGCGTACGCCCGAGCATCATCTTCGCCTCAATGCCGACCGCCACCACCGACTTCACCGAACCGCGGCTGTGATCCTGGCGGATGGCGACCACTGACGGCTCGTTGAGCACAATGCCCTGGCCGCGCACATAGATCAGGGTATTGGCCGTGCCCAGATCGATGGACAGGTCGGAAGAAAACAGACCGCGTAGGCTTTTGAACATGTGGGATAAGTTCTTGCGGGGGTGAGCCCGCTAGCCTAGCAACCCCCCGCGCGCGCAGCAACAACAAGCGCACAACACATCTTGGCTCTGTCATCTTGCCCTGGGCTACGGAACTCCGTACAATTTGCCTCAACACACCCGCCACGCTGAGCCCTGCTTCGGTAGGTGACGCGCATAATTGGCGGGTTTTTTTGCCTGAAAAATGCACTATCCCAAAAGAGCCCTCAGCTATTCCGATCAGCTCGCGCAGCTCCAGCGGCGCGGTTTACAGGTCGATGACCCGGTTCGGGCTCTGCACTGGTTGCAACATGTCAGCTACTACCGCTTGAGCGCCTACTTCCTGCCGTTCAAGGATAGCGAGGATTTTCGTCCAGGTACCGAGTTCGACGACGTTGCAGGACTCTACATCTTCGACCGGAAGCTGCGGCTACTGCTTCTCGATGCCATTGAACGCATTGAGGTTGCGCTCCGTACCGCGATCACCTACGAGATCGGTCATGCTTACGGTCCGTTTGGTCATACAGATTCAGCCAACTTCTCGCCGCGCTTCAATCACGCAAAGTTCATGGAAGAGCTTGGTAAGGAGGAGCGCCGTGCGAAGGAAACATTCGCAGCGCACTTTCGTCGTAAATACACCGCCGAGCCGCATCTTCCCGTCTGGATGGCGACCGAGCTGTTGTCGTTCGGCACAGTGTCAATGCTGTATGGCGGACTCGCGCCAGCCATCAAGCGCAGGATCGCTTCCAAGTACGGCATTCCAGATAGTCACTTTGCCAGCTGGATGCATGCGCTTAGTTACGTCCGCAATGTCTGCGCTCATCACAAGCGTTTGTGGAATCGCCAAATGGGGATCAAACCACAGTTGCCATCACGCAGCACGGCGTGGCCACATGACGTGCTCGACAACGGTCGCCTGTATTGCATCCTGGTTGTGCTGCAACACATGCTCAAGGTCGTGTCGCCACGCTGCCATTGGCGTGATCGGCTCTTTGAGCTTTTTGACATGCATCCAAACGTGCCGTTGACCGCAATGCAGATTCCAAACGGCTGGCGGACAAAAGCTATCTGGCGTTGAAGCAAGGCGGAGAGCCTGCGATGAGCCTGGGACGGATAGACCGGCCCCCGACCGGCCCCGGAGACCGGCCCCGGCCCCGGACACCCGGCCCCGGCCCCGAAACCGGCCCCGGACACCCAAGATTAAGACCGGCCCCGGACAACCGGCCCCGCAACCGGCCCCGGACACCCAAGATTCCGCCCAAGATTCCAACCCACAGCTGCCCCGGACACCCAAGATTCCAGCTCGGCCCCGAGCTCGGCCCCGGACACCCAAGATTCCGCCCAAGATTCCGAAATTTCCTACAGACCGGCCCCGGACACCCAAGATTCCGCCCAAGATTCCGACCGGCCCCGGACACCCAAGATTCCGCCCAAGATTCCGAAAATTCCTACACGCCCATGAGCAGTTTGCTGACTGACGCATAGCGGTGGGCACGTCATGCTGTGGCCATGACGTATCCACGCAAACCGCAAGATTCCGGCCCCGGACACCCAAGATTCCGCCCACGAAAAGACCGGCCCCGGACACCCAAGATTCCGCCCAAGATTCCGAAATTTCCTACACGCCAATGCGCAGTTTGCTGACTGACGCATAGCGGTGAGCACGTCATGCTGTGGCCATGACGTATCCACGCAGCCAACTCGTTCCACCAGGTTCGCCCGGCACT
>PGZE01000110.1 GCA_002840015.1 Gammaproteobacteria bacterium HGW-Gammaproteobacteria-2 | reverse complement strand
TATCCATGCGTTGAGGGCTTGGTCGTGCTGATGGAGTATCCAGTTCCGCAGGGCGTCAAGGCCGGTTCGGAACCATGATTTTTCACGTCTGCCATGCCGTTTTCGTGAGATGGCCTTTCTGCCCATGACGCGGGTTGCGCAGCAATAGGCCCATGTTATGGCGAGCGCGATGACGACGAGCAGGGTCGCGAGCTTGTCGGGATCGGTGATATGGGTGTCTTCGATGTTGAGGCCACGGGTCTTTGCATCCGCGAACATGCATTCGATCCCCCACCGCCTGCGATAGAGATTGAGGCCGCGCATGGCGTCATCGAGGCTGGTGGCGACGATGAGCAACTCACCGCCGCTGATGCGCCTGGCGGCGATGCGCAGCCGGTTGGCGGGTGTCGCCTCCAGACCGTTCAGCCAGCCTTCCCATGCCCCGCGCCTGCGCTTGCGCAGCAGGGTGCGAAACTGGCGCAGACTGCCGTCTGCGAGACGGACCAGCATGTCCTCCTTGAGGCGGATGGCGAAGGGGATGTTGTTTTCAATGAGAAATTCCATCCACTCGGCGCCGATGAACTCGCGATCCGCCAGCAGCGCCTCAATGGAAGCCGCCCCGAACAGCCGCAGATAACGGTCCATCAGAGCAATGCCCATGCCCGTGGCGGAATTGCCTGCATGGTCCAGCAACACCCACATCAGCGGAACCCGAAACCGCCGCGTGACAATAGCCAGAACCAGCACGTTCACATCGCGCGATCCCAGTTTCCAGTTGGTGCGGTCGAGCGCAAGAAGCTTCGGTCGCTCGAGGTTCAGCATTCGCACGACCAGCCGTGCGGCGATGTCGCTATCCAACCGGACGAATTGGAAAAAGCGCCGCAGACGACGGTAATTCGATCCATGCTGTGCGTCGCCTGGAAACTGGCTCGCCAGATGGCTCAGGTTCACCGTGCGCCCGTTCGCCAGTCCGACCAGCAGCACTGCCAACGTTTCCGACCGTGTCTCGCTCAGGTCAAAATGCGGGCGTAACGTTTCCAGTAGAGGGGCGAGAAGGCACTCGAGCATCCTGAAGATCCTTGTGATAGAGAATCTTCAAAATCGAATCCAAATTGCCCCTCAACGCAACAGCGTCGTGTACCGTG
>PGZE01000003.1:36459-121757 GCA_002840015.1 Gammaproteobacteria bacterium HGW-Gammaproteobacteria-2 | reverse complement strand
GGTGGCCCGCACCACGCAAGTGCCGAATGCGGGGTCCTTGAATGGAACACCCTTGGCAGGGCGTGCCGAGGATGGCGAGGGCGAGGCGATCTTGCCGGTAACGGCAGTGAAGCTGCTGCCATAAAGCGCAGCACAGTCGGCATCAACGTTTACTGCATTGGCCTGGCCAAACGGCAGCAGCGCCAGCGGCATCACGATGAGGCTAAAGCAAGATGGGAGGAAGCGATGGAACAAAGTTGATGTGCGCACAGGGGGGTCTCCGCGATTTCCGGTGATACGGCCCCCTGACCGTAGGGCGCATTCTCCCGGTGACTCGGATCGCGATTTGAGACACGAAACACATTTCGATGATGGCATCGCGCAAAAATCGCGACGTCTATCACGGTTTCGCAACACCGTCGTGCAATGCAGACAGTCCCGTCATTGTCGGTGGGAGGCTCTGGTCGAGCCCGGTTTCGTCATTCCAGCGAAAGCAGGTGGCCAGCGCAAACCGCCCCTTTGGTCGTGGCCTAGGGCATTTAGGGAAGCTCTGAACAACCGTCATCCGCCGTCATTGCGAGCGTAGCGAAGCAATCCAGTTCTTTGTTTTTCCGAATATTTCTGGATTTCCGCGTCGCTTCGCTCCTCGCAATGACGGCTTGTTCAGAGCATCCTTAGGCGTTGCGCGCCTCGTCGTTGGGTGGCGATTCGATCAGCGTGCCGCTTGGGTGTGCTCGAGTGCGAGCGAAGCACTACCGCAGTGCGAGCGGCGGTGCAATGGCCGTGGATGCGCAAGGCCGGCATTTGCCGGCCTTGCTGGTTGTGGATACGTTTTGGCTGTCTCAGAGCGCGGCCGCGGTGCCTTTGCTGGCGGTAGAGAGATTGGTCAGGATTCCGCTGGGGTCGCGTAACAGACTCATCACCTTGATGGGTTGCGTGGCAGTGACGGTGAGCGTCCACTTGCCGCTGCCATTGCCGATGCCTCTGCCGCCGAGCAAGGTGTTGCCCAGTTCAATGTCGGATGCGCTCAAGTCGCGTGCGGCGCCTGCCGGCAGCGACAATGTAATGACGCCGTTTGGCGCAGGCTGTCCCTCGTCGTCCTGGCCGTTGATGGTGACCTCGGTGGCAACCGCATTGGGATTGATCAGGCGCAGGGAACTGACCTGGTTGAAGTTTTCAGCGGGGTTGAACATCGGCACCTGGGTAATCAGCCCGTTGCCGGAGACGATGTCGTGGATTGTGGTAAGAAAACCATCCGGGGTGCGGATCAGCGCCATCGGCAGCAGGTCCAGGTCGCTTTGCAGCAGCAGTCGCCAGTTGCCGTTGCCGGCACTGGGCTGGCCGTCCAGCAGGCTGCCGCTGAGCCCCTTGGACGAATCCTGGTTGAACTCCATGTCGTGCGAGTTGAACTGCCGCGATTCGTAGGGCGTCAGGGTGAGCGTAATGGTGCCCGGTGAGCGCTGGCCGGCGTCGTCGATACCCCAGACCTGTACCGTACCGCTGCGATTCTCGCGATTGACCAGACGCACGAAACCCTGCTGCTGCGCATTGGACGCGGGCGGGATCATCCACAACACGTGCTCGCCGGGAAGCGGTTGCGACAGGTCGGCGACGGTGGACAGGTTGGTCAGTTTGCCCAGCGGGTCGAACAGCAGGCTCTGCACGGTGATGCGTCCGGTCGCTGAAACATTCAATTGCCACTTGCCGATGCCGTCGCCCAGCTTGCCGAGCAATCCTTTGCTGCTGTTCCCGTTTTCCAGGTCAACCGAACTCAACTCGATCGATGCCAACGGCAAAAGCCTGGTGGTGACAGTCGCCAGTCCCAGCTTGCCACTGTCGTCGCGCCCACGAATTTGCACATCGACCGGTTGCAGGTTGGTGTTGATCACCCGCAACCGGCTCAATTGATTGACGTTCTGCGCTGGGTTGAAGATCGGCACCAACCAGTCCACACCGTCACCGGAAACACGGTCGTGCATCGCGGTGAGAAAGCCGTCCGGGGTTCGGATATAAGCCAACGGCTCGACATCGAGATCGGACCGGATCACCAGCGTCCAGGTGCCGACGCCAGCACCGATACTGCCGGTCAACCCCTTGCTTGTGTTGCCAAACTGCACGTCCTGGCCGAATTCCAGGTCTTGCGAATTGAACTGACGCGATTCGTGCGGAGCCAGGGTCAGGCTCATCGTTCCCGGCGAGCGATGCCCACTGGCATCGATGCCCCATACCGACACGTTGCCAGATCGATTTTCGAGGTTCCTCAGGCGCACGAACCCCTGTTGTTCGCTATTGAACGACGATGGCACCGTCCAGACGTACTCGTCGGTGGGCTCCAATGGCTGTTCCGTTGCCCCGGCTGGGTCGAGGATGCGGTCAGGCAATCGCAGCATGAACGCGTCGACGTCCAGATCCGATGAGGACCCCCAGTTCGAGGTAAAAAGCACGTGGGTAAAATCGCGACTGACCGAGGCGTGCGGTTCGGTCCAGTAGCCGTTGTACTTGCTGTGATGGTGCGCCAGATTGATGATGCGCGGGTTGGCCTTGAGTTCCACTGCCATCACGCGCTCATGCAACCATTTTTCTGCGCCAAAACGCGCATAGGTGGACATCAGCACCCAGCCGGGTCGGGAGAAGCCCTTGCCGGAGATGTGATAGGCAGTCGCCGTGCCATCGATATAGGTGGGGAAGAGTACTGTCTTGACGCCGGTTACCAGATTGATCATGTACAGATCGCCGCCAGCGCTCTGATAGTCGACTGCGACGTAGTAGTCGCTGCCATCCGGGCCCAGCGCCAGATCGGAATGCTCGCCACCGTGATGCACGACCCGCGAGGTGCTGAACGTGCGATCCCACGCCACCGTTGCGTCGGACACATCGCCACCAGAGACAACGCAGTAGCGCCCGGAAGGCGACATGCTGACATGATCGGGACGCGAGCTCAGGGTGCGGGTACCGACTACGCGCTGGGTTTGCAGGTCGTAGGTAAACACCCCGCGAATGCCAAAGCTGGATGTCTCGGCCATGAAACACCAGAACCGTCCATCGGCGGATGGGCTGCCTTCAGACTTGCTCCACACGCGCGCCACACCGGACCATGGCAGTTTGCCGGCAAAGTCGGCAACCTTGGTGCTGGCGTTGGTCTCGACATTCAAACGCCATAACGTCATGCCGCCATTGGTCGGGATGTAATAGAGCAGGCTCGGATCGACCGGATGCCATTGCGGTTCGGCATCGCCGCCGGGGCCGTCGAGCACCCGGATATGGGCAAGGGTATTGGCGTCGTACAAGTGCCACGCGCCATCGTAGGCGTAGCTCAGGAAGCGGCTGTTATCGACATTGAAGGCTTGCCGGCGCGAATAATCGTTGCGCGCAAAACCCGAGGGCGGCTCGGTTGCGTGGTTGGTCGCCCGCACCACGCACGTCCCGAACGCTGGATCCTTGAATGGAACACCCTTGCTGGGGCGCGACGAACTGGGCGATGGCGCTGCCACCGTTCCCTCGATCGTGTTGAAGGCAGCGCCATACAACGCAGCGCATTCGGAGTTGAGGTCGATGGCAGAAGCGTCGTCCGAGTGAAAAACGGCGACAGCGAGAACCAGGAGGCAGGTGCAGCGAACGGCAGCAAAGCACAGAGACAGGGGGTTGGTCACAATCGAAACTCCAAAGCTGAACGGGCGGCCCCCTGACCGTGCGCGGATTGTAGCGACACATCATTAAAAAAATGTGACGCGCAACTCATACGCGACCTGCTGACCGATGTCAATAGGTGAGTCGCATCACATTTTCTGACGCACGAATGCGGTAGGTCGAAGTGCGTCCGGGTGGATGCCGGGGAAATCGCGTGCCAGCAAGTGTCAAGAGGGCGACGATCGAGTGGCCATCGTCATCCGGACATCCGGACATCCGGTTCCGCGATCAGCGCTCGCACTCCAGAACCACCATCCACGCCAACCAACGTGTCGGTGCGTGTGTTGACAGCAACAGGCGATCAAGACCCGACAGCGCAGCCAATGTTGGCCGGAACACTGCGGAATGTCGCAGCGGCACGGCCGCCAGCGACAAGCAATGAAAAAAGCGCGGTCGTACCTTGCTGAAGTGCCGTGCGCATTCCCTAACGTCCGCGCGCAGCAGCGGGTGCTCATCTTCGGTTCGCATCGACGGGGTGCGTTCGCGATAGGCGTTGATCAGAGGGTTGTGCCCGAGCGGCTCCAGGAACACCGCTCGACCACCCGGCTTGAGCAGGCGAGCGATTTCGGAATACGCCTTGTGCAAATCGAGGTGATGCAGGATGCCGCTGCCGCCAATCCGGTCGAAGCTGGCATCCGCAAACGACGTTTGCTCGGCATTGTCGACTGAAAAGGAAACTTGTCCGGCAGCTTCAGCAGCGTGGGCACGCGCCTGATCGATCGCGACTGGCGAGATATCGATACCGTGGGCTATCGCTCCTGCCGCTGCGGCAGCAAATGCGATATCGCCCGGTCCGCAGCCGTATTCGAGCACACGAAGACCATCGACATTTTCAAGCAATCGCTGCCGATACCACGAAAACGATGCTTGGGCGATCGAATAAAACTTGTCGGTGCAGGCCCGGGTGTTTTCACCAAAGCGGCGGTCATGGAACTCAGCTTCGCGCTGCAAGCGCTGCTGCTCTTCGCTGCCGACTGACGCGACTCGATGTTGCGAGATCATCCGGAACCCCCTTGGCATCTCGTGGATGTCGAAAAGAAGATACGTGACGGGTCACTGGGTGTCGCTGTCGCCGCCGCGTGAATCGCGACCATAGCGGTTCGGTAGCGCCCGCGTCGCCAGCGGAAAGCGGTCGCCGATGCGGTGTGCCGAACCGGCGCTCTTATCGGTGAAACGCAATTCGGCATCGGTAGCGGTCATTGCGAAATAGCGCTCCATCAAACCGCACAGTATCCAGAAGTTCGCCATCACTGCACCCTCGAGGAACGGGCTTCCGTAGACGTTGCCCAGGGCCATGGCGAGCACGGTTACGCTGAAGCCCAGCGATAGCGCGAACGCTTCCGGACTTCGGGACGCCGCCGCCTGGCGACGAAAGCGTGCGGCGATTCGCAACAGCTCCCAAAGCAGCCACAGCAGCGCGAGCAGGCCGATCGGACCGAGCTCGGCGAGGGTGAGCACATAGAAGTTGTGCGCATCGTAGCCGGCGTAATTCGAATAATTGCCGATATGGCGTTTGAAGCGGTTGATCCCGACCCCTAGCGGGTGTTCGCTCCACATCTGTGCTGCGCCGCTCCAGATTTCGAAGCGACTGGCTGTGCTGGTATCCAGTTCCTCGCCGCCGGCAGCAGTACTTTGCTCGGTCTCCTCGACGCGTTGGGTGACGCTGTCGGGCAACAACGACAACGACGAGAACATCACCACCGACGCCAGTAGCGCGACGATGATGTTGCGTCGGAGCAACAGTATGGACAGGCCCAGGATGCCGATCAGGTAGGATTGGCGCGAGAACGTGACCATGATCGCCATCGCCAGGATCGCGCATGCCACGATCGCGGCGATGCGCCACAAACGCTGCGAGCGCAGAAACAGCGCCAGCGCGACGAACATCGGCAGGAACATGGCGTAGAACACGCCGGCGCGGTTGGCGTTGCGGTAATCCACACCGAAGGGTCCGGAAGCGCGGTGCGTTTCCGAATAATTGGCGATCCCGTAGTCGAGTCCTTCGCGTACGGCTTCCAGACCTGCGATCACCGCCACCACCAGCAGCAAGATGATGAGTTGCCTCGTGCCCTTGAGGTCTTCGCGACAGTTGCGGAAAACAAGGTAGAACAGCGGATAGAACAGCGCATTTTTCCAGTAGGCGAAGTCCGCCATGAAATCCGCCGACAGGGTCAGCAACGCGATCGCAAATCCAACAGTAAGGGCGACATACCATCCGAGCAATGACGGCATCAGGGCAGCGCGCGATGACGCAGAATACGCGCGATCCTTGCCGCTCAGGCTTACTGCGGCCAGCGCAATCAGAAACAGGACGTTCGACAGGTTAAGCCCCGGAATGCCGGTCTCGATCGGAACGTGCAGTGCGTTGGGCAGGTACACGATCAACAACGCCAACAAGCCGCGACGGAACATGATCAGGCTCCAGCGACCGGCGGATCAATGAAGCGTTGCGCCCAGAGCTCCAGGCACAATACCTGCCACAGGGTCTCGCTGCGATCGGCTGTGCCACTGACGTGTTCGCGCAGCAAGGCATCGGCAGCGACAGGATCGATCAGGCCACGCTCCCGGAACGCACGGCCCGCGAAGGTATCCTGCGCCAGGGCGCGCAATGGGCCGCGGAACCACTCGGCGATCGGAATCGCAAACCCCTGTTTTGGCTTGCTCAGCACATCGGCCGGTAACCAGCGCGCCGCGACCTTGCGTAGCAGATACTTGCCGCGCCCATCACGCACCCGCAATGATTCCGGCAACTGCAAGGCAAACTGCGCAAGGCCAGGTTCAAGAAATGGCGCGCGACCTTCCAGGGACGTGGCCATCGCCATGCGGTCGAGTTTCACCAGAATATCGTCGGGCAGGTAACTTTGCAGATCAATGGCAACAGCACGGTCAAGAGCCGAGTTGCCGGCGCCCAGGTCGCTATCAACCTGATCGAGTAGTGGCAGATGGTAGTGAGATTTTCCACCTGCCTGCGCACACAGGGCATGTGCTTGATCCGGGCGGGTGAGGGCTACGCCGCTGAGGTAACGCTCGGCAAACGGCAGGCCCAGGCGTTCGCCAACGCGTTGCAAGCGACCACCGCGCGGATTGGGCAGCAGCGTGCCGGCAATTCGCAATGCCATTCCGGCGAGCGGCTGCAACGGACCGAGGCGTTCCAAAGCCAGCAGGCGCAGGTATCGATCATAACCGCCGAACAATTCGTCACCGCCATCGCCGGTAAGAACCATCTTGACGTGTTGTTGCGCGAGTTGCGAAACCAGAAACGTGGGTACTGCCGAGGAATCGGCGAACGGCTCATCGAAATGCCAGACCAGTTGCTGCAGCAGTGCCACCGCATCGGGTGCAACCACCAACTCGTGATGTTCAGTGCCCAGATGAGTGGCCACTCGACGGGCATCATCAAGCTCGCTGTAGGCCGCTTCCCTGAAACCAATGGTGAAAGTTTTAACCGGCTGCGACAGCGTTTCCGCCATCAACGCCACCACGACACTTGAATCCAAGCCGCCACTGAGAAACGCCCCGAACGGCACGTCGGCAATCAGACGGCTCGATACTGCGTGTTGCAGATGTTCGGCCAGCGCATCTTCGGCTGCGGCCTCGCTGAGTGTCACTTTCGCTGCAAGTGACGCCTGCCAGTAACGCTGCAAGCTGATTTTGCCCTCGCGATAGCGCAGAAAGTGTGCCGGCGGCAACTTTCGGATACCACTGAAGATACTCAACGGGCAGGGAACGTAGCCATAGGTGAAGTAGGCGCGCAATGCTTCGGAATCGATCTCGCGCGGGCAGTCAGGTGCCTTCAGCAGAGACTTCAGTTCCGACCCGAACAGCAAGCGCTGCGCGTTATGGGCGTAATACAGCGGTTTTTCACCGAAGCGATCTCGCGCCAGCAACAGGCTGTGATCGCGGCGATCCCAGATTGCAATCGCGAACATGCCGTCGAAGCGTTCGAAGCAACGCTCGCCATCACGCAAATAAGCTTGCACGATGACCTCGGCGTCACCGTGGCTGCGAAACGCATGACCGTCGGCCTCCAGTTGCGCACGCAACTCACGGAAATTGTAGATCTCGCCATTGAACACCACGCAGACATCGCGATCGGCACCATATACCGGCTGGTGTCCACCGGCCACATCGATAATCGACAGGCGACGCATGCCCAACAATGCACGCTCATCGCTATGCAGACCATCATCATCGGGTCCGCGATGGCGAATAACCTGAGTCATGCCACGGCCCAGCGCCGATGACGGTGCCGGTTGGTTCGGGGCGACCACGAGTCCGGCAATTCCGCACATGGGTCAGGCGCTCCGATTGGGTGTTGCGGTGACGGGCAATTCGCTCACGGCGCCGGTGCGGTACAGGCACATAAGCCTATCGAGTACGCTATCGAGGCCAGCGTGGCGCTCTACACTATCGCGAGCGCGTTCACCCATGGCGTTGCGCGCATCCGGCGTCAACGCCGATGCCGCGCGCAAGGCGTGGACAAGGCCATCGCAATCACCGGGCTCAAACAGCCAGCCGTTGACATCATCACGAACGATATCTTCGCTGCCGCTGACCCGGCTGGCGAGCATCGGCAAGCCCGATGCCATGCATTCGAGCAAAGTGTTGGACAGACCTTCGATATGTGATGGCAATACACCAAAGTCGGCATCAGACAGCATGATTTCCACATCGTCGCGATGGCCGGCAAACTCGACATGCTGGGCGATGCCATGAACTTGCGTCTGCTGTCTCAACGCTGCGAGCAGAGGCCCGACGCCGACAACGCGCAAGTATGCGTCTGGGTAATCGCGCAACAACAGTGCGAACGCATCGATCAAGGTTTCCAGACCCTTTTCTGGAACAAGCCGGCCAACAAATACGAAGCGCGCGCCGAGATTCGATGTGGAGCGTCTCAGTGTGGAAAATCGTGCGGTATCGACGGCATTGGGGATCGGTGCGATGCGCGACGCCGGCACCCCACGCGAACGTAGCGCACCGGCAATGCGCTGACTGATCGATTGCCAGGCATCGACTCGCAACAGACTGCGATAGGCGAGGCGTGCCAATGGCGACGAATGCTCGGCAAGTGTGCCGCGATCAAGTTCCCACCAACCCGATACCTTGACTACTACTGGCACCTGAAACCAAGGGCCAAGCAGCGCGCACACGGCGCCCAGGTAATGGGCGATATGCACATGCCAAACACCATAACGATGACGACGCGACCACAGGAAAGCTGCAGTGCGCAACCACAGCCAAGGGCCGCCGAGCAGACGCACACGCGGGTAGGGCAAACGCACCACCGGCACGCCATCCACCCGGCTGACGCGTTGTTGTGGCCCCAATGGCGTCAATGGGGTCAATACCGTTACCCGCTGATGCCGCGACCGCATTGCCTTGGCCAAGGTGCGCACCTGCGATTCAGCGCCGCCACCGCGATTGGCCGGAAAAGCGCTCTCCAACACCATCAACACATGCATCGGCCGGTGGTCAGTGGGCATTCATGTATCTCCGCAGCCATAGCTCCAGAACCAACAGCTGCCATATCTGTGCCGAATAATCCCAGCCTCCGGCCATATGCCGATCAATCAGCTCGGCAACAAACTCAGGCTGGATCCATCCCCGCGCACGGGTACGTTCATCCATCAATATTGATCGGACTTGTGCCTGCATGGCCGGGTCATCTTTCAACCACACCGCCACTGGCAGGCCAAAACCCTGCTTTGGCTTGTTCAGAATCGCTGCTGGCAAAATGCCAGACATGGCCTGTTTGAACAGATCGCGTTTGTTGAGTCCGCGCACCTTGTGTTCCGGCCGCAATCGCCCGGTGTAGTCCACCAATGCACGATCAAGGTAAGGAAACCGCACGCTAACTTGATGGTGCTTGCAGGCACCATTGACCTTGACCAGATCGTTTTGGGCAATCGCCATCGCCAGATCCAGGCGCATGATCCGATGCAGTTCCGCAGCCGGCTCGCCCTGCTCGAAACGCAAACGCATGAAGGCCAGCGAAGCATCGCGCTTTACCTGCGCACGAAACGCATCAGTGAGCAGAGTGTCGTAAAAATCCGAGGCGAATGCATCGTCCGAATAAAAACGATCCGGGTTGGGCAACGACGCGCGCTTGGTGAAACTGTGAATGCGGTTGAAAAGATGGTTGTGCCCTCCTGCGGCAAGGCCGGTCGCACTGCGAGCCAGTGATTTAAGCGGCCCAGGCAAATGGTAAAACGCAGACATCACTTTGTCTTTCGCGTAGCGCTGGTTGCCACCAAAGATTTCATCGCCACCGTCGCCGGCCAGCATGCAGCTCATGCCCAGGCTTTTACCCAATTGCGCACATGCCAGGGTGGGAATCGCGGATGCATTGCCGAAGGGTTGGTCATAGGCATCAAGCACCGTGTCCAGTAATTGCAGTGCCCGCTCGCGATCAACAGCATCAAAATATGGCTGCGCACCGCAGGCTTCAGCGGCCAGCCGAGCGAAAGCCATTTCGTCATAACCCGCTTCGGCAAAGCCAATGGAGCAACTGCGCACTGGCTGATCGGGATGCTGGCGTTTCAGGATGCTGACAATGCTGCTGCTATCGGTACCGCCGCTGAGGAAACAACCCCAGCCATCATCTCCACTGGGCCGAAACAAATGGACGCTGCTGACGATTTGATCGCGCAACTGTGAGCACAATTCGGCGCGTGTACCGCGTAGGTCTTCGGGATACTCGGGAAGGTAATATCGCTCACATTCAAGCTCAGTGCCACGCAAGCGCAGACGGGTGCCCGGCTCGATCCGACGGATCTGACGGCAAATCGTCAGCGGCGCAGGAATGGCTGCAAAATTGAGATAGTGATAAATCGCTTCCAGATCGGGCTCGCGCCGACAACCCGGTGCATTCAGAAGCAGGCGCAGATCACTGGCGATGGCGAAATGCGTGCCGTCCCGATACCAGAACAACGGTAGTGAGCCGGTGTGATCGGTGAAGGCTGTCATCGTTGTGCCGTGACAATCCCATACCACTTGCGCGAATCGCCCTCGCCATTCGCGCTGCACGATGTGTGCCGCATCGGCATGTTTTGCACCATCGCCCAGATCACCCTCGATCAAATCAGCCAATGCCAGCCAATGGTGGCCATTGATCAGTCGCTGCGGCAGCACGGCACCGCGCAATGCAAGTGTTGCCATGCCTGGCTCGGAATCCAGCACCTGCATGTCAGGTATGCCACAGAGCCATGCACGTGCCTGCGGCCCCGATGCGAGAACGAAATCGCCGGTGACGCTGGGTGAGCAGGGTTGCTGGCTGGCCGTCATGCGTGGTCACTTTCACTGGTTGGGCTGGCAGGGGAGCGTCGCGCAGAACGCGCACGGGCATCATCGGCATCCATACAACGTTCGTAAACCTTTTGTGTAGCCAAGGCCAGCGCGCTGTTCGAGTGCTGGCTTTCGGCGCGTACACGCGCTTGGCAAGACAAGCTTTTGCGCAGAGCGGCATCGCCAGTCAGGCGTGTGATGCACCGCGCCAATGCCGTCCGGTCATCGCTGGGAAACAACAGGCCGGTGTGTTCGTGGCTCACCAGTTCGGGATTGCCACCCACTGCCGATGCGATGACCGGGCAACCCGCTGCCATCGCTTCGAGCAGGACATTGGACATGCCTTCTTCGTGTGAGGGAAGGACCAGAAAATCTGCGATCTGCATCAATGACGTGGAGTCGGTTCGCTCGCCAAGAAACACCGTTTGTGCGCCAATACCAATCTTGTCGACGTGTGCCGACAAGCGGGCGCGAAGCGGGCCATCACCAACCAGTGCCAGCCACGGGCGCTGTTCGGCAGGCAGAGCGGCAATCGCATCGAGCAGGCAGAACACGTTCTTCTGATCGACCAATCGACCAACGAACAATGCGAAAACGCGATCATCCGGCACGCCGGTTTGCTCGCGCAAGATAATGCGTTCGCGCGTCGAAATGGGTGCAGGGATCTGCACGCCGTTGCCGATCACGTCAATGTTTTCGCGATCATGACAGCCCAGCCGTGCGGCAACGTCGGCGCCTGCGGCTGAGTTGGATATGACAGCCGCACTCCGCGACAAAATAAAGCGTTTGATTCGCCAGAACCACATTGTCTGGTTTAGATAAAGTCCGCGGATTGATCCGACAAACGGCGGTCGCTGCCGTTGCATGCGCAACGCCAACAACGTCCAGATTTCGGCAGTCAGAGAAAATGCATGCACGATGTCGTAACGTCCGCGCCGCAACACCCGCGCCAGCGCCAGAAAAAAACCAGGATCGATACGCCCGCGCTTGGGTAGATGGTGAACCCGCACGCCGGCCCGTTCCAGCTCGTCGATCAGGAACGAGCGTTCGCGAAAATACACCAGCTCAGGCTGCCATCTGTTGCGGTCGAGATGCGTGAGTAATTGCACGGTCTGGCGCTGGCTGCCGCCAACTTCCATTTCGTCGATGACCACCAGCAAGCGTTTGCGGCCATTAGCTGCAGAACTCATCAGCGTGCGTAATTTGCGCGCTTCGGTCTGCGCGTCAAAATCGGTTTCCACACGCGCGCGAGCCGCTATCGCCAACCGCCGACGCAACTCCGCATGCTCAATCAATTGCTGCAATGCGTTGGCCAACGCCGTCGCATCGCGCTCGGCAACCAGCAAACCATCGACGCCGTCTTCGACCAACTCGGGGATTCCTGAAACCGCCGTGGTCACCACCGCGCACCCGCTGGCCATGGCTTCCATCAGCGCCACAGGTATCCCGTCGCGGTTGCCATCTGCAGCGACCTGGCAGGGCAGGGCGAAGATCGCAGCATCGCGTAATGCTGCCTGCACCGCCTCCTGGGGTAGCGCGCCCACCCAGTCAATGCGCTCACTGATGCTGCGGGCACGCGATTTTGCTTCCAGTTCAGTACGCAAAGGGCCTTCGCCAATCACCGTGCAGCGATAATCGATGCCGCGCTCACTCAACAGGTGCAAGGCATCGATCAGGACATCGAATCCCTTGATCGGATCGAGTCGGCCAACGGCAACAATGTGCTGTCCGTTGCGACCATCGAGTTGGCACGCTGTGCGTTGCACGTCAACGCCGCAATGGATCACAGCCAGCTTTGGCAAAGCCTGCGCACTGACATGCTGCGAAAGCCAATCGATGTTGTAACGAGAAATGGTGACAGCCAACGCCGCTTCTTCGACCTTTCGTGAAAGCAACTGGTGATCGAGAAAAATGTCATGCGCGTGACAAGTGAAACTAAAACGTCTGCCGGTGATGCGAGCCAACGCCCAAGCTACGGTGGATGGGTATGTGGCCCAATGGGCATGAACGAGCTGAGGGTCAAAGCCATTAAGCCAACGTACCTGCTGCAATCCTCGCGACAGCGCAACCAGCGACTTCAGCAAAACAGTCGGCGTACGCCACATGTCCGCAACAATTGCGGCGATGCAAGTCAGTGATGTAAATGGATGGAGAATAACGGTCATCGCGGTGGAGATCACACCGCCCAAGCCCAAGTCAGGGTAGTGCGTCCGCTCAGACAATGCCTTGGCGTCCACTTGCACGAGCTTCTCGGACGGCGGCTTTAGCGAAAGGATGCGGACATCGACGCCATCGGCGATCAGGGTCTGGATTTCGCGCACGATGAATGTCTCCGACCAGCACGGAAACAAAGAAACTACGTACAAGACACGCTTGATTGGCGGTGTGTTGGTCATTGCGACGCCTTTTCCAGATGCGTTACCTGCCAAAGATGGCCATCGCGTTTGCACAGGTAATCGATCAACGCCCGAGCCGCGCTGAGGTTGAGGGTGAAAAAGGCGCTAGCCAGCCGCACTGGCACCAGCGCCAACGTTGCCGGGAACCACCGGCCAAGGGCAACCAGTGCATAGCCAAACGACTGCGCGATAAACAACGAAACGTATAACGGGTTGTGAAGCGCCAGCACGGCATTGCTGATATAGGCTGTCAGCAATAACCATGGTGCCAGCAAGCGCAGCCACTTGTGCCCCCAAAGCCGCCACGCCAATGGATGCGCGCCAGGGATGGCCAGCTGTGGCCAGCGATGCAGTAACTGAAAGTTGCCTGCCAACGTACGACGTTTGCGATGCTGTTCGGCCTGGGCATCGGCGGCGGCCTGATCAAACGCGCGTGCCACAGGAACAAACACCACGCGAAGACCTTTTTTCGCGATACACAGGGGTATCCACATATCGTCCAGGACCAGACCTGCCGGCACCTCGGGCAGCGCGGTTCTACGCGCCGCATACAAGGCGCCGGTGACGCCAACCAACGAGCCGCTGGACGATTCGATACGACGAATCAGCTTTTCGTATCGCCAGTACGCATCGATCCCCTTGCCATAACCCGTGGCATTTTCCAATACCAGCTCGCCGCTTGCAGCACCCACTGTGGTATCAGCGAACACCGCCGCCAGAGCGCGCGCAGCCTGCACATCGAGGCGTTGACGCACATCGGTGAAAAGCACCAACTCGTTATTGAGCAACGGCAACACCTTGCCAATGCTGGCAGATTTTCCGCCTCGTTCAGCGAATGCGTGAATATGTACCAAGGGATGGGCATTTGCACGCAACAGCGCTTCGGTGTTATCGGTGCAGCCATCGCACACGATATGAATGCGCAAGCGCTCGTGCGGATAATCCAGCGCCAGTAAATTGTGCTGTTTGGCTGCAACCCATGATGCGCCGTTATGCACTACCAGCAACACATCAATACTAGGTGTAATGTCACCCGTCTGTATCGGCAGTGGCCGAAGCCATGCAATGAGAGCCATCACCAGCGGATAACCGGCGTAAGCAAAACCAACCACCAGCAATGATGTCCAGAGCAGCACAGTCATGCGCTCGACCCGTGATCGTGCAATATGCGGGCACGTGTACGCTCATACAACGCATTGCCAAGCGCACGTTTTACCGCAGCAAGGGCGTGGTAGCGCAGTTGTAACCGAAACAGGGCGGCGCGTTTCCCACTGAGCCAACGCGAAACGGTTTGTGTGTCGCAATTCGCCGTAACTGCCAAACGTGGCAGGATGGTGCGATCATCGTTTGCGCGCAAGCGCCCGGGATGCGACGCAAACACCCTTGTGTAGCCACACTCTTGCGCGATTGTTTCGAGATTTTCAGGGACGCGCCCACCCGGCGGCGCCAACAGATTGACTGGCAAACCAACGCGATCTTCGATTTCCAATCGTGCCGCATAAAGCGCTTCACGTAGGCGCTTGGCAGAAAGATCTGTCAAGAATTGGTGATCATAGCCATGCGATTGAATCGACATCCCTGATGCCGACATCTCGCGCAGGTCAGACCAATTGACGAACCCAGGGCAGCCAACGGTCGCCGGATTGATGAAAAAGTCGGCGCGCATGCCATGTTCGATCAGCGCAGGCAGTGCAATACGATGGTTGCTGAGATGACCGTCATCAAAGGTGATTATGGTGCCAATGCCTTTGTCAGAGCCCAGCCAGTCTCTTGCGCTGGTGCCCATCCCTTCGCGCAAGCCGATCTGCTTGAGATGTTGGCGAAACCCCTCCTCGCTGAGCGTGTAATGTGGATCCTGGCCGCGCTCATCGACGCCAGACAGCGCGTGATACATCAACGCCACGGTCGGGCGAGAGCGGGGCTTCGAAGTTGGCCCACTATCCATTGCGTGCATTGCGATCATCTGCGCCAGAACACATCGATGAAAATCTGGTTTTCGTTGTAGCTCTGCAAGCGGTCATCGCTGTTTCGCTCATTGCGCTGAAAGCCCAGTCGCGCAAGCCAATGCCGCGTCAACTCTTGGGTTATGGTCAGTTGCAGGGAATAATCGCGATCCACCCGACTTGTTGGCGTGGCAAAACGTCGCCGCTCATAAACGGCTTGCGCGCCGAGGCTGAGAAGTGGGCGAAGGCGGACATCAGCTGCAGCGAATCCGCCACGACTGGTCTGGTCGGGTGTCAGCGATTCCTGATAATTGATTCGCTGGTAATAAGGGCTCGTCTGCACACTCCAGCGCTCACCCACATAACGATAGCCAAGCGAAAAGCGCGTCTGACGAAAGACTTCTGCATTGGCCAGTAACTCGGCATTGCTCAGCGTTCCGATGATCGGGCCATCGATCAGGCTGGCGCGCGAAACCACATCCCCCGCCGCATCTGCAAACTCATAGTTGATATTGGTACTCAAGGTGCTGCGGGTCCCGGCTGCCCATTCCACATTGGCACGCAACAAAGGTGCGGAATCATTTGACCTGCCATCATCGCGATTGAGCTTTGAGTAACCCAGATCGAGGCCCATGGTGATGCGCTCGCGCTCTTCGTTGTACGAGGCAAATGCATCGTAGCGCTCGTAATCTACAGGCTGCGCACGGTCAAATCGCACTTGCGATGCCTCGGCATTGATGCCGACATGCCGCGACGAATCGATATCGCGAAGCAATCGCGCCGATGCGCCATAACGATCGCCATTGAACTCCTTGGTTTCTTCGGCCCAGGTGTTGCTGTACCGCAATTCAGCCTGCGCGCGTGTCGCCTCAGCAAGGCGAGCGAAAAAACGTGGCCCTGCGGTGAATACGTTGATCTGTTGCTGATTGCCGGGTGTAAAAGCAGTGAGCACGTCGGTAGGCTGACTGCTCAAGTAGTCCTCAACGACAAAGTGCAAGCGCTGTGGCAAGAACATCCATTCAAGTTGTCCGGCAAACTCGCTGCGCGACTCGTTGCCGAACGTGTTGTCGAGGTAATCCAGATACTGATACTCGCCGCGTGCTTTCAGGTTCAACACCGACCCCGCCTGCGAAGCATCGAAGCGGATCTGCGGCGACAACACGGTGTCATCCACCGTGTTTGTGTTGCTCAATGCGATATTGTTGCTGCTCAACGCAGACACGCCGACTTGGTAATCAATGTCCACGGCATTGACGGGAGAAGCCAGAGCCAGCAGCGAGGTCGAAGCGAATGCCAATGAGCTTCGAATGTGCGGTTGCTTCAGAAATCGCCGCATGTCACACCCCCTCGTTGAACACCACGCCAGCAAACTTGCCGGGATCAAAATTGGCCGCAGCCTGTGCGATGGACGCTGGCGTATCGCGGCCATAACCGGCAACCAGCACAACGATATCGGCCAGTTCGGCGAGAATGCGCGCATCTGGCGCACCACGTACTGGTGGAGCATCGAGAAATATGTAGCGATCAGGATAGCGGCTGCGCAATGAATCAATGAGCAGTCTCATCCGCACAGACGAGAAATATTCGGCACCCATTTCCCGTGTTTTCCCAGTTGGTAACACACGCAATCGCGGTACGCCAGTCGGGTAGAGTGCGTCGGATATCTGTGCCTGTTCTGCCTCCAACAAATCGATCAAGCCACCATGCTCTGGATCAACTTGCAGGGTGAGATGTTGCGATGGATGACGCAGATCGCAATCAATCAGCAACGCGCTTTTTGCTTCATCAAACGCCATTGCAGCTGCAAGGTTTCGGGCAACGAAGCTGCCGCCGCTGCCTCGACTGACTGAAGCAATCAGCGTGACGAAATTTCCGCTCGCCATAGTCAGCAGGCGGGTGCGTAATTCACGGAATGCCTCAACACCTACCTTGGCCTCACTGTTGCGATGGATCAACGAGCGTGCATCCATTTGCACGGGAGTGAGCGCTGTGTGTTGATCCATTCGCGCAATGGAGCGTCCTGGCGGCAAGTGCGGCTGCGGGCGCGCCGAGGAATCGTGGGAGTTGACGGGTTTGTCATTCATAACGTGTGTGCCAACTTGAGCGCAAACACAAGAAAGTAAGCCACAGGTACGGTTGCCACCAGAAGCGCTGCCGTCGCATATCGGCGTGTGGCGCGCGAACGCTGCTCACGTGTGCGATACGATGGAACGGTGCCCAATACCGGAAGCCCGGCTTCGCGCTCAATGCGCAAGGTTGTGCGCACCCTCGGATCAAGTTTGATCAGGACGAACAACAGCACCAACGGCGTAGCCATTGCGAACACCAAGCCAGCGCCGGCGACGTGCAAAAGGCGCAAACCACTGGGACGCAGGGGCATGGTCGCGGGCTCCTGGATGCGAAAGCTCAGGCCGCGCCGTTCGGCATCAAGGTTCATTGAGACCCGCGCGTTTTCGCGGCGCTTGAGCAAGTCCTGATACAGATCGCGGTTCACTTCGTAATCGCGGGTCAGCTCGGCCAGTGAACTCTCGGAAGCCGCGATCCGCCCGCTGCGTTCGATTTCCTGTGCCAGCATGGCTTCACCAGCGGCAATGCGTGATATGGCCGCTGCGCTGCGGCTGCTGATATCGGCAAGCTTGCTTTTCAATTCGCCGTACAGCGGGTTGTAGGATACCGAGCCATCAAGCGCCGTTGGTGTCTCAGACAGGCGCGTGTCTGCACGTGCGTCTTCACGCCGTAGATCTTCCTGCAGATCAGTAATTTGATGCTGGACGCGAACAACATCCGGATGCTGATCGGTATAGTTAAGTAGCAACGTGTCGCGTTCACTTTGCAATTCCGCCAAACGCGCACGAAATTGCCCAGCGCGGGTATGAACCATCGATATTTCACTCTCACCAGATAGCTGGGATCGTAACGAAGAATCCTGTGATTGCAGATCGACCAACTCCATGCGCGAGGTTTCGATCTGCCGACGCAATTCGCCAATCCGTGCGGTGACGTCAGCCTCGATGCCTGGACGTGCGTCGGGGTTCTTGCGGCGATAGGCTTCCAGTTTAGCCTCGGCATCGGTCAGCTTGGCGTGATATTGGCGCACTTGCGAATCTATAAACTCATACGCATCGCGGCTCTCGCGCTCCTTGGTGGCCAGGCTTTCATTGATCATCAACTCGGCAAACTTCTCAGTGACTGTAAATGCGCGCTTTGGGTCCGGGTCGGCATAGCTGATCTGTATCAGATTCGGTCGCGGGTTGGAGATGTCCGTTCGGTCGGTAATTTTTTCAATCAGCTTTTCTTGTTCCAACGCACTCGGATTGTCGACAAGCCAACCACCGGAATCCAGAATATCGCTCATCACTTTGCGGCTGAACGCCACTTGCCTCGCGATGCTGGCACGATTGACTACACCTGTTGGCACCGCGCGACCTTCCATCAGTGGCCCGATGATGTTGCTCTGTTCAACGAGAATGCTGGTGGTGGCTGAATAACGCTTGGGTAGTGCGATTCCCAGTGCCAGCGCGCACAACGCAAGCACCGCAAAAACCGCTGCGACAGATACTATGCGGCGGCGCGATTCTTCCAGCGCAACCGGCAACACGGCAAGCAATGAAGACTGACTTTCAACGATGGGCCAGTCACCGGCGTTTTGGTTCATAACACGCGTTCCGGCACCGTTATCACATCGCCAGGCGCTACCTGGAAGTTGGTCGACAAATCACCCCGGTCGAGGATGCGATCCAGGCGCACGCTGTAGCTGCGGCTACCACTGTCGCTTTTGCGATACAGCGCCGAGCGATCCGGCGCAGCAAACTCGGTCGTGCCACCTGCGGCCAGCACTGCGTCAAGCACGGTCATGCCCTGGCGGAACGGGATGGATACGGGTTGCCGCACAGCGCCAGTCACCCGCACGCGCGAGAGGTATTCGTGGCTGCGAAGCTCGGTGAGGATGACGGCAACCTGCGGGTCGCGGACGTAAACTGCGAGCTTTCCCTGAATGTCAGCGGCGACATTCGCCGGGGTGCGACCACCCGCTGCAACATCGCCAATCAGCGGCACCGAAATCATTCCGTCAGGTCGTACCGGGACGATGATGCCCAGTTCAGGGTTGCGCCATACCGAAACTTGCACTACATCATCAACGCCGATCAGGTAAGCAGCCACTGCTGCTTCGGTCGGCGCGGGTGGTGCGCCCGCCGAGCGTATGCCGGTGGGCGAACATGCTGTCAGAATCAGAGCAAGGAACAACGCAGTAAAAGTATGAATCAGTCGCATGGATTTACTCCCCAGGAGGCATAAAAGAGAACGCAGATCGTTGTGCGTTCCGGCCACTTGTGAAGGCAACTGGCGAGCTATTTCAAACGCGATAGAACTCCCGATACCAGGCAACGAAGCGGGCAATTCCTTCGGCGATCGGAGTGGCCGGTGTGTATCCGGTGTCACGTTGCAAGGCTTCAACATCGGCAAAGGTATCCGGCACGTCGCCCGGTTGCAGTGGCAACAGGCGGCGCTCAGCCTTGCGGCCAAGGCATTGTTCCAACAGTTCGATGTAACGCAGCAACTCAACCGGTTGGTGGCTGCCAATGTTGTAAACCCGATAGGGGGCAGCTGAACGCGCTGGAGTGGGCGAGGGCGGGTTGTAGCCGGGATCTGCGGCCGGTACCCGATCCAGAGTGCGGATCACACCTTCGACAATGTCATCAATGTAGGTGAAGTCGCGGCGGTGATGGCCGTTGTTGAATACATCGATCGGCTCGCCAGCGAGAATCTTGCGGGTGAACAGAAACAGCGCCATGTCTGGCCGTCCCCAAGGCCCGTAAACTGTAAAAAAACGCAGCCCGGTGGTTGGCAGCCCGAACAAATGGCTGTAGGTGTGCGCCATCAATTCGTTGGCTTTCTTGGTGGCTGCGTACAGGCTCACTGGATGATCGACCGGGTCTTCGACTGAAAACGGCAGCTTGCGATTGGCTCCGTATACCGAACTGGACGACGCGTAGACCAGGTGCTCGACACCATGATGACGGCAGTTTTCGAGGATATTGGTGAAGCCGACAATGTTGCTGTCGATATACGCTTGCGGATTCTCCAGCGAATAACGCACCCCGGCTTGTGCCGCCAGATTCACTACGCGTTGGGGAGCGAACTGGGTAAACGCGTGTTCCAGCGCTGATCGATCTTCCAGCGACGCCTTCACAAAGCGGAAGCTGTCGTGCGGTGTCAGGCGATCAAGCCGTGCTTGTTTGAGGGCTGGGTCGTAGTAGGCATTCAGGTTGTCGTATCCCAGCACCTCGTCGCCACGTGCCAATAGCCGTTGTGAGAGGTGGGAGCCAATAAAGCCGGCAGCGCCGGTGACCAATACGCGCATGGTGATCCTGATCGGGTTTTGAGGGATTACAGGCAACCATCCGTCTGCTCGCGTGGCAGCGCGCGTTTTACGTCAAACAGTACGGCACCCGGCTTGCCCAGTACACGCACACCACTTGCGCCCTTGCTGACGAACTGGTCGTGGCTCACCGCGATGATCAATGCATCGTAGTGCCCGTTCTCAGGCTCTGCCACCAGATCAATGCCATATTCATGCTTGGCCTGCGTGCCGTCCACCCAGGGGTCGCAAACATCCACGTCAACGTTGTAGCTGCGCAGCTCAGCGATGATGTCAATCACCCGGGTATTGCGCAGATCCGGGCAATTTTCCTTGAATGCCAGTCCCAGGATCAACACCTTGGCATTGGCTGTGGGGATTTCCCGCTGCGCCATCAGTTTGATCACCCGCTGCGCCACATGGCTGCCCATGCTGTCGTTGATGCGGCGGCCGGCAAGGATCACTTCCGGGTGATAACCGATCTGCTGTGCCTTGTGGGTGAGGTAGTACGGATCCACGCCGATACAATGGCCGCCGACCAAGCCGGGGCGAAACGGCAGGAAGTTCCATTTGGTGCCGGCCGCTTCCAGCACTTCGTGGGTATCGATGCCCATGCGCTCGAAGATCAGCGCCAGCTCGTTGATCAACGCAATGTTGACGTCACGCTGGGTGTTTTCGATTACCTTGGCGGCCTCGGCCACGCGGATGCTGGAGGCGAGGTGGGTTCCCGCAGTGATGATCCGACGGTAAAGCTGGTCGACGAACTGCGCCGCCTCGGGGCTGGAGCCGGAAGTGACCTTGGTGATGGTTTCCAGCCGATGCACCTTGTCGCCGGGATTGATCCGCTCGGGGCTGTAGCCGGCGTGGAAGTCGCGCTGATAACGCAGTCCCGATTCGCGCTCGATGATCGGCACACACACTTCCTCGGTTGCGCCGGGATAAACGGTGGATTCATAGATTGCCATGCCGCCGTGCTGGATCGCCCGACCCACCGTGCGACTGGCCGACTCCAGCGGCCGCAGGTCGGGGCGCTTGTAGTCATCGATCGGGGTAGGGACGGTGACAATGAACACATTGCAGCCTTGCAGATCGGCTGGGTCATGGCTACAACGCAACTGCTGTGCCGCACGCAATTCGTTGCTGGACACCTCCAGTGTGTGATCGCGTCCGGCATTGAGTTCGGCGATGCGAGCCTGGTCGATGTCGAAGCCCACGGTTGGCAGGTGCTGGCCGAAAGCCACTGCCAGCGGCAGGCCAACGTACCCCAAACCGATGATGGCAACGCGTATTTGGTCGGGTGCTGGCAGCTTGGTGCTCATGGTGATGCTCATCTCGGTAGGGTTGTGTGGTGAAGTGGCCGTCATTATCCAGCCAATGCGTTTCATTCAACGCAAAACCCGCGCTAATCCGGCAATGCTGCCGAAACACTACACTACGCACGCGCGCGCATTGGATCGCACGCAAGTGAAGTGATGTCGGAACAACCGTTCAGGAGAGTGGCGATGCAGATTCTGGTCTTGGGTGGAGCTGGCTACATCGGCGGACACACCAGCGTGGTGCTCACCGAGCGCGGCCATCAGGTGGTGATTGCCGACAATTTCTCGAACAGCTCACGCGCTGCGGTTGCTCGCCTGGAACAGGTCGTCGGCGCGCCGCTGCCGCTGCACGAACTTGATGTCAGGGACTCGGTCGGCCTGGAGCGGGTTTTTTCGCAATACCGGTTTGACGCAGTGATGCACTTTGCTGCCCTCAAAGCGGTGGGTGAGTCCTGCAAAAAGCCGCTTGACTACTTCGACAACAACATCAGCGGCACGATAACGGTGCTGCGCGCGATGAGCGAAGCCAACGTGCGGCGGTTGGTATTCAGCTCGTCTGCCACCGTATACGGCGACCCGGAGCAGGTGCCGGTGCGCGAGGATGCCCCGTTGCAGGCGAGCAACCCCTATGGCCGCACTAAACTGGTGATGGAGCAACTGATCGGTGATCTGTGTACTGCCGACCCGAACTTCCGCGCCGCAGTGCTGCGCTACTTCAATCCGGTGGGCGCACATCCTTCGGGCCTGATCGGCGAGGACCCCAACGGCCCGCCGAACAATTTAATGCCGTTCATGTGCCAGGTTGCCGTCGGTCGGCGCGAACGCTTGCAGGTGTTCGGTGATGATTACCCAACGGTGGACGGTACCGGCGTGCGCGATTATCTGCATGTGATGGATCTGGCGCGCGCCCATGTCGATGCGCTGGATTATCTGTGCAACAAAGATCGCAGCGTCACCGTCAATCTCGGCACCGGCAGCGGTGTCAGCGTGCTGCAAATGGTCAAAGCCTTCGAGCGCGCCGCAGGTAAAGCCATCCCGTACGATATTGTTGCTCGTCGGCTCGGTGACAGCGCCACCGTGTTTGCCGATCCGGGCCTGGCACACGCATTGCTTGGCTGGAAGGCAGAACATGATCTGGATGCGATGTGCCGCGATGCGTGGCGCTGGCAGGCGTTGAATCCGCAAGGATACGGATCGATTATTCAGCCAGACTGAATTACCGTTCAATACACTGGGTTTTTCATGGCGAATGAGCAACGAATGAGGTGCCGGGCTGAGATACAGCGCAAATCAGGTACCGCGATGTGATGCGCGTCGGCTGCAAGACGCATAAATTCCCTGTGGCCAATGCCACCACCATGCAACGAGGAAACGATAATGTCTGACGACTTGCCTGCCATCGAGGTCGATTTTGCCAGCAATGGCGCGCCAGTAGTTATTATCGGACAGGTAGAAACCTTCGATCCACTTGAGGCGATACGCCTTGCGCCCGCCCTGGTTAACCCAAAGTGGGTGCGCGCCTATGCGCAGGTGGTCAACCATCTGGCGCACGGATCAGATTTTGATCCGATCATGGACCCTGCGGCATTCCACACGAAATATATGGCAACCTACGACGCCGAAGATCCGGACGAAGAAGTGGCGCCAGGGGCGGTTCGGTTGCACAATTTCGGCATCCCGGATTTCACTGAAATTGCACCGCCTGCGATGGTAGGGACGAATCTGGTTTTTTTCGCTGAAAACGTGTTCATGGGCATCCCGTACAAGGTGGTAATGGCACCTGGCACACAGCCGCAATATGTTCCGCTCGACTTGAAAGAATGACCTGATTAGTGTCGAATCTCAGCTGACTCTGCCCCTCTCCCCACGGGAGAGGGGTTGGGGTGAGGGTTCAACGTAAGCGTGACGATAATTTCCTTGCGCCGCACCCTCATCCGGCCCTTCTGGCCACCTTCTCCCGGTGGGAGAAGGATTCACAGCGCGTCACAGCTGAGGTTCGACACTAATCAGGAAGAATGAAGGGACAGGAGACGGTGTTGCCTTCAGGACATGCCCCACCACCAATGGCTGGCCGGAAATCTGGTCGGGGTCAGGTTCGCGTCCTGCACCGCCTCGCGATTGCCCTTGTCGCGGATTGCAGCGTCTAGTTCAGGGTCGGCGGGCATTATGTCCCCGATGGGCAAGTAGGACGCGTAAAGCTCGCGCAGAGCCTCACGCGTGGACCGCAGTTGGCACAAGCCCAACCATTCATCGGACTTCCATATCGTCCCCAACAATGCATCCATCCGGCTGTATAGGTACCGATCCAGCGGCAACAGGCCAGAGCGCATGTCGGGGGCGGTTTGTTGTAAAAAAGCCTGGATCGATGCTGGCAGCGCATCGTCCGGGCCGACGCGCATTTCAGTGTAAAGCGCGTAGAAGGCGCGGGAAAAACTTCGTGCCACCTGTGCGTCTGCTTGCGGGTGCAGCAGCTCAGGCAGCTGACGGCTCAGATCATCGATCATGTTGGCAAGAGTAGTCATGGTGTTGTCCTGCAGTTTGGTGCGGATGATCGGTCGAACCCACATGTTTTGGTTTTGCGCGCGTATTGTTGACGATGCGCAAGTTTCTTGTGGCTGTTGTATTCGCGGCCCGCCGCCCTTGAGCACAGCATCACGGAGCATGACCACGGCAACGATACCGCGTGGCCGTGTCGGAAGCGATCGACCACGTCTGGTCGATGAGTGTCAAGTTTCTCAAAGTTTCTCAGACAACTCGAAGCAGTTGGTCCCATTTTGTCGTGAATGCCTTCGACAGGTTTTCCTGGCGCATGCCCCACTGCGGCGTGCGCCGCCATCCACTCATCGCAAAGCCCAGGGTACCGCGCCCGTATTTCTGGTTGACCTGATCGAGAACCGCCATCGTCCGGGTTGACCGTACATCCTCGCCAGCGAACAGGTCACCTTGCTGTTGGTCGCACTGAGTCAGGTCGAGCAGCCCTACGCCCGCCTTTTTGTATTGGTAGCCGGTTCGATACATGGCACGTGTCAAGGCACTTGCCGCGGTCAACACTTCGCGCGTATCGCTGGTCGGGGCAACAAAGTTCATCGCCTTGCCTGGATGATATTGAGCCTGGCCCAGTTTGAAGGCATTGGTGTTGAGCCAGACCCATACGCCTGAGGCTTTCAGGCGCCTGGCACGCAGCTTCTCGCAGGCCATCACCGCAAAGGTTGCTACGGCTTCATGAAGGTCTTGCTGTTGGATAATCTCGTGACCAAAGGAACGTGAGCAGACGATTTGCTGCCTGTCAGGCTCGGCATCCTGCAAGTCCGTGCAGACAAGGCCCTGCAGCTCCCGTTGGGTGCGCGCGAGCGTTACGCCATAGCGGGCGCGCAAAGTGTCTGGGTTCGCGTCCAGCAGGTTCCTGGCCGTGAGGATGCCGTCCTCACCCAGTCGTGCAGTCAACCGACGGCCAACGCCCCAGACATCGGCAACCGGAAAGTGCTTGAGTTGGTCGGAGGGGTTATCGATCACGGACACCCCGGATGGATGTTTCTTGGCCAGCTTGTTGGCTGCCTTGGCCAGGGTCTTTGTGGGGGCAATACCAACGCAGCAGGGGATTCCCGTCCACTGCAGTATCCGGGCTCGGGCTTCTGCGGCGGCCTGTATGCGATCCCGCACACCTTCGAAGCTGATGAAGCTCTCGTCGATTGAGTAAACCTCCACTCGGGCAAAGAGGTCGCGCAAGATGGTTACGATTCGCCCGCTCAAGTCGCCATAGAGCCCGAAGTTGGCCGAACGGATGATGAGTTGGTTGCGGATGTGAGGCGCCACCTCGAAGATCGGCTGCGCCATCTTCACGCCCAGTGCCTTGGCCTCATCGCTACGGGCGATACAGCAACCGTCGTTGTTCGACAGCACCACGACGGGCTTGCCGATCAGCTCGGGCTGGAACACCCGCTCGCAGGATGCATAGAAATTGTTGCCATCCACCAGGCCGAACATGGCTCACCGCCGCAAGTGCTTGCGGAACGACCAGGTCACCACGCCCCAGACCTGAAGCTCGGAGTCTTCCGTTACATGAATGGGTGCGAGCTGATCGTCACCGGAAACCAGTTCAACACTGTGCCGACGAAAGCGCAGCTTTTTGACCATCAGCCCACCTTCCCAGAGCACGATGGCGATATCCCCATCCTGGGCCTTGATCGAGCGATCAACTACTAAAGTGTCACCCGGATGGATGCCAAAGCCGATCATGCTGTCGCCCTCGGCCTCTGCAAAGAAGGTCGCTACCGGGTTGGTGATGCAGCGCTTGGTGATATCCAGATCCTCGCCCAGAAAATCATCGGCCGGGCTGGGAAAGCCGCAGGTGACCCGCATGCCAACCAAAGGAAGGGCGGGTATGGTCGAGGTGAGAGTGCTGAGACCTAATACGCGGGCGGATGACGTGGACATGGCGGGACCTGATCGGCGCTGATCTTCAGCAAAATGGCACTGGAACTGATAATACAAGGTATCGCATGGCGCGATGAATGCATCGTAACAGTATGAAAATAGAATAAATATTTGGGTCTTCCGCATTTCTGCCGAAGAGCGGCGCCAATCAGCTGGCGAGAAGGCTGGGGAGGGGCAACTCAGCCATTGAGAGAGCCCGCTGGAAGAATCATTCTATAGCCTGGGCGCGCTGCGCAATGGCGGTCTCGGGGTTTGGCGACGATGCCAGGGTGACGGTTAGTTTGCAGGGCTGCCATGATGGGCCGTTGCGCCCATGACTGTATCTACTCGGCGTACGGTTCCGGTCATCGGCGGTAGGCGAACAAGTCTGTTGGTACGCTGCTGGCGTAAAAACGCTTGATGCGAAGGTAGCACCATCAGGCCTAAGAGCCTGACGGCGACGTGGTCCTGACGCAGTTGATTCGGTTTGCTGCATAGTTTCGCGCGTCTGTTATTGGCGCGGCATGGTTTCCTGTGCTCGTGATGCATCAACGCTGCGGTTGCGGAGCATAGTTCAATGCGGGAGACAGAAGACATGTGGCATGTAGAGGCGTGGCTGTCGTGACGGCTCGTTTACTTCGCATAATGTATATTATGTAAAAAGCCAATTCGATATGCACGGACAGATGTGTGGCGACAGCGCTGACAGATTCCCGATTTCGCGGGGCCTGGCTCGTTAGTTAGTGTCACCTGATTAGCGCTGATCTTCAGCAGCCCGGCACTCAGTTTGCATTGGCAGGTAATCGCTCAGAGCGACAAACGCTATGTGCCAGACTGATCTTGCTTTGATTTAGATATGGCTCACCACCCTGCTGAAGATCAGCGCTACTCAGGTAGTGTCAAGTCTCAGCATGGGTGCTCCACACTGGCTGAATACGTTTGCGTTTCGCGCAAAACAGAATCCCGGGCATGCCCGGGATTCTGTTTTGCTGCAATAAAAGCATGTCAGATTACAGTGCCTGGACCTCGTCCGCCTGCAAACCCTTCTGCCCCTGCACGAGCTTGAAGGTCACTTGCTGGCCTTCTTGCAGCGATTTGAAGCCGTCACCTTGAATGGCGCGAAAATGCACAAACACATCTTCGCCATTCTCGCGGCTGATAAAACCAAAGCCTTTGGCATCGTTGAACCACTTTACCGTGCCATTTTGACGATCCGACATAAACTTGCTCCCAAAACAGTGTGTGAAAGGACTGGCGAAAAATCAACCGCTCGCCACGGGTGCTGTATTGCCTCGGGAGAAAGCGACGCGCATCGATGTAGCGGATCATCTGGATCTACCGCATCGGGCCACGATCTTCAGTGACCCAAGCAACCACAGCGCTTGTCACTTTAACCCGGTTTTAGCATAAATGCGAGTAGTGACCGGGTGGTTTCGTGGTGGATGAATTACCATCATGGTTGGTTTGCCTCACTCGGCTGGGTGGTCTCAAGAATCAAGTGCAACGCGTTTGGATCTTCCGTCATGGCTTCGACTAATCTTTTGCGATGTTCTGAACAAGTCAAGCCTGAACATGCCAGGCTAATGCAGTCGGGCCCAACTTGCCGGGCCACGTGCTTGGTAACGCCAACGATGGCCGTGTGTATGCGCTCACAGCGTTACACTGGGGATGCTCTGAACAACGAACAACCTGCCGAATTGACGCAATCCTGAGCCGACACCCGTTTGCCATACATGTGAAGGAGCCATTGATGCGTACCGCGTACTTGTTGCCGTTTCTGGGAAGTCTGACGCTGGCACTATCTGCCCCGTGTGCAGCGCAGTCGCTTTCCGACCGCCTCGGCCAACTGTTGGGTCAATCCAGTACTTCCGAGAATTCTGTTGCGCCCGTCGGCGAGGCTGACGCAGCAGCCGGTGTCAAGGAAGCGCTGGCGCAAGGTACGCGAAATGCCGTACTCCGGCTCGGCAGGACGGACGGCTTTCTGGCCGATGAGGCGGTGCGAATCGCCACACCGAAAAGCCTGCGCAAAGCAACCAAGTTGGCGCGCAAGTTTGGTGCCGGCGCCTCGGTCGATGCCTTTGAGATATCCATGAACCGTGCTGCCGAGCAAGCGGTTCCTGCGGCTGCGGACATTTTTGCCGATACCGTTCGTGCGATGACGGTCAAAGACGCGCTGGACATCGTGCGCGGTAGTGATGATGCAGGCACGCAATACTTCCGCAAGGTCAGTGAAGATCGGCTACGTGATGCGTTTCTTCCCATCGTGAGCAAGGCCACCGCCAATAATGATGTCACCCAACGCTACAAGACACTGACTGAAAAGACTGGTGCTCTGGCCGGTGCATTTGGCGCTGGAAACATGCAGGATATTGATGGATACGTTACCGACAAGGCACTCGATGGCCTGTTTCATCACATAGCCGAAGAAGAAAAGGCGATCCGCAACAACCCGCTCAAGCGCGGCAGTGATCTGCTCAAACGCGTGTTCGGCGGCTGATGCGGGAACTCGGCGGCTGTCAGTGCAGTCAATCAACGCACGTCCCGGGTGGTGCCACGGCATCAATCATTTGCCCCGGGGCGACCATTACCGACCTTTACTGACATGGAGTAGCAGGCTTTGCGGGCGCAACGGATTCTGAGTATCGATGGTGGCGGTATTCGTGGCGTGGTGCCCAGCTTGTGGCTTGCTCATCTTGAGAACGCATTGGCAGCGCACCATGCCGGGCCAGTTGCCGATCAATTCGACTTGCTGGTGGGTAATTCAACCGGCGCCTTGGTGGTGGCTGGCCTTGCTGCAGGAAAGCGCCCTGCCGAACTGGCGCAACTGTATGAAGAAGCCAGTCGCGCGATTTTTCCGGATGCGCCCAAGCGGGTGTTGTCCCGTGCCCGCCGTATCGCCAGTCAGGGCCTGTCAGCACCCAAGTTTGATGGTCGCGGCCTTGATCGGGTGCTGCATTTGATATTTGGCGAGATGACACTGGGCCAGCTGCAACGCCCAGTGATGTTGTTGGCCTTTGACACCATCGCGCGGGCACCCGTGTTTTTTCGCAGTTATGCGCCCGAGCACCGCGATGTGCCGGTATGGGAAGCGCTGCGCGGCTCAGCGGCAGCCCCTGGATATTTTCCGGCGCACCCGATGCGCATCGGTGAGCGCGAGCTGGCAGTGATCGATGGCGGCGTGGTCGCCAACAACCCGGCGCTGTGCGCAATCGCCGAAGCACTGCGCTTTGATGACAGCATCAGCGACCCTCGGCAACTGCTGCTGCTGTCGATGGGCACTGGGCGTCACGCTTACCCGATCAGCGCCCACGATGCGAAAAGCTGGGGCGCGATGCAATGGGCAATGCCGTTGCTGGATGTAGTGTTCGATGCCGCCTCCGACAACAACGACGAGATCGCCCGTTTGCTGGTTGGCGACGGCTACACCCGGATGCAGATGAAGCTTGAAGCCGGCAGCCAGTTTCTGGACGATGCATCCAGCGATAACATCCAGCACCTGCGCGAGCAGGCGTTGCAACACCTGCTGAAACCTGACGTTGCGGCGCGGCTTGCCCATGTCGGCGCACAACTGGCGAAGCCGCGCACGGTTGCACAAAACGCATCCAGCACGATCAGCGCCCTTTGAATACCGCGTTACGGCGCTCGTTGAACGCGCTCAAGGCTTCGGCCATGTCCTCGCTCGCCAACACCGGGCCAAGACGGCCGAACATCACCGCCAACTCTGCCACATCACCGGCCACGCGGGCATGGCGAGCCGAGGCCAAGGCCGCCTGCACTCCGAGTGGGGCCTGGGCAGCGATGCGTTCGGCAATCGCGAGTGCGGCGGAAAACGTCTGATCCGGCGGCACCAGCGCCTGCACCAGGCCCAATCGGTAAGCCTCCTCGGCCGAAAACTCTTCACCGCTGAGGATGATGCGCATCGCATTGCCCCACCCCACTTCCTGCGCCAACCGCACCGTAGCGCCGCCGCACGGGAAAAAGCCGCGTTGCACTTCGAGCTGACCGAAACGCGCGTCGGCACCGGCAACACGTATGTCGGCGGCCAGCATCAATTCCACCGCGACCGTAAAGCTGACTCCGCGTGCCGCCACCACCATTGGTTTGCGTAAGCGCTTGCCTTCGTCCAGCCCGAACGGTTCGATGCAGCCTTCGGGCAAGGCAATCCACTCGCCACGAGCCAGCACCGGCGCCCACTGCGGCAAATCCAGACCGGCAGTGAAATGCTCGCCATGACCAAACAACAGGCCACAGCGCAGGTCCGGGTCGCGGTCGAGCTCGCCATAAGCGGCCGCCAGTGCCAGATACATATCGACATCAAAAGCGTTGCGCTTGTCGGCGCGATCGAAGCCGATCAACAGCACATGGCCGCGGCGTTCGATGCTGAGTTTGCCATTTGTGGTCATGATTAGAACCAGTCGATCTGCATGTCGTACACGCTGCTGTCCATGGATTCGAGCAGCCGCAATGCCGCTTCAATGGTTGGCAACTCGTGCTGAAAAAAGAACCGGCAGGCATGCAGCTTGCCACGGTAGAAACGCGCATCGGCGGAATGTGCTGCCGGCAGTGCCGCACTGGCCGTTTGCGCCTGGCGCAGCCACATCCAACCCACACACAGATGCCCCATCACAGTGAGGTATTGCGAGGCATTGGCCAGCCCCTGGCGCAACTTGCCTGCGGCCAACTCGCTGCCAATACGCAAGGTCGCGTCGGCGGCACGCTTGGCGTACTGCGCCAATGCCTGCGCATACGCGATCAGCTCGGGCTGGCCTGCTGCCGACTCGATCGTGCTCGCCATCGCATCAAGCAACGCCCGCAGCCCTGCCCCGTTGTCGGTGAGCACCTTGCGGCCGAGCAGATCCAGTGCCTGAATGCCGTTACTGCCTTCGTGGATTGGATTGAGTCGATTGTCGCGATAGAACTGCTCGACCGGATACTCGCGGGTATAGCCATAACCACCCAACACCTGGATTGCCAGGTCGTTGGCCTGCACGCACCACTGCGCCGACCAGGCCTTGATGATGGGCGTCAATAATTCCAGCAGTGTCCCGGCACGCGCACGCACGGCAGCATCGGGATCATGACCCTGAGTATCGACCAGTGTTGCTGCATACAACGCCAGTGCGTGCGCGCCTTCCACATAGACGCGTTGCTGCAACAGCATCCGCCGCACATCGGCGTGTTCGATAATCGGCACCGGCTGGCTTTGCGGGTCTTTCTGATCGGGATGACGGCCCTGACGGCGCTCCCTGGCATAGGCCAGCGCATAACGATAGCCGGCATTGCCCAGCATGATCGCGCCGATGCCAACTCCGATCCGGGCTTCGTTCATCATCACGAACATCTGCGCCAGGCCGCGATGTTCCGGCCCAACCCGATGGCCGATACACGCGCCGTGCTCGCCAAACTTGAGGAAGGTGTTGACGATGCCGCGTTGCCCAAGCTTGTGGTTGACGCCGGCAAGCCGCACATCGTTGTCCTCGCCAACGCTGCCATCGGCCGCGACCCGGTAGCGCGGCACAATGAACAGGCTGATGCCGCGCACACCCGGCGGCGCATCGGGGGTGCGCGCCAGCACCATGTGCACGATGTTTTCGGCCAACTCATGCTCGCCGCCGGAGATCCACATCTTGGCGCCACTGATGCGGTAATCGCCGTTACCAATGGGCTCGGCGCGGGTACTGATATCGCCGAGCGATGAGCCAGCCTGTGTCTCGCTCAGGCACATGGTGCCGAAGAAGCGGCCATCGTGCAGCGGCTGCAAGAAGCGTTGTTTCTGCTCGGCAGTGCCAAACTGCGCGATCAGATGAGCAACGCCCTTGGTCAGCATCGGGTAGCCGGCGGTGGCGACATTGGCGCCGGCAAACAGCCCGTCGCAAGCCAACGCGATGGTATAAGGCAGTTGCATACCACCATCGGTTTCATCGGCACCCGCCGCAAAAAACCCCGCCTCGCGATACGCGGCCAGTGCCTTGGCTACTGCGGGCAGCAGATGCACCTTGCCATCGCGTACGCGCGGCTCGTTCAGGTCGGCCTCGCGGTTGTGTGGTTGAAATTGCGTCAGCGCCAACTGCTGCGCCAGTTCGAGCGCCGCATCGAAGGTATCGATGCTGTGCTGCGAGAAATGCGGGTAACGCGTGAGCTGCGCCACCTGCAGCACCTCGTGCAGGACAAACTGCTGGTGCCGCCAATCGATCAGCTCGACCTCACTCATGCCTGTGCCCCTTGCGTTGTCAGACCCACTCGGTCAACTCCTCGGCCTGACACAGCTGCGCAAAACTCGGGCGCGCTTTCATGCGCTGTGCCAACGCTGCCAGATTCACCCATTCAGTGGCCGGGCGCGGCATGTTGCGCGACCAGCGCATCAACATGGTCAGCAAAAAATCGGCGGCGCTGGGCGATTCACCCAACAGATACGGCCCGTTGGCATTCAGGTGGTCGTCGATGCGCTGCCACGCGGCCTCGATACGCGCGCGGGCTTGCGCCTTGGCGGCTTCGGCATTGGCCTCGCCTGCGGCCTCGGCGGCAAAGAACCAGTGCCGGAACGCCGGCTGCACGGTATTGGCCAAGTGCAGCACCCACTGGTAGTAATGTGCCCGATCCAGGCTGCCGACAGCCGGCGCCAGCCCCATCGCGGGAAACGAATCTGCCAGATGCAGCAGCAGCGCTGCCGCCTCACTCGCCGGCTTGCCGTCGATAAGCAACGTCGGCACTACGCCGTTGGGATTGAGCTTCAGGTAAGCCTCACTGCGCTGCTCACCCGCCTGCAGGTTGACGCGCTGCAGCTGATACTCGGCGCCCGCCTCGATCAACAACCAATGCACCACGAAACTGGCCGCGCCGGGCGCGTAATACAACGTATACATGCGTGAGTCCTCTGGATTCGACAGGTATCCAAGCATAGACGAGTTGCCCGCATGTACGCAGCAGCCTGTGCATGAGCAATGCACAACGCTTGACCTTTTCGTTAATAACCGTTGCACTGCAAGCACACTTGCATGAGCACCTGCCATGGCCATCGACTGTCCGTTTCTTGATCACATCGGCAATACCCCACTGATCCGGCTGCGTGCAGCATCAGAGCGCACCGGCTGCGCGATTTTTGGCAAGGCCGAGTTCATGAATCCGGGGGGGTCGGTCAAGGATCGCGCTGCCAAGTATCTGCTGCTCGACGCGCTGGAGCGCGGTTTGATAGCGCCGGGTGGCACCGTGATTGAAGGCACCGCCGGCAATACCGGCATTGGCCTCACCTTGGCCGGCAACGCATTGGGACTCAAGACGATCATCCTGATGCCCGATACCCAATCCGCCGAGAAGCAATCGGCTTTGCGCGGCATGGGCGCCGATCTGCGCACCGTGCCTGCCGTCCCGTACGCGAACCCGGACAACTACGTGCATCAGGCCCGACGCCTGGCCGAAGCAATGGCCGCCAACACGCCCGGTGGGGTTTTTTATGCCAATCAATGGGACAACCTGGCCAACAGCAACGGCCACACCACCAGTACCGGGCCGGAAATCTGGGCGCAAACGGGCGGCAAAGTCGATGGCTTTATCTGTTCGGTCGGCACCGGCGGTACCCTGGCCGGCGTGTCCGCCTACCTCAAACAACGCAGCCCGTCGGTGATCACGGCGGCCGCTGATCCGGATGGCGCAGCCATTTACAGTTGGGTGAAGACCGGCAAGTTGGTATCACACGGCAGTTCAATCACCGAAGGCATTGGCCAGAACCGCATCACCGGCAATCTCAGCGGTGCGCGCATCGATGATGCCTACAACATCCCCGATCAAGAATGGCTACCGGTACTTTGGGAGCTGATTGGCACAGAAGGACTCTATGTGGGTACATCCAGCGGCATCAATGTTGCCGGTGCCATCCGTCTGGCCAGGCAGCTCGGGCCTGGGCATTGCGTCGTGACCATCCTGTGCGACAGTGCCAGCCGTTATGAGTCCAAGTTGTTCAACCCTGCGTTTTTGCAAGACAAAGGCTTGCAACCACCACCGTGGTTCGAGCGCTGAGCCCTGCCCTGCCAAAAGTCATGGTGTCAAAAGTCATGGCGGCAACTAGCAGCCGCTTGCGTTACCCTTGGTGGCTGACGTTGCTCAACCAAGGAACCCGCAAACATGAATCATCGACTCGCAGTTGCACTCGCTGGCGCCCTGTCGCTGGCTATTACCGGCTGTTCCACCTCTGAGCCGCCGGCCAAAGCAGACGCCGCTGCCACCAGCGAAGCCAGCAACCCGTTGTTTGAGGCCAGCACTCTGCCCTTTGGCTACCCGCCGTTCGACACGATCCGCGACGAGCACTACACGCCCGCCTTTGAAAAGGGGATGGCCGAAAATGCCGCCGAAATCGAGGCAATCGCCAATAACGCCGAGCCAGCCAGCTTCGAAAACACCATCGTGGCGATGGAACGCAGCGGCGAGTTGCTGGATCGCGTGCAAACCATATTCTTCTCATTGGCCGGCGCCAACACCAACGACACGCTGGAAAAAATCCAGAGTGAAATGGCACCCAAACTATCAGCCCACCGCGATGCCATCGCTCTGAACAGCAAGCTGTTCGCACGCGTGAAGTCGCTTTATGAGCAACGCGACAGCCTCGGTCTCGACGCCGAATCGAAATATCTGCTCGAGCGCTATCACACCGATTTTGTGCGCGCTGGCGCCAACCTGTCGGATGCCGACAAGGAAAAGCTCAAGGCCATCAACAGCGAACTGGCCTCGCTGCAAACCAGCTTCAGCCAAAACGTGTTGAAGGAAACCAACGCATCAGCGATCGTGGTCGACAGCCGCGATGAGCTGGCTGGCCTGTCCGACAATGCAATTGCAGCGGCTGCCCAAGCCGCCAAAGCCGCCGGCAAGGACGGTAAGTTCATGCTGGCGATGATGAACACCTCAGGCCAGCCATCGCTTGCCTCGCTTGAAAATCGCGCCCTGCGCGAGCGCATCCAGACCACTTCCGTTGGTCGCGGCAGCCACGGTGGCGAGTACGACAACCGCGCCAACATCGCACGGGTCGCCAAGCTTCGCGCTGAGCGCGCCCTGTTGATGGGTTACGCCAACCACGCAGCCTACAGTCTGGAAGACCAGACCGCACGTACCACACAAGCCGTCAACAAGATGCTGGGCGACCTGGCGCCAGCGGCGGTAGCCAATGCCCGCAAGGAAGCGGCAGACATGCAGAAGCTGATCGACGCCCAAAAGGGCGGTTTCCAGCTAGCCGCCTGGGATTGGGCCTATTACGCCGAAAAAGTGCGCAGCGCCCGCTACGATTTTGATGAATCGCAGCTGCGTCCATACTTCGAGATCGACAATGTGTTGCAAAACGGCGTGTTCTTTGCCGCCAATCAGCTCTACGGCCTGAGCTTCAAGGAACGTACCGACCTGCCGGTGTATCAGCCCGATGTGCGCGTCTTTGATGTGTTCGATGCCGATGGCAGCCAGCTAGCCATCTTCATCGCCGACTTCTACGCCCGCCCGTCCAAGCGTGGTGGTGCCTGGATGAATGCGTACGTTTCACAATCCAGTCTGCTAGGCACACAGCCGGTCGTCGCCAATCACCTGAACATTCCAAAGCCACCGCAAGGCGAGCCTACCCTGCTCACTTTTGACGAAGCCAACACCATGTTCCACGAGTTTGGCCACGCCCTGCACGGCATGTTCTCCAACGTACGCTACCCGCGTTTCAGCGGTACCAGCGTGCCGCGTGACTTCGTTGAATATCCTTCACAAGTCAACGAAATGTGGATGACCTGGCCGGAAGTGCTGGCCAACTACGCCAAGCATTACCAGACCGGCGAGCCGATGCCGCAGGCATTGCTGGACAAGGTCATGGCCACGCAGAAGTTCAATCAAGGCTTTGCCACCACCGAGTATCTGGCAGCATCGCTGCTTGATCAGGCGTGGCATCAGATAACTCCTGAGCAGGTGCCCGATGCTGACGGCGTACTGGCATTCGAGGCGAATGCATTGAAACAGGCCGGTGTTGATTTCGCGCCGGTACCGCCGCGTTATCGCAGCACCTACTTCTCGCACATCATTGGCGGTTACGCGGCCGGCTACTACAGCTACATCTGGAGCGAAGTGCTGGATGCCGACAGTGTTGAGTGGTTCAAGGAGAATGGTGGACTGAAGCGCGAAAATGGCGATCACTTTCGCAAAACATTGCTCTCACGCGGCGGTGCCGAAGATGCAATGACCTTGTTCGCCAATTTCCGTGGCCGCGCACCGGATACCAAGCCGCTGCTGGCGCGCCGTGGTCTTGACGGTGGCGATAAATAAGCCAACCGTCAGCAGAAGCAAGCTGCAAAACAAAAGGGGCCGCAAGGCCCCTTTTGTTGTTTCGTCGCTACACGGCGTTACCGCGCTGCTTGGCCGAACGAAACGTCAGCTCAGGCTACGTTTGCGCGCACGGATCTCACGATGCAGCGGGTCAACCCTGGCCAGATACTGCTTGGCCAACACCCGCACCACAAACGTCTGGTCGCGGTCCATCACCAATTCTTGAAAGCGGCTGTGCAGGCGATCTTCAGTCTGTTCGAGCTGATCGATTTGCGTAACATCCGCCTTGCGCAAGCTGGTACTCAGGCTGGCATAGGTTTTCTGGAACTCGGCGACGGGGCCACTCGCTTTACCCTTGCGCCCTGGCTTGGCAGTAACCTCTTCGGAAAGGTTTTCAGCCAGGCTGGCTTTGGTCTTTGCCAATTGTGAAAAAAGCGCACGAAGGCGCTTGTCATCAACACATTGTGATGCCTGCTCGAAGAAATCCACACCATCACGGCTGATCTCGAGCAGATCGGAAAGGCTGGTTAGGGAATCGGTCATCAATGGCTCCTGGCGGGCGGCACGGTGCTGGCGAAGCAGCACCATGGAAGACAGGCGAGATTGCAAATGGGCTTGCATTCACGGACGGCTGCGGTGGCGCGTTGCGGCTGACACCAATCACAACTTGGTGAGGGTAACAGTTTTTACGTTATGGTTTGGTTAAAAACCGCATTGATCGAGCATGAGGTGTTTCTGTTAAATGCATATATATCAGTAATTTAATTTACATACTTAATCTTGTTTAGACAATCAGAGCCAGTCCCGATATCTCTGCTTCGTTGCCCCATGGTGCGAACCAGTGCTTTTGTGGGAGCTGGCCTGCCGGCGAACGATCTGGCGATAGAGCTTCGCGCGCAGGCGAACAACCTTGCGAAAGTTTTGTGCGTAGGCGCGCTCCCACAGGAGCGGTCGCCAACGTACAAAGCGAGGCTATTGGGCTTGGAACGATTCGTTGCGACCGCTGTCAACCAACGCCTACGCGTATAATGACCAGCTGGGTTTCGACCCTCCCCCTTTCGATGCCACCCGGAGCCACCGCATGAGCGACTCTTTCGCCACCAAGACCCGCCTCGACGTCAACGGCCGTCAGTTCACCTACTTCAGCCTCGATAAACTGGGCAAGCAGTTCAACATCAAGCGGTTGCCGTTTTCGATGAAGATTCTGCTTGAAAACCTGCTACGTAACGAAGACAGCGTGTCGGTGACCAAGGCCTCGATCGAAGCAGTCGCCAAGTGGAACCCCAGGGCCGAGCCGAGCACCGAGATCGCGTTCATGCCGGCACGCGTGGTGTTGCAGGACTTCACCGGCGTACCCTGCGTGGTCGATCTGGCTGCGATGCGCGACGCGGTGGTGAAGCTCGGCGGTGATGCCACCAACATCAATCCGCTGATCCCCTCCGAACTGGTCATCGATCACTCGGTGCAGGTCGATTCGTTCGGCAAAGCGGAATCGCTCGATATCAACGGCAAGATCGAGTTCCAGCGAAACGGCGAGCGCTACAGTTTCCTGCGCTGGGGTCAAAAAGCGTTCGACAATTTCAAGGTAGTGCCACCCAACACCGGCATCGTGCATCAGGTGAACCTGGAAAACCTGGCGCGGGTGGTGATGGAACGCAATATCGACGGTGAGTTGCATGCGTTCCCGGACACCGTATTCGGCACCGATTCGCACACCACCATGATCAACGGCCTCGGCGTGCTCGGCTGGGGTGTCGGTGGCATCGAGGCCGAAGCTGCGATGCTCGGTCAGCCCAGCTCGATGCTGATCCCGCAGGTGGTGGGCTTCAAGCTCACCGGCAAACTCCCGGAAGGCGCCACCGCCACCGATCTGGTGCTCACGGTTACCCAGATGTTGCGCAAACACGGCGTGGTCGGCAAGTTCGTCGAGTTCTTCGGCGATGGCCTGAATCATCTGCCGCTGGCCGACCGTGCCACCATTTCCAACATGGCCCCGGAGTATGGCGCTACCTGCGGCATCTTCCCGATTGATGGTGAAGCGCTGAACTACCTGCGCCTGTCCGGTCGCGACGAATCCCTGATCGCGCTGGTCGAAGCCTATGCCAAGGCCCAGGGCCTGTGGCGTACTGATGATGAAGCCGAATACAGCGCAACCCTGCAACTGGACATGGGCGAGGTGAAACCGTCGCTGGCCGGCCCAAAGCGGCCGCAGGACCGTGTGCTGCTGGCCGACATGAAAAAGAGCTTCCACGACAATCTGGGTGGCCTGAGTGCCAACCGCACGCAGAAGAATGGCGCAATCAGCAAGTTCGAGGGCGAAGGTGGCGATACCGCCGTCGGCCACGACGCCTCGCAAGCGTCGGCCAAGCCCGCCGGCAGCGCGCAAGGTTTCACGCTCAAGGATGGCGCGGTCGTCATCGCGGCAATCACCTCGTGTACCAATACCTCCAATCCGGCGGTGATGCTGGGTGCCGGTCTGCTCGCGCGCAACGCGGTCAAGTGCGGCCTCAAGCCGGCGCCGTGGGTCAAGACCTCGCTCGGCCCGGGCTCGCTGGTGGTCACCGATTACCTGAAGAAGGCCAACGTGCTCGATGACCTGCAGAAGCTTGGCTTCTTCGTGGTCGGCTACGGCTGCACCACCTGCATCGGCAACTCCGGCCCGTTGCCGGAAGCGGTATCCAAGGCCATCGCCGATGGCGAACTGGTAGTGAGTTCGGTGCTGTCTGGCAACCGCAATTTCGAAGGCCGCGTGCATTCGGAAGTGAAGATGAACTACCTCGCCTCGCCGCCACTGGTGGTCGCTTATGCCCTGGCCGGCACCATCGACATCGATCTGCACAAGGATTCACTCGGCACCGGCAGCGACGGCCAACCGGTATACCTCAAGGACATCTGGCCGAGCAGCAAGGAAATCAGCGACACCATCATTGCCGCGATCGGCCCGGACATGTTCAAGAAGAACTACGCCGATGTGTTCAAGGGCGATTCGCGCTGGAACCAGATCGCCTCGCCCGATGGTGCATCGTTTGCGTGGGATGACGCGTCCACCTATATCAAGAACCCGCCCTACTTCGACGGCATGAGCATGGACGTCGGCACGATTACGGACATCCACGGTGCCCGCGTGCTCGGACTGTTTGGCGACTCGATCACCACCGACCACATATCCCCGGCCGGCAACATCAAGGCCAGTTCCCCGGCCGGCAAGTTCCTGCAGGGGCGCGGCGTGCAGCCGGCCGATTTCAATTCCTATGGGTCGCGTCGCGGCAACGACGATGTGATGGTGCGCGGCACCTTTGCCAACATCCGCATCAAGAACCTGATGCTGGGCGGCGAAGAAGGCGGCAACACCATTCACTACCCGTCGCAGGAAAAGCAGTCGATCTATGACGCCGCGATGAAGTACAAGGCCGAAGGCGTGCCGTTGGTGGTGATGGCTGGAAAGGAATACGGCACCGGCTCCTCGCGCGACTGGGCCGCCAAGGGCACCACCCTGCTTGGCGTCAAGGCGGTTATCGCCGAGAGTTTCGAGCGCATCCACCGCTCGAATCTGGTCGGCATGGGCGTACTGCCGCTGCAATTCGACGATGGTCAGAACGCGCAATCGCTCGGCCTCAAGGGCGATGAGGTGTTTGACATCACCGGCCTCGACGACGGTGCCGGCAAAGTGGCCACCGTTACCGGCAAGCGTGCTGATGGCTCCAGCGTCTCCTTCAAGGCCAAAGTGCTGCTGTTGACGCCGAAGGAAGTCGAGTACTTCCGCCACGGCGGCATCCTGCACTATGTGCTGCGCCAGCTTGCCGTTAAGAAAGCCGCCTGATTTCAAACGATTGAACACGTAAAGCGATGCTGGCAGCCGGTCGGACTTGAGTCCGACCGGTGCGTCTCCTTCGCTTGAGCGCATGACGACTGTGGATTTCAGAGTGGTTGGCGCTCGTATTCGCAGCAACGCGCGTTCCAGCGCGTCGCCCACAGGGTGGGCTCCTACAGGTGGCCCCAACTGCCTATTCTTTGCAGGAGCAACTGTGTTGCACGCCATTGCGAGCCAGTGCTTCAGTGGGAGCCGGCCTGCCGGCGAACGAACAGGCGAAAGCGCTTCGCGCGCAGAGCCTGCCCCAGACTTGATCTGGGGCGCGCTCCCACGGAAGCGGTGAACGTTCCCTGTAGGAGTCCGGTTCGGTGCGCTTATTCGCGCATCAAACATGAGGCGAGCTGATGCGCTATGGCGGAAATGGGGGTATGAAAGTAACGAGCGCTGGGCCCAATGCCGTGTTTGCATTGGTGCGCGATGCCCGCGAAGGAGTGCCGAAAACAGCATGAAGCGCAAAAGCAAAATCAAAGACTTGGCGGATGTTTGGTGAGAGCCCACCCTGTGGGCGACCCAGCGAGCCGCGTAGCGGCGAAGTAAAGGCGCAGCCTGCGCAACAGCCGTTGTTGCGAAGCAACCGACCGCGCGAAGCGAAAAGCCACTCTTATCGCCGGACCGGTCAAACCCGACAGGCCGCTAGCGCGCCACCGGCTGCCAGTCCAGTGCAATCATATGCCAGTCTTCACCGACAAGGCGCCACGAACTGTCGACCCGATAGGCTTGCGCCTGATCCGGCAACCATCCACTCTGACCACCAGTGAGCATCGCGGTGAACGATACCCGCGCACGTTGGTCAGCCATTGCGACATCCAGCGGGCCGGCGATCAAGCGAATCTGGCGAAAGCGCAGCAAATACAAACGCGCCATCTGCGATGCGCCATGATGGTCCATACCTTGCGGTCCGACGAAATCGTCCGCCACGGTATCCATGAACGCGGAGTGGTCATGCTCAGCCAATGCCGCAATGCTGGCCTGCACTTGCCTGCGCAGAGCCACTTCGGCATCTTCATGCGCACACCCGGAGACAAACAGCAGGTAAAACAGGAGCAATGCACACATTGCCTTGCAGCCATGTCGGGCCTGTGCTCCAATCGGGGTAAAACCGGACGCACACGTACGGAACCTCCGGCACGAAAGTGATCGAACAACAGACATCTGGGAGGATGTATTCATGAGTTTGCAAAAACCGTGGTTGGATTCGTATCCCAAAGGGGTGCCCGAACAGATCGACATCAGCCAGTATCAATCCATCCTGTCGGTATTGGATCAGGTATGCGAAAAGTACGCTGACAGACCGGGTTTTGCCAGCTTTGGCACGCAACTCACTTACGGTGAAATTGAACGCCTGAGCCGTCAATTCGCCTCCTATCTGATCAACGATCTCAAACTCAAAAAGGGCGATCGGGTCGCCCTGATGATGCCTAACCTGTTGCAGTACCCCATCGCAATCTTCGGTGTGCTGCGCGCCGGCATGACGGTGGTCAACACCAATCCCATGTACACCGCCCGCGAGTTGAAACATCAATTGGTGGATTCGGGTGCCTCTGCCATTGTTGTACTGGAGAACTTCGCTCACACCGTGGCAGAAGTATTGGCCGATACCGCGATAAAGAAAGTGGTCGTCACTGGTGTCGGCGACATGCTGAAGTTCCCCAAGGGGGCAATCATCAACTTCATGCTGCGCCATATCAAAAAACAGGTGCCGGCTTTCACGATCACAGGAGCCATCGGGTTTCGCGAAGCTCTTGCCCTGGGCGCCAGCAAGGTTTGCCCGGAAGTGACGGTCACCCTGGATGACATCGCTTTCCTGCAATACACCGGCGGCACTACGGGTGTTGCCAAAGGCGCCATGCTGACCCATCGCAATCTGGTCTCGAACATGGAACAGTCATGCACCTGGCTCGGCAGGAACATCACCTACGGCGAAGAGGCGATCATCACCGCGCTGCCGCTGTATCACATCTTCGCATTGACCGCGAATTGTCTGGTGTTCATGAAGTTTGGCGGTCTCAATCATTTGATCGCCAACCCACGCGACATGGCCGGGTTCGTGAAGACGTTGCAAAACACGCGGTTCACTGCGATCACTGGGGTCAACACCCTGTTCAATGGGCTACTCAACACGCCCGGCTTCGATCAGATTGATTTTTCGTCGATGCATCTCAGTCTCGGTGGCGGTATGGCGGTGCAACGTGCCGTCGCCGAACGCTGGAAAAAGGTCACCGGCGTCACCCTGATAGAGGCCTACGGCCTCACCGAAACCTCGCCCGCCGCCTGCATGAACCCAATGGGTTTGACTGATTTCAATGGCGCCATCGGCCTGCCCATTTCGTCCACCGATGCCTGCGTGAAAAACGAGGAAGGCGAAATACTGGCCACCGGCGAAGTCGGCGAATTGTGCATCAAGGGGCCACAGGTGATGGCAGGTTATTGGCAGCGCCTCGCAAGAAAGACATGATTCTGGTCTCGGGGTTCAACGTCTACCCAAACGAGATTGAAGACGTGATTGCACAGATGCCCGAGGTGCTCGAAGTGGCAGCAGTCGGGGTGCCAGATGACAAATCCGGTGAGGCGGTGAAGGTGGTCGTGGTCAAAAAGAACCCGGCGCTCAGCGTCGAACAGATCAAGGCGTTTTGCCGCGAAAACCTCACCGGCTACAAGCAGCCACGCTATATCGAGTTTCGCAGCGAATTGCCGAAATCGAACGTCGGCAAGATCCTGCGGCGCGAGTTGCGCGATAGCGCAAAGTAGACTTAACCATTGACGGCTGTCGCGCAAGAGCGACATCAATGCATTGGATCCGCAAAGGACGCAAAGAACGCGAAAAGAGCAGCCGAACGGTAACCGCACCATGGGCGGTCTCGTCATTCCAGCAAAAGCTGGAATAACGGTGAGGGGTGCAACCGCAAACCCGTGCCGGCTTGTCAGCGACTGGGTGCAAAGAAGCCCTTTGCTCTCGCCAAGACGCCAAGAACGCCAAGGGTAAGCAAAAGAATGATCGCAGACGAAATCGGCAGTTGGTCGTTGTGAACTGTCGATAGCTTCCACCTCGATGCCGATTGATTCCTTGGCGTTCTTGGCGTCTTGGCGAGACATGCCTTCTCCGCACCCACACTATCGCCGAAGAGCCAAATCGCGATATAGGCTTTCCTTTACGAACTTTGCGGACCAGAAGCTTCGACCTTTCCGGGATACCAGCGCAATCAACCCGCCTCGGGGCGCATGTATGGGAACAGCAGCACATCGCGTATCGACGCGCGGTCGGTGAGCAGCATCACCAGCCGGTCAATGCCGATGCCGAGGCCGCCAGTTGGCGGCAGCCCCACTTCCAGCGCACGGATGTAATCGGCATCGAAGTGCATGGCTTCATCATCGCCGCTGTCCTTGGCGTCCACCTGGGCGCGAAAACGTGCGGCCTGGTCTTCCGGGTCGTTCAACTCGGAAAATCCGTTGGCAATCTCGCTTCGCGCGCCAGTGGCGACACTTCCACCGGGTAATGGGTGATGAAGGTCGGTTGTACGAGCTCGTGTTCGACCGTCTTTTCGAATATTTCGAGCAGCAATCGCCCCCAACCGTAATCGGCCTTCACATTTACACCGAGGTGGGCGCAATGTGCGGCCAGCGCCTCGCGGCTGGAGCAATCGGAAATGCTGATCTGCGGGTTGTAATGACACACCGCCTCATCCATGCGCCAGCGCCGGAATGCCGGGCCAAGATCGATTGCGGTTCCTTCCCAGCAAAGATCGGTGCGGCCGATGACCTGCGCCGCGACATCACGGATCATCGCCTCGGTCAGATCCATGATCTCGACGTAGCTGGCGTAGGCCTGGTACAGCTCCAACATGGTGAACTCGGGGTTGTGCCGGGTAGACACGCCCTCGTTGCGGAAATTGCGGTTGATCTCGTAGACCCGCTCCATGCCACCCACTACCAGGCGCTTGAGGTACAGCTCCGGCGCAACGCGCAGGTAGAGCTGCAAATCCAGTGCGTTGTGATGGGTGACAAACGGTCGCGCAGTAGCACCGCCGGGGATGTAATGCATCATCGGGGTTTCAACTTCAAGGAAATTACGCGTATCGAGCCAGCTACGCATGGCACGGATGATGCGCGAACGCAGTACAAATACCGCGTGTACATCGGGCGACACGATTAGATCGACGTAACGCTGGCGATAACGCTGCTCGACATCAGCCAGGCCGTGCCACTTGTCCGGCAATGGCCGCAATGACTTGGTCAATAGGCGGATCGCATTGGCCTTGACCGACAACTCGCCAGTGCGGGTACGCATCAGCGAGCCCTGCACGCCGATGATGTCGCCTATGTCCCAACCCTTGAACGCCTCGTAGACCTCCTCGCCCACCGCTGCGCCTTGCAAAAACAACTGCACGCGTCCGCTCATGTCCTGAATCTGTACAAAGCTGGCCTTGCCCATCACCCGCTTGGCCAGCACGCGCCCGGCCAGTGCAACATGAGTGCCTTCGGCCTGTAGTGCCTCGCTGCTCCAATGTTCGGCATCGGCATAGGTCGCCTGCAAATCACCAGCGTAGTGGGTTCGCTGAAAATCATTCGGAAACGCAACACCCTGCTCTCGCAGTGCCGAAAGCTTGGCGCGGCGCTCGGCAATCAGATGGTTTTCGTTTACTGCTGGCGGGTTGTTGTTGTTTTGATCGGTCATTTGGCTCAGCTTTTCAGGAGATTGAGCATGTGCTCGTATTCTGTTTGACGGATGCGGCCAGAACCTCAACCCACCCGCTTCGCGCCGACCTCAAGCCCGGCTTTCAAGCTCGATTCGACAAACTCATCAAGATCGCCATCGAGCACTTTCTGGGTGTCGGTTCGCTCAATCCCGGTACGCAGATCCTTGATCCGCGACTGATCGAGCACGTAATTGCGTATCTGGCTGCCCCAGCCGATATCCGACTTGGTGGCTTCCACCGCATCGCGCTCGACGTTGCGCTTGCGCACTTCCATCTCGTAGAGCTTGGCCGCCAACATCTTCATTGCCGTATCGCGGTTGGCATGCTGGCTGCGTCCGGTCTGGCAGGCAACCACGATACCGGAGGGTTCGTGGGTAATGCGTACCGCCGACTCGGTTTTGTTGACGTGCTGGCCGCCGGCACCCGATGAGCGATAGACATCGGTGCGCAGGTCGGCGGGATTGATCTGGATATCGATATTGTCGTCAACCTCGGGACTGACAAATAGCGAGGTAAACGAGGTGTGCCGGCGATTGTCGGAATCGAATGGCGACTTGCGCACCAGCCGATGCACCCCGGTTTCGGTTTTCAACCAACCGTAGGCGTAGTCACCCTCGACCCGAAATGTGGCCGACTTGATGCCCGCCACTTCACCAGCACTGACTTCCATCAATTCGGTTTTCCAACCACGCGACTCACACCAGCGCAGATACATGCGCAGTAGCATTTCGGCCCAATCCTGCGCCTCGGTACCGCCGGCGCCGGCCTGGATATCGACGAAGGCGTTGCTGGCATCCATCTTGCCCGAGAACATGCGCTGGAACTCCAGCGCATCGAGCTCGCGCGCAAAGGCCTCGACATCGGCGGACACCGCATCGGCGGTGTCGGCATCCTGCTCGGACTCGGCCAGATCCAGTAGCTCGGTCGAGCCGTCCAGCGCACCGTTAAGTCGTTCGATGGTCAGTACGTTCTTTTCCAGCAAAGAACGCTCACGCCCCAGCGTTTGTGCGCGCTCGGGGTCGTTCCAGACATCGGGGTGTTCAAGTTCACGGGTAACTTCTTCCAGACGCTCTTTCTTGGTGTCGAAGTCAAAGAAACCCCCTCAGCGACAACAACCGACCCTGCAGGTCGGCAATGCGCTGGCGAATCGGATTAAGTTCAAGCATGGGATGGATGGCTATACAGGCAGGAAAGCCGCAAAGGATAACAGACCACCATGCGGCGCAGCATCAATGCGCGGTGTTCGTCCGATGATCCGGTGTAGCCAACGACCTAATCAGAATCCGGCACGATCACGATCTGCCTCGCGTCGCTTACATGGACGTGTGTCTGATAGTAGTACTTGCCGGAAGGTCGGCCGTTGGCTAAGAATACGATTCGCACGCGTCGCGCGTCGCCGTTGACCAGCAGTTGCTTGCCAATCAGGCCCGTCCGCAAATCTGTACCCAAGCGCAGCTCCAGTGCACTAACTGCTGCAGGCGTGAGTGCAAGGGAGAGGTTGCGCTGATCACGATAGTCGAGCTCGGTATTGAAATAAGTGTAGCCAGAGTCCGTCCCGATAGCCTGGATACGCACCAGAAACGGCCCCGGAACGCTGCGTGGCGCTGCGGCAGCAGCGAGTTGTATTGCTTCGTATGGCGTGGTGCCGGCGGCAGCTATCGCTTCGCCGGTGTGATGGCGTTGATCGACGGTTGCGCAACCGCTAGCGATAATCGCGATCAGCAGCCCGGTGAGAATTCCCTTTCGCAAAATGTTGATCTCCTGACAACGGGCTTCAGTGCAAAGATAAGTGTGCATCTTGGCATGTCGCAACGCGATTCAACAAGCGATGAATTCGCCGCTCAAACCTGCGGTGCCGGGCCGCCAATGCTGCCGGGCGCCGGCTTGCTTGAGTCGTCATCCTTGTGCGGCGGCTTGTCGCTAACCCCCCAATTGCTTGGCGGTGCCGGGGGCTGGCCTTTCATGATCGAATCGATCTGGCTGGCATCGATGGTTTCATAAAGCAGAAGGGCTTCGGCCATCGCATGCAGTTTGTCCAGATTCTCGCCGAGGATTTTACGCGAGCGTGCATAGGCGCGATCCAGGATATCGCGCACCACGGTATCGATCTTGCGCGCGGTATCGTCGGAGACATTCTTGTGCTGGGTGACCGAGCGACCAAGGAACACCTCGTCCTCTTCTTCGCCATAGGACACCGGCCCCATCTCGTCGGACAGACCCCACTTGGTAACCATGTTGCGTGCCATCTTGGTGGCGCGTTCAATGTCGTTGCTGGCGCCAGTGGTGATCTTGTCGGCGCCAAAAATCAACTCTTCGGCAACACGGCCGCCATAAAGCGAGCACAATTGCGATTCAATGGTGATCTTGTTGTAGCTGTACTTGTCGCCCTCGGGCAGGTACATGGTTACACCCAGCGCGCGGCCGCGCGGGATAATGGTGACCTTGTACACCGGGTCGTGCTCGGGCACCAGCCGCCCGACAATGGCATGGCCGGCTTCGTGGTAGGCAGTCAGCTTCTTCTCATCTTCGCTCATTGCCATCGAACGGCGTTCGGCACCCATCATGATCTTGTCGCGGGCCTTGTCGAAATGTTCCATGCGCACACTGCGGGCGCTCTCGCGGGCGGCGAACAGCGCCGCTTCGTTGACCAGATTGGCAAGGTCTGCGCCGGAGAACCCAGGCGTACCACGGGCAATGGTCATCGGCAGCACATCATCGGCCAACGGCACCTTGCGCATGTGCACTTTCAGAATCTGCTCGCGACCCTTCACGTCGGGCAGACCGACCACCACCTGGCGGTCGAAACGACCCGGGCGCAGCAGCGCCGGGTCGAGCACGTCGGGGCGGTTGGTGGCGGCAATCACGATTACACCCTCGGTGCCCTCGAAGCCGTCCATTTCCACCAGCAATGCGTTCAATGTCTGCTCGCGCTCATCGTGACCACCACCGAGCCCGGCACCGCGATGGCGGCCCACGGCGTCGATTTCATCGATGAAGATGATGCACGGCGCATGCTTCTTGGCCTGCTCGAACATGTCGCGCACACGGCTGGCACCAACGCCGACGAACATTTCGACGAAATCCGAACCGGAAATGCTGAAGAACGGGACCTTGGCTTCGCCCGCGATGGCGCGCGCCAGCAGAGTCTTGCCGGTACCCGGCGGGCCCACCATCAGCACGCCACGCGGAATCTTGCCGCCCAGCTTCTGGAACTTGCCTGGGTCACGCAGAAACTCGACCAGCTCGGCCACTTCTTCCTTGGCTTCGTCACAGCCAGCGACATCGGTGAAGTTGACCTTGATCTGATCCTCACCCTGCATTTTTGCGCGCGAGCGGCCAAAGCTCATCGCGCCACGGCCACCGCCACCGGACTGCATCTGACGCAAAAAATAGATGAAGATGCCAATGAACAGAATGTACGGCAGAAAATTGAGCAGGATATAAAGCAACGATGGCCCGCTGGGTGCGACCTGGTCGATAGCAACCTTGTGATAAATCAGGTCGTTGACCAGATCCTTGTCACCGGGGTTGATGGTCTTGAACTTGCTGCCATCCTTGCGCTCGCCGTGGATGGTGACACGATCATCGTCAATCTTGACGCGCGCGACCTGATCATCGCGCACCAACTGCACGAACTCGTTGTACTGCACGGTATCCGAGCGCACCGCGTTTTCGGAGAAGCTCTGGAATACGCCCATGAGCACCACCGCTACGATTACCCAGATCAGCAAGTTTCTGGCAAGTTCATTCATCGACAACGTCCTCGTGGGCCGGATTCAACCGCACCCGTAATATAAATCAATGCTTGCCAGTGGCCAGCGCGTACACCTCGGGTGAGCGATTACGTGATGCCTTGGGTTTGCGTACAACCACCTTGCGATAGCGTTTGCGCAGATCCGCAACATAGACGTCAAAGCCCGAGCCCATGAACAGCTTTGTCAGAAACACCCCACCTTCACGCAAATGCGCTTGCGCAAAATCACGTGCCAACTCGGCCAGGTACATTGCCCGCGGCACATCCACCGCAGCCATACCGCTCATATTGGGGGCCATATCCGATAGCACAAGGTCTACCCGGTCGCCAGCCAGCAGCGCCTCGAACCGTGACAATGCCTCGGGCTGCCTGAAGTCGCCGTGAAGAAACTCGACTCCGGCAATCAGTGGCATCTCCAGAATATCCAACGCCACCACTCGGCCACTGTGCCCCAGTTCACGACGTGCAACTTGCGCCCAACCACCCGGGGCCGCTCCAAGGTCGACGATTACCATGCCCGGCTTGATCAGCACGTCACGGTCGAGCAGTTCTTCGAGCTTGAATGCGGCGCGCGAGCGCATGCCCTCGGCCTGCGCGCGTTTGACATAGGGATCATTGAAATGTTCTCGCAGCCAGCGCTGGCTGCTCTTGCTACGCGCCATGACTAATTATCGGGTTATAAGGCTCTCATGATACCCTTTCGTCCTGTTCACTGGCGGCAATGCCGCAGTGCCCCACCCCTCGCAGATCGATACGTCATCATGGACAAACCGCTTCCTTCCGCTCAGGCGCGTTACCTGCGCAGCCTCGGCCACCCGCTCAAACCGGTCATCATGGTGGGTGCCAAAGGCATTACCCCGGCGTTGCTAACCGAGTTGACTGAAACCCTGAATCATCACGAATTGCTGAAGGTAAAGGTGTCCGCCGGTGATCGCGACCTGCGCGATGCCTGGATTGCCGAGTTGCTGGCGGGCTGCGATGCTACCCTGGTGCAACGCATTGGCAACACCGCCCTGCTCTATCGCCGGCATCCCGAGAATCCGCAGATCGTGCTGCCCAAGCGCTGAGTGCCGTGCAGATTGCCCACGAGCCACTGGAATTGCGCTATGTGCTGCGCGGGGTCTCGCACGACGGGGTTCTGCTCAACGAGCGAGTACTCGGTAGCAGCTTCATCCTCAGCCCAAGCCAGTTGATCGAAACCTGGGCCGTATCGGAAGACGTGCCGTTGCAAGCCGGCGATCTGGAGCCACTGCTTGCGTTGCAACCGGAACTGATCGTGCTCGGCACCGGCGCGCAACTGCGCTTCCCGGCGCCAGCCGTGCATGCCGCCGCCCTCACCCGCGGCATCGGCATCGAGTTTATGGACAACGCCGCCGCGGCGCGCACCTTCAACCTGCTTGCGAGCGAGCACCGACGCGTGGTGGCCGGGTTCGTGGTGGGTTGAGGAGCAGCAATATGTCCCCTGCACCACACGACCATTTCCGCCAGCACCTGTTGGCACTCAAAAGCGAACTGAGTGCAACCGAAGCCACCGCCCGCGATGCCGCCAAGCCGGTTGAACTGGATCAAACCAGTGTTGGGCGGCTCTCGCGCATGGACGCGATGCAGGGCCAGGCGATGGCGATGGCGGTACAACAACGCCGCGCCCTGTCACTGCGCAAAATCGACGCCGCTTTGGCGCGCATCGAGAGTGGCGATTACGGCTTATGCAGCCATTGCGATGAAGCGATCAACCCGCGCCGGCTCGACGTCGACCCTACCACCACACTGTGCATCGCCTGCGCCGAAAAATCCGAGGCATGAAGCCCATCAACCGCTGCAAAACGCCTGGTAATCGATGTAACCCGGAAACGCCCGGCCCGGCGCGCATACCGTGCAGTCGGGGTCTGGCTTCAGTCGAGTCTCACGAAAGCGCATCGTCAGCGCATCGAACTGCAGCAGGCGGCCACTCAATGATTCACCGATATCGAGCAGCAGCTTGATCGCCTCGGTCGCCTGGATCATGCCGATCACGCCGGGCACTACCCCCAGCACTCCGGCTTCAGCGCAATTGGGCGCGAACTGCGCCGGTGGCGGCTCGGGGAACAGGCAGCGATAACACGGCGCCGTGCCGCGCTGACGCCCGGCATCGAACACACTGGCCTGGCCTTCAAAGCGATGCACCGCGCCGTACACCAGCGGCTTGCCGTGTTTGACGCAGGCATCGGACAGCAGATAGCGCGCGGCAAAATTGTCGGCGCCATCGACCACCACATCGGCCGCGCTGACCAGCGCATCGACGTTGTCGCGATCCAGCCGTTGCGGCACGGCCACGATGTCGATGTCCGGGTTCAAGGCGGCGAGTGCGATCTGTGCCGACGCGGTTTTCGCCACCCCGATACGGGCATCGGTATGCAGAATCTGGCGCTGCAGATTGCTGCGCTCCACCTGGTCGTCATCGATTACGCTGATATGGCCGACACCGGCTGCTGCCAGATAATAGCCCGCCGGTGAACCCAGGCCACCAGCGCCCACCAGCAGCACCCGCGCGCGCTGCAGGCGGCGCTGCCCGGCGACACCGATCTCCGGGACCGACAAATGCCGTGCGTAACGCTGATAGAAACCGGCGTCGCTATCCGCTGCCGTCATCGGCAGGCCCAGCGCCAGCCATGCCTCGGTACCTCCGGCCACCGAACACACCCGCGCATAGCCGCGCGCGCGCAGATTGGCACACGCCGCACGCGAACGGCTGCCACGCGCACAGATCAGCATCACCGGTGCCTCGGGATCAGGCAACCAGCGCCCGGGCTCGGCCTCGAGCTCCGCGCGGGCAATGCCAAGCGCCGCCTCGGCCATGCCCAATGCGCGTTCGTGCTGCTCGCGGATATCGATCAACAGCGCGCCATCGCCCACGCGCCGCAGCGCCTCGGGCGGGTCGATCTCGGACGGAAAAATCTCGGTTGTGCTCATGATTCTGGATTATCGCTGATCGCCGAAGCCTTGTGGTTGCGAAGCCCGATGGATCGCCCTGTTTGGAAAAGCAGTAACAAACACCAATCCTGCTGTCGATTCGGCAAATGGGCGGGCAAGCTCGGCGTCCCGTTTGCCATCGACCGGCCGTGCGCGAGCAACGGCAACGTCTTCAGCGAAAACGGATTCAGGATATCGAAGTATCAACCCCAGCGTCGTCAGCTACACGCACTCACACAGAGCGACCCACACATGAATTTTCAATTCACGATCTCAAAGTCCTTGACACGTTTCCATGCCCTGCGTGAGAGAGCCTTGCTGCATCGCCCATTCGCCAAGTTGAGTCAGCACCTCACGGCTGGGGTATTTCATGCGTCGCAAGTCGGTTGCGTTGACCTGGGTGTGGCCGCTGAAGCGACGGAATGCCTCGTCTACCGCAGTCGTGCTCAAGAAAACGGCCAATCCATGCGCCAATGCCGGCGGCAAGCCGCGTCGGCCCGCGTGAAAAACGTTCAGATGGTTCTCGAATCCGAGTGCCGGCGCATTATCGAATGCACCGGGATCAACCAGACTCGCCACAATCCGGCGCGATTCCTCTTTCGAGGAAAACCTTCGTACCACGCAATAAAAACCGTTTGGGTAGAGCCACTTTTCGGTGTCGGAATTGCGCTGGATGGCGTTGGGCTTCTTCATTCCGTCGATCGGCCAGGTGCTGCCGCTGGTGGCGAAATGGCCGGGATAGAGCAAGGGCACAGTGCCGGGCCCTGGCATGGCGCGCAGGTGCTCCTTGAGTCGAAAGTCCACAACGGGTCCTGTCGAAACCTCAACACCAAGCTCGGCCAGCGCATATCGCACCGCCGGGAACGGCTCAACGACGTGTGCTTCCGGCGCGGTGGGGACATGAATAAATCGCTCGGGATCATCAGCGAACACGATTCGCGCAAACGGGTGTTCATGGCTGGCAAGATCAGCGAATGTGTCGTCGGTGGAAGTCGACACCGTTACCGGCCCCTGTTCGCCACCACGCTCAAGGCGAATGATGATGTTTTCCTGAAGGACCGCATCGTCCTTGAATGCCTTGCTGCGCGACTCGAACAGGTGCATGTGGCGGATGGCAGCGCGTGCAAGCATGAACTCGCGAAACGGTCGATAGTACGGCCCGTTGCAGAAACTGCGCGGGATGATCGCGACGATCTGCCCGGCGGGTGCTGCCTGCGCTACCGCCAACGCCACGAAGGCCGAATACAGATTTACCGTCTCGATGCCGACACGACGCAGTGCCAGACGGTGCGGGGAATCGTTGCCAATTTTCTTGTACGGCGGATTGAGAATGATGTGGCTGTATTGCGGGAGTGATGTGGCGAACAGCCCACCGGTAATTGCCTCGGTCGCGGCGTGGATGAAGTCGTCGCCATGCAACGTTGCGGAAAAATCGTCGCCCCGATAGCGCGCCAGTGTGTGCGCCAGTTGGCTGTGCAGCGAATCATCGATCTCGAAAGCATCAAGCTCGACGCCCTCAAAGCGAAGCACCCCCGAACGCCATCGTTCCAGAAACGCTGCGGCGAGCGAACCGATCCCCGCACCGGCATCGAGCAGGCGGCAGTGCCCATCGGCAGGTGGGAAAAGACTGGCCATGAAAGCCGCCGTTGCGGCAGGCGTCAGGAACTGACCGAGCTGCGACTTCTTGTTCGCATCGGTGTTCTGCGACAACCGCAGGCGGACCTGCTCAACCTCGGACAGCAATGGATTGTCTCCTCGAAAACCTGGCTGCAAGGTTACCACCGAGACTATTGCGTATCGTGGCCGGCGCCCATGCCATCGCGCGCCGGGCGCATGTCATCGTGTCTCACGCGAAAATCTGGTCGAATCCGATTTCTCCAAACAATCGAACGACCGGATAATGCATGCGTTTCGTGTTCGCTACCACCCACCCAACGCCAGCACTTGCACCGCATCGCCTAGTGCGAGCTGTTGCGGGCCTTCGGGAATGCACAGCAGTGCGTTGGCACGGGCGGCGGCGGCGAGCCGGTTGGAACCGGTGGCTGGGTCGGCATCCACCCACAGGCAGCCGTCAGGCTGGCCGTAAACCCGGCCGCGTTGGAACTCGAAACGCGAGTGCTTCTTGTGCAATGGCGCGCTGAGCCGTGCAAACAGTGCCGGTGGCTCGGCAGCGATCCCTTGCAAGGCATCCAGCAATGGCACCACCAGCGTGCGAAAGGTGGCGAGCACGGCGACCGGGTTGCCGGGCAAAGCCATCACCAAAGTGTCGGCAAAGCGGCCAAACAATACCGGCATTCCGGGCTTGATCCGGACTTTCCAGAAAAACCATTCGCCGTGTTCGGCGATCAGTGCCGGCAGGTAATCTTTCTCGCCGGCCGACACGCCGCCGCAAGTGATCAGCAGATCGCACTGCGTGCCGGCATCGGCCAGCGCTGCACGGATTTGCAGCGGATCGTCGGGTAACGACGGGAATGCTCGTGCGCTGATGCCCTCGCCGGCCAACAAGCTGCTCACCAGTGCATGATTGCTATCGTATATTTCGCCCGCTGCCAAAGCCTGCCCGGGCTGGCGAAGTTCATCACCACCACTGAACACAGCTACGCGTGGTCGGCGATACATCAAAAGCTCACCAAAGCCCAGAGCTGCCGCCAGTGATGCCTGCGCCGGCAGCAAGCGGCTTGCGGCGGAAATCGCCAGTTCGCCACTGCGCAAATCCTCGCCGCGTCGGCGAATATTGGCGCCGGGCGTAGTACCGGCCGCGAGGGTGACGTATCCGTCGGCAACACTGGCGTTTTCCTTGATGACTACGGTATCGGCGCCGGCAGGTAGCGGCGCACCGGTGGTGATACGAATCGCAGTTGCAGGAGCCAACACCAATTTGCGATCAATCCCGGCGAATTGTTCATCGGCGAGCCGCAAGGTACTCGGTGCGGCGGCATTTAGATCGGCGGCGCGCACGGCGAAGCCATCCATCGCCGAGTTGTCAAAGCCGGGCAAGTCGATGGCCGCGATGATGGTCTCGGCCAGTACCCGACCGGCGGCGGCATTGATCGCCACAGTTTCGGTTGGCAGGCGTTGGCGCACACCAACCTCGCGCACGATAGCCAGTGCTTCACTGAAACCGATGGCTTCGTGTTTGCTGCGCATCACATGCCCTCTTCACGCAAATCGGCGGGGGTATTGAGATTGCCAAAGCGATGCGGCGAAAAGTCCACTTCGGCGATGTTCACGCTTGTCTGCCAACGGTGCATGGCGCGCTCGCCAGCGTCCAGTGCCTGCACCAACGATGGTAGCGCCAGCTTACGACGATATACGGCGATCAACGGCTGTACCCCATCGACGTCGCGGGCACGTACACAACCCGTGGTTTCGGCACTGGCCAGCAGCCGGCTCAGCAGATCAGCAGGCAAATGCGGCACATCCACTGGCACGCTCAGCACCCAGCGCGCATCGCTGGCGTAAAAGCCGGCTTCAAGACCGGCCATTGGACCCGGATACTCGGCACGACGATCAGCGACACAGCGCAAACCGATGGCGGCATACCGCTCTGGAAGGTGATTGGCGACCACCAGTACGTCATCGACCTGCGCGAGCAGTGCTTCTGCCAGGGTTTCAATCAAGCTGCTGCCACGCCACGGCAGCCAGGCCTTGTCAACACCACCCATGCGCCGCGAACGGCCACCGGCAAGGATAACAGCGACAATGCCCGCGTTCCCGATCACCGTTTGACGTGACGCATCATCCGCCGCCGTGAGGCGATCTGTTTTTCGCTGAGCACGTTCTTGCGTTCGCCATAGGGGTTTTCGCCCTCGCGGAATTCGAACTTGATCGGGGTGCCGACCAGCTTGAAGCGCTTGCGGAAAAAGTTTTCCAGATAGCGCCGATAGTGCTCCGGCAGAGACTTCAGTCGCGAACCGTGAACGATGAATGTCGGCGGATTGCTGCCGCCCGGATGGGCAAAGCGCATCTTCGGCACGTGGCCGCGTACCACCGGCGGTGGGTTGGCCTCGTAAGCCATTTCCAGCGCGCGAGTGACTTCGGAGGTGCTGAAGGTTCGCGTTGCCGAAACGTGCGCCCGATGCAGCGCCTTGAACAATTCACCCAGACCCGAACCGTGCAGCGCGGAAATGAACACGGTCTCGGACCATTCGACAAAGGTCAGTTTGCGGCTGAGCATGTCCTGGGTTTGCGAGCGTTGATAGCTGCTCAAGCCGTCCCATTTGTTGGCGGCGATCACGAACGCGCGGCCGGCATCGAGAACGTAGCCCAGCACAGTGGCGTCTTGTTCAGTGACACCTTCGCTGGCATCAATCAATACAATCGCAACCTCGCACGCATCAATGGCTTGCAATGTTTTGATAATGCTAAACTTTTCAACCGCCAATTCAACCCGCCCCTTGCGCCGGATGCCAGCGGTATCGACCAGCCGGTATTGCCGGCCATCGCGCAGAATATCGACCGAGATGGCGTCGCGGGTTGTACCCGGAACATCCGATGCGATCAGGCGATCCTCGCCAAGAATGCGATTGATGAGAGTGGATTTACCGACATTCGGGCGGCCGACCACAGCGATCCGCATCACCCCCGGCGGTTGCTCGCTAGGGTCAGGTACTGGCTCGGGTTCAGGCAGATGCACTTCGATGGCGTCGAGCAGGTCGTCGATGCCACTGCGATGCGCGGCCGACAAGGCAATCATGGTCGCGATGCCACAACCGGAAAACTCGGCGAGCACGATATCCGAGTCCAGGCCATCAACCTTGTTGACCGCCAGAATCACCGGCTTGCCGCTGCGCCGCAGGTCGGTGAGGATGCTCTGGTCGGGGCCAAGCAAGCCAGCACGGGCATCGACCACAAACACCAGCACCTGCGCTTCCTCGGCAGCGGCCAGCGCTTGCTGCGTGGTGGCTCCGGCAATGCCTTCGGTCTGTTCGGTGAGGCCGCCGGTATCAACCACGGCGAAAGGCAAGTCTTCAATAATCCGACACACGCCGTAATGACGATCTCGGGTTACTCCGGGCTCGTCATGTACCAACGCATCGCGGCTGCGGGTCAGCGCATTGAACAACGTGGACTTGCCGACATTCGGCCGTCCAATCAGCGCAACCAGCGCAAGCATGTCAATTCTCCGTTCGCTCAGCGACCAATTACGCGATAGGCGCCGAGCGTGCCTTCGGTGTTGACAACATAAACCACGCCATCAGGGGACACCTGCGGTGTTGCCCTGATCGGCCCGGGCTTTTTGCCCAAAAACGGAATTCGCAGCCCTCCACCAAGATGGATGCGGCCAACCGGGGCGCCGGTAACTGCGTCAAACCAGTGCAAATACCCTTCAACATCGCCGGCGACCACATACGGGCCGGCAGCAGCTGGCGTCGATACCATCCGGTTGAGCAATGCATCTTGTCGCCACAGACCGGCACCAGTGCCGCGATCAAGCGCCATCAACACGCCACTACCGTCAGCAGTGATTACCTTGTCGCCCATCAACGCCATGCCCGCATAACCAGTGATATCGCGATTCCACAGCGGGCGACCGCTGGATAAATCCACCGCCATCACCTGGCCCTTGATGCTATGTGCGAACACGTCGGTCAGGCCGACTTGAATATCACCATCGATATCGGCCATGCGCTCCAGTTCATTGCGGCCATCGGGAGTTGCTACTGCGCGTTCCCATAGGGTGCCGCCATCAGCAATACGCAGCGTAACCAACATGCCGTCAGCATAGCCAATCACCACCGCATCACGGGCCAGCGCCGGCGGCGCATTGCCGCGGGTAGTCAATGCTGGCAAACCTCGGTCAAAAACCCATACCCGCTTGCCATCGCCCAGATTGATGCCGAATACGCGTCCGTCATTGCCGCGCACAACAGTAAAGCCCTGCGAGACAACCGGGGCAGTGATGACTTCCGAAGAAACCTTGGTGCGCCAGATCTCGGCACCGGAATCTGCGTCAAGCGCAATTACATCGCCTTCAAGGCTGCCCAACACCAATCGCCCCGCACCCACTCCTGGGCCTCCGGATAAAGGCAGCTTGGTTTTGGTGCTCCACAACTGCTTGCCCGTCATCGCATCGAAGGCCATCACACGACCATCGATATTGCTGGCGTAGATGCGGCCCTCGGCGAGAACGGGTGCTTGCCGGGTCCAAAGGTTACCTTCGCCGTCGCCAAGCGACACACCCCAGATGCGCTCGATGGTAATCGGGTTTTCAATATTGACCAGTGCTGCTGGCTCATCGGGCTCGGGCGCTTTGTCAGACTTGCCGAACCATTTCTTCACTGTGCCGCACGCTGAAAGAAGCACTACGCTCAATACAAGTACCGAGGCGCGCAAGAAAAAACGACGCATTGCTCAGACCTCCGGCTTGGCGGCGACACCAAGATTGTCAAGCTTCATCTGCACGGTGCGATATATCGGCGAGCCACCGTCAAGCACAGTCAATGCTTTTTGATAAGCCAGACGTGCGTCGTCTGTACGATCAAGTGCCGTCAGAGCGTCGCCACGCGCTTCGTCAACAAGGCCACCAAAATCGCTGCTGATGGATTGCAAGGTCGCCAGCGCATCGCCCGGCTTGTCCAACGTCAGATCAAGACGGGCGATACGCAATGCTACCAATGCCGCCAGTGCCTGATCCTGATCGGAAACATCGATGGCGGCAAGCGCATCGCGCGCCGCTTGTGGCTCGCCAGCGTCGAGTTTGACACGCGCCACCCGCAAACCCGCCAGCAACGCATACGGCGTATCGGCGAACTCGGAGCGAAGTGACTGCGCAATCGCGTCCACCGAATCTGGCTCGTTTGCTCTGGCTGCTTCGACCAGAGTGTTGAATTGCACTGCGGCGGTGGCCTGATGCTCGCTTTGCGCATTCTGCCACCAATGCCACCCGGCAATCATGGCGACGCCCAAGGCTACGCCTGTCAACATGTTGCTGGCGTTGTCTTTCAACCAGGCGCGTACGCGCTCGCTTTGTTCGTGTTCGTCGAGAGATTCAATAGCCATGAGGTTCCTGGATTCGGGCAATAGCCGAACGCATTAGTGATCAGAATTATCGGTGGATCAATCGCGGGCCGCAGCCAACGCGCCATCCGAAGATATTGTAAATCGTGCCACGTCTGCGCGTTGAAATGTGGAGATATCCGCTGCAACGCCGTTGATACTGACGGCTACCCCGCTCGCGTTGCCAAGGGTAATGTAACCCACCTGATCCAACGGATAACGGCGCTCCTCACCAGCACTGACAAGCGCTTCATCACGCAAGCCACCATCGCGGGAGCGCACTTGCAACCAGCTCTTTTTTTCAAATTGCAGCAACACGTCTGTTGCCGGGACTACTTCAGGTGCCGCGACAGAAGCGGGTGCATCAACGCTCTTGGTCGCAGGCTGTTCGCGATAAAACCCGGCAAGCGACGCCACAACCGGCTGGTCGTTGGCTGCGTCAGCTGTGGCCGGCGTGGCCACTGCGTCGGCGCTTTCTTGAAGCGTGGCACTGGTGGTTACGACCAGCGGATCATTTATGTCGGGCGATGGTGCGGTGACCGGGTCAATTCGTGTCAACGACCTCGCCGGATGAGGTTCTGGTGAATTGAGTGCAAACCACACTACCGGGATACCGATGGATGCGGTGAGCACTACGTAGACGAGGCTACGTGTGGAAAAGTCGACCATCCGCTGAATTGCCGAACTGCGAACCATGGGTGCCAGCGGCGGAAGCTTGCTGGCATCAGCACAGCCTTCAACCATGCCACAGGGCAACCCGAGCTGACGGCAATAGCTTTGCAAGTGTCCGCGCACATAGATCGAAGCACCCAAGCGGTCGTATCGCTCGCACTCGATGTCTTCAATGACGTGACTGAGCACCCGCATTCGCGCTGCCATCTCGGAAATGGAGTAACCCTTGGCAATCCGTGCACTACGCAGTTGCTGTCCGATACTTTCCATAGCGTCGGCACTCTCGGCTGAGACTTGCGTGTTCATGGTTTTTTATTGTTACCTGGCAAGGCGGATTGATACTCCGGAAACTGCTCCAGGAGCTGTCTACGGTAGCGTTGTGCGGCCTCTTGATCCCCTCGGCCGTCTTCTACATGCGCAGCGATATCCAGCAACACCGGCCCCACCGGGCCCAAGGCTTCACGCCGCTGCACAAAGGCGCGTGCCCGCAAATAATCGCCGCGTTGCAAGCTCAGACTGGCCATGTCCTGCAACACATCGGTAAAGTTCGGGTCGATCTCGAGCGCACCACGAAAGTAGCCTTCGGCGCGCTCCAGCAAACCGGCTTCAACGGCGCAACGCCCTGCGTTGCCATAGGCCATCGCCCGGGTTTTGTAGAAAGGGTCGTTCAGGGCGCGATCGAACCAGGTGAGCGAGTCGGCAGAGCGTTTGCTGCGGCACAACCATGTTGCATAGTTGTTGAGCATGGCACCATCGTTTGGCGCCAGCGAGACCGACTTTTCGTAAAACGGGCCGGACAATTCAGGACGACCGATGCGCTCATAGAGCATGCCCAACATCGATTGGGTCTGCGGCGAGCGCGGGTTGAGCGCCTCCGCCTTGCGCAGCTTGTCCAGCGCGGCCTCAAAATCGCCCTTGCCCATGTAGCTTTGCGCGAGCCCGAGATTGGTTTGCACGGCGTGCTCCACATCGGCTTTGGAGCGTGAGCCATTGCCGGCACAAGCGCCAATCACCGTCGCCAGCGCAATCACAGCAAGCTGGCGTGGAAGACTACGCAGCATCGGAAACCCCCTGTGCTTCAAGCTTGCGGCGAAAATCCGCCTGCCGGCGTGTGCGGTCGAGCACCTGCCCCTTGAGCTGACCACAGGCGGCATCGATATCATCGCCTCTGGTGCGACGCACCATGGTCAGCACGCCAGCCTCAAGCAGCAGTGTCTGAAACGCGCGGATATCGGTCTCGTTGCTGCGCTCGAATCGGGTGCCGGGAAACGGGTTGAACGGAATCAGATTGACCTTGGCCGTGTTGGTGCGCTGCACCTTGGCATCCAGTTTGCGCATCAGCGCAGCCAGGCCGCGGGCATGTTCGGGCTGATCGTTGATTCCCTTCATCATGGTGTATTCGAAGGTGATCGAAGTGCGCGGCTTGCGTTGCGCATAACGCACGCACGCCGCCATCAGCACTGCAATCGGATATTTCTTGTTGAGCGGCACCAACTCGGTGCGCAACTCGTCGGTGGGCGCGTGCAGCGATACCGCCAGCGACACGTCGCTCTCCTCGGAAAGGCGATCGATCTGTGGCACCAGACCGGCAGTGGACAGGGTGACGCGTTTGTTGGCGAGGCCAAAACCGAGGTCATCGCGCATGATGTTCATGGCGCGTACCACGTTGTCAAAATTGAGCAACGGCTCGCCCATGCCCATCATCACCACGTTGGTAAGCTTGCGCTGAAAATGCGGCACGTTACCCAGATGCTTGGCCGCGACCCAGACCTGACCGATGATTTCGGCGGTGCTCAGGTTACGGTTGAAGCCCTGGGTGGCAGTGGAGCAAAACTGGCAGTTGAGGCCACAACCGACCTGCGATGAAACGCACAGCGTGCCACGCCCCTTGTCCGGGATCAGCACGGTCTCGATGGCATTGCCACCATCCATGCCAAGCAGCCATTTGTGGGTGCCATCGGTAGATGGCTTTTCAAACACGACGCTAGGCGGCAACACCCGTGCGTGCTGCTCCAGCTTGCCACGCAGCGATTTGCCGATATCCGTCATCAACTCAAAATCAGTGACGTGGCGATGATAAATCCACTTCATCACTTGATGCGCACGGAAGCGCTTCTCGTCGAGGGTTTCGACAAAGAAGCGCTCCAGACCATCACGGTCGAGATCGAGCAGGTTTTGCTTGGCAATCCCGTCGTTCATCGATGGTCAATCAGCGTGGGCACAGTTCGGTGGTAGCAAAGAAATAGGCAATTTCGTTGGCAGCGTTTTCGAGGCTGTCCGAGCCATGCACCGCATTGGCATCGATGCTCTCGGCAAAATCAGCGCGGATGGTGCCGGGCGCAGCGTCCTTGGGGTTGGTAGCGCCCATCAGGTCGCGGTGTTTGGCCACCGCATTGTCGCCTTCCAGCGCCTGGATCATCACTGGGCCGGAGATCATGAACTCAACCAGCGCATTGAAAAACGGGCGCTCACGGTGTACCGCATAAAAACCTTCGGCTTCGCTGCGCGAGAGGTGCTTCATCTTCGCTGCAACAATGACCAGACCTGCTTGCTCGAAACGGGAGTAGATTTGACCGATGACATTCTTGGCGACGGCATCGGGTTTGATGATGGAAAGGGTGCGCTGCAGCGCCATGTAATCACTCCGTGTATTGATTAGAGAGGGCAGCCAGCCCGGTGAAAGAGCCGAGGCTACCACAAAACCGCGAACAATCGCGGGCTTAGGGGGATTTCCCAGAAACCATTGTAGCCAATGATGCGAACCGCGTCACGGCCCAAGAGCGATTTGGCGTTTTTGACCATTGACCGCACCCCGTTACCGGCGCTAGTCTGTGTTAAACGTTTGTTTGAATCGAGCGATGGATTGGTCCGTTGATGAATGCCTCGGTACATTTTTCCACCAAAGAACGGTTGCTGACCGCCGCAGAGGATTTGTTCGCCCAGTTCGGCTTTGCCGGCACCTCGTTGCGCCAGGTCACCACCCGCGCCGATGTCAATATCGCAGCGGTCAACTACCACTTCGGCTCGAAGGAAAATCTGGTCAACGAGGTTTTCCGCCGCCGTCTGGACGAACTAAGCCAGAAACGGCTCGACGCGCTGGGCAAAGCGCAGGCGCAAGCCGATCACGCACTCGAAGCGGTTCTAGCCGCCTTCATCGAACCTGCCCTGGCACTCACCCTGGACCGCCAGGGCGGCGGTTCGGCCTTTGTTCGCGTGCTCGCCCGTGCCTATGCCGAAAAGAACGAGCGCCTGCGCAAGTTTCTTTCCGACAACTACGGTCACGTGCTGCGAGAGTTCGCCAAGGCGATCAGCGCGCATGCACCCGAACTGGGCAAAGAGGAACTTTACTGGCGGCTGGATTTCATAGCAGGGGCACTCACTTACGCGATGGCCGACTTTGGCCTGATCAAGCGGCCCGGCAACGTCAGCGAAAAAACCCATTGCCAGCGTAGCGCGCAAGCCCTGATCCGGTTTGCCGCAGCAGGCCTGCGCGCGCCGTAATACAAAGTTGTCACCCCCAACCCGTGCCCTACGCACCGCGACCGCACGATCCGATCAACCGCAGCAACGGAGTACCCCCGCACATGTCCAACAACCTGAAAGTTCGCAAGGTGGCCGTCCTCGGCGCCGGCGTCATGGGCGCGCAAATCGCGGCACACCTGGTCAATGCCAACGTCGATACGGTGTTGTTCGATTTGCCCGCAAAAGAGGGCGATCGCAATGGCATCGTCAATCGCGCCATTGCCAACCTCGGCAAGCTGTCGCCCTCGCCGCTTGCCGCCAAATCCCGCGCTGCCGCAATCACCGCTGCCAATTATGAGCAGCACCTGCCGCTGCTGGCCGAGTGCGATCTGATCATCGAAGCCATCGCTGAGCGAATGGACTGGAAGCTCGACTTGTACAGCAAAATCGCTGCGCACATCGCGCCGCACGCGGTGGTGGCGTCCAACACCTCGGGCCTGAGCATCAATGCCATGGCCGATGCCCTGCCCGACGCGGTGCGCCCGCGTTTTTGCGGCGTGCATTTTTTCAACCCGCCGCGTTACATGCACCTGGCCGAACTGATCGCCTGCCGTGGCACCGATCCGGCCGTGCTCGAAGGCCTGGAAACGTTCCTCACCAGCACCTTGGGCAAAGGCGTAGTACATGCCAAGGACACACCGAACTTCATCGGCAACCGGATCGGCGTGTTCTCGATCCTGTCGGTGCTGCACCACACTGCCGCCTTCGGCCTCGGTTTCGATGAAGTCGATGCCCTGACCGGGCCGCTGCTGGGCCGGCCGAAAAGCGCCACCTACCGCACCTCCGACGTGGTTGGTTTGGACACCATGTCGCATGTCATCAAGACCATGGCCGACACCCTGCCCGATGACCCCTGGCATAGCCACTTCAACACACCCGACTGGCTCAAGGCGCTGATTGCAAAAGGCGCGCTGGGCCAGAAGACCGGCGCCGGCATTTTCCGCAAGATCGGCAAGACCATCTCGGTGCTCGACATCGGCAAGGCCGATTACCGCCCCGCCACCGGCGAAGCGGCAGCCGAAGTGGTGGAAATCCTCAAGCTCAAGGACCCGGCCGAGAAATTCGCCAAGCTGCGCGCCAGTGCGCATCCGCAGGCACAGTTCCTGTGGGCCTGTTTCCGCGACCTGTTCCATTACAGTGCCTTCCATCTTGCCGATATCGCCGATACCGCGCGCGATGTAGACCTGGCGATCCGCTGGGGTTACGGCTGGAAGCTCGGGCCGTTTGAAACCTGGCAGGCCGCTGGCTGGCAGCAGATCGCCAGCTGGATTCAGGAAGACATCGCTGCCGGCAAGACCATGGCCAATGCACCGCTGCCGGCGTGGGCGGTGGATGGCCGTACCGGTGTACATCAGGCCGAGGGCAGTTTCAGCCCCAGCAGCAACGCGATCAAGCCGCGTTCCTCGCTGGCGGTTTATGCCCGCCAACGCTTCCCCGACCCGGTGCTGGGCGAGCGTTACGGCGCCGGCGAGACGGTGTTCGAGAACGACGGCGTGCGCATGTGGCACGACGGCGACGGCATCGCGGTGGTCGGGTTCAAAACCAAGATGCATACCGTATCCGATGCCGTGCTTGACGGCCTGCAACAGGCCATCGGCATTGCCGAAAAGGATTTTTCTGGCCTGGTGATCTGGCAAAACAGCGAGCCATTCTCGGCCGGCGCCGATCTCAAGGGTGCGATGGGCCAGCTTCAGGCCGGCAAGGTCGATGAGTTCGGCGCGATGATTGCCAACTTCCAGACCACCAGCCAGCGCATCAAATACGCCCTGGTGCCGGTAGTTGCGGCGGTGCGTGGCATGGCGCTGGGCGGTGGCTGCGAGTTCCAGATGCATGCCACCCGCACCGTATTGGCGCTGGAAAGCTATATCGGTCTGGTTGAAGCCGGTGTCGGCCTGTTGCCGGCTGGCGGTGGCCTGAAGGAAATCGCCACCCGGGTCGGCTTGGCTACGGCCGCCGGTGGCGATGTGTTCGCTGGCCTCAAACCTTACTTCGAAGCGGTGGCGATGGCCAAGGTCTCGACCTCGGCACTGGAAGCCAAGGAGCTCGGCCTCGTCCGCGAAAGCGATGTGGTGGTATTCAACCCGCATGAGTTGCTGTTCGTCGCCAAGGCGCAGGTACGTGCGCTGGCTGACAGCGGCTACCGCCCGCCGCTGCCGGCGCGGCAGATACCAGTGGCCGGCGATGTCGGTATCGCTACCTTCAAGATGATGCTGGTCAACATGCTCGAAGGCCGCTTTATCTCCGAGCACGACATGGAAATCGCCACCCGCATCGCCACCGTGCTGTGCGGCGGCAACGTCGATCGCGGCGCGCTGGTTGACGAAGACTGGCTGCTGAAGCTGGAGCTGGAGCACTTTATCGCGCTGGCGCAAATGCCCAAAACCCAGGCGCGCATCGTGCATACCCTGACCACCGGCAAGCCGCTGCGGAATTGATGCCGAGGCGGGATTCAGTGTTGCCGGGACTCGGGACTGGGGACTCGGGACTCGGAAAAACCAGAGCAAACAACCAAAGCAAAAGTTCGCAAGCATTGTCGTCCCGAGTCCCACGCCCCGAAAACCAAATAACGAGGAAACGTCATGTCAACCCGCCAAATCCAGGACGCCTACATCGTCGCCACCACCCGCACCCCGGTGGGCAAGGCGCCGCGCGGCATGTTTCGCAACACCCGCCCCGATGAAATGCTGGCGCACGTGCTCAAGGCGGTGATGGCGCAAGCGCCAAGCGTCGACGCCAATCGCATCAGCGACATCATCATTGGCTGCGCCATGCCCGAGGGCGAGCAAGGCATGAATGTGGCGCGCATCGGCGCGTTGCTGGCGGGCCTGCCCATCGGCGTACCGGCACAGACGATCAACCGCTTCTGTTCGTCGGGCGTGCAAGCGGTGGCACTGGCCGCCGATCGCATCCGTCTGGGCGAAGCCGATCTGATGCTGGCCGGCGGCACCGAGTCGATGAGCATGGTGCCGATGATGGGCCACAAGGTATCGATGAGCACCCAGGTATTCGAGAACGATAACGTCGCCATCGCCTACGGCATGGGTATCACCGCTGAAAAAGTCGCCGAGCAGTGGAAAGTCAGTCGTGAGGATCAGGACGCGTTCTCGCTGCGTTCGCACCAACGCGCCCTGGCAGCGATTGCCGCTGGCGAGTTCCGCGAGGAAATCAGCCCCTACACCATCATTACGCGCCAGCCCGATCTCGCCACCGACACCATCACGCAACGCGAGATCATCGTCGATACCGACGAAGGCCCACGCGCCGACACCAGCGCCGAAGGCCTGGCCAAGCTGCGCACCGTGTTCCGCGCTGGCGGTTCGGTCACCGCCGGCAACTCCTCGCAGATGTCCGATGGTGCCGGCGCGGTGTTGCTGGCATCGGAACAGGCAATCAAGGATTACGGCCTCACCCCGTTGGCACGCTTTGTTGGTTTCGCCGTCGCCGGGGTCAAGCCCGAAGTCATGGGCATTGGTCCCAAGGAAGCCATCCCCAAGGCGCTCAAGCAGGCCGGCCTGAGCCGCGATCAGATCGACTGGATCGAACTCAACGAAGCCTTCGCCGCGCAGGCGCTGGCGGTGATCCGTGATCTTGGCCTGGACGAAGACAAAGTCAATCCGCTCGGCGGCGCGATTGCCCTGGGCCATCCGCTGGGTGCCACCGGCGCCATTCGCACCGCCACCATCGTGCATGGCATGCGTCGGCGCAAGCTCAAGTACGGCATGGTGACGATGTGTATCGGCACCGGCATGGGCGCGGCAGGAATCTTCGAAGCGCTCTGATTGCCCAGTCATCGGATGACAAAAACGGCGCCCAGTGGGCGCCGTTTTCAATGGAGTATCTGATGGTTTGCCCAAGGCGCTTGTATGCATCTTTGGGATATAGGAATAGTTATTTGCGCCGGATCAAGCGCACCACCCCATTTCTACGCAACAATATCGTGCGGCATCACTTTCGATAGCAAGCCAACTCGCCAAAACGATTTTCATCAACCACTGACCTCGCCCGATCGGGAGTTCGTCATGTCGGCACAACGAAGCCCAACACCGCCACTCCCGCCGATGGGGCTGAGTAAGACACAGGCGCAACAACGACTGCGGCAGTTTGGCGCAAATGCCCTGCCCGAAGCGCGCACAACTCCGGTTTGGCGGCGTGTCCTCAAGCAATTTCGCAGCCCGCTGATTCTTCTGCTGCTGTTCGCACTGCTGTTCGACATCGGAACCTGGCTGTACGAAGGAATGATCGACGTACCGGTCGAAGCGGTCGCTATCCTGTCGATTTTGTTGCTCAATGCCGGCCTCGGATCATTTCAAGAGTACCGTTCGGAACAGGCCTTGGCGCAACTCAAGGCAATGGCTGCGCCGCAGGCTTGGGTAATACGCGATGGCAGCCTTCAACACATCCCGAGTTCGCAGGTCGTGCCTGGCGATCTGCTGCGGGTCGCGGCCGGTGAGCGGGTGCCGGCAGACGGTCGCTTGCTCGAAGCACAGGGATTGATGATCGACGAAGCCGTGCTGACCGGCGAGTCGGTACCCATCGACAAAGCAGTCGACGAACGCGCCATGAGCGGCACACTGGTGGTGCGTGGCAAAGGCCTGTTGGAAGTCAGCGAAACCGGCGCGCTCAGCGCCATGGGCCAACTGGCGGGAATGCTCGGCCGCATCGAGAGCGAAAAAACGCCGCTGGAGCGGCGGCTTGATGCGTTCGGCATGCAGATCGCCCGTTGGGTCGGTGCGCTGGCTGTGGTGTTGATAGTTGCCGGGCTCGCTGCGGAAGGTTTGGGTCGTTTCGAAGAAATGGTGTTGTTTGCGATCGCGCTGGCGGTAGCTGCGGTACCCGAAGGCATGCCGGCGGTAGTCACCCTCACTCTGGCATTGGGTGTTCAGCGCATGGCCAGACGCAACGCGGTGGTGAGGCGTCTGAGCGCGGTCGAAGCGTTGGGATCGGTTACCGTGATCGCCACCGATAAAACCGGCACGCTGACTGAAAATCACATGCGCGTGCATGCGTTGCGCAGCGAGCGCCGTCGCGATGCGCTGCACGCGATGGTGCTGGTCAACGACGCTGATCTAGGCGCACAGGCCGGCGATCCGCTTGAAATCGGCCTGCTCGAATTTGCGCGCGATCAGGGCATCGACATCGACACCCTGCGCGCCACGCATCCCCGGATATCGCTACGGGCCTTCGATAGCAGTTGGAAGTTCATGCGGGTTACCGTTCAAAGTGCTGAAGGTCCGCGCAGCTTTCTCAAGGGCGCACCGGAAGTGTTGATCGATCGCTGCCGATTGGATCCAGGTATGCGCAGCGATTGGCTGGAGAGCGCCGAGACTGCCGCCCGCGATGGTTATCGCGTTCTGGCTTTGGCCCAAGGAGCGGATGAGGATGAATCGGATCTGCACTTGCTTGGCCTTGTTTTGCTCTGGGACCCAGCACGGGCAGAGGTGGCAGACGCCATGCGGATCGTCAAGGCCGCTGGGGTGCGGGTCATCATGATCACCGGCGACCATCCCGGCACCGCGCGCGCAGTCGCCGCGCAAATCGGCATGGAACACGCGCAGGTGATGACCGGGGCCGAGATCGACGCACTCGATTCAGCGCAGCTCAAGTGTGCCGCGCAAGAGGTCACCGTGTTCGCACGTGTCAGTGCAGGACACAAATTGCGCCTGATCGAAGCCTTGCAGGCCAACGGCGAGATTGTGGCGATGACCGGCGACGGAATCAACGATGCACCCGCATTGAAGCGTGCCGATGTCGGCATTGCCATGGGTCAGCGCGGCAGCGATGTCAGCCGCGAGGTCGCAGACCTGGTTTTGCTCGACGATAATTTCGCCACCATCGTCGGTGCGATCGAGGAAGGGCGCGGCATTTACGAAAATATCCAGAAATTCATCCGCTTCCTGTTTTCGACCAATGTCGCCCTGGTGATCCTGGTGGTTGGCGGCGCGATCCTGGCGTATACCCAAGACCTTCGCGAAGAGTCGGGCATGTTGCTGCTGCCACTGACCGCGATCCAGTTGTTATGGATCAACTTCATCGCCGATGGTCCGCCAGCGCTGGCTCTGGCACTGGATCGCAACGAAGGGGTCATGCAACGTCCGCCGCGATCACCAAGCAGCCCATTACTCGATTCTGCCTCTTTGCGCTTCGTGTTTTCGAGCGGCCTGATCAAGGCCTCCGCAGGATTGGGTCTACTGATCTGGCTGCCCGTATTAGGTTATACCGCCGCCGTGGCGCGAACTGCGGTCTTCCTGTTCGAAGCCAGCGCGCAACTGGTGTTTGCCTACCCCGCACGGCGGATTGTGCAGTTGCCAGCCAGCAATATGCTGCTGAACATCATTGTGCTGCTGTCACTGTTGCTACAGGCAGCAACCCTGGTTTTGCCCGGATTGCGCAATATGCTGGCCCTCCATCACATCGACCTTCAACTCGCGGTGATCGTATTGATAGCGGTGCTTGGTACTTGGCTTGTCGCCGAATGGCTGAATCATCACCTGCGCATGCGCGCTTCGCCACCTGGACCGCCGCGGTGATCCAGGCGCTCGTCGTGTTTACCGCGCTGGCCGTGATGCTGATCGCCTCCGCGTCGTTGCTGGCCCACGCCGCAGACCATATCGCCGATGCGACCGGTATCGGTCGAGTCTGGATCGGAACGATTCTGCTGGCGGGCGCCACATCGCTACCGGAGCTGGCCACCGACATTGCCGCCGTGAAAATCGGTGCTGCCGATCTGGCCGCGGGCGACCTGTTCGGATCGAGCATGGCCAACATGTTGGTCTTTGCGGTTGTCGGCCTCTTGCTCGGGCGATTGACACCGCCTGGGCGCGATGCCGAGGTGGTGTCACTGGCAGCACTCGCGATGTTGCTCAATGCCAGCGCTGCACTATTCGTGATGATCCGACCCACCTCGCTACTGTTTGGGGTGGCACCGCAATCGTTGTTGCTGGCCGCGATCTACTGCGCCGGCATGTATGCGCTTTACCGCAGCGGCGTACGCTCCACCAGAATCGCAGCGGTCACAACCGCAACCAGCCAACGCACTCGTCTCTACCCTGCATTACTGCAATTTTCACTGGCAGCAGCCGCTTTACTTGTCATTGGCAAACCGTTTGCCGAATCCGCTGTGCGGCTGGCCGAACTCAGCGGTTTGGGGGTGACATTGGTCGGCACCTTACTGGTCGGAGTCTCCACCTCGCTTCCGGAGTTGGTCACCTCGATCGCAGCGTTCCGCATGGGCTCGTCCGGCCTGGCGGTAGGCAATCTGTTTGGCTCCAACGCAGTGAACATGGTCGTGTTTCTGGCCATGGATCTGGCGGATCGAAAAGGCCCGATTTTCGCGGAGCTGGATCCCAGCCACAGCGCCATCGGCCTGTTTGCGGTGATGATGATGGCGATCGCCGCTGCGGTGGCGGTGGCTCCCGCATCACGGCGGGCAACACTCGGGCGCTGGTTGATCGTGGCGACATACCTGCTCGGCGTGCTGTGGTTGCAGCGCAGCGGCAGTGCATGACGATTCATGGCGCAATGCGTGCGATGAACGCGACATGCGCCGCCAGCACGGCATCCGCCGCTTCCACCTGCGGGTAGTGGCCGATCTCTGCCAGTTCGACTACATCGGCCGCTGGCAACAATTCACGGTAACGCTTGGCGATACGCCAGCCCGAGACCGGATCGGCCATGCCGATGATCAAACGTTGCGGCACCTTGCTGTTTTGCATCGCCGCCACCCAGCGCGCGCGCTGCCGGTGACGCTCGGGGATGTACTGGATCAGGGCATGGGCCAGATGATGGCCGTCTTCGTGGGTAATCAAGCGCCAGAAATCGCCAAGTTCGGTCTTGCTGGGCTGTGTTTGCCGACCGAAAATTGCCGCAAAACTGCGCGCAAACCGCGGGTAACTCAGCCGCCGCGACAACCACGGCCCGAGCGGGCCTAGCAACAAGCGCTGGATCAGGCGCGGCCGTGCCGCTTCCATGAACAGGCCGCCATTGAGGTAGCACACTGACAGCAACTGCAGCGACAGGCCTACACCGCTCTCGGCCACCCGCGCCAGCAGCTCCTGCGCCACGCTGTCGCCAAAATCGTGGGCCAGCACATGCGCCTGCCCGATGCCCAAAGCCTGCATCAGCGCCAGCACGATGTCGGCCTGCTCCGCTGCACTGTAGACATGATCCAGCGGTTTGCTGGAAAACCCATAGCCGAGAAAATCCAGCGCGATCACCCGCCGCGTTGCGGTAAGCGACGGCCACAGCCGATGCCAGTCCCACGACGCGGTGGGAAAGCCGTGCAAGCACAGCAGCACCTCGCCCTGCCCCTGGTCACGATAAAAAATGCGTTGGCCCTGCCACTCGAACGTATCCCCTTCGCGCCGCCACTGCTGCAGATTCATTACCAGTCCATACGATTAGCCGAACGCGCAGTGTACACACCGGTAGCAGCACGCCGCGTACACGACGCTTTTCGCAAGGCTGTCGCCGGCAAAGCTGGTTTCCACGAGCACAAGCACAGCAGGCAGCATCTTCCCGCGCGCCCCGCGTCGCGCTACATTGCAGGTGAGCGCCGGTGCATTGCACTGGCAACGCAGCCGGCTTGGGCCGTGGCGGGTTGCGATTGGGGACGGCCGTTACCGGGATTAGGGGAATCAACATGCGCAAATCGCTGCTGTTTACGGCCGTGGGCAATGCCTTGCCGTTGTTTGTACTTATGGGTTTGAGTGTGGCTGCGCCAGTCTGGGCGCAGGAGGGCGGCGATGCAGATACCACAACGGATCAGGCCGAAGCCAAATCGCTCGACAAGGTCATGGTGCTCGGCTCGCGTCGACAGGGCACCTCGGCCACCGAGACCCTGGTGCCGGTCGATATCATCCCGATGGAAAAAGCGGCCACCCAGGGTGCGCAGTTCGATCTTGCCCAGTCGCTGCAATTCATCGCCCCATCGTTCAACTCGACGCGGCAGACTGGCGCTGATGGTGCCGACCTGATCGACTCGGCAGCCTTGCGCGGCCTCAGTGCCGACCAGACCCTGGTGCTGGTCAATGGCAAACGCCGGCACAACGTGTCGCTGGTCAACCTGTTCGGCGCACGCAATCGCGGCGCCACCGGCACCGACCTGAACACGATCCCGGTGCTGGCAATCGAACAGGTGGAAGTGCTGCGCGATGGCGCGGCGGCGCAGTACGGCTCCGATGCCATCGCCGGCGTCATGAACATCACCCTGAAACAGCGTCTCGGTTGCGAAGGCGTGCTTGCCTATGGCCAGTACTCGCGCGGCGATGGTGAAAACGACCTCACCACCGCTTACTGCGGCGTGGAACTCGGTGACCGCGGCACGCTTGGCATCACCGCCGAGTACCTGAGTCGCAATCGTTCCGACCGCTCGGGCAAGGACAATCCGCGCACCATCGGCGATTCCAGCGTGGACAACACCACGGTGGCCGGCAACGGCACGTTCGGCATCACCGATAATGTCGAAGCGTATTTCACCGGCACCTACCAGGATCGCGATGCATCATCGGCGGCGTTTGCGCGCGGCGGCATTGGTTCCGACGATATCCCGTCACGCAATTCCGCCGCGATGTTCCCCGACGGCTTTGTGCCGTTCATCAATGGCGATCTCGAGGACCGTTACGCCACGGTTGGCGCTCGCGGTGATTTTGCGGACTGGCATGTTGATTTGAGCACCACCTACGGCTACAACGAGCTGCTGTACAACATCTCCAATACGCTCAATGCCTCGATCGCCAATGCCAACCTGCTCGCTGGCGGCGCCGGCATCAGCCCTACCCGCTTTGATGCCGGCGGTTTTTCGTTCCGCCAGCAAACCACCAACCTCGACATCAGCCGATACTACGATGGCGTGTTTCAGGGTCTGAACGTGGCCTTCGGTGGTGAGTATCGCGACGAACGCTACAAGATTTTTGCCGGCGAGGCGGGTTCCTTCATCGATGCCGACGGCGCCGGTGGCGGCAATGCCGGCAGTCAGGGATTCCCCGGTTTTCAGCCGGGTGACGAAACCAACTCCAGCCGCGACAGCTGGGCCGCGTACGTTGATCTGGAAGCCAGCGTCACCGATCGCCTGATGGTCGATATTGCCGGCCGCTACGAGGACTACAGCGATTTTGGCACCACCCTCAACGGCAAGCTGGCGTGGGCCTATCGCACCACCGACACCCTGCGCCTTCGTGGCTCGGTCAGCACCGGCTTCCGTGCGCCGTCGCTGCAACAGCGCTTTTTCTCTTCCACCTTCACCGACTTCATCGGCGGTGTACCCACCGACGTGGTGCTGGCGCCCAATGGCGGTGCCGTGGCCAATGCCGCCGGCATTCCCAAGCTGAAGGAAGAAACTTCCGACAACTTCACCCTTGGCTTCACCTGGGAGCCGCTGGACAACCTCACGCTGACGGTTGACGGCTACTGGATCAACATCGATGACCGCATCGTGCTAAGCGGCCGTTTCGACGACAGCGACCCGAGCATCGGCGCAATTCTGGACCAACTGGGTGTCGGCGAGGCGCAGTTCTTCGTCAACTCGGTCGATACCAAAACCCGTGGCGTTGATGTCACCGCTGCCCACGACATGCCCATGGCCGGCGGCAAGTTGGTTACCCTGCTCGGATTCAACTACAACAAGACCGATGTCCGCCGGGTCAACACCCCGGCCTCACTCGCCGGCCGCGAAGATGCCCTGCTCGACAACCGCGAAAAACTGTTTATCGAAAACGGCGCGCCACGCAGCAAGGGCACGCTGGCGTTCGATTACACCCATGGTTCATGGAACGGGCTGTTCAAGCTGATTTACTTTGGCTCACAGACCCTCGGCACGTTCTCCGGACCGCCGGTGCCGAACCTCAAGTACGATGCGCGCTTGTCGGCCGATGCCAGCCTCACCTATGCCTTCAATGGTGGCAAGACCAAGTTCACCCTCGGCGCAGCCAACATCTTCGACAAGTTCCCGAGTGCCCAGAACGCCGACGAAACCGACAACGGTTTCAAGTATGACAGTGTGCAGTTTGGCCTCAACGGCGCTGCATTGTTTGCACGTCTGGCCAGCGAGTTCTGATTTGCGCGTGGCTGACAGGCGGCCAACCGCCGCCTGTCAGACCGCCGCAGGAAACACGAAATCGGTATTTCCAACGACGGATCGGCCATCGAAAGCCTGCTCGCGATAGGGGCCTTCACGATCAACCCAATGCAAAAACAAATGCGCCGACCAGCGATTGGGGTTGGGTATCAACCGCCCGTGCAGGTAGTCGGTGCCGCGATAGACCACGCCATCACCGGCTGCCATCGCAAACTCGCTGTATCCGCTGCCGCCAAAATCCTCATCACCACGGATGGTGCCGCGCTGCTCCAGCGGCGCCGGATCGTTGGCAACTGCCAACGCCCACGGCTTGTCATCCGAGTAAGCCAGGGTCAACGAAACCGAATGCTCACAGGCCGGGCGGTCAGCATGAATGCGGCAAACATCGCCGTGTTGATACGTACGAAAATAACTGTAACTCGGCAGCAGGGGGCGGCCGACAACGGCTTCGATCTTCGGCGTCATTGCCCACAGAAACGTAAGCAGCACCGGCCACTGGTAACAGTAAATCTCATAGCACGGCTTGCTGGTGATCAGCGGCGGCGCTAGGCATTGGCCACCACTCTTTCGCACCTGCACGCTGATCTGGTAAGCCATCGCCGCGGCCACTTCTGGCGGCACCATCCGTTCGCACAGCACAGCACCGGCACTGCGGTATCGTTCGTTCTCGTTCATGGCGAAAGTAGACCTTGCGCACCTGAAAAGTGCAACACCGGCATCTGCATCAACCGCCGGGCAACCCGGTCACTGGATCGAACACGCTCAATGCAACTGAATGCAGGTTGTGCTGTGCCTGGATGCGAATGCGCATACCGGGTTGCACGGGTATCGCGGGCACCAGCAGCCGCACCATCTGGTGCCAGTGCGCACAATACGCATCGGATACGCCATCGCCCAGGTCGGGACGGTTATCCAGGTCCCGCTCGTCATCAAGCTGCAAACGCATCCAGTAGGCAACACCATGGCACACGCCGGCACGGGTGATCTCGATTTCCAGCGTGTTGTGCGTGGGGCTGGTTGCGGTATCGCGGGTGAAATCAAAATCGAAGATGGCGAAGTCGTCGGATAACGCGACGCCTTGAAACCCGTGCCCCTCCACACCGACACAATCCGGTCGGTACTGGTTGAGCATGCGCAGATCGAAACCACTGGCATGATCGGCGGCACCCTCGCGCCAGAGCATGTCCGATTCGATCAGCACACCATGCAGCCGCGCCCGTGCCGGGATGATCCTTGCGCCCTCCAGCGCCAAATGACTGCGGGCATGGGCAAAACTCGCCAACGCTCCTTCGCCGATCACGGTGGCGTCGAAAATCTCGGCCACGATCAGATTGGGGCGCAGGCCGGCAGGGAAATCGGCTTGCGGCTCGATCTGGAACGATGATTTGGCAAGCACGGTGATTTTGTCGGCAAGGCCATTGTGGGCAATGATTTCGCGAGCGAGTTCAGCCATCGCCGGGTTACCCTCGCAGGCAATCACGTGGCGCGCACCGGCGCGCGCTGCCATCATCGACAACAAGCCAGTGCCGGCACCGATATCCAGCACCACCGAATCGGCCGTGATCGCCGCGCACAGCGCCTGCTCGTAGTGGGCATTGCGCGGCCCATCACTGACCATCGGAAAATGCCAACGCTCGACCAGACGGCCATTGATCAGCCGCAGGTTGCGCTCAGCAAAGGCATCATCACCGCGTAACGCGAGGATCTGCTGGTAGGTCTGCCGCGCCGCCAACAGGTTGCCTTGCGCCCACAGGGCATTGGCACGGCCATGCAGGGCCGGCAGATGCTCGGGCACGAGGGTCAGCGCGCGCTCAAAACACGCAGCGGCATCGCTGGCGCGATCCAGGCGCGCGTACAGCTCACCCATCTGCACATGGTAAGCCGGCTCGGCCGGATCGCTGGCAATCGCACGCGCCAGGCTTTTACCGGCTTCGTTGATGTCGCCGCTAGCCGCCAGTGCCGAACCCAGCAACCCCCAGATCGCGGCGTTTTTTGGCTCAACCGCAAGCCGCTGCCGGCACTGGCTGATCGCTGCCGCGACGTTGCCAGCCTTGATCGACGCGGATATCGCATCCACAGCCGACCTGTCGTCGTCGCGCCCCCGGCCCTGCTCGTTCATTGTCACATCCTTACAAGTTATCGGTGTCCGCACTGTTGCGCGAACAGCGGATTGTGACCAATGACCGTAACGTCATCAGTAACGCTGCACACCCAAATCCATCACCGCGCACGGCGCAGCAGCTCCAGTGCCCGCCCCACCGCGGCAAATGCAAACGCTCCGGTGACATGGGTTGCGGCGCCAAGGCCGGCACTACAATCGAGGGTAAACCCCGCATCGGTGCTGGCCGCCGGCCGGATGCCACACACCGTGCCATCGGCCTGCGGATAACGCACGTTTTCCAACGAATACACCGCCGACACCCCGAAATAGCGCTGCGCATTGCGTGGAAAATTGAACTCGCCGCGCAGCTTCTTGCGGATCAGCGACAACATCGCGTCGTGCTCGGTTCGGCTCAGATCACGCACCCGCACCTGGGTGGCATCGATGCGCCCGCCAGCGGAACCCACCACCACCAACGGCAACTTGCGGCGCCGGCACCAGGCAATGGTTTCGACCTTGCTGCGAAAGCTGTCACAGGCATCCAGTACCAGGTCATAGCCGCGATCAAGCAACTCCCCGAGATTGGATGGCGTCAGGAATGCGGGTATCACCTGGCACGTTATTGCCGGGTTGATGGCACGACAGCGCTCCGCCAGCACCTCACCCTTGGCGCGGCCAAAATTGCCGTCCAGTGCCTGTATCTGTCGGCTGGTATTACTCACGCAAACATCGTCGGCATCGATCAGGGTCAACGCGCCGATTGCACTGCGCGCCAGCGCTTCCACCGCCCAGGAACCCACACCGCCAAGACCGATCACGCAGACATGACAGCCAGAAAAACCAGCAGCAGCACCCGCACCATAGAGGCGATCAATGCCGGCAAATCGCTGCTGCAATACATCAATATTCGGCGCAATGCTGTTCATCCGTACATTTTAACCGCTAAAGATCGGCGACAATGCGCGTCGGAATTCCAGTCCCGGAGACACCATGCGCTTTGCCATCACCCTGCTGATCGGATTGATGATTGGTGTTCTCGGCACCAGTTCTGCGCTCAATGCGCTGCGCCAGGCCCATGTCCTGCCCCGCAGCCTGATGGTGCTGATCGATCACCACCAGCGCAGTGTCAATGCCGAGTTGGCGGCGCCGAGTTGCTCGACCAAAACCGTGCGCCATCATTTCGCCCGACTCAACTCTCTCGGCGCGGACATCGATACGGTGTTTGCGACATCAAAGGACGCCACCTTTTTACGTTACGCTGCCGATCTGCAAGCAGCAACGTCGGCAGCCCTGCACACGATGGCTACCAGTTGCGCTGAGCTGACCCTTGTAGCAACACGGGTCGATGACGCCTGTGACGCCTGCCATCGCGATTATCGTTGAGCCGGTCGGTACGCCAGCACACCCATTCAACGAACGCGGTCGGTGTGCGTTCAGCCACTACACTTCAGCATGAACACAGTCCACCGTTGCGGAGTAACACCATGAACCTGCGAAACCTGTTTGTTTCCACCCTTTGTATCGGCCTTGCGGCCTGCGCCACCGGCGGTGGCCGTGGCTATGGTTATGGCCCGCCCCCCAGCGGCCCAAGCCAGAATGTGCGTTGTTACGACTGCGGTGTAATTGAACGCATTGAAACCGTTTACGGCAACAGCTCGGCCAGTGGTGGCGGCGCGGTATTGGGCGGTATCGTCGGCGGCGTGTTGGGTAATCAGGTCGGCAAAGGCGACGGCCGCAAGGCTGCAACGGTGGTCGGCGCTGTGGGCGGCGCAGTAGCGGGCCATCAGATCGAAAAGAACGTCAAATCTGCGCCAACGTATGACGTTTTTCTACGCATGGATGACGGTCGCCGCATTGTCATCAACCAGCGCAATCTCGCCAACGTGGCCCCCGGTGACTACGTGCGAGTAACCAACAACCAGATCGTGCCGCTGCGCTGAGCGCAGCTGCCGAATCACGAGGAAAGGCCGGGCTGGCACCCCGGCCTTTTTGTCAGGGAGCGGCCGAAAAGCCGCCGTTCTGTGCAACCCCGCTGCCACCACAATTGACGAAACGTGAATGCGCCAACCATGTTGGGTCGGGATAGTAGGAAAATACGAACTGTCCATCCTGAATCGTGTCTATCAGCGCATGGGCCACTTTTCTGCGTACCGCCGGGCAACCCAGGCTGCGACCGATCCGTCCGACTTTGCGCACGAATGCCTCGCTGACGTAGTCGGCGCCGTGGATCACGATGGCGCGACTCATGGCGTTGTCATTGAAGCCCGGCTCAAGCCCCTGCATCCGCAGCGAATACCCGTTGCGGCCAAAGTAAACATCACGCGTGCGAAACAAACCCAGGCTTGACGCATAGCTGCCCGTATCATTGGAAAACGTTGCAGCAAGGTTTTCACCCGAATTGCGACCGTGCGCAACCCGTTCTGCATACAGAAGAGAGTTCGCGGCAAGATCAAATACCCACAAGCGTTTCTCTGTGGAGGGTTTTGAATAATCAATTACGGCCAGTCGATTCGGGGCTGGCACACCGCTGTTCACAGCGCAGCGCATCGCTTGCAATGCCAGCGTTACCGCAGCCCTGGCAGCTATCGGCGTAGCGGAAAGCAGTGGGTCGGCCGGCGGCGAAGCCCTGCCACTGGCGCAGGCGAAAATCGTCAGCAACAAGAGTGATCGGCACGGCGGATGCAATGGCATGATCCCCAGACAATACGGAGCGAACAGATAATGCCGACAACCGACACCAACGCGCAAGTTACAGTCGTGCAGGTTAAAAAACGGTTGCGTGGGTGGCTCACCAACATCGCGTTGCTGCTAATTGCTGCCATCGTTGGCGTACAGGCAGCGGCCACACCGCTGGAGCCTGCGCAAAATCCAAGGCTTGCCCTGCAATTGCGCGAACAACTTGCGCAATCCGCAGCGCAGGCCGCAGAGCATTCGCAGTTGGATCAACTGCTTGCCATATTTTATCAACTGCGCCAATTCAGGCCCGCATGGGCCGAACCCGCGCAGCAGGCTGCGTTGCTGGCCGCACTTGACGACATCGAAAGCGATGGCTTGTCGTCTGGCGATTACGCATTGGATACGCTGCGTGCCACGTGGGCACAGCCAACCCTGCCTGCCGATGTTGCACTGACGACTGAGTTGCTGGCAACACGCAGCTTGCTCACCGCCTTGTCGCATTTGCTCAATGGCAAGGTCGACCCCCGTGTGCTTGAACGCGATTGGAACTTTCAAGCGCGCAGTATCGAGGTGCGCTCAGCATTAAGCGCAATGAGTGCAGCGATTGATGCAGGCGAAATTGCGGCCTTGTTCAACCGTGCCCGCCCGATGTATCCACTATATGAGCAATTGCGTGAAGGCCTGCGCCGGCTGCGCAAAGTGCAAAGTACAGGAGGCTGGCCGCAAATCGCCGACGGCCCAACACTGAAAACGGGTGACGACGACCCAAGAATACCGGCGTTGCGCGAGCGTCTGCGCCTGAGCGGATATGGCGACCCGGAGATGGAAGCCACTGCGGATTCAACGCACTTTGACCAGGTGCTGGAAGATGCTTTGCGCCGATTCCAGCGCAAGCAATACCTGGCCCCCGACGGGGTGCTGGGCAAGAGCACACTGGCAGCACTCAACATAACCGTAGCGATGCGTATCGATCAAGTGCGCGCCAATCTGGAGCGTGCTCGCTGGTTGTTGCATGAAACCAGCGCCGAGTTTTTACTGGTCGACATCGCCGGCTACAAGGCAACTTATTTTCAGCATGGCCAGCCGCAATGGAGCACACGCGTGCAGGTAGGCAAACCCTATCGCAAAACGCCAAGCTTCCGCTCGCAGATCAACCGGATCACCTTCAACCCGACGTGGACGGTACCCCCCACGATTCTGCGCAACGACATCCTGCCCAAGGTCCGCAAAAACCCCGGTTATCTGGCTGCCAATCGCTTGCGTGTGCTCGACCACAACGGCAAGGAATTGCGCGCCGAGCAGATCGACTGGAGTAATCCCAGTGGCCTGACCTTGCGCCAGGATGCGGGAGCAGGCAATTCATTGGGGCGGGTTGCGATCCGTTTCGATAACCCCTACAGCGTGTATCTGCACGACACTCCGCATACCGAACTGTTCGATCTCGAACAACGCGCCTTCAGCTCCGGTTGCATTCGGGTGGAGCGGCCACTGGAACTGGTCGAGCGCCTGCTTGACGACCCGGCACAATGGAACCGGGCTGCCATCGATGTCGTAATTGCCAGCAACCAGACCCGCAACGTGAGCCTGCATCGGCCAGTCACGGTATTGTTGATGTACTGGAGTGTGGACATCCACAGCGATGGCCGGCTCGGATTCAAACGCGACATCTACGGACGCGACTCACGGATCCTCGCCGAACTGGCTAAACCGCAGCCCTTGCGGTTGTTCGATTGATGCGTGCCTGATCAAAGCACGCGCTATCCGGTCATGGGTGCAGCCATTCGCTGACGCCGTCCGCATAGTGTTCGCGCTTCCAGATCGGCACCCGCGCCTTGATTTCATCGATGATCCAGCGGCAGGCAGAAAATGCCGCATCGCGGTGGCCCGCGCTGACGCCGACCCAGACCGCGAGATCACCGAGCGCCAATGACCCGACGCGATGCACTGCACGGGCATCGACAATAGTGAAGCGCGCACACGCCTCGTGCATGATCCGCTCACCTTCGCCGAGCGCCAGTTCGCGATAAACCTGGTAATCCAGCGCCAGTACAGACTTGCCCAGATGGTTGTCGCGCACCCAGCCTTCGAATGCGACGAATGCGCCGCATTGTGGTGATTGCATGGCCTGACGCAGCAATGCCGGATCGATCGGCGATTCGCTGATGGCAAAATCGGGCACGATCAACCTCCCGATACCGGCGGCAAAAAAACCACCTGCGCGCCCTCGTGCAAACCATGATCCCAGCTGACAAAGGCATCATCGAGCGCTACCCGCAGCCGCGCTTGCGGAAAATCAAAGCCATGCCGTGTGCTGCACTGGGCGTATAACGCCGACAAGGATGCGCCATCGGCCATCTCGACATCCTCGCTGCTGCAACCGGCCCGATCACGCAGACTGGCAAAGTAGTGAACAACCACTTTCATCGCAGCTTTTCCTTGGCAAAATCATGCTTGCCACCGGCTTTGGCCAGCAACCGTGCCGGCCCCAGCACCATGCGGTGCGACAGCGCCTTGCACATGTCATAAACCGTCAACGCCGCCACCGTGGCACCAGTCAACGCTTCCATCTCAACCCCGGTGCGATGCGTGGTACGCACCATGCACGTGATATTCAGTACGTTGTCACCGGCCCAGAGCACTTCAAAGCGACAGCCGTCGATAGGCAGCGGGTGGCAAAACGGGATCAACGCCGAAGTCTGCTTGACCGCTTGGGTGCCGGCGATGATGGCGGTGGCAATCACCGGCCCCTTCGCGGTACACATGCCCTGCTCGCGCAGGCTGGCAGCAATGGCTGCGGGAAAGCGCACGCGGCATTCTGCCAACGCCTCGCGCACACTTGGCTGTTTGGCAGAGATATCAACCATCGCTGGCTGACCCAAAGCATCGATGTGCGAAAGCGTCTCGCGTTTGCGCGTTGCCATCAACCACCCACCATGAACATCTCAATGCGTTTACCGGCTTCCGGTGCATTACCGCGCAGCTCGCTGTAGCGATCACCACGGCCCACCCAGGTTTCGACAATCCGCTGCTGCAACGCTAGTTCACCGTGATTGATGTATTCGCGCAGCGGTGTGCCGGTGGCAGCAAACAAACACGTGTAAAGCTGGCCATCTGCGCCCAGGCGTGCGCGATGGCAATCGCCACAAAATGGCTCGCTCACCGAACTGACGAAGCCCACTTCACCGGCACCATCAGCATAGGCGTAGCGGGATGCCACCTCGCCACGATAATTCGGTTGCAGCGCGCGCAATGGCCAACGCTGGTGAATGAGGTCGCGCAGTTGCGCCGATGGCACCACTTGATCGCGCTGCCAGCGATTGCAGGTGCCCACGTCCATGTATTCGATGAAACGCACCACATGTGCGCTGCCACGAAAATGCGCGAGCAATGGCAACACATCGCCATCATTGACGCCGCGCTGCACCACGCAGTTGATCTTGATCGCAGCAAAACCGGCATGTTCTGCCGCAGCAATGCCATCGAGCACATCATCGACCCGGCCACGGCCGCCGGATAACTGCGCAAAACGCTGTGGATCCAGGGTGTCCAGACTCACCGTCAGCCGATGCAGGCCGGCGTCGGCAAGTGCATTGGCGTGTCTTGCAAGCAGACTGCCGTTGGTGGTCAGCGCAAGATCTTCGATGCCGTCGATAGCAGCCAGTCGTGCAATCAGATCGGGTAGACCACGGCGAAGCAACGGCTCGCCACCGGTTAACCGCACTTTGCTCACGCCCAAGGACACAAAGCTGCGTACCAGCGTTTCGATTTCAGCAAAACCCAGGCGCTTGCTGCTGTTGGCATGGTCATGCTCGGTCCACTCCGGGGTGCGATCAGCGGGCATGCAATATGGACAACGATAATTGCAGGTTTCGATCACCGAAACACGCAGGTCGCGCAAATTGCGGCCAAGACGATCAGCAACGATGACCGGCGCAGCAGGTGCCAATGTTGTGCGTGCAGTGGGGCGGTTCAAGATGACTCCAGTGCCTGAGCTAAAACGGGTTCTGCCAATGCCACGCGCAGCCCTGCATGCGCCACCCGATAGCCACGTGCCACCATGGATTCTGCCTCGGCAGCACTACCGTAATGGTAAATCAACAATCGATCCAGCAGGTTTTTCCCGTACTCGCGTTCAAGATCATCAAGGCCACTGTGCGATGGGTTGCCAATCAAGGCGCAATCGTGGGCGATCAATTCGCCTTGATCCGCATGGGTATTGAGCACTTCTGGAATTGGCCGGGTATCGCCGGTGTAGAGCAGTGAGCCGCGCAGCCGCAGGCCAAAAGCGGTGCCAGGCGCATGGTGGCGCACCGCAAACACGTCAAACCACAGCTTCCGATGCCAAAAACCGCAGCTTACCGGGATCAACTGAAACGCATCCCAGAAATTGCTACCGCCCTCAGCCAGTACACCGGGGTAATCGGCCACTCGTGCCTGCAAATGCGGCACCAATGCGGCTGCTACATACAGACGCACACGACCGCATTGCGCTGGATCAAAGCGGGTTGCAAAAAACAGGCGTTCAAGGCCAGCGACATGATCCATGTGGACATGGGTAATGAATATCGCCTGCGGCATGGCCGAATAGGTACACAGATAAGCGGCCAATGCCTCCTGCCCGCAATCGATCATCAGCAGCGGCTCGCCATCACGCTCGATGACCGCACTGGCCGAGCCCAATTGATCGGCAGCCGCGGCATTGCCGACACCGAGAAAACGCAAGCTCCACATCATGGCAGCCCCTGCGCCATCGCCAGCGCATAGCTCTCGCGCAGGCGTGACCAGCCCGACACCACCGCATCGCTGTATGGGTAGCCAGCCATGAGTTTGTCGATGGAACGACGCAACCGACGCAGGTTGCGATACCGCCAACGGTGTTTGAGTGGACGGCGTTGCGAACGATCAAAATCAATCAACCATACCTGCCCCGCGCCATCGAGCAACACATTATTGGCGTTCAGATCGGCATGATCGATGCCGGCACGATGGAAACGGGCGATGGTTGCACCCACCTGCTCCCACGGCGCACTTGCCAAATCGGCATGCAGCAAGGCAGCCCAAGGCACGGCTGAGGCAATCCGTTCGATCAGGATATCGGCACGGTAGCCCGCACCATCACGTTGATAACGTGCGGCCAAGGGCGTGGGCACGGGCAAGCCCTGACTGGCCATTTCAGCCAGCAGGTTGAATTCGGCAAAGCTGCGCGTAAGCTCGGCGCCCTGCCACGGATACCAGTCACCGAGCAGCGTGGCAAACAGCCCGCCACGCCGGTAATGGCGCAGCACTGCGTCGTGACTGGGGCAACTGACAAACCAGGCCGAACCGCGACCACTACCCAGGACCGGTGTCGCTTGTGGCCAGGCTTCCGGATGAAACAGCTTTTCCAGCGCCGGCGCTTGCGGCAAACGCGATGCGTCGAACACAATGCCCACGCCGTCGCACGCCTGATGCATGGCGGCAAGTTTAACGCAGCTCACGGCACACCTCGCAGCGTATGCCTTTTGCGCCTTTCCGCGTTGGGTGATGTCACCCACATGCTGCCGATTGTGCATGCCTTGCGCCAGCAGGCCCCAGACATCCGCATCACCTGGGTGATCGGGCGTAGCGAAGTGCGCCTGCTGGGTACACTACCCGGTGTAGAGTTCATCGTTTACGACAAGCGTGGCGGGTTTGCGGCGTGGAGAGCGTTGCGCCAAAGCCTGGCCAAACGCCATTTCGATGTCCTGCTGCTGATGCAAATGTCGCTACGTGCCAGCGTGCTATCGACCGCGATCAAGGCAAGAACGCGTATCGGTTTTGATGCGGCGCGCAGCCGCGAAGGCCACGCCCTGTTTTGCAATCAACGCATCGCGGCCGACGGTTATCATGTTATCGACGTATTCGGCCAGTTCTTGCCGCCGCTCGGCTTGCACCTGGCCGATATCCAGTGGAATCTGCCGATCAGCGATAGCGCTTGCGAATGGGCGCAGACGCAATTGCCCGGGCCGCAGGCCACACTGATGATTTCACCGTGCTCCAGCCATGCCCTGCGCAACTGGCTGCCGCAGCGCTATGCCGAAGTGGCCGATTACGCCGCTTCGCAGCATGGCATGCGTATCGCACTGATCGGCGGGCGCAGCCACGCGGAACGTGAAATGGGCGACGCCATCCTCGCCAATATGCGGCAACCCGCGATCAACCTGATTGGCAAGGACAGCATCGAACAATTGCCCGCGTTATTGCAACGCGCCAGCTTGCTGCTGAGCCCGGACTCGGGGCCAGTGCATATCGCCAATGCCGTCGCCACGCCGGTGCTCGGTCTCTACGCCTGCACTGACGCCGAGCGCAGTGGGCC
>PGZE01000003.1:0-36449 GCA_002840015.1 Gammaproteobacteria bacterium HGW-Gammaproteobacteria-2 | reverse complement strand
GTAGGACTTTTCTTCGACGAATGATGAACCCAGCGCCAGATTGATTTCACGCTTGATCCGCGCACGCTCGTCGTTTTCGATGTAAACCGCGCGCGCCAACCGAATGAACTCGTCTTCGAACTGCTGCGCACGCTCCTGCTCGCGGATGGCATCCTCGATATCCCAGAGTCGCTCATTCACGGTCTTGAGCGCTGCGCGCAACGCGGCAACATCACTTCCGCTCGCGGGATGATCCGCCCAAACGATCAACAGGGCATCAAGTTCACGCTGCACATTGGCCAGCTTGGCCGGGTCGCGCATGCGTTCGGCCTTGATCTGCAAAATCGCAATCTTGTCGAGCAATTCGCCAAATGACACCGGCACCATGATCTGGGGCATGCAATCCACCTTGCCAAAACGACAACGCCACCCAAATCCAACGATTTGCGGCGGCGCTCATAAACTGGCGGAGAGGGAGGGATTCGAACCCTCGTTACGTCGGAGACGTAAACCGGATTTCGAATCCGGCGCATTCGACCACTCTGCCACCTCTCCAGCAACTGCATTGGGTGCTGCCACCCTGTTCCGGCCGGGCGAACTCAATCAACGAGCCGAGCACAGCACAGAGCGCGGAATGATACGCGGGCAAGGCGTCCGGGACAAGCCAAAAAATACGTTGTCACTCTGTGAGGCGGTCTTGAGCGTGTTCATAACGCTTTTTACCGTACTCAGCGAGCAACAAATGGCGCTGCCTTGCAGGAATTGCACCGTCAACGGCATCATGACGGGTCGGCACACGCCGCCCACACAACAAAACCCAACAAGGCGAGTCCGTCTGAACATGATCGAGTTTGGCCACCTCAGCCACGTCGGCCTTCGCCGCGACCTCAATGAAGATACCTATGACGCCAACGCGGAGAAAGGCCTGTGGCTGGTCGCGGACGGTATGGGCGGCCATGAGTACGGTGAAGTTGCCAGTGCGTTGGCCCGCGACGCAGCGATGGAATCGGCACGTGCCGGCAGTAGCCTGAGCGATGCCATCCGCTATGCCGCGCACACCGTAGCCGCTTACTCGCAGGGGCGTCGCAGCGCGTTGCCGATGGGCACCACCATCGCCATGGCCGCCACCACCGGCAATCAATACGAAGTCGCCTGGATCGGGGATAGCCGTGTGTATCTGTGGGATGGCCAATTGCGTCAGATATCGCAGGATCACAGTCTGGTGCAGGAAATGGTGGCGCAAGGCGCCATCACCAGCGACCAGGCGCGCAGCCACCCACGCCGTAACGTGGTCACGCAGGCGCTTGGGGTGACTGATCCAGACCATTTGCGCATCGGGGTGGCAAGCGGGCTGTGGTGTTCGGGGCGGCAACTGCTGCTGTGTACCGATGGCCTGACCGAGCACGTCTCCGATAGCCGCATCGCGCAGATTCTTGCACGCGAGACCTTATCAGTGCAGGAACTGGTCGAACATTTGGTGTTTTGCGCGCTGCGTGGCGGCGGCAGCGACAACATTACCGTGGTGCTGGCACGCGAGGTCTAATCAAGCGCTGGCGTAGGGTCGGCAAGCCACACACACGCACCCTGTTTTTCCTCGATCTTGCGCAATCGCTCGTTATGCAGAGCGGACTCGGCATCATTGGCACGCAGTATTCGTCGCGGCCGTACTGTTACTGCGCTTGCTGTGTTGCCCGGGTTTTGCGACGGGGATTCAAGGCTCAAACCCAGATCCCCCTGCCCCGAGGTCAATGCAAGGTAGACCTCAACCAGCAATTCAGCATCGAGCAATGCGCCATGTTGGGTGCGATGCGCGTTGTCCACCCCCAGGCGTTTGCACAGGGCGTCAAGGCTGTTGCGCTGCCCGGGGTACTGCTCGCGCGCCATGCGCAGCGAATCGACCACTTCAGCGTAATCACTGATCCGACCCAGCTCGCGCCCGACCAGACTCAGCTCGTTATCGAGAAACCCAACATCGAATGCGGCGTTATGGATGATCAGCTCGGCGCCACGGATGAAATCGAGAAACTCATCGACGATCTCATGAAATCGTGGCTTGTCGAGCAACGATTCGTTGCTGATTCCTGTCACTTCCATGGCCCCGGCATCGATCAGTCGATCCGGGTTGAGATAGCGCTGAAACTCACGTCCGGTGGGGCGTCGCTTGATCAGCTCGATACAGCCAATTTCGATGATGCGATGGCCACGCTCCCAGGCCAGGCCGGTGGTTTCGGTATCCAGAACGACCTGCCTCATCGCGCACCACTCCTGGCTACTGGCCGCAATTGCTCCGCTGCAGCACGCGCCAGCTCGTCCACCCGCTCGTTTTCCGGATGGCCGTTATGGCCGCGCACCCACAGCCACTGCACCGTGTGCGATGCGGCTGCAGCACTGAGCCGTTGCCACAGGTCCTTGTTTTTTACCGGCTCGCCAGCGGCGGTCTTCCAACCACGCCGTTGCCAACCCGCCAACCACTCGCTGATGCCCTTCTGCACATATTGCGAATCGGTATGCAACGCCACGGTGCATGGCTCGCTCAGCGCCTCCAATGCCATGATTGCCGCCATCAACTCCATGCGGTTGTTGGTGGTGTCTGGCTCATTGCCACTCAACTCGCGCTCGCGGCCATCGCAGCGCAGCAACACGCCCCAACCGCCGGGCCCTGGATTGCCGAGGCATGCGCCATCGGTATGAATTTCAACCTGTTTCATTGTGCTCCCACGCCGTTGTTCCAAGCCACCCTCGCCCCCGCGACGCGCAAAGGCGTCATGCCATGCACCCGTTTTCGTGCCAGCACCAGATACGAACTGGCCAGACGGCTACTGCGCTTCATGTCACTTCCCACATCACAGCTGGCTGGCGCGCGCCAGCAATACCCCAACGGCCGTATCGTGCGCACTTCAAGGCCGTGCTCGCCCAACATCCGCGCCACCTGACTTGGCATTATCGCCCGCAATCCGCTATTGCACCAACGCAAGCGCACAGGGCTGAGCGGATTGAAAACGACGAAAATCGCGACACCTTCAGGTGCCAGCACCCGCGCCACCTCGCCCATCAACTGCGTGCCCGCCGGTGAGGACTCCAGCACGTGCTGCGCGTAAACCAGCGACAGGCAGGCAGTTGCAATCGGCAATGCATCATCGCTGCAACGCACATCACCGGACATGCCTCCAGCACAGCGATAAAGCTGCATCATCACTTGCGTCATCGCACCGGGAAGCAGCGCCGGGCTATCCGCACACGGGCGCACAAACAATCCGCTATGGCCAAAGACGCGGCTAATATCGGGCGCAGCCTGCAATTGCTCATGCGCCAGCAGCGCCACGATGGGCGTGCTGGCAAACAGGCGATCAGTGCCCCATGGCATTTGACGGGCAGCGCGAAGCTCGGGCATGGTGTGGATTGTGCGCGAAAGCGGCGCCAAGGTCATCTGTCGCAACTCACCAACTTCCAACGAGGCGTCCCCGTGCTGAGGTTACACGCCATTCCCGTCTTCAACGACAACTACATCTGGGCGGTTACCGCTGCCGATGGCAGCACGGTGGTGGTCGATCCGGGTAGCGCGCCAGCGGTTGAGGCGTTTCTGGCCGAGGGCAAGCGCAGCCTGCGTGCCATCCTCATCACCCATCATCATGCCGATCATATCGGTGGCCTGAATGCACTGCGCACCACCCACCAACCCATGTGCTATGGACCGCAGGACGCGCGTATCGATGGCATTGGGGTACGGGTAAGCGATGGTGAGCGGGTCGCGTTGCCCGCACTCGGCTTGAACTTTGCGGTGTACGCCGTGCCTGGCCACACCCGCTCGCATATTGCCTATCACGGCAATGGCTGGTTGTTTTGCGGCGACACCCTGTTCAGCCTGGGCTGTGGCCGCCTGTTTGAAGGTACGCCAGCGCAAATGCTCACATCACTTGAGCAACTGGCCGCGTTGCCAGACGAAACAGCGGTCTGCTGCGCGCATGAATACACCCAGGCCAATAGCCGCTTCGCACGCGAAGTGGATCCGTTGAATGCAGAACTGACTGCACGAATTGCCCAGGTTGACGCGTTGCGCGCCGCCGACCAGCCTAGCGTTCCAGTGAGCCTGGCGAGCGAACGCGCCTGCAATCCTTTTCTGCGCGTGGACGACCCCGCCATCCTTGCCGCGCTGACTGTGCATCACGGCGCAGCGCCGACAGACCGCGTCGAGGCATTTGCCTGGTTGCGGCAGTGGAAGGATACATTTTGAACTTGCCGTGAGCCGGCGCGCAGTTACACTAGCGCATTGTTCATCCGCACTGATGGCCTTGGGAGGCACAATGGGTTTTCTTACCGGCAAACGCGCACTGATCACCGGCATCGCCAGCCAGCGCTCGATCGCCAACGGCATCGCCGACGCCATGCACCGCGAGGGTGCGCAACTGGCATTCACCTATCAGAACGACAAGCTCAAGTCGCGGGTGGAAAATGCCGCTGCCGAATACGGCTCGAACATCGTGATTCCGCTGGATGTTGCCGATGATGCGCAGATCGGCACCTGTTTTGCCGAGCTCGGCAAGCACTGGGATGGCTTCGATATTCTGGTGCATTCGATCGGTTTTGCACCGCGCGAAGTGCTGGAAGGCGATTACCTCGACGGGCTGGATCGCGAGAGCTTCCGCATCGCCAACGACATTTCAGTGTACTCGCTCACCGCACTGGCCAAAGCCGCACGACCGATGATGAAAGACCGCGCCGGCAGCATCCTCACCCTCACCTATCTCGGCGCCGAGCGCGCACTGGCGCATTACAATGTAATGGGTGTAGCCAAGGCGGCGCTGGAATCGAGCGTACGTTATCTGGCGCTGAACCTCGGCCCGGAAGGGACTCGCGTCAACGCCATATCTGCCGGACCGATCAAGACATTGGCCGCCTCTGGCGTGGGCAACCTGCGCAAGATGCTGAGCCATGTCGAGGCACACGCACCGCTGCGCCGCAATGTCAGCATCGAAAACGTCGGCAATGTAGCAGCGTTCCTGTGTTCCGATCTGGCCGCCGGTATCACCGGCGAAATCACCCATGTCGATGCCGGTTACAACATCCTGGGTATGGCTGGCTTGGGCGACTGACACGCACTGGCCGGAGACGTGCAAGCCTTCGATGCATTGATTGTCGATTGCCACGCCTCGACGCTGGCAACAGGGCACGGCTGGGGGCTGATCGCCGATGCCGCAATCGGCTGGCGCAATGGGCTATTGGTCTTCGTCGGCCCACGCGAGCAACTTCCGACCGATGCGGTTGCCACCAGCACCCGCGTGCATCACGCAAACGGTGCGCTGGTCACACCGGCGTTGATCGACTGCCACACCCATTTGGTGTTCGCCGGCGAACGGATTGCCGAGTTCGAGCAGCGCCTTGAAGGCGCCAGCTACGCACAGATTGCGCAGGCGGGTGGCGGCATCAATGCCACCGTGCGGGCGACGCGCGCGGCCAACGAAGACGAACTGTTGGCGCAGTCGCTGCCGCGCGCGCGCGCGCTGCTCGCCGATGGCGTCGCCACGCTGGAGATCAAATCCGGTTATGGCCTGAACCTGGAAAGCGAACTGCGCATGCTGCGGGTGGCCAGACGCATTGCTGATACGCTCGGCATCAGCGTGCGCACCACGTTCCTCGGTGCCCACGCACTGCCGCCGGAATATCACGGTCGCGCTGACGCCTACATCGACATGCTGTGCGCTGAAATGCTGCCAGCGGTGGCCGCTTCAGGGCTGGCTGATGCCGTGGACGCGTTCTGCGAAGGCATCGGCTTCAGCCCGGCGCAAACGCGGCGCGTATTTGCCCGCGCGCGCACGCTTGGCTTGCCGATCAAGCTGCATGCCGACCAGCTCTCTGATCTGGGCGGTGCGGCGTTGGTCGCAGCATTCGACGGTCTGTCCGCGGATCACATTGAATACAGCAATGCCGACGGCGTGCAGGCATTGGCACGCGCGGATTCGGTCGCGGTGTTGTTGCCCGGGGCCTTCCACTGTCTGGGTGAAACGCAAAAACCACCTATCGCCGCACTGCGCGAACACGCGGTGGCGATGGCAGTCGCCACCGATTGTAACCCCGGTACATCGCCGATGTTGTCACTGCGCTTGGCGATGACGATGGCCTGCACCCTGTTTGGGTTGACACCACTGGAAGCGGTCATCGGTGCGACCGCAAACGCCGCCAAAGCCCTTGGGCTGGCCGATCGCGGCCGACTCGTACCCGGCCTGCGCGCCGATTTGGCGCTGTGGGATATCGCGCACCCGGCAGCGCTGAGCTACTGGCTGGGTGGCGCGGGCGCACTTCAAGTGTTCAGTGCGGGCGAGCCATTGTTCTGCAACAGTGCCGGTGAATGAGTTTAGACGCGTTCTTCAAGCCATGAAACGACAAAACCCCGCCAGGGCGGGGTTTTGTCTTGCGCCGTGAGCAGGTTCAGGCTGACTTCTTGGCGGCCTTTGCTGCCTTGGCAGGCGCTTTGGTCGCCGCCTTGGCGGCAGTTTTGCGCGCGACGACCGGGGCCTTGGCGCTCACTGCCTTGCTCACCGCGCTGGTCTGCGGCCGAACATTTCCGTGGCTGCCGGTAAAACGCTTGCCCTTTGCGGTCTTCTTGTCCCCTCTGCCCATGACTGCTCCTGAATGGTTGCGATTACGATAAGCAGACTAGGTTACCACTGCTCTGGCGCAGACACCATGATGTTGTGCTATCCGGCTCAATTGGCCAGATGTTTACGGGTAAGGTGAAGGTTGCGCCAATGCGCCGCAGCGATCAAACCGCCACCCGAAGCCATCGTCAAAGCATGGATAATCGCGTGATCATGCGCCCATGGCAAAAAAGCACCGACCCACAGCAATCCAAGCCCTGGAACCAGTCGCTGCCAGGCGTCAAGCAGCCGGTGCTTGCGCCAGCCCAAAGCCAGGCTGGCGATAGCCACTGCCGACGCCACCACGGTAAACGCCATCTCAAATAGCGACGAACCCAGTAAGCCGATACTGAGCCCCGGAATAAACGCAAACAGGAATGGCAGAAAAGCGCAGTGCAATGCACACAGCATCGCTGCAAATGCACCGGCGCGATCCGTCGCGACACGGCAACTCACCGCATTACCGAACATTGCTCGACGGCTGAGCGATGGCAACGGCGATTCAGACGGTACAACGGACACGGCGCCTCCTAGCGTTTGGCGGCTCTTCCACAGTTACGGCGAAATGGCACCTGCATGCACCAATTGGAACAATATAACATACCGAACCCGGTTTAGCACATATATCGTTAGAATCGGCCAGTAACTACTCGCGGGAGTACACGATGCGTGTCGCAGAAATTCTGACCGCTACACCGATCACTGTCGGTCTGGATGACAACCTCGCCCAGATCAAACGTATCTTCGATACCCACGCGTTTCACCATCTGCTGGTTGTTGCCGAGGGCGAGTTGTTTGGCGTCATCTCTGATCGCGACGTATTGCGTGCGCTGAGCCCGTTCGTGGACAGCCCAAACGAGCGTGCGATTGACACCGCCACGATGAAGCGCCACGCCCATCAGATCATGACCCGCAAGCCGGTCACCACCACTGCTGATGAAACGGTCGGCGTTGCCGCTCGCCGCATGTTGGAAGCCAACGTATCGTGCCTGCCCGTGGTCGATGAGAAGGATCAGGTTGTCGGGATTATCACTTGGCATGACCTGCTGCGTGCAGTATGTGGTTTGCCAGATGGCAAAGACAGGCAGGATTGATTCAAGGTTTTGCCGCAATCCAGATCAGGCTGGCCATGCGTCCGCTGCGGCCATCACGCCGATGCGAGAAGAACCGACCGGGATCACTGATCGTGCAGCACTCGCCGCCGTATATCCGGCTTATGCTCTGAGCGTGCAAACGTTGTCGCGCCAACTGGTATAAATCGCACAACCAATGCCCCGGTCGTGTAGCGCTGAAGGCCTGATCCGCCATTTGATCACGGCCGATGAATGCCTCACGCACCTCAGCACCTACTTCATAATGTTGCGGCCCGGCAGCGGGGCCGAGCCATGCCACGACATTGCCTGGCGCCGTGGCCATCGCCTGCACTGTAGCCTCCAGCACCCCGTTGCACAGCCCACGCCAACCAGCATGAGCAATCGCCACTTCTCTGCCATCGGCCGCAGCAAATGCGACCGGCAAACAATCGGCAGTGAGAATTGCCAGCACCTGGCCAGGGATCGCAGTGACCGCAGCATCTGCCTGCGGTTCATCGCCCGCCCTCAACCCGCCACCATCAAAGCGATGAACAGTGGTGCCATGTACCTGTTGCAGCCAACAGGGCGCACTGGGCAATTGCGCTTGTTCACGCAGCAACGCGCGGTTGGCATGCGCGTCGTCGCAATCCCCACAGCGCGTGCCCAGGTTCAAGTGATCAAATGGCGCCTGTGAGCATCCCAGCGGCCCACGCAGCGTGGTCAACGCACGCACACTGGCCGGGACCGGCCAGTGTGGCGAAAGCACCTGCTGCGCGAACTCAGGCCGCATCGGCATCAACGCCCGCTCAACGGCGCGTACGCGGGCGCGGTGCCAGTGCGTTCGCCTCGGCGCTATCGGCTTGCAACGCCGCCATCAACGCGATCAGGTCGGCCGGCACTGGTGCCTCGCATTGCACCGGCTCACCGGTGGCTGGATGGGCAAAGCTCAGGTGTTGGGCATGCAGGGCCTGGCGTCGGAAACCGCGCAATACGGTGTTGAGATCGGCACTGGCCGCCTTAGGGATGCGCAGCGCGCCGCCGTACAGCGGATCGCCAACCAGCGGATGGCGAATATGCGCCATGTGTACCCGTATCTGGTGGGTGCGACCGGTTTCCAGGCGACATTCCAGCGCGGTATGCGCACGGTAGCGCTGATACACACGGTAATGGGTAATCGCCGGGCGCCCCCCCTCTACTACCGCCATGCGCACCCGATCACGACCGTGGCGGCCGATTGGTGCATCCACACTGCTGCCCGCCACCATCGCACCCACCACAACGGCAAGATACTGGCGATGTACCGCACGCCCGGACAACTGCTCGATCAAACCGGTATGAGCGCGTTGACTGCGCGCAACCACCATCACCCCGGAGGTGTCCTTGTCGAGGCGATGCACGATACCCGCACGCGGCAATGCCGCCAAGCGTGGATCACGGTACAACAGTGCATTCACCAACGTGCCATTGGGATTGCCCGCCCCGGGATGCACCACCAAGCCGGCCGGCTTGTCGATAACCAGCACATCCTCATCTTCGTACAGCACGGCAAGCGCAATATCTTCCGGTTCAGCGTCTGTTTCAACACCGAGCACCGCATCCACGGTGATTTGTTGGCCCACGCGGATGGCTTCTCGTGGACGCACCAACTCGCCATCCAGGCGCGCATCGCCGGATTTCACCCATTCAGTGAGACGGGTGCGCGAATAGTCAGTGAAAAGTTCCGCGAGCACTTGATCAAAGCGCCGCCCCGCCTGCTCCTGAGTCACCGTGGCATGCAGGCGCTCAACCAGTTCGTCGTCGTGTTCGGTATCCATCAAACTCCTTGGTGGCCCACCAATGGACCATGGTTTACAGCGATTTCGCAATGATCGGCTATTATCCCCACTTTCCCCTATACGCGCCGCGTGCGCCGAACATCGCCATGACCGTCAAACGCACCCTGCCCCGCATTGTCCTGATCCTGCTGTTGCTTCCCGTACTTTCCGGGTGCGGTTGGTTCAAGGCGAAAAAAGACCCGGTCGAGACGATGCCGGTGGATCAGCTCTACAGCAAATCGCGTGAAGCACTGGATGATGGCAACTACGGCAAAGCCGGGCGCATGTACCAACGCTTGATCGCGCGCTTTCCATTCGGGCCGGAAACCGAACAGGCACAACTTGATCTGGCTTATGCCCAGTTCAAAGCCGGCCGGCCTGAGGATGCGATTTCCACACTGAACCGCTTCATTCGCACTTTCCCCACCCACAAACACATTGATTACGCCTACTACCTCAAGGCATTGGTCAACTTCCAGAAGGAAAACATCCTGATGGAGCGCATCGCACGGCTCGACATGACCTCGCGCGAGATGACCGGCACCATGCAAAGTTTCAACGACTTTGCCGATTTGATCCGCCGCTATCCCGATAGCCGCTATGCCCCGGATGCCCGCCAGCGCATGGTGCATCTGCGCAACTTGCTGGCCCGGCACGAACTCGGCGTTGGCCTGTACTACTTGCGCCGCGGCGCCTATGTCGCTGCCGTCAAACGTGGTCAGTACATCATCGAAAGCTATCCACAAAGCATGTACATCGACGATGCGCTGGCGTTGATGGCGCAGGCTTACACCAAACTGGGTGAAGACAAACTTGCCGCCGACACCAAGCGGATTTTGCTGGCGAATGACCCGGAACATCCCTGGTTGAGTGGCAATTGGCCGAAGAGCAAATCGATCTGGCGCCAGCTCAACCCATTTGCCGGCGACTGATTCGGCGCGAACGCGTGGTTACTCTCAATCGTTTTGCTGCGATGCCGGGCGCACGCTGGCGATGAGGTACAAGGGCCGCTGTTTGGCCTCCTCGTACAGGCGCCCGAGGTATTCGCCAATCAGGCCCAGCGCAATCAGCTGCACACCGCCGAGAAACAAGATGACTGTCATCAACGACGGATATCCCGGCACGGCATCGCCGTAGAGCAATGTCTTGGCGATGATCCAGACCCCAAACACGAATGCCACCAGTGCGGTCATCACGCCGATATAGGTTGCCACCCGCAACGGCGCGGTGGAAAAGCTGGTGATGCCATCGAGCGCGAAGTTCCACAAGCGCCAATAACTGAAGGCGCTGCGACCGGCCAATCGCGGCTGCCGGTGATAGCCGATCGCGCACTGGCGATAGCCGACCCAGGCAAACAATCCCTTCATGAAGCGCCGTCGTTCGCGCAACTGGCGCAGCGCATCCAGAACCGGCCGTGATAGCAACCGAAAATCGCCGGTATCGCGCGGCATCGGTGTATGCGACAGGCGCGACATGACCCGATAAAACCCGGCGGCAGTCAAGCGCTTGAGCCAGCTCTCGCCGTCACGCGCAATGCGGGTGCCGTAAACCATCTCGAAGCCTTCGCGCCACTTGGCAACAAATTGTGGAATCAATTCCGGTGGGTCCTGGCCGTCGGCATCGAGCACGATCACTGCATCACGCTCGCCGACATGGTCCAGCCCGGCCGTCAGAGCCAATTCCTTGCCAAAATTGCGCGACAAACGCAGCAGACCCACCCGGGCGTCGCGCGATGCAATGTGCTCAAGTACCGCCCAGGTCCCGTCGCTGCTGCCGTCGTCCACATACAAAACCTGCACGGGGATATCCAGCCCATCAAGCACCGTGGCTAAACGTTCGTGCAAGGCCGGCAGCGCGGCCTGTTCATTGTAGGCAGCGATAACCACCGTCAGGTTTCGATAGCGTTCCATGGCGTCCATGGTATCAATTGCGCCGCCTCACCTGCGGCAAGACAGGCTACGGCGCACCCGGCACCCCACAGCACTCGCGCAGATATTCCGGCCCGCCAAGTTGACGAACCTGCCGCTCCACCCACGCCTGACGCGCCAAAACATACGGCCCCGGGCGATCGGCATGCCAACGTCGCGGACTAGGCAACACCGCAGCCAAACGTGCGCTTTGCGCGCTGCTGAGGGCGCTCGCCGACACCTTGAAATAGCGCTGTGCCGCCGCCTCAACGCCATACACTCCCTCGCCGAACTCGGCGATGTTGGCGTAGACCTCCAACAAGCGCCGCTTGGGCCAAAGCGCTTCGAGCCATAACGTGTACCAGGCTTCCATGCCTTTGCGTAGCCAACTGCGGCCTTGCCAGAGAAACAGGTTTTTGGCGACCTGCTGGCTGATGGTGCTGGCACCGCGCACCCGGCCACCGTTATCGTTGTGATCAAGCGCACGGCTGATCGCATCAAGATCAAACCCGTGATGCGCGGGAAATTGCTGGTCCTCAGCGGCTACCAGCGCAATCGGCAGTTGCGTTGACAACGCCGCCCAGTCGCGCCAGCGATAATCCAGCTCGAATCCTTCAACATTTCGAAATTCAAAGCGCTGTATCAGCATCACCATCGAGCTGGGCGGATCGAGCCAACGCAGCACCACAACCTGCAATATCGTCAATACCGGCAGCAACAGCACCAGCAACAACAAACGCCGCCACCAGCGGCCCGGCGACTGCCGCCGCTGCCGTGAACGGCTCACAGCCACCTCCCGCACACAATGGCATCGCAATGAGACAACGTGCGATCATTTTTGCCAAACGCCCGAAATATCCCGATCATGTCTGCTGTGATCCTCATTGCATCTTGCTCGCAAAAATCATGAAAGAAACCGGCAACGACCCGAATCACGATGCAATCACGCGGTTTTCTCTGGCCGACAATGGTATTCGCGGCGTGTTGGTTCGCCTGGACGCGAGTTGGCACGAACTGCTGAGCCATGCCGATTATCCTGCACCCGTCATCGCCTGTCTGGGCGAAACCTGCGCCGCCAGCGCCTTGTTCACCGGCCATATCAAGACACAGGCACGCCTGAGTGTGCAAATGCGTGGCACCGGAAAGCTGCGCATGATTTTCGCAGAATGTACCGCCGCAGGTGCAATTCGCGGCATCGCGCGGCACCAGCTTCCGCTCCCCGACACACTCACGCCGCGCGATTTTGGTACCGGCTCGATGCTTGCCATCACTATTGAACAAAATGTCACTGCGCAGGCGGAGGCCGTGCGTTACCAGGGCGTGGTGGAGCTCGATGCAGGTAGCTTGGCGGAGTCGTTTGAGCGTTATTTCGCCCAGTCCGAGCAACTACCAACGCGGATACTGCTCAGTGCCAATAATGGCTGTGCTGCCGGACTGATGTTGCAACGCCTGCCCGGAACCGTAGCCAATGACGATGCCTGGCATCGTGCAACATTGTTGTTCGAGACCTTGCGCAGCGACGAACTGCGCGATACTCCGGTAAGCACCCTGCTCTACCGGCTGTTTCACGAAGATGGCGTGCGCATCCTCGATACACGGCCACTGCGCTTTCAATGCAGTTGCTCGCGCGAACGGGTGGCCGCAGTGTTGGTCAACCTGGGTGAAACCGAGGCGATGGCATCGGCACAGGAAGATGGCGTAGCTGAAATCACCTGCGAGTTCTGCAACCGCAAATACCGTTTTGATCGGGTTGATCTGGCACAACTTTTCACCACCGACACAGTGCCATCACCGAGCCGCCAGCAATGATTTGGCATCAATTTGATCGCAGTCCTTGAATCTCGCTTGAATCTCGCTGAACAGACCGTATATTCCGTCACAGAACAGCGGTTTATGCAGCAACAAAGCGCGCCCCGTGCTATGCTCGGCACCGTATGCTTGAACCCTTGGGGCGGCTTCGGGTCCAAGCCTTGAGTAGTCGTATCGCCGGTTTCCATAATTTCAGCCATTGGACAACGCATTGCCATGATCCGCCGTCTTGCCATCAGCCTGCTGTTCGCCCTCGCGGCGAGCATGGCGCACGCGCAAGTTCCGCTGAAATGGCCAGCCACTACTCAACCCGAACAGCCAGTGGAAACCACACTGCTGCCCGTGCTCAATCGTGAAACCGGCAAGTTCGAGGCATTTTTGTTGGTCGAACCGGCGAACATGCAGACGGCAAATGGCCTGAATCTGCTGCCCACCCCGCTATCGCACTCGGTTATCACAGGCTCGCGACTGCTCGCTTCCGACAGCCAATACCTGAACCGTTTACGCGGCAACGTCCGCCTGGAACCGGGCAACAACCTGGCCGTGCTGTGCGATGGCCCGGCCAGTCTGATCAGTTCCCTCGGTGGTTTGAGCCAGCATTGCCTGCTCGCCTCGCTCGATCAACACCCCGATCCACTGGCCCGTTATAGCCCGACGCTGCGCACCAACGTCGCATTCGATAGCGGCCCGGTTCGGGTTGACCTCGGCATCGGTGCGCAACGGCAATCCCTCAGCCGCGCCGTGCTGGGTGCCGCACCGCGCGGTTATACAATTCTGGGTGGCGCCGCCAACAGCAACAACGTGTGGTGGAACCGGCCGCTGCTCAACGGTTACCTGAGTGGCCTCACACTCGACCAAATCGATGTCGGAGGCCAAGCCTACCTGCCACTGGGCGAACAGGGCTGGCTTTCGATTGGCGGCTCGGTTGCTCGGGCACGGTTGATTGCCAATACCAACACCTTGTTCCGCAGTGGAGATTGGACGCGTAGTGCGGTCACCCTTGGCGGCGGCTACGGCGCTTTCAGTGGTGCGGTAACAGGCCATAGCATGCAGTCAGACAACGGGCTGCGTTGGCAAGGTGTCGATATCGGTGTTTCCTGGCTCACGCCATGGAGCGGCCGCCTCAGCATCGGCGCCGACAACATTCTGTCCGGTGGCGATAGCAATATCGGCCTTGGTGAAATCGGCCTGCCCGATGAGCCCAAGGGACGCACACCGTACGTGCGTTATCAGCAGGATCTATAGATAACGGCTTGGGTTGCCCGACCCCCATGTTCCGCCGTTTATTTCAATTCAACACCGGAATCATCGTCACCGCTGGAATTCGCCGACGCAGCGGTCTGCTGCGTCCGAAGGCGCTCTATTTTCTGGGCGAAACGTTCTGAACGACCGGGCGATTTGTCGCCCATCACTCCCACTATCATGAATAGACAAATAAAATCCTTTATTTGCAACCACTTATCATGCTTAACCGTGGCAATACCACGAAAAATACCATGCTGAATTTACCCGACTGAGAACTGTCTGCTCTGCCGGCGCTTCCGCTCCTGGTCGGCGATCTCGCCCGGCTGCAATGCTAGGTCAGCATCGCTCATACCCCCTAGCACGTCACGCAGGCGCACCGTGCAGGCAATAGGCGACGGCTCGAACTCGTAGCCGGCAGCGACCATCTCGACCTCGACTTCCGCGGTGATAAAGAACGGTTCGTTTTCGTCATCCTGTTTCATGCTGTCTCCCTAGCGACGCTCCTGGATCAGAACGGAATGCTGTCATCCCACGCACTGGCTGTTCTTATTGCCGCCGCCTTGGCCTTAATCTTGGCCTCTAGCGACTTGATGAACCGAATTGAAGCTGCGACGTGGTTAAAGATCAACAGGCTTTCTTCGTAATTGAGGATCGGATTGTCATGCGCGAGACTTTTGTTGTTGCGCACATCATTGAACGCCTCAAGCACTGAAATTGAGGACTTCAAGATGCGCTCGGTCATGGCCGATTCGAGGTGGCCACCATCGCGCAGGGCGCGCACGTACTCGCCGAACACGCTATGCAGCGGCTTGTTGCGGTTGCCTTCGATGCCATGAGGCTCACAGGCGATACGCACGAACTTGATGACGAACGTATGCAGCCGATCCAGCGCACCCTCCGGCTGGTTCTTCTCGATGGCTTCGCGGACGTGCTCCGCCACCACTTCAAAGTCACGCTCGTCGGCGGTCGCTGCCAGCGCGTCCAGCTCGGCCACGGGCTGGTCGCTGAGGAAGCGCTGGGCGATCTTTCGGCAGTCCTCGATCAATACCGGATTGCTATCGCCGAAGCAGCTCTCATCAGTGGCGTAGTCGATCAGGCCGCCGATGACGCGACCGACAACGTGGTTCGCGTCCAACTCCCAATGTGTACGCATGCGATTGGCTTTGGACGTACCCCCGGCACGGTAGCGCTCGGCGTCGATCTCAACCCGGTACTCGTCGAAGAAGTCGCCGAAGGTGCGGTCGGAGAAGTTGAGGACGTAACCGCTGCCCATGCCTAGCAGCTTTTCCAACTTCCGCCGTTCACTCCCGCTGAGGTCTGACATCCCTGAACCTCACGCCGTCGCCAACTCGGCACCGGCCTTCCCCGGGGCATCGTCCGCATTTCTAGCCTTTGGACCAACGACCAGCCGGATTGCCTCCAGATCGACCTTGATTTCGTCGAATCCTAGGTCATCGGTCGCTCGCGCAATCAAGGTTTGCGCCGCCCCAATTACGAAGCGGTCGCCCGCCGAAATACTAAGTCCAGCGGCTTGCAGTCGCTCTACCAGCGCATCAACGGCCTGGCGTACATCTTGAAGGGCGGGCGGCTGGTGCAGAGCAAATGCCTTCTTGCGACACACCAGGATCGCATCAAGGCTGATCGGGTCTTTGGCCGCCGTCTTGGGCCTCGCCCCGCGCAGCTCAGCATGGACCGGATGTGCCGCGACCACGGCCAGACCTGCCTTATTGATCGCCTCATAGATGGCCGCCCAACCCTCTGCGCGTGAGTGGTGGAAGCTGAACGCCAACACGCCATCATCCTTGAGCACACGGCATGCCTCGGTAAACACCAATGCAAGTTGTCGGGCGAACACACGCGGGTCTTTGTGCTGCACCTCGCCCTGATCAGACGAGTCCTCGCGCGCCATCCACGGATAACGCTGCCGCAGCGCCGGGGAGAGCCACGCAAAGAAGAAGTCGCTCAACTCCGAATAATGTACGAAATCGAAGTAGGGCGGATCAGTCACCACGGCGTCCACTGAACCCGCAGGAACCGGGAGCTTTGAGCTGTCGCCATTGAGGATCAAGAGGCCATGATCTGAGGCCGCCAATTCCTGCCAAGTTTCGACACGACGGGCGCGGATCGGATGGCTGGCCACCGTCTTGCGCGAGCCTGCACGGTTACCGTCCTGGTCGTGGTCCAACGCGATTTCGAACGGCTCGTCGAGGTAACGCTTCGCCCGCAATAAGCGAGATTCGAATAGTGTGCTGAAGGTCCCGCTGCTTTTGCCGGTGCCCCACACGGAGTTTTCCAGCGGCGTACGCTCCGGCTTAAGGATGTGGTTCGAGAACATGTGCCGCACGGCACCTGTCCCCTCCCCCTTGAAGCTGCAAAACAGGTTGTTGAACTCCAAGGTGCTAGAGAATAAGCACAGCATCTGCTCCTGGATGACCTGGTCGTCAATGTTCAAAATTTCCCGCAGCAGTAGGCCAAGGCACAACAGTTGACGCGCATTGAAAAACTCGCGCCATTGGGTGTAGTTGTAGCCGCGCGCTTGGTCGGTGTTGTGGCCAGGTCGAACAGAGATTTCCGGCAGTGGCAGCGGCTCGCTTACGAGGCGCTCCTGAGCTTCCTCATAGAGGGCCAAGTCTTCATCCCGTACTGGCAGGTAGACCTTTGATCCATCTGCTCGCAAGGCCATCATCGCGTACATGCGATGGGGAGGTGGCGTACCGTCTTTGGGCAGTAGCTCCTTGATGCGGTAGCGGTGGCCGCGCTTGGTGGTGACGTACTGACCTGCGGCGGGGCCTTCCTGCGGATTGAAATCGTGGCCGCAGTGCCGGCAGCGTAGATCGGTCGCGTCATAGCGATCTTCCAGTACACCCCAGCAGCCAGGACACACAATCTGCGCGCGCGGCTTCTTCTTCGGGTAGGCGTCCTGCGAAAACACGTAGCGCGACAGCAAGGGGATGACCTCTCCCTCGGGCGTCGTCACCGTCTTCACCCAGAAGTAATACAGCACCTGGATCAGCTCGCCCGTCTGAGAATCGCGCGTCTGATAGTAGCGTCGAATCTCCGGTGCCACATCACGCTCCAGCCGCTCGAAAGCGGCGCGCAGCTCGGCCTCGGACGCTGGCGTGAATGCCTGGCGCACGAGAAAAGTGCTGACCGGATTGATATCGCAGCCGATAGCCTTGGCGCCCAGCTTGACGGCCTCGCCGAGCGTCGTGCCACTGCCCATGAAGGGATCGAGCACCACTTTGCCCGCTAGGTCGTGCGTCTTGTAGAACTGTGCCCACGTGTCTGTGCCAGGCTGGCTCAATGCACCAAGGACGATGCCACGAAACACCGACCCGAGTCGGGTCGCCCACCACTTATGAATGTGGTAGATCGGCCGATTAATCTCTTTTCGCCAGCTTTCTTGTTCGGCGATTTGGCTGATCTCGACCAGCGGGAAGTCGCACTCCAACGCCGTGGCTGCGGCTGGACGGACGAGCCCAACCTTGTCGGTGATGACGTTCATTCGCATCCGTCTTCAGGCTGGTAGTTCTCGTCGGGCTGTACCGGCGTGCCAGTCATGGAGACAGGCTTGCTCGTTTGATATTTGAGCCGATAGGCCACGAAGCGGTGCTGAGTTCCCTTGTTGGGATTGGGAACACGCTCTGCCTTCAGCTCGTTCGTCCGCAGGTCGAAGTTGTAACCAACCACCAGTGTTTCGGCTTCGACGCGCGTGAGGTTGCCGACAACTTGATAGCGATCATCAGTGCCGAAGCCCTCCGGCAAGATCAAAGTCATCAAACCTGTAGTGCCTTCGGTTAGCGCAAAGGGTGTTGGCGCGACGTACATCTTGCGGTCACGGATCATGATGTCGCCGTAAGTACCAAAACCCTTCACGCTCTTGTTCTTGTGGATGTAGCTGTGATCAGCGTTGAGGAAGTCGCCGTGGCAAACGACGAGGTCAACCACCGGGTATTGTCTGCGGCCGTTGCCCTGATCGGCATACCCAGACAAGTCAGCCGGGTAGCGGCCAAACACGTAGAAGATTTGGCGGCCATTGTGAACGCCGGTCGGCACCTGGCTGTTCGAGTCGTAGTCGCGTTCGCGGCCAGGCCATGCTAGGCCCTTGATCTCGTATCCCTCGGTGTGCTCCACCAAGCAGAAGTCCGGGTAGGTGTTGCGGCCCGACCCTTCGAAGTGCATCGACAGGCTTTGAAGCCTCTTCTGAAACCAGTTCTGGAAGTGAAATTCCTTGTCCTTCGCAGAGACGGATTCGATCAGTTCCCCGGCTTGGACTGCTTGGACGCATCTCTCGAACACGTCGAAAGCGGTTGTCTTCTTGGTCATATTGTCCCTTCAATCAGTTCGCTCGACGGCACCACGCCGCAATGCTTATAAATCGTGGCGAACAGGGTGCGTAACTTAGCGCAGGCGTGTAGAGTTGCACGGTACTTCGCTACTTCGAGCGATCATCGACGTCAGTGGCGCCGACACGGGAAATACCAACATTCCTCCACGAATTGATCATCACCACGCCTTCATTTTGAAGAGGCGCCCCTGTACTCCCTCATCGTGCAACGTGATCACAATTTCATCAGATGTGAACACCGGCCCCTCATCTATAGCACGCACGGGCAAATCCGAATCGATGAGCGTAATAATTGGTTGCAGCCCCAGTTCAGCATACCGACGAATGACCGCCAACAGATTCTCCTTTTTGCGATCATCTAGGGACTCGAACACGCCGTCGTGATAAACGAAGCGCGGGAACTTGTCGTCCATGTGGGCTCGCAGGATGGCCAAATCAAAAGCGATGCACAGCAATTTCCTGTAAGTATGCCCAAGGTCGGCACTGGTTGCGTTACCTGACTCGTCAAGGATTTCCGCCCTGAACTCCAAATGCCCCACCTGGTTCGGCGATACGCTCAGCAGCGCCTTGCGGTCAATCACCTCTTCGACAATCTCGCTGAAGAACACGCGGATCGCCGAGAACAAGCTGTTCTGATCAGAGTTTTGCTTCTCGACATCCACCTCGATCTGGGTCTGTAGATGCCCACGCTCTTCGGTCAACGCCCTGATCTCGGTTCTCAACTCCTGCAGACGATGTAGGAAGCCACGTTGACGCTCCAGGGAAGTGATGTCAGCGCGCAGCGTCACCATCTCGTCCGAGACCTGCTTGTACTTGCCGAAGATGTCGGTTCCACTCAGAAATGAAAGCATCTCCGAGCGTTTTTTGCCCAAGGTATTCAGTTCTGCATTGATGCGCTTAAGCTCAGCTTCGACCTCTGCGCGTTCTTCCTGCAGATAGCCACGGCGTTCATCGGTAATTGCCCGATTGAAGGCAATCAACTGCTGGAAGTCCTTCTTGATCTGCCCCTTGAACAGGACGCCGGCTTCCTCGAACAGGCGCTGCGCTTCGTCAGGGTTGAAGAGGATCTGATCCTCTTCCAGCGAGGCGATGATCTTCTTCTTGTTCTGGTTGTGTGAGTAGCGTTCGGCATTGAGCGACGCGATGCGTTCGTCGATGTCATCGACCAACTGTTTAGTGCTGTCCTTGTCCTGGGCACGAAAATCGAAGGCGTCAAGCAGTTTCTGCTTTTTCTCAGCCTCTTTCTGCTTGAGCAGCAGGATGCCCTCGATCTTGCTGATGTCTTCAATGGACCCGCCCAGCTCGTTCTTGATGGTCTGCGCTGTGGACTGCTTCTCCGCAAGTTGCTCTTCCTTCTCGTAGTGCTGCGCCAAGAGTTGAGCGTCAAAGCCGAGAACATGAGCCAGGAAAGGCTTCCAATCCGAATGCGCAGCCGCGAACTTGCGCAGATGAAACACGTCGCGGAAATCGTCCTGGGAGCGCAGCAGGTATCCCAAACCTTTACGGAACGCCCAAGGTTTGAGTGCGCGCCAGTCCAGCAATCCATCTAACAGATCACGAGCCCGATCGAAGGGCATGTCTTGGTGATCCCACTCCGCCAGCGGTAACCCCGAGAAGTCCTGGTGCCCAGCCTCGTGGCGCTTAAAGCTGATCTTGGTGGCTTCTTCTACTCCGCGCCGGATCGTCACGAATGAAGCATCTTCCAGCTCGATCTCCAGGAAGAAGATGAAGTCCTTGAACAGTTCGACATGATTGAAGAGAAAGAACTTGGCATTGCGCTTGGCGAGAAAGCCGAAGTCGAGCAAGCGACCAAGCGTGGTCTTGCCGAGGTTGTGAGTATCCTTGTTTCGGTTCTCCGGGAGGCGAATTTCGGCCATAACAACGTTCAGGCCCTGGACGAACTCCACAGGCTCGAACAAGTCAGGCTTGCTGGAATAAAGTCTAGATAGCTTCATTGGGCCCGATATACTCCACGGCGTCGGTTTTGGGGCGATATTCGATCAGGCCCATGAGATACAGAAAATTCAGTGCCGGCAAGAACAGCACATCCCCGCCGACGACACTTTTTTTTGCAAATTTGCGCAGCACGTCGTACTCATCTACGCGCCGTGCTTTCAGGCGAGCCAGCAGCAGCAACGAGACGTTGATGACCGTACGATCAGGATGAGAGTGCTTGGTCGGCCGCAGCATCACCCACCTCCCCGATATCGCAATTCCAGTACATGTAGAACAGCACGGCGCGAGTCAAGCGCTTGTGGGCGTGCTGCCGCAAAACAGGATCGCGGTTGAACAACAGGTCCACCAAATACTCCATGACATCATCGAAGGTCTGGTAGTCCTTGCGCTTGGCTATGATCTTGAGTTGGAACTCATCGACCACCGACTCGTACATGCGCAGCAGGCCGAGGTTTTCCGGCGCTGCCAAGAAAGCCCGAATTTGAGCGGTCTCCTTCAGGTACTTCCGCCGCTGTGCCTTGGCGTAATCTGCACTCATGTTATTGAGTGCGTTCTTCTGCTCGTAGGTCACCCGCTCAGTCGGTGGATCATCAAGCAGTGCAACCACACCGTCTTTCTGTCGTGCCAGTGCTTGCACTACTTCGGCCAGGTCATCTGGACTGACGATCAACGGCGAATCGACCGGATCAAGATCTGCTTCTCTCGCAACTTCCGGGAAGCGTTTCAGCCAGATTTCCAGTTGCTCCAGTCCGCAGAGGTAGATCGATGAGGCGGGAACACCACATTGAGACGCGATGAAATTGCGTATCTCGGTTTCGGCATTGCCAGCCAGACGACGGTTAGCGAACAGCATGTAGTGATCGAGCTGCTTGGCCTCGCGCAGTTTCTTGACACGGGGAATTTCTTTGCCCAGCACGGTGTTCGCGGCTGTCGTGCTGAAGAAATCGGATTCGGAGAAATTACGGTTATATCCGTTGGTGTGCTTGGCCTGGACGATGGTTGTACCGACCCACGGCGCAGACTTGCTAGGGTGTAGTTCCGCCGTCCCAACGAACTTGGCATCACGTCCACCATCAGGCCCTTTCGCAAAGCCCTGTACGGCTGCCCCAAGCAACCGCTGGCACAGAAAAACGATCAGGGTCTCAAATTGATCATCGCTAAGGTCCTCGTATGCGAATTTCATTGAACCCCCATTTCTCTTAAGTTGCTAACACCGCAGTGCTTATAGACCGTTATTCGTGCACCTTTAGCACCAACGCAACTTTCCCGTATGTTTTTACACCATAAAAAAGCAAGCAAGAATTTTAACATTCAGAGAGCGCATCGACCAGCGAAGAGGCCGCATATGGAACCGGCCGAAAAACGACCGTTTTACTGACAAACGGCCTAGTCCTACGACCTGTTGGATTGGATTGCTGCCCCTCATCAGTCAAGTCTCGATGCAGTTCTAGGGGTATCCGCTAGGGTCTGGCATCGTCGGCCCTGGCAAGCTCAGGCATTGACGGATAACCAGCAGAGTCACACAGTCTGTGTTTGACTCTTGGGGTGCCACATTTTGTCTGGTGCCCGTGCGCACCAAAACATCAAGAGTCAAAGGAACCACCAGTTCGGTTGGCCGCATCTTTGGGAGGCGGGTTCGGATGCCCTGCCTCCAAGAGTTCAAAGCCGGCAGGCACCCTCCTCATCCGACGATAACTCAACTCTCCTCGCATCCATGCCGAGGCATCAAGCATGTCATGACGCAGTTCCGCCAATTCTCGCATCGTCAACACACGGACAGGAATATCGTGATTGGTCGCCATTGTCTTTTTAGCCGCTAAAATTAAGGAACATACGTCGAGGGGGATGTTGTAGTTGTATGTTGTAGGCTACAACATACAACTACAAAGACATGCGGCAGCAGGAAAAACAAGGGCAGCACTTGGCCACCCCGTTGATCCTTGTGCGCTTCTGGTGGTCAGTGCATCAGGTGCTGGCTTGCTCCGGCGGCCGTGACGGCCACATAGAGGCCATCGCCGTCATTCACCTTGTAGAGTTTGTCCTTCGGTTTGAGATTGCACAGCTTGGTATCGGTCAACATGGGTCACGTCCTGGCTTGACTTCGATACCATGATCTAACCGCCTTCAATCGTGGCGTTAAAACACTATTAAATCAGTGCATTAACAAAAATTAATACCATGATCTATTGTACGGAAATCACATGGTATCGGCGGTGCCTCATGGCATTGAAGCACTATATATCATCTATCATGCCATGAAAAAACCGTGCTTGGCGATGCAAAATATTGTCAACCAATGCAGGATGAAGATACAAAAAAGCCCTCTATTACGCGGGCTTAGGTGTTTTCTTGTGCTACTTGGTGCCAGCTGATGCCAGACGCCCATCACTCCCACTCGATCGTCGCCGGCGGCTTGCCGGATATGTCATAAACCACACGAGAAACACCGCGTAACTCATTGATAATACGATTCGATACCTTGCCAAGCAACTCGTACGGCAGGTGCGCCCAATGGGCGGTCATGAAGTCGATGGTTTCCACCGCGCGCAGCGCGATCACCCATTCGTAGGCGCGGGCATCACCGACGACGCCGACTGATTTCACCGGCAGAAACACGGCGAAGGCCTGGCTGGTCTTGTCGTACCAGCCGGATTGGCGTAGTTCTTCGATGAAGATCGCGTCGGCGCGGGCCAGCAGCTCGGCATATTCGCGCTTTACCTCGCCGAGGATGCGCACGCCCAGGCCGGGGCCGGGGAATGGGTGGCGGTAGACCATCTCGCGCGGTAGGCCAAGTTCAACGCCGATGCGCCGCACTTCGTCCTTGAACAGTTCGCGCAGTGGCTCCACCAGGCCGAGTGGCTCTTGATGACGTGCGCTTTGCCGGTCTTGCTGCCGGCCGATTCGATCACGTCGGGGTAGATGGTGCCCTGCGCCAGCCACTTCACGTTGTGCAGTTTGCTGGCTTGCTCGTCGAAGATTTCCACAAACAAACGGCCGATGATCTTGCGCTTGGCTTCTGGATCGCTGACACCCGCCAGCGCCGCGAAATAGCGCTCGGCGGCATCAACGCGGATCACCTTTACGCCAAGATGCTCGGCGAAGGTAGCCATTACCTGATCGCCCTCCTGCCAGCGCAGCAGGCCGGTATCGACGAACACGCAGGTCAGACGCTTACCCAGCGCGCGATGCAGCAACGCCGCCACCACCGAGGAATCGACACCGCCGGACAAACCCAGCAGCACATCGCCCTCGCCGATCAGTGCGTGGACGCGGGCGATCTGGTCTTCGATGATGTGCGCTGCGGTCCACAAGGTATCGCAGCCGCAAATATCGACCACGAAACGGCGCAGCAGTGCCTTGCCCTGTTTGGTGTGGGTAACTTCGGGATGAAACTGCACGCCGTACCAGCGCCGCGCGTCGTCGGCCATTGCCGCTACCGGGATGCGCTCGGTGCGCGCCGTCACCACGAAACCTGGCGGTGCGCTGGCAACGTGATCGCCGTGGCTCATCCACACATCCAGGCGTGATTGCCCAGGGTAATCAGTCAGACCACCGAGCAGCGCGTCCTGCGCCACCACATCGACTTGCGCATGGCCAAACTCGCGTTGATCGGCGGCCTCGGTGCTGCCGCCCAACTGCGCGGCCAGCGTCTGCATGCCGTAGCAAATGCCGAGAATCGGCAGACCTGCGTCGAACACCGCCTGCGGCGCACGCGGCGCACCGTACAACGTGGTCGATTCCGGCCCGCCGGAAAGCACGATACCCTTGGCACCGAACGCCGCGATTTCCGCCGGGTCGTGATCCCAGGCCCAGATTTCGCAATAGACACCGACCTCGCGAATGCGCCGCGCAATCAACTGCGTGTACTGCGCACCAAAGTCGAGAATGAGGATTTTGTCGCGGTGGATGTTGGTCATCGGGACTGGGGACTCGGGACTGGGGACTCGGAAAAACCAAAGCAATATGGCACTCGCATCACCGGGTGCAGACCGGGCTTACCTGACTCCAATGTCGGATCCGCTCCTAGCGGCGCTTGATCCGACCTACGTGTTGGGGACTCGATTGCGAACTTCTGCTTTTGCTTTTGTGTTGTTGCTCTTGCTTTTCCGAGTCCCCAGTCCCCGGTCCCAAGTCCCGAAAAATCGGTTCTCAAGCCATCCGATAATTCGGCGGTTCCTTGGTGATCTGCACATCGTGTACGTGGCTTTCGTGCGCGCCGGCGCCGGTAATGCGCACGAACTGCGGCTGCTTGCGCATCTGCTCGATGTCGGCACAACCAACGTAGCCCATCGATGCGCGCAGACCGCCGGCCAGTTGATGCACGATGCTGTGCAGCGCGCCGCGATATGGTACCCGGCCTTCGATCCCTTCCGGTACCAGCTTGTCCGGCTCGGTGGCGTCCTGGAAGTAGCGATCCTTGGAACCCACCTGCATCGCGCCCATCGAGCCCATGCCGCGATAGCTCTTGTAACTGCGGCCCTGATACAGCTCCACCTCACCGGGCGCTTCTTCGGTACCGGCGAACAGACCGCCGATCATCACCGTACTAGCACCAGCGGCAATCGCCTTGGCGATGTCGCCCGAATAGCGGATGCCGCCATCGGCAATCAACGGGATGCGATCCTGCAAGGCTTCGGCGACCATGCCGATCGCGGTGATCTGTGGCACGCCGACGCCGGCAACGATGCGCGTGGTGCAGATCGAACCCGGGCCGATACCGACTTTCACCGCATCCACGCCGGCATCGAGCAACGCCAGCGCCGCATCGCCGGTGACGATGTTGCCACCCACTACCTGCACCTTGCTGTAGTGCTTCTTGATCCAGGCCACACGATCGAGAACGCCCTGCGAATGGCCGTGTGCGGTATCGACCACGATCACATCGACGCCTGCCGCCACCAATGCCTCGATCCGCGTTTCGGTATCGCCACCGACGCCCACCGCCGCACCCACGCGCAGGCTCTCGTCGGCGTCCTTGGCCGCATTGGGATTGTCGCGAGCCTTCTGGATGTCCTTCACCGTTATCAGGCCACGCAACTCGAATGCCTCGTTCACCACCAGCACTTTCTCGATGCGGTGCTTGTGCATCAGGGCCAGCACCTCCTCATCGCTGGCACCCTCGCCCACCGTCACCAGGCGGTCGCGCTTGGTCATGATGTGGCGCACCGGGTCGTCGAGCTTTTTCTCGAAGCGCATGTCGCGGCTGGTAACAATGCCAACCAGGCTGGAGCCTTCCACCACCGGCACGCCGGAAATGTTGCGGGCGCGGGTGAGCTTGATCACTTCGCCAATCGTGGTATCCGGGCCAACCGTGAACGGCTCGCGGATTACGCCGGCCTCGAAAGTTTTTACCTGACGCACCTCATCGGCCTGACGTTGCCACGACATGCTCTTGTGGATGATGCCGATGCCGCCGAGCTGTGCCATGGCAATCGCCAGTCGGCCCTCGGTGACGGTATCCATCGCGGAAGACAAAATCGGCAGATTGACGTTGATCCCACGGGTGAGGCGGGAGCTCAGGCGCACATCCTTGGGCAGCACGATCGAGTGGGCGGGGACGAGCGAAACATCGTCGAAAGTCAGTGCTTCAGCCAGGATGCGCAGCATGGAGCGGCTCCACGGAGAATGAAGCGCACCATTATAGCGGTCAACGCAGGCTGACGTTACATCCTATTGCCGGTTGTTCGGACAGCTCGGCCGCTTCCAGTGTGTTCTGCATCAACGTGGCAACCGTCATCGGCCCAACCCCTCCGGGCACCGGGGTGATCCACGACGCCCGCTCGCTGGCGGCCTGGAAGCCCACATCGCCGCACAGGCGGCCATCGTCCATGCGGTTGATGCCGACATCGATCACCACCGCGCCCGGTTTGACCCACTCGCCGGGAATCAGATTGGGCCGGCCGACCGCCACCACCAGAATATCGGCCTGGCGCACCTGGTACTCGAGCACTTCGCGTGGGGTGAACTTGTGGCAACTGATGGTGGTGCAGCCGGCGATCAGCAATTCCATCGCCATCGGCCGACCGACGTGATTGGAAACGCCAACGATGGTCGCAGTCTGTCCACGCACCGGGCGATCGGTCCACGCCAGCAGCGTGGTGATGCCGCGCGGCGTGCATGGACGCAGGCCAAACTGGCGTAACGCCAGATGCCCAACATTTTCCGGGTGAAAACCGTCCACATCCTTGCGCGGGTCGATGCGATGAATCAGTGCATTCGGGTCGCGCTGCCCGGGCAACGGCAATTGCACCAGAATGCCGTGGATCTGCGGATCGGCATTGAGCCGGTCGATCAAGGCGCACAAGTCGGCATCGCTCACATCGGCGGGCAAATCGTAGTCGAACGCATGGATACCCACACGCTCACAGGCACGGCGTTTGTTGCGTACGTAAACCGCCGATGCCGGATCGTTGCCCACCAGCACCACCGCCAGCCCCGGCCGCTGTCGCCCGGTCTGTAACAATGCGCTCACACGCACGGCCAGATTATCAAGTAGATTGTCGGCAATTGCTTTGCCGTCGAGGATTCGGGCAGTCATGCGTTCGCTTCGGCGCTGATCAAACGACACATTATCGCCTACCCGGAGACCCCATGCCTGATCTGACCAGCCTCGAAGCCGCCGCCTTCCGCCGCCTGCTCGCACACCTGCGCGAGCGCAGTGACGTGCAGAACATCGATCTGATGAATCTGGCCGGATTTTGTCGCAACTGCCTGGCGAACTGGCTGCGCGAAGCCGCCGATGCCCAAGGTGCGCCAATGAGCAAGGATGAGGCGCGCGAGCAGATTTATGGCATGCCCTACGACGAGTGGAAAGCGCGCTATCAGACCGAAGCGAACAGCGGCCAGCTCGCCGCGTTCAAACCCGACACGCACCCCGACTGACAACCGCTTGGGCGTGAATCCAAGCCAGGTCGCCCATAGGGTGGGCGACTCCGACGGCTTCCCAGACACTCAACCCAGCGCGAAGCTGTCAGCCCGCGACCGCGCCCAGTAGCGTTGGAACACCACATGATCCGGTGTACCCGACAGCAACTCGCCAGGTTGCACGGTTGGATAAAGCGTGGCATATGACGCCACATCGGTCGGCGATACCCGGCGCAGGATGTGATCGGGCAGCAATTGCGCCGGGTCTTGCAGGCCGGCGGCGGCAAGCAGCTCCTTGAGCGCCATCACCGTGGCCTTGTGGTAGTTGTAAACGCGCTGGGTTTTATCGGGCACGTCCAGGTTGTGCCAACGATGCGGATTCTGGGTGGCGATACCGGTGGGGCATTGATCGTTGTGGCAACTGCGCGCCTGAATGCAACCCAGCGAAAACATGAAGGCCCGCGCCGCGTTGCACCAGTCGGCGCCGATGGCGAGCGTGCGCGCCACGTTGAATGCCGAGGTGATCTTGCCTGCCGCCCCGATGCGGATGCGATCACGCAGGCCCGCACCGATCAGGGTGTTGTGTACCAGCAGCAGCCCTTCGCGCAACGGCATCCCGACACGATTGATGAACTCGACCGGTGCCGCGCCGGTACCGCCCTCCTTGCCATCGACCACGATGAAATCGGGCACGATGCCGGTCTCGCGCATCGCCTTGACGATGGCGAACCACTCCCAGGGATGGCCGATCGCCAATTTGAACCCGGTCGGCTTGTCGCCCGAGAGTTCGCGCAGGTGGGCAATAAATTGCAGCAGTTCGATGGGCGTGGAAAACATCGAGTGCGCCGCCGGCGATTCCACCGTTTCACCCACCGGCACGCCACGTGCCTCGGCAATTTCTTCAGTCACCTTGGCGCCGGGCAACACACCGCCATGGCCGGGCTTGGCACCTTGCGAAAGTTTGAGTTCGATCATCTTCACCTGCGGATCGCAGGCATTGTCCTGGAAGCGTGTCGCGTCAAAACTGCCGTCAAGATTGCGGCAGCCAAAATAGCCCGAACCAATCTCCCACACCAGATCGCCGCCAAACTCACGGTGATAGCGCGATATCGAGCCCTCGCCAGTGTCGTGATAAAAACCGCCTTTGGCAGCGCCAGCATTGAGTGCGCGGATGGCATTGGCGGACAACGAGCCAAAACTCATCGCTGAGATGTTGAACACGCTGGCCGAATACGGCTGCTTGCGCTCGCTACCAATCAGCACCCGAAAATCGTGCGACTCGATATGCGTTGGCACCATCGCATGGTTGATCCACTCGTAGCCCTCGCCATAGACATCAAGCATGGTGCCGAACGGGCGTTTGTCGAGCGTGTTCTTGGCGCGTTGATAGACCAGATTGCGCTGCTCGCGCGAGTACGGCCGGTCGTCGGTATCAGCCTCGATGAAATACTGGCGGATCTCCGGGCCGATTGACTCCAGAAAATAACGGAAGTGAATCAGGATCGGATAGTTGCGGTTCAGCGTCCTACGGGTTTGTGCCAGATCATAGACACCCAGCAACGTCAACGCACCGAATAGCGCAACACCGTAGTAGCACCACGGGCTCCAGCGCGCACCCATTGCGCTCAGCAGCAAAGCAATTACCGAGAAATAGAACGCGCTACGGCGCTGATGGATGACCAACTGCATGGACTGACTCCTTTGCGTTCGGCGAGTAATGCGACTGCACGTAGTCATCGATCAGTGCGATGAACGATTCGGTGATGTGCTCGCCACGCAAGGTTACCGTCTTTTCGCCATCGACGAAGACCGGTGCGGCCGGCGCCTCACCAGTGCCCGGCAACGAGATGCCGATATTGGCGTGACGCGATTCGCCCGGGCCGTTGACCACACAGCCCATCACCGCCAGAGTGAGATTCTCAGCGCCCGGATAGCGCATTTTCCACTCCGGCATGCGTTCACGCACATGTGCCTGCACCCGCTGTGCCAACTGCTGAAAAAACTCGCTGGTGGTGCGGCCACAACCCGGGCATGCCGTTACCAGTGGCGTAAATGCGCGCAAGCCGAGCGTCTGCAACAGCTCCTGCGCAACGATCACCTCGGCGGTGCGCGACTGCCCTGGCTCGGGCGTCAGCGAAATGCGGATGGTGTCGCCGATGCCTTCCTGCATCAGCACTGCCAGTGCGGCGCTTGACGCCACGATACCCTTGGAACCCATGCCGGCCTCGGTGAGGCCCAGATGCAAGGCAAAGTTGCTGCGCGTGGCCAGTTCGCGATACACCGCGATCAACTCCTGCACACCGCTGACCTTGGCCGATAGCACGATCGAATCGGCGGGCAAGCCAATTTCCACCGCCCGTTCGGCCGAGTCCAGCGCGGAGCGAATCAGCGCCTCGCGCAACACCCGCCCGGCATCCCACGGCTCGGCCCGCGCCGCGTTTTCATCCATCATCCGGGTGGCCAGCGCCTGATCGAGTGAACCCCAGTTGGCACCGATGCGCACCGCCTTGCCATGGCGCGCGGCCAATTCGACGATGCTGGCGAACTGGCTGTCGCGTTTTTTTCCGAAACCCACATTGCCCGGATTGATGCGGTATTTGGCCAGCGCTTCGGCGCATGCCGGCTCAGCCGCCAGCAGCTGGTGGCCGTTGTAATGAAAATCGCCGATCAGTGGCACCGCGACGCCCATCATCGCCAGACGCTCGACGATCTTTGGCACGGCTGCCGCTGCCTCGTGGGTGTTTACCGTTATACGCACCAGCTCCGAGCCGGCACGCCACAACTCGGCCACCTGCTGCGTCGTTGCCTTGATGTCAGCGGTATCGGTGTTGGTCATCGACTGCACCACCACCGGCGCATCACCACCCAGCAAAACATTGCCCACTTTTACCGAACGCGTGGAGCGGCGCGGCGCTGGGCCAAAACTCTGACTCATGCCGAAAGCTCCTCACTCGAATTGTCGTTGACCAATGCCTCGTGCGACAACACGGCATACTCGCCAATTTCGCCAACCAGGCGCAATGGCCCATTGGCCGCAATGACATGGTGCTGTGCGTGCAACAACCACGAAGGATCATCGTCCAACCGATGCACGGTGGCACCGTCCAACACAACGTGCGCGGTCGCCGCAACGATGATGCCGTGACGCGGATTGCCGCCCGGCCCCGCCACAAACTCGATGGCGCGCAATGGCTGCGCCTTGCCAGCCTTCCCACTTTCGGGAGTCAATGCAATTGGCCATGCACGCAGCCCAAGCAATTCAATTCCAGCGCTGACTTCATCACTGTCTTCGTAACGTAACCAGCGCACTGTACCCAGCAGCCAGGTGCGCGATTGCAGGCTTTCTGCGTGCAAGGCAAGGGCAACCAGCTCACCAATCCGCACCCGCGCCTGCGCTTCGGCGGGCCAGCTCACGCGATAACCGCTCTGGCTTTGATCGAGCACACGCGCCGGCAGCATCCTGGCGTGTGTCACATCATTGCCTGGAAACGACGCGCTGGTGTTGCCCGCCATGGTGGTTTGCTGCTGATGCAAGTGCTGCAAGAATTCGCTGAAGTTGCGGCCACCATTGAGATAGCTGTGTACGCTGCTCATCCCCAATACCGTATCCAGCACATGTCCGCCGGGAAGGCGCAGACTGTTGCGCGTTACGCTGGCAGCCAGGCTTTGCAGCCAACGCTCAGCCAGACGACGATCCAGCGGCAAACTGCCCTGGCGCGACAAATACACCGTTTCGCCCGAGGCACCGGCAACGGCGGCCTGCAAATCCGCCAACAACGGTGAAACATCGATCCACTCGCGCACGCTCACATCATCATCGGCGAACGCACGATCTGCATCGGCACCAAGTGCCAGCGACACACCTTCCGGGCGCTCGCCAGCAACGGGAAGCCGAATGCCATAATCCAGCGCCAGATGCCACAGTGCCTCCTGTTCAGCCTGGGCAAACGCATACGGATTTGCCAATGCCATCAACAAGGATTGCAGGTATATCTGGCGCGTACTGCTGCTGCGCGCCGACAGGTTATCGTCCACCACCTTGGTGTCCAGGCGCAGCAACTGCGCGAATGCATAACTGCGGTGCAAGGATTGCCACGCCTGCGCAGGTGGCGCGCGATAACTGCGCCAAGCTTGCGCCAGAGCAAGTGCAAAGTGGCTGCACGCACGATGCAATACATTGGTTACCAGCGCACCTTTCAGCATTGGCACCTTGCCATCGGGCGCGCAAAGCTCAGCTACCGCTTGCCGGTATCCGTGCGCGAGCAACATATGCATCGCCTCCACCACCTTGGTGGCCGCCACCAGATTCGGGGCAAGCGGCAGGGCTGCGTTACGCAATTTCACGCTCAATGGCGCCATCACGTCGTATGCCAGCGGCCGCAAAATATCGAGTGCTTCGGCGCGCACCGCACCGCGCCATGCAAGCCCGTGCAGGCAAGCCAGCGCCTGATGCACTAGTTTCAAGGTCGCCTCGGCATTGGCGCGTGGCAAGGTATCAACCCATTGCCGCAACTTGCGGGCATCGGTGGGGAAACCGGTTGGCGGCACAACCGGAACAGCGTTTGGTAATGCGCTAAATGCGGAAAAAATTCGACTCATCCTGTAATTATCACCCGAATACGTGCCGCTTGCGGTGACTGCGGTAGCGAGGCATGCTGACCGACCGCATTCGAATATCAGTCATGGCAACGGATCGCAGCCGCATTCTCAGCCCATCGCAACTCAACGTGTTGGCGCGTGAGTTGCTGGAAGGCAGTTTTGCCAACATCTGGGTGCAGGGTGAAATCAGCAATCTCGCCCGGCCCGGCTCTGGCCATATCTACCTTACCCTCAAGGATGGACGCGCGCAGGTGCGCTGCGCCATGTTTCGCGCAAAAGCACAACGCCTTGCTTTCACCCCGACTGACGGCATGCAGGTGCTGGTCGGCGGCCGAGTGACCTTGTACGAAGCGCGCGGCGACTTCCAACTCGCCATCGAGACCATGCAAGAGGCCGGTGAAGGCCTGCTGCGCCAGCAATTCGAGCAACTCAAGGCAAAACTGGCAGCCGAGGGGCTGTTCGCAGCCGAACGCAAGAAGCCAATACCGGCGCTGCTGCGACGCCTGGCGGTCATCACCAGCCCCAGCGGCGCTGCCGTGCGCGATGTGCTCAGCGTCATCGCTCGTCGTTTCCCGCTATTGCAGGTTGACGTACTGCCGGTACCAGTACAGGGCAAGGACGCGGCAGCGCAAATTCAGCGCATGCTGCAACGTGCTGATGCCAGCGGTCGTTACGATGCACTGTTGCTGACCCGTGGTGGCGGTTCACTGGAAGACCTGTGGTGCTTCAATGACGAGGCGTTGGCGCGCGCCATTGCGGCGTTGCACACGCCCGTGGTTTCCGCAGTTGGCCATGAAATCGATTTCACTCTGGCCGATTTTGCCGCCGATCTGCGCGCCGCCACACCTTCCGCTGCCGCCGAGCTGCTGGTGCCGGACCGCGACGCCCTGTCCGCCCGCGTACTACGCGCCCATGAACGTCACGATGCCGCGATGCGGCGACAATTATTGGCCGCAGCACAAGCCTGTGATCGCAGTTTCATGGCACTTCGCCATGCCAGCCCCACGCAACGGCTGGCCCGTGGACGCCAGCAACTTGCCGCCGGCGCGCGTGCCTTGCAGCGGCTGCGTCTTGGCTTGATTCGCAAACCTGGCGAACAGCTTGGCGCATTGCACCACCGTTTGCAGCGCGTGAACCCTGCGCTAGACCTGCCCGAGCGACGACACGGCCTGTTTGCGCTGAATGCGCGGCTTCGGCGCGCACTGCAAGCGCGCGTTGCGAATGCCAGACAACAAAGCGACGGCGCCGCACGCGCCCTGCTCGCACTCAACCCGATGACGATCACCCGCCGTGGCTATGCCCTGCTTCGCCGTGCCGATGACGCGCAAGTGGTGCGCTCCTGGCAACAAGTCGCCAGCGGCGATCAGCTGAACGCCGAGCTCGCTGACGGGCGGTTGTTGCTGGAAGTGGTTGCCACGCACGATTCGTAGGATTCACGCGCATCCAACACGCAAGCACATGACGCAACTTGTAACGCCAGGGCTTATCCCGGTCGTCACAAGTTGCGCAGAGCACGATGGCTCTTTCACCTCTGGTTAGAAGTCAGCGGATATCCGCGCAAACCACTCGCCACCGTTGAAGCCGAACGGTGAGGACAGCGGACGGGTAGCACCGAGGAAGCTCAGCGTGCCATTGCTTTCGCGGTCAGGCAGGTTGTCGAACACGTTGTTGGCACCAATGGTGAGCCGTACGCTGTCGGTGAACAACGGGTAGGTCACCGCGACATCGATCAGTACTTCGGAGCCAAAGCGCGACACTTCACCAAAGGTGGCGTCTTCCCAGCCGCCATAGCGATTGGCGCGCAACATCAACTCCAGGCCGGATGCGGCACGGAAGTTGGTGGTGAATACAGAACGATGATGCGGCAATTGGTTTTCCAGATCGAACACACGCTCGGAATCGATAGTGCCAGGATCAAACCGATCAACGGTTTGATCGTTGTAGCTGTGGCTCGCGGTGAAATTGATTTCACCCGCTTGCCCAACCTCCATTGTGTAGTTGGCAACCAGGTCGATTCCTTCAACCGTACTGTCAAAAGCATTGCTGAAGAACGACAGCGAGCCCAGCAATTCAGCACCCGGCACACCAGCGTCGATCAATGCCTGTTGCTCGGGCGAACCGGGCTGGATAGTGAAGTTCGACAGTGCCACCCGGTTGTTGATGTCGATGTTGTAGTAATCGAGCGTCAGACTAAAGTTGTCGGTCGGCGTAATCACAATTCCGCCCGAGAAACTGGTCGAGTGCTCGGGGCGCAAGCCTTGCGCTCCCAGTGCAATCGCCGCCGGGTTGTTGACCGGGAACGTGCCCAGCGGTACCAGCACACCTGCCGCATTGGCTGTGGTGGTGACATCCAGCGTGTTGATCTGCCCCGGCGTTGGTGCCCGGAAGCCAGTGTTGGCGGTGGCGCGCAACGCCACCTGTGGCGAGAACTGATAACGCGCCGACAGTTTCCAGTCGATCTGGTTGGAGAATTGCGAGGAATCCTCGACGCGAGCCGACGCACCGACACTCAATGCCTCGCTCAACTTGGTTTCCAGATCAAGGTAGGCACCCCAGCTACTGCGACCAAAGGTGCCTGCAGATTCGGGTGAATCGCCCTGAAAGCCATCGGAACCGACACCAAACAAGGCGGCGGTGGGGCCGCTCTCGAACGAGGCCGGATCACCGGTGCCAATGGCATAAATCTCACGCCGCCACTCACCACCAAACGCGACGTTCAACGGTGCGGCGAACAGGCCCGTTTCCATCGGGTACACGAAATCGGCGTTGATACCGCGCTCGCGCTGTTCCAGCTTGCCCGGCTTGAAATTGAGCGGGCTGTTGATGCCGAGGCTGGGATTGATCGAATTAACGAGATTGTAAATGATCTGGTTCTGGCCATAGCGGCCACTGATGTCCCAACGCAAGCCCGAGTCAAGTTCGCCACGCGCGCCGAACACCCCTTCATAATCTTCGATGTCGGCGCCAAAGGTTGGTGTGTAGCCACCGGGGAACAAGGCAAAAATCGGATTCAGGGCAACGAACCCGGATGGGCTATTCGGATCAGCGGTGACAAAATCACTCGGATTGCCTCCCGAGGCCAGGATGTTGTCGATGATCGACTGAGCGACCGGATCGGGCAGCCCATCTTCGTCGCTGTCCACGAACAAAGTGCCGCGCGGCCCGACGCCCGGCACGCCAACCGGCGTCCGGTAGAAGAAGCTCGACTCAAACTGTTCATCGGCGTAGCTGCCGAAACCGTAGACACTGGTTGATTCATTGATTGGCACTTCGGCATTGAAGAATGTACGGATGCCATCGGCATCGGGATCGCCCCAACGCTGACCAAGCCCTTTGAACGGCACATTTTCGATGCCCACCGCCTCACCTACCGCCGCCGCATCCGGGCGGGCGCTGCCGCGCGAAGTGTGGTTGCTATCGAAATATTCGACAGTGGCGTTGAAAAAGCCATCGCGCCCCAACGGCAAGCCGAGGTTGATCGAGCTTTGGAAGCGATCACCATCACCCTCATAGCTTGAGCCGTACTGGCTATTTACCGTTACACCCTCGTCGTTGTTGTTGAGAATGATGTTGATCACGCCAGCGATGGCGTCGGAACCGTATTGTGCCGACGAGCCGTCACGCAGCACCTCGACACGCTGAATCGCGGATGCAGGAAACAAGCCAAAATCGACTGCCTGCGCGCCCTGATTGACAGTGCCGAACGGCTCCGCCTGCAAATTCACCAGCGCCGAGCGATGGCGGCGCTTGCCGTTGACCAGCACCAGAGTTTCATCGGGCGGCAGATTGCGCAAGTTAGCCGGACGGATGAAGGCCGAGCCATCAGCAATCGGAAAACGCTGGGTATTGAACGACGGCAACAAATTGGACAATTGATCGGTAAAATCCAGCGATGCCTGACGCTCAAGATCCACTGGGCTAACCACATCGACCGGCGACATTGACTCGGTTGGCGAACGCCCTGCTACGCGGGTACCCGTGACGATCACCTGGTCGAGCAACTCCGGCGATTTTGACGATTTTCCAGCCGCGTTTTCGCTTTGTGTGGCCTGTTGCGCCAACGCTGGTCCGCTCATCGCAGTACACAGCAGGGCAATGGCAATCGACAACGGCGCTCGACGTGGCACCATTTCGCCGCCGCTGTCAACAGACGCGAAAAAATCTCTCCCGGGCCGGGCTTGTGGTGAGTGTGCTTGCGTTGCATGTAATCGCGCCGGCGGTGT